>JBNMKM010000058.1:0-3439 GCA_050874345.1 Roseburia sp. | reverse complement strand
TCACAGATGGTGTCCTACAGTTTTGACTTGGTGGAGGATAGCCTGGATAATGTTTCCGCAGCGATGAAAACGACTCTGCAGATTGTGCAGGATTCAGGAATCTCAGACAGAAGTTACATAGATTCTGCACTCACTGCAATGCCGTATATGAAGAAAATATTTGAAAATGCGGTGTCAAGCTGGGAGAAAGATGCAGATGCGGCAACCGCAAAGAAAATTGATGCAATTTATGAGCAGTTTGATACCATCAGTTCTGATTTGTCTACATTATCTGAGAATGCCAATGCCTCAAAGGAGACGATAGAGACACTTTCTGGTAATATTACGACACAGATAGAAAACTGTAAGACAGCGTTGGAACAACTCGAGGATTCATTTGTCTATGAAGTGCGTCCGAATCTGGATGCGACGATGAATTCCATGCAGAATTCCATGATTGCAACAGCATCTATTTTAAATGGAATTGATGCGGATTTCGGCGATGTTCAGAAAGTACTTGAAGACTATCAGGTGACACTTCAGGAAGGCAATGCAAGCCTGATGGAATCTTTAAGCATGGCACAAAATCTCCTTGGCGGTCTTTCGGATGTCATGACGGATATCATTGAACTGAGCCAGAGTGAGCAGTATCAGAAGATTGTAGAAATTTTGCAGTCCGATCCGGATTATCTTGGAACCTTTATTTCTTCCCCGGTAAGCCTTGAAACGGTTGAGGTTTATGCGATTGAAAATTACGGCTCTGCAATGGCACCATTTTACAGTATTCTTGCATTATGGGTAGGCGCACTGATTCTTGTGGCAATCGTACATGTAAAGGTACATCCGATTCCGGAAATTGATGAGATTAAGCCTTATCAGGCGTATTTTGGAAGATATATCATTTTCTTCCTGGTAGGACAGACACAGACTTTGATTACGGTGCTTGGAAACCTTTATTACATCCGGATTCAGTGCCATAATCCATTCCTGTTCTGGCTGGCATCTGCTGTGGCAAGCCTTGTATTTACATTGTTTATCTATTCCCTTACGGTTGCAATGGGAAATGTCGGCGAGGCATTGGCGGTCGTTGTCATGGTTATTCAGGTAGCAGGAGCCGGAGGAACCTTCCCGATTGAGACGCTGCCGCAGGTTTACCAGATGATTTACAAGTTCCTGCCGTTCCAGTATGGTATGAACGCGATGCGCGAGACCATCGGCGGAATCTATGGGGCAGATTACTGGAAATACCTTGGAAAGCTGTCCTTATACATACCAGTGTCGCTGTTTATCGGTCTTGTGATTGCCATTCCGTTCCGCAGGCTCAATAAGAAGATTGAAGAGAGCAAAGAGAAGAGCGGACTGATGATGTAATCGGTAAACGGGAGGTTTGGATGAAATTATTGCAGAGCGTACTGCTTTTGACGGGATTTTTTATGGTGGCAGTCCCAAAGGCTGCCACACGCAGAGAGTCAAGAGAAGACGAAGAAGCGGTGAAAAAGACGCGCACAAGAGGTGTATGGCTATTTGTGGCGGCGGTTATCTGGGTGATTACAGAACAATTGCTGTAATCCAAAATGTGGAAAAAGAAGTTATTGACAAAATAAATCGATATGCTATTATAGCATTAGTGTGATGTGTGTGTATTGCAAGTTTTTTTAAGGAAGGTTTCATATGAGGAGACAGGTGTTGTCACTCTTAGTAGAGAATAACCCTGGTGTTACCAGTCATATTTCCGGTCTGTTCAGCCGTAGAGGATATAACATCGACAGTTTTTCTTCCGGCGTGACAGCTGACCCGCGTTATGAGCGTATAACCATTGTGGCGAGCGGGGATGAGCAGATATTAGAACAGATTGAGAAACAGCTTGCGAAGCTGGAAGATGTGGTACATATTAAGAAGTTGGAACCAGGTTCGTCTGTTACGAGAGAGTTGATTTTAGTTAAGATTCGCGCGAAAGATACGGAACGTCAGCCGATTCTGAATGTGACAGAGATTTTCCACGGCAAGGTCGTGGATGTTACCAAGGATTCGATGGTGATTGAATTAACCGGACAGCAGGATAAATTAGATGCATTTTTAGATTTGTTATCCGGCTACGAAATCCTGGAACTGGCACGGACAGGAATTACCGGATTGTCCCGCGGAATCGCGGATGTCAAGATGTTTGACGAAGCCGGACATATGCTGGAATTATAATCAGCGATGTTGAAGAACAATTCAAATTTTGGAGGAATAAAAATATGGCAGCAAAAATTTTTTATCAGGAAGACTGTAACCTTTCACTTTTAGACGGAAAAACAATCGCAATCATCGGCTACGGAAGCCAGGGTCACGCACATGCCCTGAACTTAAAAGATTCCGGATGCAACGTAATCGTTGGCCTTTATGAGGGAAGCAAATCCTGGGATAAGGCAGTAAAGCAGGGATTTGAAGTATATACCGCAGCAGAAGCAGCAAAGAAAGCCGACATCATCATGATCTTAATCAACGATGAGAAACAGGCTGACCTTTACAAGAAAGATATCGAGCCGAACCTTGAGGCTGGTAATATGTTAATGTTTGCACATGGTTTCAATATCCATTTCGGATGTATCGTACCTCCGAAGGATGTCGATGTTACCATGATTGCTCCGAAGGGACCAGGACATACCGTTCGTTCTGAGTACCAGGCTGGAAAAGGTGTTCCTTGTCTGATTGCTGTTGAGCAGGATGCAACAGGAAAGGCACAGGATATCGCCCTTGCATATGCACTTGGTATCGGTGGAGCAAGAGCTGGTGTTCTTGAGACAACCTTCCGTACCGAGACAGAGACAGACCTTTTTGGTGAGCAGGCAGTTCTTTGCGGTGGTGTTTGCGCATTGATGCAGGCTGGTTTCGAGACATTGGTAGAAGCTGGTTATGACCCGAGAAACGCATACTTCGAGTGTATCCATGAGATGAAGCTGATTGTAGACTTAATCTACCAGTCAGGATTCGCTGGAATGAGATATTCTATTTCCAATACCGCTGAGTACGGTGATTACATTACTGGACCGAAGCTTATCACAGAAGAGACCAAGAAGACCATGAAGAAGATTCTTTCTGATATTCAGGATGGGTCCTTCGCAAAAGAGTTCTTACTGGATATGTCTCCGGCAGGAAAACAGGTTCACTTCAAGGCTATGAGAAAGCTTGCTTCCGAGCATCCATCTGAGAAGGTTGGCGAGGAAATCCGTAAGCTTTACAGCTGGAACAACGAAGAGGATAAGTTCATCAACAACTAATTCTGTGAATAGCATTATGATTGTAGAAAAGAGCTGCGCAAAGCAGCTCTTTTTGAGTTGTGCGAATAGCGGGGAAATTCCTATAGCACAAATATGTAGGTTTGTCAAACATGTGTTACACAGATGCCAGGTAATCCTTTAGTACTTGATTGGGCGTTTTCCATCCTAAAGGACGCATGGGAAAGTTATTGTAATCC
>JBNMKM010000057.1:0-4700 GCA_050874345.1 Roseburia sp. | reverse complement strand
TACGCAGTTGTTCGTTCCGACAACTATGGCTGGAAGGGTGAATTAAACACCGCTGCTAACGCAGATGAACTTGGCTGGGTACTTGAGAGCAACTGGAACTGGGATACATTTGCAGATGATTTGCAGGGCGCAACCGTTGTTGTAACCGTTACAAATAACGGAACAACCGCAGATGTAGTTGCAGATGTAACAACTGCTTCCGGTGCAACCTATCAGCAGAAATATGGCAACATTGCAGTAGACGGAGATTTATATTTCTGCCTTACCGTTGACAACTGTTGCCTGGATGTTCAGTAGGATTTGAGCTTTTTACATGGGGCTGCCGAATCTGGCGGCCCCGATTTTTACCCAGGAAGGAAAGAAAAGATTCAGAGATTTAGGAAAGCGGGCTAAAGAGAGAGTCTGTTTTCCTAAGGCTTTGAAAATTCCATCGGGCTTTATCAATTTGAAAAAGAATCGAAAGTAGAACGATAACAACGGGGAGGACGAATTATGCCGCAGACACTTGAATATAATGAACCATGGATTTTACAGAGAGCGGATCCTTACGTATATCTGCACACGGATGGCTGGTATTATTTTACCGCATCAGTGCCGGCATATGATGCAATTATTTTAAGAAGGGCAAAGACACTTGCAGGTCTTGCGAATGCCGAGGAAAAGGTTATCTGGACAAAGCACAAAAGCGGTCCGATGAGCAAGCATATCTGGGCACCGGAGCTTCATTATCTGTTTGGAAAGTGGTATGTTTATTTTGCAGGCGGAGAAGAGGAGGATATCTGGAAAATCCGCCCGTATGTGCTCGAATGTCAGGGACAGGACCCATATGAGGATCCCTGGATTGAGAAAGGAAAAATGAGACGCGCGCCGGGGGATGAATTTTCATTTGAAGCATTTTCGCTGGATGCAACTGTCTTTGAAAATAAGGGCGAATGGTATTATGTATGGGCAGAAAAGGTTGGTGTCGGAAAACAGATTTCCAATCTTTACATCGCAAAGATGGAGAACGGCTATACCTTAAAAACAGTCCAGGAGTTATTGACCACGCCGGATTACGACTGGGAGCGCGTTGGCTTCTGGGTAAATGAGGGACCGTCCGTTATCCATCACGATGGCAGACTGTTTTTGACCTATTCGGCAAGTGAAACTGGAACTGCCTACTGCGTGGGAATGTTGACCGCAGACGAGGAAAGCGATTTATTAGACCCACGTTCCTGGAGCAAGGAGCGCTATCCGGTCTTAAAGAGCTTCCCGGACAAGGAGATTTACGGACCGGGACACAACTCTTTTACGAAGGATGAGAATGGAAACGATATCATGGTTTACCATGCAAGAAAGGAATCCGTGATTGAGGGAGACCCGTTATATAACCCGAACCGCCATGCCATGCTGATGAAGTTTGGCTGGAATGAAGAGGGAAGACCGGTATTTTCCTATGATAATTAGAAAAGGGGCATTGTATGGCAAAATTAATCATAAATGAAGAGAAAAAGCAGGCACATATCGAGCCGGAAATTTACGGACATTTTTCTGAGCATCTCGGAAGATGTATCTACGAGGGAATTTATGTGGGAGAAAATTCCGAAATCCCGAATGTCAACGGGATGCGTACCGATGTTGTGGATGCATTAAAGGAACTGAAAGTTCCGGTACTGCGCTGGCCGGGCGGCTGCTTTGCGGACGAATACCACTGGAAGGATGGAATCGGTCCCAAGGAAGGCAGAAAGAAAATGATTAACACCCACTGGGGCGGTGTGGTGGAGGACAACAGCTTTGGAACCCACGAATACATGGAACTTTGCCGTCAGCTTGGCTGCAAGACTTATGTAAATGGAAATCTCGGAAGCGGAACCGTACAGGAAATGTCCGAGTGGGTCGAATATATGACTTTTAACGGCGTATCTCCAATGGCGGATTTACGTGCGAAAAACGGACACGAGGAGCCTTGGACGGTCGATTATTTTGGTGTTGGCAATGAAAACTGGGGCTGCGGCGGAAACATGACACCGGAATATTATGGAAATGAGTACCGCAGATATCAGACCTACGTACGTAATTACAATCCCCAAAAGCCAGTCAAAAAAATCTGCTGTGGTGCAAACGTGGACGATTACCACTGGACAAAGGGAGTGCTTTCCACCACCTATGACCATGCAGAATTTGCACACGGATTTATGGACGGACTTTCCCTGCATTATTATGTGCATCCGGAAGGCTGGGAGATAAAGGGAAGCGCGACGGATTTTGACGAGGAAGTCTGGTATAAGACGTTAAATAAAGCGCTGTATATGGATACGTTAATTACGCGCCACGGACATATCATGGATGAGTATGACCCGGATAAAAAAGTGGGCATGGTTGTAGATGAGTGGGGAACCTGGTATACTTGTGAACCGGGTACAAACCCTGGATTTTTATATCAGCAGAACACCGTAAGAGACGCACTGGTTGCCGGAATTACATTAAATATCTTCAACAAGCACGCCGACCGCGTGAAAATGGCAGCCTTAGCGCAGATGGTCAATGTATTACAGGCAGTTCTTTTGACGGAAGGTGATAAGATGATTAAGACGCCGACCTATCATGTCATGCATATGTACCGCCATCATCAGGATGCCGATTTGCTAGAGAGTACGCTCACAGGCACAAGCGAAATCGGAATCGGTGAGTGGAAGGTGCCGAATGTGACAGAATCGGTCTCCATGGACAAAGAGGGTATCATCACGATTACCTTAAATAATCTGTCTGTGGAAGCTGCAGAGACGGTGGAGATACAGTTTGCAGGAAGGGGCTACCGTATCACGGAAGCCAATATCGTAACCGGAAAGAATATGCGCGACCACAATACCTTTGAGGCGCCGGAGACGGTGGTGGAGCAGGCATTTTCCGACTACAAGGAAACATCGGAGACAATCGCAGTGACCCTTCCGGTAAACAGCGTTGTGGAGCTTCGTGTCTCCAGGGCAGAATAAATGTGTCAACCTCTATAAAATGAATATACCCAGGGGAACGGGGGCTGCTTGTCAGCTCCCGTTCCCTGCTCTATAATAAATTGCGGGAGAGGAATATGGCTCAGATTTGTAAAAAATGCCTTTTGCGGGAAATGGCGGAGGCAGACCAGAAAATGATTCAAAAATATAAGGATGCCATCAGACCAGAAGATCAGGTGGACGAAAAAACCTATGAAAAGCGTCTTGACAGATGCAGGGAGTGTGATTTGTTAAATGCTGGAACCTGCGGTGCGTGCGGCTGTTATGTGGAGCTGCGTGCGGCTGCGAAAGTCGGAACCTGTCCCCATAAGCATTGGTGACAAGAGGCGTGAACTGTGTTATAATGTTGAAATTGCAATAAGAAAGGAAATATTTATGGGCACAGTTACAATTTTAGAGGAAACGACAAAGAATCCAATCTCTCTGATGGGGCAGCGCGCCGGTGTATGCTGGGGAGCAGATGTGAGCAATCAGGAGAAAAACTATAAACGTGGTTTGGATTGCATGAAATCCGGACACGGCAGAGTGTTAGAATATGTCAATGTGGAGATGATTATCGACGGCTATTCCGCCCGTGTGATAAGAGAGTGGTATACGCATATCGGCGGGGCACCGACAAGACTTCAGGCAAGCACCCGCTACATCAATTACAACGACTTTTCCTATACAATGCCGGCATCGGTGGCAAAGAATGAAGCTGCACGCGAGCGCTATGAGAAGCTGATGAAAGAAATCGGCGAGACCTGCCGCTACTTAAACGAAGAGTGTGAAATTCCGCGTGAAGATGCAGCACTGCTTCTTCCGCTTGGAATGTCTACAAAAATAGTTGACAAGCGAAACCTCAGGAACCTCATGGATATGAGCCGTCAGCGGATGTGTAACCGCGCAAACTGGGAATACCGCAACCTTTACCATGATATCTGCGAGGCATTATCCGCTGTTTCCGAGGAGTGGAGCTATGTGGTAGACAATTATTTCATGCCAAAATGCAAGGAGTTAGGCTATTGCCCGGAGAAATTCTCCTGCGGAATGATGCCGAAGAAGGAAGATTAATCCTTAGGAGGTCTGCTCTGTGGAACCGGAAAGCTGCCGTTTAACGTCCTGAAATTCTTTCGGGATTTCGTCCAAAGTCATATTCTGCAGGACGGAAACTGTTCCGGCATCGCGGGCGGTCTCATAATACCAGCATTTAAAATCCAGAATATGCAGCGTGTTCTGTAATGCAGCCATCTGTGCCTGCAGCAGGGCACGCTGTTTTTGAAAAAGCTCCAGACGCTCCGGAATCGTGGCATCTCCCTGGAGCGTCAGCTCAATATACTGTCTGATATCCTTGATGGACATTCCGGCTTTCTTTAAACATTCAATAATCTGTAAAAGTTCATAATCTTTTTCCTGAAACATCCGGATTCCGCCGGAAGAGCGCTCCACAAACGGAAGTAATCCTTCCTTATCATAGTAACGCAGGGTGGAGCTTGGAATTCCCAAAAGTTTTGCCATCTCACCAACTGTATAAAGCATAAAAATACCCTCCTGATAGAAAAAAGTAATAAATTTTTGATGCTGCTCAAAACGTTAAATTTCAAAGTAAATTCTTGATTTATAACAAGACTTGATTTTATAAGACTTAATTCACTTTATTTTAATTTACGAGTAACAAAAATAGAGCTATAATAAGCTTATCGGATTCTGTTTTTATGCATATAAGCATAG
>JBNMKM010000056.1:0-4952 GCA_050874345.1 Roseburia sp. | reverse complement strand
GGCAATCTTGAACATGATGTTCATGGTTCCAACTTCCTCTACATACTTGCGGTGCTCACCGTCTAACCATAATACCTGGGAATATCCCATCTTCTCTGCCTTAACCTGTCCTAAGATAGAACCTGCATAGTTACCACCGCACTTGGTGAAACCGGTTCCACCTTTTACTGCACGTACCAGTTCATCCTCTACGAGAATCTTCACCGGGTTAAGACCTTCTGCATAATAATTTCCTACCGGGCAGCAGATAATCATAAATTTGTAAGCACTTGCCATATGTACTCCAAGTGCAGCCTCAGTTGCAAACATAAACGGACGGATGTAAAGAGAAGTGTTTGGCTCGGACGGAACCCAGTCCTCTTCTACTTTTACAAGTGCCTTTACCGCATCTACGAACATCTCTACCGGGAACTCCGGCATGCAAAGTCTTGCATTGGAATTAATCATTCTCTTTGCGTTCATTTCCGGACGGAACAACTGAATTTTTCCCTCTGCGGTACGGTATGCCTTTAAACCTTCAAAGGTCTCCTGTGCATAGTGCAGGGTAACGCAGGACGGCTCCATCGTGATTGGTCCTTCCGGAACAATTCTTGCATCCTTCCAGCCTTCATCCTTTGTCCAGTCCATAACAAACATATAGTCTGTCATATATTTTCCAAAGCCCAATGCCTTCTGATCCGGTTTTTCTTTTAAAACATCTCTCTTTACAAATCTGATATCCATAACGAATCCTCCATTCTCGTTGTGGCAGCATCTTTTAAATCTCGTCTCTGACCGCCATCTCAAATTCTCTGACACACATTATGATACTTTCTTTTTTGAGTGTCAAGATTATTCTGGGGGCTTATATTCACCATGACCTAAAGTTATGTCAAAGTGTATCATCCATAATATTTCATTATAGTCTCTACTCACTTATTCTCGCCAAAATGTTGCTCCAAATCAGACGATAACGTGGAAATCTGGTCAATCTCCGTAGAAATATTCCGAATGGAATCATTCTGTGCCGAAATTGTATCCGTGATATTCTGAATGGTTGCAGAGTTCTCCTCGGAAGTTGCCACGAGCGTTTCAATTTCTTCCTGAATATGGTTGAAATGTTCCTTCACATGTTCAATAATCTCATACTCTTCTCCGACGATGCGGCTCGCCTCATCAGTTGCATTGTTGATATTGGTAAAGTAGTCTAACAATCCATCCACCATCTCGACACTCTCTGCCGCCGCATTGGTTCCAGCCGTAATCTCATTTGAGACATTCTGGGTCGTCTCTGTCAGCCACTTTAAAATCTCCTGAATATTATTTGCCGCCTTTGTGCTCTCCTCTGAAAGTGCCCGGATTTCATCTGCCACCACTGCAAATCCTCTTCCGTGTTCTCCGGCTCTTGCCGCCTCGATAGACGCATTTAAAGAAAGCAGATTGGTCTGCGATGCGATGGAATTAATCTCTTCGAGAATGGAGGTAATACGGCTCATTTCGGTCAGCAGTGAATCCGTAGATTCTCTTGCAGTCTTGACCGTTTCTTCCATCGAAAGGATGGAATTTTTTGCTGTCACAACTGCATCATTTCCCTTGGAAACCGCTGTCTGGACATTCTGAAAGCCTGTATCAAGCTGTGTTGCAAGTGCATGGTTCCGGTTAATTTCAGACGTTGCCGCATTAATCTTGTCCATCACACTGACGGTCGCATTTGCCGTGTCCTCCACAACCTGTCCCATCTGCGATGCGGCAGATTTCACACTTGAGCTTCCATCCGCAAGGGCGTGGACCGATGTCATACTTTTCTGAATTGTCTCATTCAAATCGGTTGAAATCGAATTTGCAACCTGGGAATTTTTCTGTACAAGCTGTAAGGTTTCCTCCGTCTTCTTCACGACGCCGGCACCACGCTTTGTCGCAAAATAAAGCAACACCGCCGTCACTGCAAACAGAAAAATTCTTGTGATAACTCCTGCCATTGTGTATTCACTTCCGGCAATGGTTTCCGGGCTGAAAATCATAAAAATAATCGAAATTGCCGTAAAAGGAATTGCAAAATAAATAATGACAGACTCAATAAAGTACGATGTTGTCATCGCTAAAAGCACAAAATTCGCAAGGTAGGGAATCGAATTTCCACCAAATGTCCAGGAATAAAACAGCGTTCCAATCGCAGGTGGAAATACCAAAACCAGTGCCTTCTTTGCATCTGGCAGCGGCGATAAATACCCAACCGTTGAAATAATTCCGGATACAATCAAAATCAGGCTCGCTTTCAGTGCCAGAAACGAGAATCCATACCCAAGCACAGAGACAAGTGTCAGTGCAATCACTGAACACCATATCATAATCAGGTTTTGTCTATGTAGTTTTTTCATGATTGTTTTCCTTTCATGCTGTTGCATCTTTTTAGTACATTATACCTAGTCTTCATAAAAAAAACAACATTCTGACATAAAATTCAAGTTGTGAAATTCTTCTATTCTGCCAAAAGTGAGCGCAGTACAGTAAGCATTTCTTCCTGACTGATTCCGGTTCCCTCGGCTGTCACGATTGTCCCTGCCTTCTCATAAATTGCAAGATAGTATCCGTCCCCGGAAGCGTCGTAACCGATGGTAAGCGTCATATCTCCAATGACGGATTTTTCCAGACTGTCGGATGCAAATTCCGTAATGGTACCGGAATTTGTCGTGCGTGCCGAAATTTTAAGACGCGCAGTTTTGTCCTCGTCTAAAAACCGCAGCGTATTGTTATCATCCATTACCGTGCCATCCGAGGTATAGCCAACCTGAATTGGCTGCGTATCATCATAGCTTAAGCCCTGCGGGATTGTCTGCGGCATCAGTCGAACACCGTAGTATGTTTCCGCTTCCTCTACTGTCAGTTCTTTTATTTCACTCGGCTCTGCCATGCAGATGGCTGTCCCAATCACCTGGTCAATTTCATTGATGTGGATTTCTTCTGTGAGAGCCTCGTCGGTGTCTGCAACACCATCCGTATCCGTCTGCCCGCCACCTGTATCTGCACCACTGTCTGGCGAACTGGCATCTGCAGCATTATTCTCTGCCGCATTTTCCTCGTAAGCGCCATTTTTTGCCTCTTCTACTGCTCCCGTCATATCAGAACTCTTTTGCGAAGAACCGCAGCGGAATGTCAGAAGAAACGCCGAGCTTCCTCCCACAAGGATAATTGCAAGGCATGCTGCCGCCGTTAAAATGCGGTTTTTTCTGACAAACTTAAACAGTTTCCTGTTGGAAGTCTTCTTGTTTTCTTCGGTTCCGTAATCGGACGCATCCTCCGCTTCCTTTACAAACCGCAGGTCAATTTTTCCAATTGCATCCATCAAATCATCGAGTCTCATACTTCATACCCCTCCTGCTGCAAAAATGTCTTTAGTTTCTGTCTGGTACGAAACAGTGCGGATTTTACCTTGCTCTCACTCACACAGCATTTATCCGCAATCGACTGGATAGAATCCATATACCAGTATCTTCTTACAAACATAATTCTGTTTTCTTTCTCTGTTTCTTCCAGAAAACGGTTGATACACTCTCCAAGCAGTTTTGCATCCACCTCGTGCTCCGGGCTGCCATGACCAATACATTCCTCAAGTTCTTCATAAACCAGTTCCGTTTCCCCGTTCCCCCTCTTTTTGCGGTGCTTTCTGCGGTAACAGTCAAGCGACAGGTTTCGTGTGATGGCTCCTAAAAATGCCGATAAGATTTCCGGACGTTCCGTCGGCATGGCATTCCACGCCTTAAGCCAGGTATCATTGACGCACTCCTCACAGTCTTCTCTGTCCCTCACGATATTCGATGCAATCTTAAGGCAGTACCTTCCGTACTTTTCTGCCGAATGACTGATTGCCGCCTCGTTCCGCTCCCAATACAAATCCACAATTTTGCTGTCTTCCATATGTATCTGTCCCTCTCCTTACCGTATTTCCTGTTCCCATCATAACATATGTAAATGATGAATGACAAATCCTGCTTTCCGTTCCCTCTATAAGACGTCATCTAAGAGGATTTGGTTGCATGGTTTTGCAAAAAATAAAAAAAGCTGCCGCCCAGCAAAGAAATTTGCTGGTGCAGCAGCCCTCAGTAATCGAAATCTGGTATTTCGGAAGCGGAATTAATATTCCTCTTCTTCTTCCTTCTCACTGATATCATTGACCGGACGCTCAAGACCTTCAATCTTGATATTATTTTTTTCTGCGTAATCCCACAAAGCCGCATGAATTGCTTCCTCTGCTAACAGGGAGCAGTGTACTTTTACCGGTGGAAGTCCGTCAAGTGCTTCCATAACCGCCTTGTTGGTAACCTCAAGTGCCTCCTGAACGGTTTTTCCCTTTACAAGCTCTGTTGCCATACTGCTGGTAGCCACTGCAGCACCACAGCCGAAAGTTTTAAACTTTGCTTCCTGAATGATTCCGTTATCATCAATGTCGAGATACATACGCATGATATCTCCACATTTTGCATTTCCGACCGTTCCAACACCACTTGGGTTTTCCATTTCTCCTACATTTCTAGGATGGTTAAAATGATCCATTACTTTTTCGCTATACATACTCTATCGTTCCTTTCTCACCTGACACCTTGTCCACTTAGTTCTGTTTCTTAACAAAATCCTCATAAAGCGGTGACATGCTGCGCAGGCGCTCAATAATCTTTTTCAGCTCGTCTACGGTATAATCAATCTCTTCCATGGTTGTCTTCTCTGACAGGGTCAGACGCAGGGAACCATGTGCAATTTCGTGCGGAAGTCCGATGGCAAGCAGCACATGAGACGGGTCTAAGGAACCGGATGTGCAGGCGGAACCGCTGGAACCGCAGATACCCTTCTGATCAAGTAAAATCAGCATGGACTCACCCTCGATAAAACGGAAGCAGAAATTTGCATTGTTCGGCAGACGTTTTACCGGATCTCCATTTAATCTGGTATAAGGAATCTCTTTTAACACACGCTCAATC
>JBNMKM010000055.1:0-5312 GCA_050874345.1 Roseburia sp. | reverse complement strand
TAACAGTACAATACCGTATTTGGTATCGAGATACTTCTCAACAGACTCCATAGCCTTTAAGCAGTTGCCTTCTTTGAGACCGATTTCAGCCATAACACAGAAGCCCTGCGGCTCGATGAAAATCTTACCGTCTTCACATTCCTTGGAACCGATTTTGTTCTTGTAATGGTCGTAAGCACGTAAGAACCATTCGCCATCCCATCCGGCATCAAGAACGGTCTTCTCCATATCGGCGATAGCTTTCTCAGCAAGAACAGCCTCGTCTTCCATACCGCGGTGGCGGCAGATTTCAACGTAATCTTTTCCGTAACGGACAAACATACCGGCGATAAATACAGACTCTGCATTCGGGCCTTCGGAAGGACCAAAGGTCTGGAAGGATTCGCCCGGCTCGGTAGAGAAGCAGTTTAAGTTCAGGCAGTCATTCCAGTCAGCACGTCCGATTAACGGCAGTTTGTGTGGACCAAGATGGTCAATGGTGTAGTGGAAGGAACGTCTTAAATGCTCCATAAAATCAGTTGCCTTGGAGTCATCGTTGTCATAAGGAGTACGCTCGTCCAGAATCGAATAATCACCGGTTTCTTTGATGTAAGCAGCAGTACCTGCAATCAGCCATAACGGATCATCGTTAAATCCACTACCAATGTCGGAGTTTCCTTTCTTGGTCAGCGGCTGGTACTGATGATAAGCGCTTCCGTCTTCAAACTGGGTGGAAGCAATGTCAAGAATACGCTGTCTTGCACGATCCGGAATCAGATGTACAAATCCAAGTAAATCCTGGCAGGAATCACGGAATCCCATTCCACGACCAATTCCAGACTCAAAATAAGAGGCAGAACGGCTCATGTTGAAGGTTACCATACACTGATACTGATGCCATACATTTACCATGCGGTCAAGCTTCTCCTCGGAGGAAGAAACGGTAAAGTGGTTTAATAAGTCATCCCAGTAAGTATGTAATGCGGCAAGTGCGGCATCTGCCTTTTCTGCGCTGTCATAGCGGGAGAGAAGTGCATCTGCAGGAGCACGGTTGATAACGCCGTCCTCTGCGCGTCCAATCCATTTCTGGTCAACCGGATTCTCGATATAAGCAAGTACGAAAACAAAGGTTTTGGACTCGCCCGGAGCCAGTGTTACTTTCAGGTGGTGGGAACCAACCGGAGCCCAGCCGCTTGCAACAGAATTCTTGGAAGTTCCGGTTACAACGACTTCCGGTGCGGAGTTCTCGCCGTAAGCGCCGAGGAAGGAATCTCTGTCAGTATCAAATCCTTCGATTGGTGCGTTTACTGCATAAACTGCATAGTGATTGCGGCGCTCTCTGTACTCGGTTTTGTGGTAGAGGGCGGAACCGTGAATTTCCACTTCACCGGTGGAGAAGTTACGCTGGAAGTTTGTCATATCATCCATCGCATTCCACAGACAAAACTCTACATAAGAGAATACGGAAAATTCTTTTGCAGCAGTTCCCTGGTTGGTAAGTGTCAGCTTGTTGATTTCACAGTTGTCACCAACTGGCACGAATGCGGTCAGCTCTGCAGCCAGATTGTTCTTGCTGCTCTTAAAAGTGGTGTAACCCATACCGTGATGACATTCATAGCTGTCAAGCTCAGTCTTAGTCGGCATCCAGCCCGGATTCCAGATGGAATCGCCTTCTTTGATATAGTAGTAATGTCCATTGCTGTCATAAGGTACGTTATTGTAACGATAACGTGTCAGACGCAGAAGTTTTGCGTCTTTGTAAAAACTGTACCCCCCGCAGGTATTAGAAATCAGAGAGAAGAAGTTCTCACTGCCCAGATAGTTAATCCAGGGAAGCGGAGTTTTTGGGGAAGTGATGACATATTCCTTAGCGGTGTCATCGAAATAACCAAATTTCATAAGCAATCCTCCATCATTTTGATAAATATATACGAATATACCTCACTCTCAGTATATCTGTCTTATGCAGAAAAAACAAGGGAAAAAATAGCTTCATTTTACCCGAAAGATTGCATATAGTTGCCAGAAAAAGTGAAATATGCTATAATAGAAAACAGTAATGAGCAGAGTTTTGATGACAGAGCAGGGAGGGAACAACCAGAAATATGACAGAGAGTGGATTATTAATCTTTCTTGCGTTGATTGTGCTGTTGGTGATTATCGTTGTAGTTGCAGCGGTAGTATCATCTGTTTCCGGAGCAGCGGCAGCAATTGCGGCAGAGGAAGATGACGAAGAAGAATAAGAAATTTGTGTGGTTAGACGCATGAATAACAAAAATCCATGGTATCATCTGATACCATGGATTTTTTGCTGTCCCATAGAAAATGGATTTTTATTTCTCCGGCAGACGGTTGAGCATACGCTCAATCAGCTCTACGGATTCATTGATTCCGTAAGCGGCACTGTTGATACACAAATCATAGTTTGCAGCGTGTCCCCATCTCTTGCCGGTGTAGGCGTGATAGTAACGCTGATGCTTGCGGTCAAGCTTTAACAGTTCCTTGCGGGCGTGTTTGTAATCAAGCTTATTTAATGCCATCATACGGCGTACACGCTGCTCAAACGGAGCTGTGATAAAGATGCTGACGTGCGGAATCCGGTTGTTCGCAAGAATCTGGTCAGCGCAGCGTCCCATTACAATGAAGTCTTCTTTGGTTGCCATATCACAGATAAGGTCGCTTAAGTTGAAGAAAGCGGCATCCTGTTTGTTTAATCCGTGGTAACGGTCAAAATCGGTCAGACGCTGACTGATATGAGCGGTTGACTTCGGAAGGCGGTCTGCGTGCTTTGCAAGCTCTTCCTCTGCAATCTGTTTTAAATGGCTTTCAGAGTCCTGATTTGCCTCTAAACGGGCAAGCATTTCGTGGAAAATCTCCACATCATAATAGTTAATCTTTAAAGCATCTGCAAGTGCAAAACCGATGTCGGTTCCGGCACTTCCCTGTGTACGGCTGATGCAGATAATCAGGTGGTCGTTGTCAGAAAACTTCTGTGCAAGGTTTGATGCATTTAATCCGGCGAGTGTTTCATCGAGGATATCAACGGAACCAAAACTTGAAGGAATGGCACCGACCTGTTTTAAAATTTCATTATATTCTGTCATCAGGCGGCTGCGGTCAGCTTTTACGGAAATCGTACGAGCCATGTTTGCAATTAACGCCAGACGGCTTCTAAGTTCATGTCCCTGTGGACGGGTATACATTAATTCGGCAAGCTCTTCCACGCAGGCTTCTTTCTCACCGGCGAATACTCTTCCGAGGGAGGAACCAACGCAGCGATATACTTCCGCATCAAGATCGTAGATACGTTCTGCTAACGCCATGAGGGATTCTTTGTTCATTTCCATTTCAAATTACCTCCTTTTAATTATAGAAAGAATACTACGGTGTCCAGTAAAAATACAGGAACGAGGAAGCAGATGGACCACAGCATATATCCGAAGAAGGATGGCATACGGATACCATTTTCATCGGAAATGGATTTTACCATAAAGTTTGGTGCATTACCGATATATGTATTTGCTCCCATAAATACAGCACCGCAGGAGATGGCAATCAACATCTTGGCCGGAACGGTTCCAAGGGTTGTGGCAAGACCTTCTGCAAAACCAAGAGAACCGGCGGTTGTTAAGAATACCAGGTAAGTCGGGGTGTTATCCAGGAAACTTGAAAGAACACCGGTTGCCCAGAACATCTCTACCGGTTTGGAAAGTCCAAGTTCCGGTCCCATGGATTTTAACAACATTAATGCAGGCTGCATGGTAATGAAGATACCAATGAAAAGAATGGCAACTTCTTTGATGGCACCCCAGGTAAAGTGGTTCTTGGTACGAATCTCTGCCTTTGTTGTCTTAAAGGATAAGAATGCGGCAAGAAGAATGATGGCAACCTCGATAATGGACGGGAAGCCAAGGACTACTTCGCCAAAGTGGATACCGCGGACATTTCCGGCTGCATCCTGGAACATCGGCAGGTTCGGTAAAGTACCGCTTAAAATAACAGCAGCAACAATCATTACGATGAAGATGATGTTGTGTGCGCCGCCTAATTTAATATCGGTTCCCGGTACACTGATATCCGGTTTCATTCCTTCTGCAATATCTTTACGGTAATTGTAACGGTCAAGGAAATAGTAAATCGTCAACAGAATTACCATGTTAAAGATAAGAATCGGGAACAGGTGCATACTCCAGAAGAATGGTACACCACGCATGAATCCCATTAAAAGTGGCGGGTCACCGATCGGGGTAAGACATCCACCCATGTTGGAAATCATGAAAATAAAGAAAATCATAATGTGTGCTTTACGTTTCCGCCAGGAGTTCATCTTAATCATCGGGCGGACAAGCAGCATACTTGCACCGGTAGTACCGATACAGCTTGAAAGCAGAGTACCGATTGCAAACAGTACAACGTTGGTTCTAGGAGAACCGGCAATATTTCCTTCCAGCGTGATATTACCGCTGACGCAGAACAGACCAAACAACAGCACGATAAATGTCAGATAGTCGTTCAGAATACATTCCAGTACTGTCTCTGTTGCCATTCCGACACCGTATTTAATCGTGAACGGAATGATAAAAAGAAGTGACCAGAAGATAACGGCGTGAGGCTGATGTGCCTCCCACCACTCTCCTTTTACCAAAGGGAGAACAGCGATACATAAAAGCAGTCCAGCAAACGGAATACAGAGCCATGCAGGGATGGTTTCCGTAGCGGATTCCGTTGCAGAAGCCGCAAGTGCGGTCAAAGGACTGCAAACGAGCAGTGCAGCAACACTGCTTAAAAGTGCAATAAACTTTTTCATGTTGCAACCTCCTATATTAATTATTTTGTTACCGGAGTCCGATAACGAGTCCCAACGTATTATACAACTATCTTTTTTGAAAAGAAACCATTTTTTTGAAGAGGAGGAACGATTTGTAAAATGTTTCTAAAAATAAATGAAAAATAGGAAAAAAGCATTGCTTTTTTCCAGAAAAAGTGTAGACTGAGAACACCGACCGACCAGTCGGACGTTTTAGAACATGGGAGGAAATACGAAAAAGTGATTGCAAAATTCAGCGTAAAAAAGCCATATACAGTGATTGTGGGCGTTATTCTGGTGATTGTGCTCGGAATAGTCTCATTTTCGAGAATGACCACAGACCTGCTTCCGGATATGAATCTTCCGTATGCGCTTGTCATCACCACGGATGTGGGGGCAAGCCCGGAGGAGGTGGAATCGGATGTGACGGCGCCGATTGAGGCATCAATGGCGACGACGTCCAACATTAAAAATATCAGTTCCACTTCCTATAATAATTATTCGATGGTCATACTTGAATACGAAG
>JBNMKM010000054.1:0-6478 GCA_050874345.1 Roseburia sp. | reverse complement strand
CTGTAGGACACCATCTGTGATACCGTATCTGCCGTCGCACTTCCGGAAACGATGAGCGACTCCATACTCTGCACGGTACTCTGCCCGTTGGACACCATGCTGTCAAGTCCCGGTATCATTGCCTGGCTGGTTGCCAGAAGGCTCTGTGCCGAATCCATGATTGTCACAAATGAATTCAGAACATTGACATAGCTGTTAAGGTCATGGCTTAAATCCGTAAGTTTATCAAGAATCGTGTCTGTAAAATCCGTCTCACCATCATTTCCAGCAATCACACCGCCGACTTTCATAACGCTCTCTGCCAGCGTGCTGATAAAGGTAGCATTTACCTCCTCCTGCACGGTTGTCTTTGCCTTGCCTGTAATTTTGGGTGCAATCGCATTTTTCTTCTCGTTTTCATAATAAATGATATCCGGATGCTCAATCTCACCGCCGAGGAAGCTTATCATCCCTTCGGTAAAATTTTCCGGAATCACAAGTGCCGCATAATAATCACCGCTGTAAACACCGGCAACTGCGTCCTTCTGGGTGTCCACAAACACCCAGCCAATCGTATTATTTTCCTTTAGTGCGTCGATGACAGAATCACCTACATTCAAAGAAACCCCGGCTATCGTCACGCCTTTATCCTCCGACACGACCGCAACGGACATATTGGAGGTGGAATCTGGACCATACGGATCCCAGTTTGAAAAAATATTAAACCATGCATACAGTGACGGCAGAATGGAAAGTCCCATAATAATTACAACTGCCACCACATTCTGGCTTAACCGTTTTGCATCTGACCAGAAAATTTTAAATATATTACGCATTTTGTCCTTCTCCTGCCCCCTCTTCCTCACTCTGGGTCTCAGCTTTGGAATTTAATGTGTCATCAATCTTCTGAATCATCGTTGCAAGATTGTTCTCCACCTGTTCAAACTCTTTTCCAATCAGCGTATCGACCTCACGGTCTTTCTCATCCACCAGTTCCCGCAACTGTTCCTGGAGATTAAAGTCCATATACTCCACCACAATCAGGTATGCGGCAAGCACAAACAGCGATACAATCCAGAGAATTAAGAATACAACCTTGTTGCTGTCTGTCCAGAAGAGGAAAAACAAAAAAATCAACGGAATAATCCAAAGGCATTTTAATCCAATTTTGATTCGCTTCTGATTTTTCAGATGAAGCTGCTGCTCATAATCCAACACTTTTTCATAGATTGCTTCATACTTATCTTTCTTTTCCATAAATTAACCACCTGCCTGTTTTTACATCATTTCGGTTTCTTCCATTCGCTCTTCCATGAAATGGCTTACTTTTACAAATGGAATTCGTATCACAAGACCTATCATAAGTGATACAACTACAAACACAAGGAGTTCCAACATTTTTACTGTATAAGTGCTTCCATACATTCCTCCGATGGTCTCACGCATCGCATTGATTGCGTATGGGAACGGGAAGAAAATATAAATATTGCGGTATACCGCCGGCAGCAATTCGATTGGGAAGGAACCGCCGGAACCCGCAATCTGGATTACCATAATAACAACCGCAAGCGCTTTTCCCACATCCCCGAAGGAAATCGTCAGGGAATAGATAAACAGCGTAAAGGTAAGGCTCGCAACGGATGCCGTCAGCCAGAACAGTCCCGGATATAATACCTGACAATGCAACAGATAAATATCTCCCAAAACTACAATTGCCGTCTGTAACTGTCCAAGTACAAAAAACAGCAGATATCTTCCAAAATAAAGCTGATAGGATTTCACATTCGTAAGTCCGACCGGTTCTGCCTTTACTTTTACCAGTGCAACCAGAATCGTACCACCTACCCAGAGTGCCAGAATCGTATAGAATGGTGTCATTCCACAGCCGTATGTCTTAATCGGGTACACCTCTTCTGTCGTAACCGAAACCGGTTCTGAGAAAAATTCGCCATAGGATTCCGGATCACCCTGTAAAAATGTCAGGAACGCCTGTACCTTCTCGTCCTCACCGACTGCATCGAGCCGGTCCAAAAGATTGGTCAGTTTTTCAGAAATCTGGTCAATAACCACTTTAATCTGCTCCAGGCTGTCGTTTGTACTTGAAACGGTCGTCTCAATTCCGTTAAAGATTACGGTCATATCTCCCATGGTATTATTTAAGTTATCTAAGAGATCTGTCACATTCAAAAGCATGCTCTCCATGCTGTCAATCAGTCCGTTCATCTGTGGAACTAATGTGTTTGCATACATGCTCTGCATATTCTTAACCGCATCGCTGCAACTGCCAAGAATTCTCGTAAGGTTGGTTGTTGCTGCATTCACTGCATCTGCGGTAACGGTTGTATTTACTTTCAGTTTACTGATATCAATACCGTCTAATGCCGTTTTTACGTTATTAACCGTCTGAAGCAGGTCAGTGACTTCTGTCCGGACAGAACCTATCTGGTTCTGTACAACCTCTCCAAGGGCTGTCATATGGTTCATCAGCTCGTTAATCTGTCCAAGCATTGTTGCGGTATTTTCCGCAATATTCTTTAACGATGCAAGTGTTGTATCCAGATTCGTGCCAATGGAAATCTGGTCTAAGGAACTGTTGATTTCGCCAATTGTATTTCCAATATCAGTAATCAACTGTGCGATTTCCGGATACTGCTCTGCAATGCCGGAATTCTCATAGATGCTGTTTAAATCGCTTAAGATTTTTTCGGCATTTTCTGCGAGTTTCTTTAAACTGTCAAGATATTTCTGTAAGTTTTCCGTATTAATATTCGAGGAAGCATCAGAAATCAATCCGGTGATTTCACTCTGAATTCCGGATGCACTCTTTCCAATATCGTTGATGGTCTGAAGAATTGCCTCCATCTGCTGCTTTGCCTCATCGTTGTCGTCACTGTCCGTAACGGACTTTGCAAGCTGTGCATACAGGCTGTTTAACTGCTTAATCAGTTCTGCCGTATCTGTGGTTGTCTGATTCAGGCTGTCTGCCGTATTCTGTGCAGATTCTCCCAGATTTGCATTTGTAATATCTGTAGAAATCTGATTAATGGCAGTATTTATCGTATCCATCGTCTTATTTACATTGCTGCTGAAATCGTTTAAGGAAGTCTGCGTTTTGCTCAGGTTTTCCTGTGCCGTTGCAAAATTGCTCTGACCGTCCTTTAAATTGTCCTGCAGCCCCGGAATATTTCCGCTCGTTTCAGCGATAACGGCAGAAAGAGCCGCGTTTCCTTTTGTAAACGTATTAATCATGGAACTGTACTTAACCAGATTCTGGTTCAGCTCCGTCAGTTTCTCCTCAAAATAGGTAAAGGTATCCATGTCATCAAGTTCTTCGGAAAGGCTGTTCGTCTTTTCAAAAATCATGTTGACAACAACATCAATAAATTTTTCATTGATACTGGTTTTTAAACTTGAAATTGCAGAATCTGTAATCTTTGTTCCGATTGCGTTTTTCTTTTCATTCTCATAGTACACAATGGAGGAATCCGCTGTCTCTTCCCGGAAAACATTATACATTCCCTTTGTGAAATTTTTCTCAATCACAACAGCTGCATAATAATCTCCGCGGTTTAATCCCTCTAACGCCTCTTCCTGGCTGTCAAGGAACACCCAGCCGATGCTGTCTTTCTGCTTTAATTCCTCGATGACTTCATTTCCCATGTTTTCAATGGTTCCATCATCGGTTTTATAATCTTCATCCAGATTGGTCACCGCAATCTTAATATTTCCCGTGTTCGCATACGGATCCCAGTTTGAATAAATGTTGAACCACGCATACAGGGATGGTATCACACACAGACCGATTGCAATAATCAGTACAAACGGGTGCGTTACCAGATTTTTCATATCCTGTGTAAATATTTTCCATATGTTTTTCATAAATTGCCTCCGGTATCGTTTCCAAAACATAGTACTTTAGATATTATACACTATTTATTTTCAAAAGGAAACCAACAAAATTGCAGATGTGTCTATTTTCTGAATCACTTGGCAGGTGATGTTCATGTGATTCCACTGTTTGGGATTACGAAACTCTCCCCATATATTAAAAACAGCGTTCACCATTTTTTAATGAACGCTGTCTGTTTCAGTACAAAATTGTACTATTCCAATGTAAATTTTGCTACCACTTCATTCAAATCTGTTACAATCACATCCTGTGCATCCGACATATTGGAAATATCCGTTATATTCTCAGAAACAACTTCTATGGAATCCATGATGTTAGTACTTAACTCTGTTGTATGTTGTGTTGCCTCCGCAATATTCTGCACGGCTTCTGTCACTTCCTGCATAATTTTCTTAATTGCCTCTGACATTGTAGAAATCTGATTCGAGGTCTCATCAATGGACTCGGCATCACGTCCATACTGTTCTGCTACTTCCACAAACTTACTATAGTCTGGTGCAACTCTGTCCTGCACGAAATCCAGTAATCCCTGGGCATCCTTGGCAAGCCCGTCAAACGCCGATTTGACATCCGTGATTGTGGATTGAATCTGTCCGACTGCTTCAGATGTACTTCCAGCTAATGTTCCAATCTCGCTTGCCACAACAGCAAATCCTTTTCCTGCTTCTCCTGCTCTAGCTGCTTCAATTGACGCATTTAACGACAACAGATTAATCTGTTCTGCAATATTTGAAATTACATTTGCCAGTTCTCCAATACTTTCCACCACTTTTGCATTTTCAATGCTAACCCGTAAGCGTTCTTCAAACTGCCCTGATAACTCCGTCGCAGAATCATATGAATTTCTGCTGTTTTCGCCTACGTCAGAAGCTCTTTTCCTGATTTCCTGTGCCATCTGCATACTACTTACGGTCCGTTCTGCAAGCAGGTTGACATTTGAAAGGACCTCTTCCGTAGAAGCATTCACCTCTTCCGTCGCAGCGCTCGTAGAAAGCATTGCCGCATTGACATCATTCATATAACCCTGCATTTGATGGAACCTGTCGGTCAGTTTTGTTGCAGCTTCCCTGAGTTTATAACTGGAGTCGCCAATTTCTCCTGCATGGTCTTTAATGTTGTGAATGACACCCTTATTACTTTCATACATCTGGTTCAAGGACGTTCCCATTGCACCAAGTTCATCTTTCGATTTTACCTTCAGGGAATCAATCGTAAAATCCCCTGCCGCAAGAGAACCTGCAAATAGCTGAACCATGCGAATCCCCTTTGCAACTGTTCTAATCTGTATTAACACTACTACGCAGGTTGCAATAACGGCAATAACCATAACTACTGTCAGCATCTGCACCAGTCTGTTTAAGGGTGCATTTAACTCAGACTGCGGCATTTCAAGAATCAATTTCCAGCCCGTCTTGTCTAACGTAGCATAATAAAGGTTGACCTCATCGCCATTGATGCTGCATACCGTTGTACCACTTGTATTTTTCAAAATTTCGCTGCCCGCTGCTGCTACGGAAGTATTCTCATCTTCTGTAATATTTACGGAATTTTGTATTTTATCCGCATCCGTCCCTGCCAGATAAACGCCTTCAGACGTTGTTAATACAGCCTTACCCTGTTCTCCGACTTTGATGCTGTCTATCAGATTGGTAATTGTTCCAAGTTCGATATCAACGGTAACGCATCCGATATATTTCCCATTTATCACCATCGGACATGCGCAAGTCGACATGATTGTATCCGTAGTAGCATCATAATAAGGATTCGTAAACTGCGCCTCTGTCGCAGATGCGCTCATCGTATAATATTCCTGTGCGAAATAATTATACTCCGCATTACTATAGTCATATGTAGTTGCGATATTATCTCCATCCTTATATACATATGGTCCCATATACTGTTGTGCACTATCATATACATATGGCTCAAACCATATGCCACTTCCCATTACAATATCATTATCCGAAATAATATTTGCCAGTATCTTTTCATAAGATTCGATATCTGTTGTCGTATAACCTGTTTCTACCATATCTGCAATCATCGTTGCCATATTCGACACAGAATCGAGATATTCTCCCATCGCCCCATCCTGCGCCCGCAGCTCAGCCTCCATACTGGAAGCAATCTGCTCGCTAATGATTTCTCTGCTTGATTTCATACTCACAACCGTCAAAATTCCCATTGCCAACAATATAACAGGAACGATTGTGACCAACATTTTTGTACTGATTTTCTTAAACTTCATCACATAACTCCTTTTTCATTCTTTTGTTACATTGTGAAACTTCTCTCAAATTATATCACAATTTTTTTCACATTGAATATTTTTCTTCTTCCTGAATTATATTTTTTGCGATAATTCTTCTGAAAGACTGCAAAGAAACAGATTGCATCTAAAAAAACAGGCCTTATCGGAATGAACCCTGTCGTTCCAATAAGACCTGTAAAGCTTGAATTCAAGCTATTTTATAAATTTTTCTTAGAATTTGCCAGCCTTAGCTGCTTCCTCTACGGAAACTGCAACTGCTACAGTTGCACCTACCATTGGGTTGTTACCCATTCCGATAAGACCCATCATCTCTACGT
>JBNMKM010000053.1:0-7051 GCA_050874345.1 Roseburia sp. | reverse complement strand
TTATATCAAAAAAATTGAACGCACCTTAAATGTGACCGTGGTTGTCCGCGGCGAAAGCATGAAAATTCTTGGCGATGAGCGGCGCATCAAGAGCGCTTCCAATGTGTTTTTACAGCTTTTGGAGCTTTCAAAACGTGGTAATGTGATTACGGAGCAGAATGTCAACTATGCACTCGCACTTTTAGAAGAGCAGAAAGAATCGGCAATTGTAGAAATTGACCGGGACTGCATCTGCCATACGATTAACGGAAAACCGGTAAAACCCAAGACGCTTGGTCAGAAAGCGTATGTGGATGCAATCCGCAGCAAAATGATTACATTTGGAATCGGCCCTGCCGGAACCGGAAAAACCTATCTTGCGATGGCAATGGCAATTACGGCATTCAAAAATGAAGAGGTTGGCAGGATTATTCTGACAAGACCTGCGATTGAAGCGGGAGAAAAGCTCGGTTTTCTGCCAGGTGACTTACAGAGCAAAGTCGACCCGTATTTAAGACCGCTTTACGATGCTCTGTATCAGATTATGGGGGCGGAAAGTTTTCAGAAGAATATGGAAAAGGGGCTGATTGAGGTTGCACCGCTTGCCTATATGCGTGGACGTACACTCGACAATGCGTTTATCATTCTCGATGAGGCGCAGAACACGACACCGGCACAGATGAAGATGTTTTTGACCCGTATCGGTTTTGGCTCCAAGGCAGTCATTACCGGAGACGCAACCCAGAAGGATTTGGCACCAGGAGCGGCATCAGGACTCGATGTTGCGTTAAAGGTACTTCGCAAGGTCGAAGAAATCGGCATCTGTGAGTTAACGAGCCAGGATGTTGTGCGCCATCCGGTCGTACAGAAGATTGTCAAGGCATATGAGGACTATGAGAGCCGCACGGTGAGAACACAGAAGAAAAAGAAACAGGAGAAACCAAGAGGATGAAGGAACATTTTGTGGCAAGAAGGATTATAAATCTCTGCTTCATCATGGCAGCCACCGTTGCTTTTAGTCTGTTTCTTGGCTGGGAAAACGGCAAGATGGTCGATGAAATGCTTGGTATCCTGATTTTGGATGCTGTTTATCTGGCGCTGTTTGCGTTTTTATTAGAGCATGAGCGTGCGTTAGGGCGTCTTTCGGGAAACCGGGAGTGCAGTTACCACAAACTGATGTTTGGCTATCTTTTTTCATTTGCAGTACTGACGGCAGGAAGCATTTGTCCGGAATTTTTAAAACCGGTGATTTTTCTGCCGTTTGTTATGACGGCAGTTGGTTCTGTGCAGATTGCAATGTACACGGGAATTTTTGGCAATGCCATTCTTTGCCTGATGGCAGGAGCAAACAATGAGGAGCTGATTTTATACTGCATTTTAACGCTTGCGGGCTGTGTTCTTGCGGAAGCGATGATGAAGCAGGAAAACAAATTGTGGTATGCAGGCATTGTGTTTGCGGTGTCTGTCCTGCTGCCGGAGCTTTTTTATTACTTTGCCTATCAGGAGGTAAAGCCAAAGCTCTTTTTATACGGCGGAATCGAAGGAGTTGTGGCAGTTCTTTTTATCTTTACCTGTTATCAGATTTTGCTGCGGGAGCGGGAGAATGAGGTTTCTACAATTTTAAGTGATATTCTGGATGAATCTTATCCTGCTGCCGTGGAGCTTATGAACTTTTCAAGACAGGAATACGAGCACGCAAGAAAAGTTTCAAAGGTTGCGGCAGCATGTGCCAGACGTGTCGGAGCCGATGAAAAACTGTGCGCAGCTGCTGGCTTTTATTACCGGATTGGGATTATCGAGGGAGAGCCGATTGCGCAAAGCGGCGTTTTGATTGCACAAAAATACTGCTTCCCGGAAGAAGTGCTGCATATCATTTACGAGTATGACGGAAAGGACGAGCTTCCTTCCACCGTGGAATCTGCGATTGTACATATGGTAAACGGGCTTCTTTTAAAAATGGAAGTGTTAAATAAAAAAACATCCCTGCACAGCGACTGGAATCAGGATATGGTGATTTACCAGACATTAAATGAATATTCTGCGGCGGGGCTTTATGACAAATCCGGAATTAGCATGAATATGTTTTTGAAAATCCGGGAATATCTTGTGAAAGAGGAGGCATTGGTATAAAAATGAGCCTTAATATTGAAAAAGAAGTGGAAGTATCGTTTCCGTTTGATTATGAAGCATTGGCAGAGGAAGTGGTTTCTTTTGCAATTGAAAAAGAAGATTTTCCATATGAGGCAGAGGTGAATCTGACCCTTACGGACAATGAGGGTATCCATGAAATTAACCGGATGTACCGTCAGATTGATGCGCCGACAGATGTCTTGTCATTTCCGATGCTTTCCTATGAAAAAGCGGGGGATTTTTCTCATCTGGAAGAGGACTATGATGACAATTTTAATCCGGATACCGGGGAAATTATGCTGGGGGATATCGTAATTTCCGTGGACCGTGTCAAAGAACAGGCAGAGAGCTACGGACACAGCGAAAAGCGGGAATTTGCTTTTTTAATTCTGCACAGTATGCTGCATCTGTTCGGCTATGACCACATGACACCGGAAGAGGCAGCCTGCATGGAGGGGAAACAGGAAGCCATTTTAAATGAGATGAATATTTTGAGATAGAGTGAGATAGAGGAATACCTATGGCAAAAAATACAACAAACAGCAGAACCGGATTTTTAGTACAGGGAACGATTCTCGCTGTGGCATCCTTAATCAGCCGTATTATCGGTCTGATTTACCGGATTCCGCTTACGAACATAATTGGAGACGCTGGAAATGATCTCTATAGCTGTGCATTTGAAATTTATAACAACCTGCTGATTATTTCTTCCGTCAGCCTTCCTCTGGCGGTTTCAAAGCTGGTATCAGCCAATATTGCGCAGGGCAGGAAACGCAATGTATACCGGATTTTAAAATGTGCATTGATTTTTGGTACGGTCACCGGCTCCATTGCGGCATTGATTCTGCTGTTTGGCGCGGAATTTATCACGGATACGATTATGAATACGCCGTACAGTATCTTTGCGGTGCGTGTGCTTGTTCCGGTTCTTCTTATTGTGGCAATCCTTGGCGTATTGCGCGGCTTTTTCCAGGGACTTGGAACGATGATGCCGAGTGCCTGCTCGCAGATTCTTGAACAGATTGCAAATGCGATTGTGAGCGTGTGGGCGGCATACGTATTGTTTGACCGTGGTTTAAAGATTGGTGCGGTACTTGGAAATTCAGAACAGTATGCAGCGGCATATGGTGCGATGGGCGGAACGCTTGGAACCGGTGTGGGCGCATTTGTAGGACTTTTATTTGCGGCATTCGTGTTAGTGGTTTATCTGAAGGTATTTAAAAAGCAGATGAAGCGGGAGCGCAATGCACATGTAGACAGTTATTCCGAAATCTTTAAGACACTGATTGTGA
The DNA here is from genome assembly GCA_050874345.1 of Roseburia sp. GTDB lineage: Bacteria > Bacillota > Clostridia > Lachnospirales > Lachnospiraceae > Roseburia. The sequence continues at coordinate 3,650 of JBNMKM010000053.1, read as the reverse complement.
CGATTGTTCCGGTTTTACTGAGTACAACAATTTACAACTGTAATAATTTTATTGATATGTCTGTGTATAAACACATTGCAGAATTTCAGGGATATGCAGCGAGCGATTACAATTCCTGGAATGGAATTTACACTGGAAAATATACGACGCTAATCAACGTTCCGGTTGCCATTGCGTCTTCTCTGTCAGCATCGTGTGTTCCGGCACTGACCGCAGCATACGCGAGCGGAAAGCGCAAGGAGGCACTCGGACAAATTAACACGGCAACCCGTTTCATTTCGGTGATTGCATTCCCATGCGCAGTTGGTATGAGTGTCCTGGCGTCCCCGATTCTTCAGATGTTATTTAAGGATTCCTCCGACCTTGCGGCTCACATGGTACAGCTTGGCGCACTTTCCATCATCTTCTTTTCCCTGTCAACACTTTCAAACGGTCTTTTACAGGGAATTAACCGGATGAAGGAGCCGATTAAGAATGCGGCGCTTGCGTTAGTGCTTCAGCTTGTAATTCTTATTGCTGGAATGTTCCTTTTGGACTTAAATATCTATGCGATGGTAGGAGCAAATATTTCCTTTGGACTTTTCATGAGTATTTTTAATCTGCATTCCTTAAAAAAATACAGCGGTTACCGACAGGAACTGCACAAAACGTTTCTGGTTCCGGCGATTTCGGCGGCAGGAATGGGTGTTGTCGTATTTCTGGTCTCAAGACTTTTGCTGATGTGCACGACAGGAATGGCGGAGAGCGTGCGTTTGCGCGGCTCTATTATTTCGCTCGTTTCAATTCCGCTTGGAGCCATCACCTATGCGGTGCTGCTCTTACTGTTAAAGGGACTGACAGAGCGTGAAATACTGCGTTTCCCGAAGGGAGAACTGCTTGTCCGTCTGGCAAAAAAATTCCATCTCCTGCGGTAATGTACAGGATTTCTGTATAAAAAGTGAAAAAGAACAGATACTTATCGAAAAAAAAGAAGTGTGAGTGCGATGAAAAAAAAGACAGGTATCTGGATTGCGGCAGCATCTGCCGCTATTTCACTTTATGGGCTTCTTCTGGTGGGACTGACCCCGGAGGTGCCGGAACAACTTGGTTATCAAAGCGAGACAGAAGCGGCAGAACAGACAGAACACATCGATTCTGCGGAAAGCATGGCAGTGCAAAAGCCGTATCGTTTTGTTATCAAAATTCTGGAAGGAAAGCTTGCCGTCTATGGAAGCGATGGTACAACCATTTTCTTTGAGACAGGAATTGACGCGGCAAATCTCGAGGAATCGCTGTTAGACCGGATTGAAGAGGGACTGTTTTTCGAGGAGGAAACGGATTTATATGAATTCCTCGAAAACTGTTCGAGCTGATGCCAGAGCTGGTACTAGAGCTGGTACCAGCTTTGCTTTGCTCCGCTTTGCGGTTGAATGTTACTTTTCAATGTGCTAGAATAAGCGATAGATGTGTTAGAATTTGAGGTTTATTATGAATCATTCAAATAAAATTTCCTATGATGTGGCAGTTATCGGAGGCGGTGCCGCCGGACTTGTGGCAGCAATTACAGCGGCAAGAAGCGGTGCAAAAACCATTGTCATCGAACATATGGACCGTGTGGGGAAAAAGATTCTTTCTACCGGAAACGGAAAATGTAATTATACCAACGCATTGCAGGGTATCGCGTATTACAGGGGCGAGAACCCTGCATTTGTGTTGCCGGTTTTTAAACAGTTCGGATTAGAGGACACGCTGCGGTTCTTCTCGGAGCTTGGCATTTATCCCAAAGAAAAAAGAGGATATTATTATCCCGCCAGCGAGCAAGCGGCATCGGTTCTTGACGTGCTTCGGATGGAGCTTTCTTACCGGGGCGTTTTTTTACAGACCTCTTTTGAACTGACCAATATTGAAAAGCAGACAAAGGAAGGCCAGGAAGCGGAATTTGAACTGACCGGGCATCCCACAGAGGATGCGGGGAAACGACAGAAAATTTATGCAAAGACAATTCTCTTTGCAACCGGACTTCTCGCTGCACCAAAGACCGGAAGCGATGGAAGTGCCTTTTCCTATATCCGGAAATTCAGACATCATTTTATTGATGTAGTTCCGGCGCTTGTGCCGTTGCAGGGAAAACAGTCCTTTTTTAAAGCACTTGCAGGGATTCGTACAGAAATGGAACTTCGTCTTTACATAGAAAAAGAATGTGCGGCAGTCGAACAGGGTGAATTACAGCTTACCGACTATGGTATTTCCGGAATTCCGGTTTTTCAGGTCAGCCGGTTTGCAACACGTGCGCTTTCAAAGAAGCAGGCGGTTTTTGCGGAAATTGATTTTCTGCCCAAGCTGACAGCGGAAGAAGTGTTTTCCCTGTTAAAAGAACGTTTTTTGTCATTTGGATGTGGAAAGAGCGCATCCGAAGCCATGATTGGACTTTTTCCCCGCAAATTAAATGATGTGCTGTTAAAAGAAAGTGGTATCCGTTTGGATATTCCGGCAGAGCAGCTTTCCTACCGGCAGCTTGCGGCGCTTGGCGCAAAGATAAAGGAACTCCGGGTCGATATCTGCGGCAGCAAACCGATGGAACAGGGACAGGTATGTGCCGGAGGGGTAGATACCCGTGAAATTGACAACGAAACGCTGGAATCAAAGCTTGTTTCCGGCATTTATTTTGCAGGGGAAGTAATAGATATTGACGGCACCTGCGGAGGCTATAATTTACAGTGGGCATGGTCAAGCGGCTATGTGGCGGGAATCCATGCGGCAGCAAAGACGAAACGGAGCAGAACATGATACGAATCAATCAGTTGAAACTTCCCATCCGTCACACAACGGCGGAGTTGGAAGCAAAAATAAAAAAACAATTGAAGCTTTCACCGGGGCAGAAATTAAACTGGCAGATTGTAAAAAAATCAATTGATGCAAGAAAAAAACCGGACCTCATTTACAGCTATACGGTAGATGTGGCAGTAGATGGGGAGCAGTCTGTTTTAAAGCGGATTCACGATAATAATATCAGCGCAGTGTCACCAAAGCGGTATGTTATCCCGGAGTCGTCCACAGAGCAGAAAGAAACTTTGCGTCCTGTGATTATCGGTGCAGGACCGGCAGGACTTTTCTGTGCCTACGAACTGGTTTTGGCGGGACTTTCCCCGATTGTCTTGGAGCGCGGACGTGAAATCAGGGAACGGACACGGGATGTAGAAACATATTGGAGAACGGGTGTTCTTGACACTGCATCCAACGTTCAGTTCGGAGAAGGCGGAGCCGGTACCTTTTCAGACGGGAAACTGAACACCTTGGTAAAAGACCCGGTTGGAAGAAACCGGTTTGTCCTTGAGACATTTGTAAAATTCGGAGCGCCGGAGGAAATCCTTTACGAGAACAAACCGCATATCGGAACGGATATTCTGGCGGTGGTAATTGAGAATATGCGGCATTTTATGCAGGAGGCGGGTACCGAATTTCGTTTTTCTTCCTGCGTGACGGATATCCGGATGGATGAAGATACGGTGACAGAGGTGTGTGTCAACGATACAGACTGGATTACCGCAGGGTGCGTGGTATTAGCGCCAGGTCACAGTGCCCGGGATACGTTTCGGATGTTAGAACAAAAACATCTTGCACTGTCTCCGAAATCGTTTGCAGTCGGCTTTCGTGTCGAACATCCACAGGAG
>JBNMKM010000052.1:0-8290 GCA_050874345.1 Roseburia sp. | reverse complement strand
GTCTTAGCCTGCGGCGCAAAGAATCCGCGTGACATCAAGGCACCGGGAAGAGATGCAAAGGGAATCTATTTTGCAGTGGATTTCTTAAAAGCAACGACAAAAAGTCTTTTAGATTCTGACTTAAAGGATAACCGCTATATTTCTGCAAAAGGAAAGAAGGTGGTCATCATCGGCGGCGGTGACACCGGAAATGACTGTGTGGGAACTTCCATCCGTCATGGCTGTGCAAGCGTGGTACAGCTTGAGATGATGCCGAAGGCACCGGATACCCGTGCGGAGAACAATCCGTGGCCGGAGTGGCCGAAGGTCTGCAAGACAGATTACGGTCAGGAAGAGGCAATTGCAGTCTTTGGTCATGACCCGCGTATCTATCAGACAACGGTAAAAGAATTTTTAAAGGATAAAAACGGCAATCTGTGCGGTCTTATCACCGTGAAGCTTGAGAGCAAGAAGGATGAAAAGACCGGAAGAATGGTGATGGCAGAGGTAGCCGGTTCAGAGCAGAAGTTAGAGGCAGATCTGGTATTAATTGCAGCAGGATTCCTTGGAACAGAGCAGTATGTGGCAGATGCCTTTGGCGTAGAGTTAAACCAGAGAACAAATGTTTCTACCGCAAACGGTGCATATGCGACATCTGTCAAAAATGTATTCACCGCAGGTGATATGCACAGGGGTCAGTCCCTTGTCGTATGGGCAATCCGGGAAGGCAGAGAGGCAGCCAGGGAAGTGGATGAGAGCCTGATGGGTTATTCCTATCTGTCAGTGCAGTAGAAGGTAGAGGTATGAGAGCAGAAAATGTCCCATATACTGAATGGAATACATTCAGTATCGGGACATTTTTTTGATGGAGAAGCTTCTTTTTTTTGTGACAACTTTTCAGGAGTATCTTTGGAGTTTTCCGATGCTTTTGCTGTTGTTCGGAACACATATCTATTTTACGTTGCGTCTGCATTTTATCCAGCGGAAAATTCCGGAGGGCATCCGGCTCAGTTTTTCCAAAAAGGAGCGCACGGATACGGGAATGTCCCCCTATGAAGCACTTTCGACTGCGCTTGCGGCGACAATCGGAACCGGAAATATTATCGGGGTTTCCACAGCGATTGCCATTGGAGGACCGGGAGCGGTGTTCTGGTGCTGGGTGACGGGCGTATTTGGGATTGCAACCTGTTATGCAGAGTGTTTTCTTGCGGTGAAATGCCGCATCCGTAACCGGGACGGGAGCTATCAGGGCGGACCGATGTATGTGCTGGGACAGGTGCTAAAACAGCGGGGACTCGCGGTGGCGTTTGCCATTTTTACCATATTTGCATCTTTTGGAATCGGCAGCAGTGTGCAGTCGCACTCCATGGCGGCAGCAATTACGACAAAAGTAAATGTATCACCGCATCTGATTGGAATTGTGGCAGGCGTTCTGGTCGGGCTTGTCATTACCGGTGGCGGGAAAAAGATTGCGGGTGTGTGTACCTGGCTGGTGCCTGTGATGAGTGCGTTTTATCTAGGCGGCTGTCTGTTTTTGATGTTTCATAACAGGAGCGTTCTGCCGAAAACGATGCGCACGATTGTAACGTCTGCGTTTTCGTTCCGGTCGGTGGGCGGTGGCATCGCAGGGACGGCTGTGATGACCGGAATCCGCACCGGCATCTCACGCGGACTTTTTACAAACGAGGCGGGACTTGGCTCTATCCCGATGACGGCGGCGTCGACCGGAAATATTTCGCCGGAGAAGCAGGGACTTATTTCGATGACAGGACCGTTCTGGGACACGGTTGTGATGTGTGCGGTGACCGGCATTGCGATTGTGAGCTGCATGGTGAGAAATCCGGCAAAATATGTGCAGATTCCGGGCGAGGAGCTTTGCTTTGCTGCATTCGGCGAGCTGCCATTTGCGGGAGACGTTATGCTTGCGGTTTCGCTGACACTTTTTTCTTTTGCAACGATGATTGGCTGGAATTTTTATGGGGATTGTGCTGTGCGGTATTTATGGGGGGAGAGGGCACTTGGCATCTATCGCTTCCTTTATATGTTTTCGGTGTATCTCGGCGCTGTCGTTTCGTTAGAGTTGGTGTGGGGACTGGCAGATTTATTCAATTCCTTTATGGCGATTCCGAATATTATCGGACTTTGGATGCTGCGGGGGATGGTGACAAAGGGACGGAAGTAAGTTTCCGGTGTAAATTTACAATTTGTTCAAACGATAGAAATAGTTTATTAAAATCTGATTGTGATAATATCCTTAGATTTACTGTGCACTGAAACGAATATAGGATGGAACAGGGGAAGAAGAATGAGATTGAAAAAACAGATTGTAATTGTGATGGGTATGGCACTTTTTCTGGGGATGGTTCTTACAGCATGTGGAAAACGTGAGACGGAAGCAGTTTATCAAAATGCGTTCTTTTCCATGGAGCTGCCGTCCGGTGTCTCCATCGAGGAGGGGGAAAATCAGAACTGGGAAGTGCTGTATCAGGGAGCTCCTGTCGCAGAGATTCAGGTGGGAGAGGATTTTTCCTATGGAACGGATTTACAGAGCATTGTGGTGAACTGGATTGGACAAAGCGCACAGATAACAGAAGAGAGTGTGCTTGAGACAAAAGAGGGACAATCATTTCAAAAGGTGGAGCTCTTGTGTGAGGAATCTGCGGCACAGCAGATAAAGGGCGAGAAAAATACGAGTGAAATTCATTATTTTATGCTGACGGAGGATGGAGTTTTGTTTGACATTCTTTTGCAGGAGAAAAGTGACAAGGATTTACTGGAAAAGATGCTTGTCTCATGGCGGATTGTAAAAAATATGTAAAAAATAGTGATTTTTGGAAAAAGGGATGGTATAATGTCGATGAAAATAGGATACCATCCCTTTTTTGTGGGGAAATCAGCCGGCAGAGAGAAAGGAAAACAAAATTATATGGAAGAAAACAAGTATCGGTATGCGGACAGAGAGGAACAGCTCAAAAAGGCAAACAGCTTTCTTGTATTAGGATTCCTTGTATTCTACGCATTTGTAATGGTCGTAGTGGTGACCGCCTGCATCAGACATATCCGTACCGTAGGATATACGGCGATGCTCAGCACAATTATTGCACTCTCAATTCTTGTGACAGTGGTAATGTTTTTACGAAACAGGAAGGACAATAAAATTCGTTATATGGCGATTGTTGGCCTTTTGGTAGTGACATTTTTTATGTCCTTTGCATTTGATAATTATTATGTTCGTTTTATGGCTGCAATTCCACTTGTGGCAGGCATTATTTTCTTTGACACAAAATTTGCTGCAATTTCAGGTTCTCTGATGGCGGCGATGAATATTTTAATGACATTTTTAAAAATCAATGTTATGCAGGCATATCAGGGCGAAGATGCGATGGATCATATCTGCGCAACAGCTGCAATTTGTGTACTCATGGCATTAGTTTATCTCATGACACGCGTTGGATATAAATTCAACCAGGATACCATTTTAAGTCTGACCGCAAAAGAGGCTGCGCAGCAGAAGATGATGGATGATATTATTGCAGTGGCAGACCAGGTGCGCAAGGGAACTGAGAATGCCATGGGCATTGTAAATGATTTGAACAGCTCTACAGAAGTAGTAAACGGAGCGATGAAAGATATTTCAGACAGCACGTTAAGTACTGCAGAGAATATTCAGACCCAGACGACGATGACACAGAGTATTCAGGATTCCATTGGAGAAACATTAGAGCGCTCCCAGAAGATGGTGGAGGTAGCAAAACATTCCAGTGAATTAAATGCCCAGAGTGCACAGATTATGGATGAGTTAAGACAGCAGTCTGTTGTCATCACAGAGACAAATGCGAAGGTTGCAGAGGCGATGAATCTGCTTCAGGAGCGTACCAAGGCAGTCAAGAGCATTGCAGATACCATCTTTTCCATTTCAAGCCAGACCAATCTTTTGGCACTTAATGCTTCGATTGAAAGTGCAAGAGCGGGAGAAGCAGGACGCGGATTTGCAGTTGTTGCAGATGAAATCCGTCAGCTTGCAGAAAAGACCAGACAGGAAACAGAGAGCATTGCAAGTATTTTAGACCAGCTTTCTGACAATGCGCAGACAGCGGCAGCAGCAGTGGAGAAATCAGTATCTGCAGCAGGTGCCCAGGACGAAATGATTGCGAATGCATCTGAAAGTTTTAAAGAGGTGAACGAGAACGTCAATAAGCTGATTGGCGACATCGGAGAAATTGACAATATGTTAAATAATCTGTCAGAGGCAAATAACCAGATTGTAGAAAACATTCTGCACCTTTCCGCGACGACCGAAGAGGTGACAGCGTCCTCTTCACAGGCATCAGAGTTAAGCGTCAAGAACCTGGGAAATGCAGAGTCTACAAAGTCTCTGTTAAACGATGTGTTAGATGTATCACACCAGCTTGACAAGTACATGAAATAAATAGGAAAGCGAAAGAGGGAAGCATCCGGCGGGTGCTTCCTTTTTTTAAAATTTTGGGTAAGACATAGACAAACGGAGGGCAATAAGGCTATAATAGGGATTACTGGGTAAAAATCCAGAAAAAAGAAAATGAGGTAGAAAACGTATGACATGGTTACTTCAATTTGTAAGAGGATTTTGCATGGCACTTGCAGACAGTGTGCCGGGAGTGTCCGGTGGAACGGTGGCATTTCTGCTTGGATTCTATGACAAGTTTATCGATTCCATAGATGACCTTCTTCTGGGGAATATGGAAAAGAAAAAGAGCGCGTTTCTTTTCCTGATAAAATTAGGAATTGGCTGGGTAACAGGAATGATAATGGCAATCCTTCTTTTGAGCAGGGTGTTTGAATCTCATATTTATGCGATTAGTTCCCTGTTTATCGGATTTATCATTTTTGCAATTCCACTTGTCGTAAAAGAGGAAAAGGAGTGTCTGACCGAAAAGAAAGCAGCAGCACTTTTCATCGTGCCGGGAGCACTGCTTGTGGCAGCAATTACTTACTTTAATCCGGTATCCGGCGGAAACAGCGTGAATTTGTCACAGTTTCATCCGGGACTTGCACTGTATGTGTTTATCACGGGAATGATTGCGATTTCCTGTATGGTGCTGCCGGGAATTTCCGGTTCGACGATTCTTTTGATTATGGGCGTGTATCTTCCGGTTATCACGGCGGTAAAAGATATTCTGCATCTGAATTTTTCTACACTGCCGATGGTATTTATTTTTGGCTGCGGTGTATTAGTCGGCGTATTTTCTGTGGTGCGTCTGATCAGACGGGCACTCGAGCGCTTCCGTGCACAGACCGTGTACCTGATTATCGGGCTGATGATAGGCTCTATCTATGCGGTTATCATGGGACCGACAACACTTGAAGTTCCGCAGGCGGCAATGGGACTTCACCAGTTCTCCATCCTGTTTTTTGCGATTGGCGGTGTTGTGATTGTCGGAATGCAGCTTTTGAAAAAAATAAAAGGATGATAGTAAGAAAATGAAAAAATTACTGGTTTATTTAAAGGATTACAAAAAAGAAAGTATCTTGGGACCGCTGTTTAAACTGTTAGAGGCGTCCTTTGAGCTGATTGTGCCGCTTGTAATGGCAGCAATTATTGATGTCGGTGTAAGAAATGCAGATAAGGCATATATCATGAAAATGTGCCTGGTATTGGTGCTGCTAGCAGTTATCGGACTGACCTGTTCCATCACGGCACAGTATTTTGCAGCGAAGGCGGCAGTCGGATTTTCCACAAAACTGCGCCATGCACTGTTTGAACACATTGAAAGCCTGTCATTTGCAGAGATGGATGAGGTGGGAACTTCCACACTGATGACCCGTATGACAAGCGATGTCAATCAGGTACAAAATGGTGTCAACCTGTTTTTACGTCTGTTGCTGCGTTCCCCATTTATCGTATTTGGAGCGATGATTATGGCATTTACGGTGGATGTGAAGGCGGCACTGGTGTTTGTCGTTGCAATTCCGCTGTTATCTATCGTGGTGTTTGGCATCATGTTAATCAGTATTCCGCTGTTTAAGAAAGTGCAGGGAGCACTTGACGGGGTACTTGGAATTACAAGAGAAAACCTGACCGGAAGCAGGGTCATCCGTGCTTTTAATAAGGAAGAGACTGAAATTGATAAGTTCAATGAGAGAAACGATGCGCTGACAAAAATCCAGCTTTATGTAGGCAGAATTTCAGCGTTGATGAATCCGGTTACATTTGTAATTGTAAATATGGCAACACTGGTATTGATCTGGACAGGCGCTATCCGTGTGGACAATGGATTTATCACACAGGGCGAGGTTGTGGCGTTAGTCAACTATATGTCACAGATTCTGGTCGAGCTTGTAAAGCTTGCAAACCTGATTATCAATATCAATAAGTCAATTGCCTGCGGAAACCGTATCCAGACGATTTTAGAGTTACAGCCGTCGGTAACGGATGAAAAAGCAATGTCCGCACAGAACAATGGGTCTACAGACAGTGCCTATGCGGTTGAATTTGACCATGTGGGACTTGCCTACGGAAAAGTGAAAGAGGAAGCACTCACCGATATTCATTTTTCTGTGAAAAAGGGACAGACCATCGGAATTATTGGAGGAACCGGTTCCGGAAAATCTTCTGTTGTCAACCTGATTCCGCGTTTTTATGATGTGACATCCGGAAGCGTGAAAGTGGATGGAAAAGATGTCAGAGAGTATACGTTATCAGACCTTCGCAGTAAAGTCGGAACAGTTTTACAGAAGGCAGTATTGTTTAAGGGAACCATCCGGGAAAACTTACAGTGGGGAAATCCGGATGCAACTGAGGAAGAAATGCAGCGGGCGCTTGCCGTTGCACAGGCGAAGGAATTCGTCGATACCAAGGAAGGCGGACTGGATTATGAAATCGAGCAGGGCGGTAAGAACCTTTCCGGTGGACAAAGGCAGAGACTTACGATTGCAAGAGCTGTCGTAAAGAAGCCGGAAATTCTGATTTTAGACGACAGTGCGTCAGCACTTGATTTTGCAACGGATGCAAAGCTTCGAATGGCAATTCGGGAGATGGAAGGAGAAATGACCGTATTTATCGTTTCCCAGCGTGCAGCATCCCTTCAGTATGCTGACCAGATTATCGTACTTGATGACGGTCGTATTGCCGGGATGGGAACTCATCAGGAATTATTACAAAACTGTGAGGTATATCAGGAAATTTATTATTCGCAGTTTAAGCGGGAAGCAGGTGGACAGGCATGAAAAAACCAATGAATGACAAACAGAAGGCAACTCTTGGAAAAGTATTGCATTATATCCGCAGATACTGGGTAATTCTCGGATTATCCATCGTTTTGGCGGCTGTAACTGTGGCAGGTACGCTTTATATCCCAATCTTAACCGGTAGAGCGGTCGATTTTATCGTGGGAAAGGGAGCTGTCGATTTTGCAGGAGTACTTGGCGTGTTGGAGCTGATAGGCGCGATTATCGTGGTGACGGCAGCAGCACAGTGGGTGATGAATGCCTGCAACAATAAGATTACGTACAATGTTATCCGTGACATCCGAAAGGAAGCATTTGAAAGATTAGAGCATCTTCCACTCAAATATATTGATTCCCATTCCTATGGGGAAGTGGTCAGCCGTATGATTGCGGATGTGGACCAGTTTGCAGACGGTCTTTTGATGGGATTTACCCAGTTTTTCACTGGAATCCTTACGATATTCGGAACATTGATTTTTATGTTGACAATCAGTGTGAAAATTACAATTGCAGTTGTTGTGATTACGCCGGTTTCACTGTTTGTGGCAAGCTTTATTGCAAAGAAAACATTCTCCATGTTTAAGCTTCAGTCGGAGACAAGAGGCGAGCAGACAGCATTTATCGAGGAGATGGTTGGAAATCAGAAGGTGGTACAGGCATTTTCCCATGAAAAAGAAGCATTAGAGAAATTTGATGAGATTAACGGCAGATTACAGAAATGTTCCCTGCGTGCGATTTTCTTTTCAAGCATTACCAACCCGGCGACCCGTTTTGTAAACAGCCTTGTGTATGCAACGGTTGGAATCGTCGGAGCGTTCACTGCGATTGCAGGAGGAATCACGGTCGGTGGTCTTGCGAGCCTTTTAAGTTATGCAAACCAGTACACGAAGCCGTTTAATGAAATCTCCGGCGTTGTGACAGAGTTACAGAATGCACTTGCCTGCGCGGCGAGAGTGTTTGAGCTGATTGAAGAGCCGGTTGAGGAGCCGGATGCAGCAGATGCGAAGAAGCTTGAGATGGCAGACGGAAGAGTGGAATTATCCCACGTATCGTTCTCTTATACACCGGAGCAGAAACTGATTGAGGACTTTAACCTTGCAGTGAC
>JBNMKM010000051.1:0-9899 GCA_050874345.1 Roseburia sp. | reverse complement strand
TAACCACAGGTACGTCTTGCAACGCTCATCTTATTCTGGTCTCTGTTTCCACAGTTCGGGCACTCCCAGACTAATTTTCCATCGTCATCTGTCACAATCTTAATCTCGCCGGAATATCCACACTCCTGGCAGTAATCACTCTTGGTGTTTAACTCCGCATACATGATATTATCGTAAATATACTGCATGACAGAAATAACGGCATCAATATTGTTCTGCATATTCGGCACTTCGACATAGCTGATAGCGCCTCCCGGAGACAGCTCCTGGAACTGTGACTCGAATTTGAGTTTGTCAAACGCATTCATCTGCTCTGTCACATGAACATGATAGCTGTTTGTAATGTAATTCTTGTCAGTCACACCTGGAATCACGCCAAAACGCTTCTGTAAGCATTTTGCAAACTTATAGGTAGTGGATTCAAGCGGTGTTCCATAGAGACTGAAATCGATATTGCTCTCCTCACGCCACTTCTGGCAGGCATCGTTTAAGTAACGCATTACCTTTAACGCAAACTCTGTTCCGTCCGGGTCTGTGTGGGAAACCCCTTTCATATAACGGGTACATTCACAAAGTCCTGCATATCCCAGTGAAATGGTCGAATATCCGCCATACAGAAGTTTATCGATAGTCTCTCCTTTTTTCAGACGTGCAAGCGCACCATTCTGCCAGAGAATCGGTGCCACATCGGAAGGAGTTCCCTTTAACCGGTTGTGTCTTGCCATCAGTGCGCGGTGGCACATTTCAAGACGCTCGTCCATAAGCTGCCAGAACTTCTCCTCGTCTCCGCCGGAAGAGCAGGCAACGTCCACAAGATTTAAGGTTACAACACCCTGGTTGAACCGTCCGTAGAACTTGAACTTATCATTTTCATCCTTATATACTGTCAAGAAGGAACGGCATCCCATGCAGGTATAACAGTTGCCCTGCTTTAATTTCTTCATAATCTTTTCGGAAATATAATCCGGCACCATACGTTTTGCCGTACACTGTGCTGCCAGTCTTGTCAGGTACCAGTATCTGCTTCCCTCATGGATATTGTCTTCCTCAAGCACATAAATGAGCTTCGGGAATGCCGGTGTGATATAAACGCCCTTTTCGTTTTTTACACCGAGGATTCTCTGGTGTAACATCTCCTCGATCACTGCTGCGAGGTCGTCTCTGAGCTGTCCCTCCGGCACTTCATCAAGATACATAAACACTGTGATAAATGGAGCCTGTCCGTTTGTCGTCATCAATGTGATAACCTGATACTGAATCATCTGCACACCGCGCTTGATTTCCTCTTTCACGCGGAGTTCTGCCATTGCATTGACCTTCTCGTCTTCCGGTTCAATGCCGACTGCAATCATTTCTTCCCGCACCTGTCTGCGCAGCTTCTGACGGCTGACCTCCACAAACGGTGCCAGATGAGACAGGGAAATGCTCTGTCCGCCGTACTGAGAGCTTGCAATCTGTGCAATCGCCTGTGTTGCAATGTTGCAGGCAGTCGAAAAGCTCTTCGGCCGGTCAATCATAGTCTCGCTGATAACGGTTCCGTTCTGTAACATATCCTCAAGATTAACCAGACAGCAGTTGTGCATATGCTGTGCAAAATAGTCCGCATCATGGAAATGAAGGATTCCTTTTTCGTGTGCCTCTACAATATCTTCCGGCAAAAGGAAACGTCTGGTGATATCCTTGCTCACCTCTCCCGCCATATAGTCCCTCTGTACGCTGTTGACCGTTGGGTTCTTGTTAGAGTTCTCCTGCTTTACTTCCTCGTTATTGCACTCTAAAAGGCTTAAAATCTGCTCATCCGTAGAGTTGGACTTACGCACAAGCGCTCTTTTGTAACGGTAGGTGATGTAGTTGCGCGCAACGTTAAAGGCACGCTGATTCATAATCTGGTTCTCCACCATATCCTGAATTTCCTCTACACTTGGAGAACGTTTCATGTTCTCACATGCCTTTTCCACATTGCGAAGAATTTCCTGAATCCGTGCTTCATCGAGCTTTTCATAGTCGATGACACTGTCGTTCGCCTTCCGGATGGCTGCTTCAATCTTCTTTAAATCAAAAACATCCTCCGCACCGCTTCTTTTGATAATCTTCATTTTCCAAACCTTCCTCTCAACACTTTACCGACAATATTTTCGTGTCTTCCCCCGGGACGCACCCCAAGACACCGCATACTGCCATTATACAATATCTTGTGTTTTTGTCAATGTACTTTAACAACATTATGTGTTTGTAAATAAGTGCGCAAAGCATGAAATTTACTGACTATTCAAGATTTAACAGTATCTTATCTAACGATGCGGTCAGTGCCTGCACCTCTTTTTCATCCATTCCTCTTGTCATCTCTTTCTCTAAATCTGCTACATCCTGACGCGCTCTCTCTACCATATGTTGTGCCCGTTCCGTCAAAACCAGTTTTTTTAACCTGGCATCATGCTCGACCGGCACACGGATGATAAGCCCCTCCCGCTCCATGACCTGTAACATATTCGATGCCGTTGCACGGGACACGTAAAAGACTTCCTCAAGATCTCTCTGATAAATCTCCTCCGCCTCATGTTCCTTTAGATAATGAAGGGTCCAGTGCTGCATTCCGGTGAGATTTCCCTCATTTGCCTGTTTTTTTGCCTCCATGCGCCTGCGCACCTGGTTGTGAATCAGCCGTATCCGATAGCCGATTGAATCGTTCTGTTCCATTCGTTCTTCTGCTCCATATTTTAAAAAGAATGTGTTGACATTAAAAAAATGTTATCGTATAACATTATTGTTAGCACACTAACATTATTTTTTCAAGAACTTTTTTCTTGAACCTGAATTTATGGAAAAGGAGTGATTCTATGTTAAAAACACTCGGAGCTCAGATTAAGGAATTTAAAAAGGATTCCCTGATTACTCCCATTTTCATGGTGCTTGAAGTTATCATGGAAACAATCATTCCCCTTATGATGGCATCCATCGTAGACGATGGCGTAGAAGCCGGTGATATCAACCACATCTATACGATGGGCGGTCTTATGGTTGTCGCTGCCTGCTTCTCCCTGTTCTGCGGCATCATGGGCGGAAAATACGGTGCAAGAGCCTCTACAGGCTTTGCAAGAAACTTAAGAAAGGCAATGTATGAAAATATCCAGACATTTTCTTTCTCCAACATTGACAAATTCAGTACTGCCGGTCTTGTGACACGTCTGACGACAGATGTCACCAATATGCAGATGGCATACCAGATGCTCTTACGTATGTGTTTTAGGGCACCTTTTAGTATTATCTGTGCAATGATTATGGCATTCTTTATCAATGCCAGATTAGCCTGCATTTATCTGATTGCAGTTATCGTCTTAGGAGCTATCCTTGCATTCATCACTGTGCGGGCACACCGCTACTTCATGCAGGTATTTCCAAAGTATGACGACTTAAACGCTTCCGTACAGGAAAACGTCTCCGCCATCCGTGTCGTAAAGGCTTATGTGCGTGAGGACTATGAAAAGAAGAAATTTACCACTGCAAGTCAGAACATCTACAAAATGTTTGTAAAGGCAGAAAGTGTCATCGCAACAAACAACCCGGTTTTAATGCTTACCGTATATGCCTGCATCATCGCCATCAGCTGGCTTGGTGCAAAAATGATTGTTGCAAATACGCTTACCACCGGTGAGCTGATGAGTATGCTTACCTATTGTATGAATATCATGATGAACCTCATGATGCTCTCCATGGTATTTGTCATGATGACCATGAGTATGGCAAGTGCAGAGCGTATCTGCGAGGTGTTAAATGAAAAGAGTGATATTGTAAATCCAGAAGCACCGGATTACGAGGTTCCAAACGGAAGCATTGATTTTCATCATGTGACCTTCCGCTATAACGCAAATTCCGATACACCGATTCTGGATGATATCAATCTCTCCATCCACTCCGGCGAGACAATCGGTATTATCGGAGGAACCGGAAGCTCGAAGACTTCGCTTGTAAACTTAATCAGCCGTCTTTACGATGTGTCCGACGGTTCTGTCTATGTCGGTGGAAAAGATGTGCGCTCCTACGACCTTGACACACTCCGCAATGAGGTGTCTGTCGTATTGCAGAATAACGTCCTCTTCTCCGGAACCATCTACGAAAACCTTCGCTGGGGCGATAAAAATGCGACGGATGAAGAATGCAAACATGCCTGCCGCCTTGCCTGCGCAGATGAGTTCATCGAGCGTTTCCCGGATGGCTACAATACTTATATCGAACAGGGCGGAACCAACGTTTCCGGTGGTCAGAAACAGCGTCTGTGTATTGCGCGTGCCCTGCTTAAGAAACCAAAAATCCTCATCCTTGACGACAGCACCAGCGCGGTTGATACTGCTACGGATGCCAAAATCCGCAAGGCATTTGCCGAGGAGATTCCACATACTACAAAGTTGATCATTGCACAGCGTATCTCTTCCGTGCAGAATGCAGACCGCATTATCGTTTTAAACAACGGTGTTGTGGACGGTTTTGGCACACACGAAGAGCTGCTTGCCACAAATGAAATCTACCGCGATGTCTACGAATCGCAGACCAGCGGCAGCAGAGATTTTGATGAAGGAGGTGCTGCATAATGCCTGAATCAAACCAGAACGCAAAACCAATCCGTGGACCGCGTGGCGGCGTGGGAGGTCCGAAACCGCAGATTGAAAATCCGGGAAAACTGTTAGCAAGACTTTTCCGCTACATCTTTAAGGACTATGCAATCCACTGCATCATCGTTCTCTTCTGCATCGTCTTCTCTGTCTTTGCAAACCTGCAGGGAACGATGTTTATGAGTACGTTGATTGATGACTATATCGCACCGTTAATCGGCAATGCAAATCCGGATTTTTCCGGTCTGCTTCATGCCATGATGCGCGTTGGTATCTTCTACGCACTCGGTGCTGCTGCCATGTATGCTCAGACCCGTATCATGGTCAATATCACACAGGGAACCCTGCGGAACCTGCGAAACGAGATGTTCACCCACATGGAGGAACTCCCGATTAAATATTTTGACACGCACCCGCACGGAGACATTATGTCTACCTACACCAACGATATTGATACCCTGCGTCAGATGATCAGCCAGAGTATCACGCAGCTTATCAATAGTGCAATTACTATCGTAGGTGCACTTGGAAGCATGATTTTCTTAAATATTCCACTTACCATTGTAACGCTTTTCATGGTCGGTGTAACCTTATTTGCAACCAAAAAGCTCGGCGGCTTAAGCTCCCGCTACTTCATGGCGCAGCAGCGTGACATCGCAACGGTAAACGGCTACATTGAGGAAATGATGAACGGTCAGAAGGTCATCAAGGTCTTCACCCACGAGGAAGAAAGCTTAGAGAAATTCAACGAGTTAAACGACCAGCTCTTTGACAGTGCAGACAATGCAAACAAATTTGCAAACATTATGATGCCGGTCAATGCACAGATTGGAAATATCAGCTACGTGCTCTGCGCTATTGTCGGCGGTATCCTCGCCTTAAACGGTGTGGGTGGTTTCACCATCGGAAAGCTTGCAAGTTTCCTTACCTTAAATAAGAACTTCAGCCAGCCAATCAACCAGATGAGTATGCAGATGAACAGTATCATCATGGCACTCGCCGGTTCCGAGCGTATCTTCAATCTGCTCGATGAAAAGCCGGAGGACGACGAAGGTTATGTCACCCTTGTCAATGCCAAACGCGATGAAAACGGCAACCTCACAGAAACCAAAGAGCGTACCGGCATGTGGGCATGGAAACACACCCATCAGGCAGACGGCAGCGTCGATTATAAGGAGCTGCTCGGTGACGTCGTATTTGATGATGTAGACTTTGGCTACAACGAAGATAAAATCGTTCTTCACAATGTCAATCTCTATGCGACACCGGGACAGAAAATTGCATTTGTCGGCAGTACTGGAGCCGGAAAAACCACGATTACGAACTTAATCAACCGTTTCTACGATATCCAGGACGGTAAAATCCGCTACGACGGCATCAATATCAACAAAATCAAAAAAGATGACTTACGCCACTCTCTCGGCATCGTATTGCAGGATACCCACCTGTTCACGGCAACGGTTATGGAAAATATCCGCTACGGAAAACTCGATGCCACAGACGAAGAAGTGATTGCCGCTGCAAAACTTGCAAATGCGGACACCTTTATCCACCAGCTCCCGGATGGCTACAACACCATGCTGACCGGAGACGGTGCGAACTTAAGCCAGGGACAGCGCCAGCTTCTCGCTATCGCAAGAGCCGCTATCGCAGACCCTCCGGTATTAATCCTAGACGAGGCAACCAGTTCCATCGATACCAGAACCGAGCGCATCGTTCAGGACGGTATGGATAAGTTAATGGCGGGAAGAACCACGTTTGTAATTGCTCACCGACTCTCTACCGTCAAAAACAGCGACTGCATCATCGTATTAGAGCAGGGACGCATTATCGAGCGCGGAAATCACGACCAGCTCATTGCGGAACACGGAAAGTATTACCAGTTATACACCGGAAATCTTGCAGAAGAATAAAAATGTATTCCAAAAAAAGTGTGCAAAACTGCCAACGCAGTTTTGCACACTTTCTTTTTATCTATTTTCCCATTTCCTGTCTGATAATCTCAAAGCAACGGTTTAACATTTCCGTATCCACCGTGCCATCCTGCCCGAATGCCGTTGCTTCCACCGTAAATGTCCCGTCATAGTGCTGTTTTCGCAGGAAGGAAAAAAACTTGTTAAAATCCACATTTCCTGCACCAATCGGCAACGTTTTTAATTTTCCCCATTCCATGTAGCCGCCCGCATAATCATTCACATGGTAGTGCCGGATATGATGTTCATCAAAGAGCCACTGATACTCCTTTTCATAAATCAAATCCATCTGCCCGTGAAATGCCGCCATCTTTGTGTCATAGATAAAATGGATGTCCGGATATTCTGCGGCAAGCTCCTTCCAATGCTTCATCGGGTTCTCCTGGTTACACACCACATTTTCCACCAGAAGGTCTATTCCATAACCTGAAGCTATTTCTGCAAGCGTTTTATATGCTTTTATGTTATTTTGAAAATGGGCATCGGATGTCAGACCATCCCACAGATGCACAACCATTTTTTTTGCACCGATGCGCACCGCAATCCCGCAGTTCTGTTCAAAGTGCTTTATCGCTTCATCCATGGAACCGTTCTCATTCCGGCTGATTGCCTCCCCGATGTGCTTCTCGCAGTGCATCACCGGGAATCTGATTCCAAGGTTGCAGAGAAATTGGGTCAGTTCTTCCACCTGTTCGTACCAGGTCTCATACATCATAAATTCAAAGCCATCGCAGTTTAACTTTTCTGATAACGGCGCTAACAGTCTGTAGTCACGTCCGTTGGGACGTCCAATCAGCGCCCCTGTGGAGCATAAAATTTCACTCATCTTTTCTACCTGTTACCCTTCAACCGCCATCCGGTAAATTTCTTCTGCTTCTTTCGCGTCTAATGGACGGATACGGGACAGCTTTACGGTATCTCCAAGTGTCGCCTTTTGTGCAAGCTCCTTTAACACTGCATCGTCATGTGGCACTTTTAATTCCGTAAGAGAAACCGGCATACCGATTTCGCGGAAAAAGTCGACTGTCCGCTTGATACCCTCTTTTGCACAGGCAAGGTCATCCTGTTCCTTTACATCCCACACATTTCTGGCATATTTTGCAAACCGCTCTGTGGCACCCTTCTCCTGATACAGATATGCTGCCCAAGACCCCCAGACTGCCGCAAGGCTTGCGCCGTGTGCAACATCAAACATGGCACTTAAAGCGTGTCCAAATTTGTGTACAGAAAAATCTTTTCCCCTGCCGCACTCTGTCAGGTTGTTGTGGGAGAGGCTTCCGCACCACATAATCTCTGCCATGGAATCATAATTTTCCTTGTCTGACAGTACGATTCTGCCATGTTTGATTACCGTGCGAAGCAGCCCTTCCGCCAACGCATCCGTCATGTCACAGGTGATTTCCGGGATAAAATAGCGCTCCAACGTGTGCATCATGATATCCGTGATTCCACAGGCAAGCTGGTACGTCGGAAGCGTAAATGCAAGCTCCGGATTTAAAATTGCAAATTTACAGCGGTTAAACGGGGTATTGATTCCGCCCTTTGTATGTTTTTCTTCATTTGTAAGTACCGCAGAGTCGCTCATCTCACTGCCCGCTGCCGGAATTGTGAGAATCGCTGCATGTGGCAGTGATTTTTCAAGCAGAACCTTTTTCGCCCAGATGTCCTCAAGGGATACCTCCGGGTTTGCCGTTCCGTGCGCAATCGCCTTTGCGGTGTCAATCGTACTGCCGCCGCCCACTGCAAGAATAAAATCTGCCCCGATGCGAAGCGCCTGCTCTACGCCAAGCATGGCATGTGCCATCGTCGGATTCGGCTTTGCCCCGTCAAATTCTTCCCAGTAAATGCCGGCCTCGGTTAAAGAATTTTCCACGCGGGAAATTAATCCGCTCTTTTTTGCACTTCCGCCTCCATATACGAGCAGCACGCGGCTTCCGCCCCATTTTGCCACCTCGGCTCCGGCTTCCATTTCCGTTCCTTTTCCAAACACCACTTCTGTAGGTGCATATTGTACAAAGTTGTTCATATGATTTCCTTTCTAAAGCACAAAATACCGGAACAGTCCCTGCCTGTCCCCTGCGCCTTCCATGATTTCCTCACAGTAAATTTCTTTTGCTGCCAGGTGTTCTTCCTCTGCACGCCTTATCAGCGTCCGAAGCGCCGCCTTGCCCGCATCCGGTGCGGTACTACAATAAAGCGTCACACATTTTCCTTCCAGATGAATGTCCCCTTCCTCCGTCACCTGATAAGTTTCCTTCAGCTTCCCACCGGGAACGCCCAGTATGGCACCGTTTCGGATTCCAAGCGAGAGATAATTGACAATCGAAGGTTCTTCTGACAGCGAGTTTTTCCGAATCCGCTGGTCTAATTGTTCCACAAACGGCTCCGTTCCATGTTCTTTCGCCCTTTCAAGATGGAATAAGGACTCTTCCACAATCCTCTGCTGGCGGTTTAGATGCAAAATCCGTTCTGCAAGAATCTCCTGCTGACGCTTCAGCCGGCGAATCATTCCGTCCGTGTCATTGCAGGCGACAATCTCCCGGATTTCTTTTAAGGAAAGCCCATGCTCCTTAAACAGCCGGATTGCCGATATCTCATCCATCTGTCCTGCATTATACACCCGGTAACCGTTGCTTTCCACCTTTTCCGGGCAAAAAAGCCCCAGCTCCTCATAATATTTGATGGTGCGCGGAGTGACACCGCAGAGCTTTGCAAATTCTGTGACATTATACGTGCGCTCTTCCATCCTGCCTCCCCCATTCCAAGGGCATGTGAAATTGCTTGGGCAGTTCACTTTGCCCCCGCAATTCTCCTTGTCCCATTAATTCATGCTTGACCTGTACGTAACGTATAGGTTTATGTTATTATACGATGACAAATTGAAAAAAGAAAGGATTTTTTCAGATGGATTTAACAAAAGGTTCTATTTTAAAAGGTATGATTCGTTTTACGATTCCCATTATTATCATTCAGTTTTTAAGCCAGGCATATGGCATCATTGACAATGTCATTGTGGCGCGTTTTGTCAGCGAGGAAGCGCTCTCTGTCCTCTCCACGGTAAATTCCGCCCTCACGGTGGGTTACTGCCTGATTCAGGGGCTAAGCAGTGCCTCCACGATTCTTGTCGGAAATCTGTTCGGTGCGCACGCCTATGAAAAACTACATACGATGACACACACGCTCCTCGTGGGCGCCGGTATTGTCTCCCTCATCCTTTTTGCCGTCTATTCCCTCGGTGCGGCTCCGATTTTTGCAGTGTTAAAAGTGCCGGCAGAAATTCTTCCCGCCTGTGAAAAACTGATGTTTCTCTATGCACTGT
>JBNMKM010000050.1:0-13425 GCA_050874345.1 Roseburia sp. | reverse complement strand
GTTTTTTCTTAGGCATAAAATAGTCCCCCTTTTGTTGGAGGAATCCACTAACCAAAATAAGCATATCACAAATTGTGTAAGACTAAAATCGTCAAACACGAATTTAGTCGGTGAATCAAGAATTTAGTATTACATTTTACCCCTGAAACCTGAAAAAGATGTTGACTTAAACTGAACTTTAAGGTGTACAATTAAAAAATACAGTATTCAGGTACCTGGAAACAAAAGCGGGTTTCGGAAGGGAGAAAAGCATGGATTTTGCTGAGGTAAAGAAAAATTTCGGATTTGGGTGTATGAGACTTCCGATGATGGAAAACGGAACAGATGTTGACATCGCGGAAACAACAAAGATGGTGGATAAATTTTTAGAGCAGGGCTTCAATTATTTTGATACGGCACACGGATATTTAAGTGGAAAGAGTGAGCTTGCACTAAAGGAATGTCTGACCAGTAGACATAAAAGAGAAGAATATATTCTGACGGATAAACTGACGATGCCTTATTTTAATAAGCAGGAGGATATCCGCCCATTTTTTGAGAGCCAGTTGGAGGCGTGTGGGGTAACGTACTTTGATTTTTATCTGATGCACGCACAGTCGAAGGACATTTTTGCACATTTTAAGAAATGTCATGCGTATGAGACGGCGCTGGAATTAAAAAAGGAAGGAAAAATCCGGCATTTTGGAATTTCGTTCCACGACAAGGCGGAGGTTCTCGAAGAAATTTTAAAGGAATATCCGCAGATTGAGGTCGTACAGATTCAGTTCAATTACCTTGATTATGAAGACCCGGCAGTACAGAGCAGAAAATGTTATGAAGTATGCCGTAAGTATCAGAAGCCGGTCATTATCATGGAGCCGGTAAAAGGCGGAAACCTGGTAAATCTTCCGGAAGACGCCAAAAAGATTTTAGATGACTTAAACGGTGGCAGTACAGCAAGCTATGCAGTGCGTTTTGCGGCAAGTTTTGACGGTGTGAGAATGGTGCTTTCCGGCATGAGCAATCTTCTTCAGATGGAAGATAACTTAAGCTATATGAAGGATTTTAAACCGTTAGATGAGACCGAGATGGCAGCGGTAAAAGCGGTTGCGGACGTGTTCCATTCCAAACATATGATTCCGTGTACCGCCTGTCGTTACTGCATCGAGGGCTGTCCGAAGCATATTTCAATCCCGGATTTGTTCGCCTGCATGAATGCAAAGACCGTATTCCACGACTGGAATGCCGACTATTATTATGGTCAGGTACATACGGTTCACAATGGAAAGGCGAGCGAATGTATCCGCTGTGGCAAATGTGAAAAGGTATGCCCACAGCATCTTAAAATCAGAGAACTGCTGCAGGATGTTGCAAAGGAATTTGAACAGCAGGCACAGGCATAGAGAAAAAAGAGAGCGGGGCTGTCGCATGGGCAAATTTTTTGCCGGGCGACAGCCCTTTTTTGTGCGAGTAGAGCGGGGCATCGCGATAACTTGAATAATATATTGTTTAATAAATTATAAAATATTTTAGATAAAATAATAAAATAAACAAAAAAACAACTTGTTCTACCAAGCATACAAGTTGTATGCTTGAAATAGAAACAGGAATCGGAAACCGATTTGGAAAGGGGTTTTACATGAGCGACGCAAAACAGTTGATTGAGAGCGGAAAAGCGGTTTTAGGAATCGAATTTGGCTCTACAAGAATTAAAGCAGTACTGGTGGATGAAAAACATCATCCGATTGCCAGCGGAAGCCATGAATGGGAGAACCAGCTGGTGGACGGCATCTGGACCTACAGTCTGGATATGATCTGGGGCGGATTGCAGCACTGCTACAGTGAACTGTTAAAAGATGTAAAGGAAAAATACGATACGACAATTAAAAGCCTTGCAGCAATGGGATTTTCTGCAATGATGCACGGCTATATGGCATTTGACGAAAAGGGAGAGCTCTTAGTTCCGTTCCGCACCTGGAGAAATACGATTACAGGCGAGGCAGCAGCAGAACTGACAGAACTGTTTCAGTTCAACATTCCACAGCGCTGGAGCATTGCCCATCTGTATCAGGCAATCTTAAACGGGGAAGAGCACGTAAAGAACATTGCATTCCAGACAACGCTTGCAGGCTACATTCACTGGAAGCTGTCCGGAGAAAAGGTTTTGGGTGTTGGTGAGGCATCCGGAATGTTCCCGATTGACTCGAAGACCAGAAACTACAATGCAAAGATGGCAGCGCAGTTTGATGAGAAATTAAAAGAAAAAGGATTTGATTTTACTCTCGAGGAAATTTTCCCGAAGGTTTTAGTGGCAGGTGATGCAGCCGGAACCCTGACCGGGGAGGGCGCAAAGCTTTTAGATGTGTCTGGTAATTTACAGGCAGGCATCCCGATGTGTCCACCGGAGGGAGATGCCGGAACCGGAATGGCAGCGACTAATTCCGTTGCAGTGCGCACTGGAAATGTATCCGCTGGAACCTCTGTATTTGCAATGGTTGTTCTTGAGGAGGACTTAAAGGCACTTCATGAGGAACTGGATATGGTGACAACACCGTCCGGTGATGCGGTTGCAATGGTACACTGCAACAACTGTACCTCCGATTTAAATGCATGGGTCAATCTGTTCAAAGAATTTGCAGAGACATTTGGCATGAAGGTCGATATGAACGAACTGTTCGGTACACTTTACAGAGAGGCATTAAAAGGCGATAAGGACTGCGGCGGACTGGTGGCATTTAACACCTTTTCCGGCGAGCCGGTCATTGGCTTAAACGAGGGACGCCCGTTATTCGTGCGCAAGCCGGATGCACATTTTTCATTGGCAAACTTTATGCGCACCCACCTGTATGCGTCTCTTTCTACCTTGAAAATCGGATGCGATATCCTGTTTAAGGAAGAGAAAGTAAAGGTTGACCAGATTTACGGACATGGCGGACTGTTTAAGACAAAGGGTGTCGGACAGAGTATTCTGGCAGCCGCAATGGACGCACCGGTTGCAGTGATGGAGACAGCCGGAGAAGGCGGTCCCTGGGGAATGGCACTTTTGGCAGCCTATATGGTACAGAAAGAAGCTGGAGAGACCTTAGAGCAGTATTTGCAGAAAAAAGTATTTGCAGGGGAGAGCGGCAGCGTGATGAAGCCGGATCCGGCAGATGTTGCAGGATTTGACGCCTATATTGGGGAATACAAAAAAGCGCTCACAGCAGAGAAGGCAGCCGTAGAAGCACTGCCATTATAAATTGATAAAAAGGATTAGATGAAGGAGAAGGATATGTTAGCAGCAAAAAATTATAAATTCTGGTTTTGTACGGGTTCACAGGACCTCTATGGAGAGGAATGTTTGAGAAATGTGGCGGAACATTCCAAAATTATTGTGGCAAAATTAAATGAGTCAGGATTACTTCCTTATGAAGTGGTATGGAAACCGACTCTGATTACCAATGAACTGATTCGCAAGACCTTTAACGAGGCAAATGTGGATGAGGAGTGTGCGGGCGTGATTGTGTGGTGCCACACCTTTTCTCCGGCAAAATCATGGATTCTCGGTTTAAAAGAATTAAGAAAACCGTTGATGCACTTACATACACAGTTCAATGAAGAAATTCCTTACGATACCATTGATATGGATTTCATGAACGAAAACCAGTCTGCACACGGCGACAGAGAGTGGGGACATATGGTAACCCGTATGGGAATCGAGCGCAAGGTCGTTGTAGGACACTGGGCAGACGAGAATGTACAGAAACGCGTCGGCGAGTGGATGCGTACCGCAGTCGGCGTTATCGAGAGCAGTCATATCCGCGTGATGCGTGTTGCCGATAACATGAGAAATGTGGCAGTTACTGAGGGCGATAAGGTAGAAGCACAGTTAAAATTTGGCTGGGAAGTGGATACCTACCCGGTAAATGAGATTGCAGAGGCAGTTGCAGCCGTGTCCGAGTCCGACACCAATGCACTTGTGGATGAATACTACGAGAAATACGATATTTTGTTAGAGGGACGCGACCCGGCAGAATTCAGACGCCACGTTGCCGTGCAGGCACAGATTGAGCTTGGATTTGAGCGTTTCTTAGAGGAAAAGAACTATCAGGCAATCGTTACTCACTTTGGAGACCTTGGCGCGTTAAAACAGCTTCCGGGACTTGCCATCCAGAGACTTATGGAAAAAGGTTATGGATTCGGCGCAGAGGGAGACTGGAAGGTTGCCGCTATGGTACGTCTGATGAAGATTATGACACAGGGCGTAAAAAATCCGAAGGGAACCTCCATGTTAGAGGACTATACCTACAACCTGGTAAAAGGCAAAGAGGGAATCTTAGAGGCACATATGCTTGAAATCTGTCCTTCTATTGCAGACGGCCCAATCAGCATCAAGTGTCAGCCGCTTAGCATGGGTGACAGGGAGGACCCGGCAAGGCTGGTATTTACCTCCAAAGAAGGAAAAGGAATTGCAACATCCTTAATTGACCTTGGAAACCGGTTCCGTTTAATCATCAACGATGTGGATTGCAAGAAGGTGGAAAAGCCGATGCCAAAGCTTCCGGTTGCAACGAACTTCTGGACACCGCAGCCTGATTTATACACTGGCGCAGAGGCATGGATTCTCGCAGGAGGTGCACACCACACTGCATTTACCTATGACCTGACCGCTGAGCAGATGGGGGACTGGGCTTCCATTATGGGAATTGAGGCAGTTTACATTGATAAGGACACGAAGATTCGTGACTTCAAGCGAGACCTGATGCTTGGAGAAATGTTTTATAGATAGACAGGGGAAAATTTTTACAAAGAAAACATTGAAATTCCAGGTCTTGTGAGATATGATAGCAGTAAAGGGTGCGTGCCCGTGCACGCACCCCGCAAAACAAGATACAGGCACATATTTTTTTGAAAGAAAAGGAGAAGAGGGAAATGAAATTTTTTATTGACACAGCAAATGTTGAGGACATTCGTAAAGCAAATGATATGGGAGTTATCTGCGGGGTTACCACAAATCCATCCCTGATTGCAAAAGAGGGAAGAGATTTTAACGAGGTTATCAAAGAGATTACCACAATCGTTGACGGACCAATCAGTGGGGAAGTAAAAGCGACAACTGTCGATGCAGAAGGCATGATTAAAGAGGGACGTGAGATTGCAGCCATTCATCCGAACATGGTTGTAAAGATTCCAATGACCGTAGAAGGTTTAAAAGCAGTAAAAGTACTGTCTTCTGAGGGAATCAAGACAAACGTAACTTTAATCTTTACTGCAAACCAGGCACTTCTTGCAGCAAGAGCAGGAGCAACCTATGTTTCTCCGTTCTTAGGAAGACTTGATGATATCAGCACTGCAGGTATTGACCTGATTCAGGACATTGTACAGATTTTTGACAACTACGGTCTTGAGACTGAAATTATTGCAGCATCCATCCGTAACCCAATTCATGTGACCGATTGTGCATTAGCCGGTGCACACATTGCAACCGTACCATATAAAGTTATCGAGCAGATGACCAAACATCCACTGACCGATGCCGGAATCGAGAAGTTCCAGCAGGACTACAAAGCGGTGTTTGGAGAATAGAAAAGCCCTTTGCAAAGTGCGCAAAAAATGGTATAGTAAACAATGTGTAAAACGAAAACAGAATATGGAGGTTTGGAACGCATGAACAAATTAGAACTTCAGAAGATGGCTGTCGAAGTTCGCAAGGGTATCGTGTCCGCAGTCCACAGTGCCAAAGCTGGACATCCGGGCGGCTCCCTTTCAGCAGCAGATATTTTTACATATTTGTACTTTGAAGAGATGAATATCGATCCGAAGAATCCGAAAGATCCGGACAGAGACCGTTTTGTCCTTTCAAAGGGACACACAGCACCAGGATTATATGCAGCGCTTGCGAATCGTGGCTATTTCCCGGTAGAGGATCTGCTGACCCTGCGTCACACCGGTTCCTATTTACAGGGACATCCGGATATGAAACACATTCCAGGTGTAGATATGTCTTCCGGTTCTTTGGGACAGGGATTATCCGCAGCGGCAGGTATGGCACTGGCAGGTAAACTTAACAAGAAGGATTACCGCGTCTATGCACTCTGCGGCGATGGTGAGATTGAAGAGGGACAGATCTGGGAGGCAGCGATGTTTGCCGGATTCCGCAAACTTGACAATCTCTGTGTGATTGTGGACAACAACAATCTGCAGATTGACGGACCGATTGATCAGGTATGTTCTCCGTACCCGATTGATAAAAAGTTTGAGAGTTTCAATTTCCATGTAATTAATATTGACGGAAATGATTTCGACCAGATTAAAGCAGCATTTGACGAGGCAAAGGCAACCAAGGGCATGCCTACCGCAATCATTGCGCACACTCTCAAGGGAAAAGATGTCTCTTTCATGGAAAACAGTGTAGACTGGCATGGAAAGGCTCCAAACGATGAAGAGTATGCAATCGCAATGGAAGATTTGAGAAAGGTGGGTGAAGCGCTGTGTCAGAAGTAAAAATTGCAACAAGAGAGAGCTACGGCAACGCTTTAGTCGAGCTTGGAAAAGAACACGAGAATCTTTTGGTACTGGATGCAGACCTTGCAGCAGCAACCAAAACCGGAATGTTCCGCAAGGCTTTCCCGGAGCGCCACATTGACTGCGGAATTGCAGAGGCAAATATGACGGGTGTGGCAGCAGGACTTTCCACCTGTGGATTTGTTCCGTTTGTCAGCACATTTGCAATGTTTGCAGCAGGACGTTCCTTCGAGCAGGTGCGTAATTCTATCGGATATCCGCATCTGAATGTAAAAATTGGTGCAACACATGCCGGAATCTCCGTCGGAGAAGACGGTGCCACCCACCAGTGTAACGAAGATATTGCCCTGATGCGTGCTATCCCGGGTATGGTTGTTATCAACCCTTCCGATGACGTGGAAGCAAGAGCTGCCGTAAAAGCTGCTTATGAATATGTAGGTCCGGTTTATCTGCGTTTCGGCAGACTTGCCGTTCCGGTGATTAACGATACAGACGATTACAAGTTTGAGATTGGAAAAGGTGTGGAACTGCGTGATGGAAAGGATTGTACCATCATTGCAACCGGACTTTGCGTGTCAGAATCCTTAGAGGCTGCAAAACTTCTTGCAGAGGCAGGAATCGATGCACAGGTTATTAACATTCATACTATCAAACCGTTAGATGAGGAACTTGTTGTTGCAGCAGCAAAGAAGACAGGAAGAATCTTCACGGTAGAAGAGCATTCCATCATTGGTGGTCTCGGTGCAGCCGTTTGTGAAACACTTTCCGAGAAATGCCCGACAAAGGTGACAAGAATCGGTGTGAACGATGTATTTGGTGAGTCCGGTCCTGCAAAGGAGCTGCTCCACAAGTACGAGCTGGATGCAGAGGGAATTGCAAACCGCATCAAAAAAGAAATGAAATAATTTTTTTTGAGATGGGACAGTCTTTTTCGGATGGAGACGGACTGTCCCATTTTAAGTTGGGAGGAAACAGGAGAATGTTAGAGGCATTAAAAAAACAGGTGTATGAAGCGAATATGGAGCTTCCGCGCCGTGGACTCATTACCTATACCTGGGGAAATGTCAGCGGAATCGACCGTGAGAGCGGCTATTTCGTCATCAAGCCAAGCGGAGTGGATTATGATGCACTCACACCGGATGACATGGTGGTAATGGATTTAAACGGAAATAAAATCGAAGGCAGATACAAGCCATCTTCCGATACTGCGACCCATATCGAGCTTTACAAAAAATATGAGGAAATCGGCGGAATTGTGCATACCCATTCCCCGGAAGCTGTGGCATGGGCACAGGCAGGACGCGATATCCCGCTTTATGGAACAACACACGCAGATTATTTCTTCGGACCGATTCCGTGTGCAAGAAATCTTACACCGGAAGAGATTGACGAGGCATATGAGAAGAATACCGGACTTGTGATTATCGAGACCTTTGAGACAAGGGGAATCAAACCGATGTATACACCAGCGGTACTTTGCAGCAACCATGGACCATTTACCTGGGGAAAGGATGCGGCAGAGGCAGTGCACAATGCGGTTGTTCTCGAGGAAGTTGCCAAGATGGCACGCAATACAGAATTGATCAATCCAAAGGTAAAACCGGCACCGGACTGCATCAAGGAGAAGCATTTTTACCGCAAGCATGGCGCGAATGCTTACTACGGACAGAACTAGGTGTCTGCGGACAGGAGAGGTGAAAAATATGCACAAAACAGATTTTGGTAAGACAAATGAAGGACAGCAGGTTACAAAATATACGCTGGTCAATAAGAACGGAATGGAAGTTTCCGTGATTGATTACGGTGCAACGATTGTTTCCGTCAAGGTTCCGGCGGGCGAAAAGAAGTATGATGTGGTGTTAGGTTATGATTCTGCGGCCGATTATCAGAAATATAACTGCTATTTTGGCACCGTGGTTGGACGCAATTGTAACCGGATTGCGCAGGCAAAGGTAACGCTTGACGGCAAAGAGTACCAGATGGAGAAAAACGATAACGGCGAGAACAATCTTCACTGCGGAAAAAATGGCTTCAGCAAGAAAATCTGGACCGTTGAGGAAGTGGGAGAGAGTATTATCACATTTTCCTATTTAAGCCGTGATATGGAACAGGATTTGCCTGGAAATATGACTGCAAAGGTGACTTACCGTCTCACAGATGAAAATGAGCTTGTGATTTCCTATGAGGCAGTGACCGACAAGACAACGGTTGCAAACTTTACAAATCATACCTATTTCAATCTGGACGGACATGATTCCGGTAAGATGGAGAATCAGCAGCTTGAAATTTTAGCTTCCTATTATACACCAGTATCCGATTCCAAGTCGATTCCGACCGGAGATGTGGTAAAAGTGGCAGGAACACCGATGGATTTCCGTAAAATGAAGCCGATTGGTGCAGAAATCAATGCAGATTTTGACCAGTTAAAATTTGCGGGCGGCTATGACCATAACTTCGTGTTAGACAAGGCAGACGGCAGCTTACAGCTCGCAGCGCGTGCAAAGGCTGCAAAGAGCGGAATTTGCATGGATGTCTATACAGACTGTGTGGGACTGCAGTTTTATGCCGGAAACTTTATCGGGGAACAGACAGGAAAGGATGGGGCCATTTACAATGACCGTCATGGCTTCTGCTTAGAAACCCAGTATTTTCCGAATGCCATCAACGAGAAGAATTTCAAGGCGCCGATTTTAAAACCGGGCGAGAAATATCAGTCTGTTACAAAGTACTGTTTTCAGGTAGAAAAATAGGAAAAATTGACGGATTTGTATCTTGATTTCCGCTTTTATTTGCATTATACTCAGATAGAAGATTAGGTGCAACTAACTTCTAAAATGCAGGTAAAGGCGGGAATTTTTTTATGGAAAATTTATCAACTATCATCATATGCGCAATTTTGGTTGTCATTTGTATCGGTGCGGTGTTAAGCTACCGCAAGAAGCTCTCGGACGGCTGCTGCGGTGGTGGCGGTTCCATCAAGAGGGAGAAGGCGAAGGATACGGACAAGAGCCATTATCCGATAAAGAAACTTGTCTCCATTGAGGGAATGAGCTGCAAGAACTGTGCTATCCGGATTGAAAATACGTTTCATAAGCAGGAGGGCTATCTTGCGAAGGTAAATTCCGAAAAGGGTGAGATGCAGCTGTGGATGAAAAAAGAGGTTGGCGATGATGAAATCATAGGAATTGTCGCAGAGGCCGGTTATACGGTGACGGATATAAAGAATGCGTAAGAACGTACGCTCTGCGAATCGTCTATTATTATGAAAAAGGGAAGATGACATGTTATAAGTAATGTGTCATCTTCCTTTTTTTGATGGGAAAAGCATTCCGTGAAACAATAAAAGTTCTTGACAAATGAAAAGATGATTCATATAATTACCTTTGATAATTACTTATGATAACTAAATAATAGAAGGATGAAAGGCGAAGAATATGACGATTGAGTTAATCAAACGGATGATGGATGCGTGCTATCAGGCAAAGCGAATCCGGGAGATGCTTCCGCCATTGCCTTCCGGGGTTACACCTGCATATATTCATTATCTGGATATCATTGAGGTGCTGGAATCCCAGGGCGTACAGGTGAAGGTGTCAGATATCAGTGAGGCATTATCACTTCCAAGACCGGGTGTGACACGCACCGTCAAGGAGATGGAGGAAAAAGGATATTTAAAAAAGACAGCTTCCAAAGAAGATGGACGGGTCCTGTATCTTTCCATTACGGAAGAAGGAGAGAAACTGTCAAAAAAGTATAATGAACGCTTTTTTTATGCGTTAGCGCCGTTTATGGAAGCAATTCCGGAGACGGATGCGGAATGTATGATTCGGACAATTGAGCAGTTATATCAGATTATGTGTGAAAGGAGAAATTCTCTTGAAAAGTGATAAAAGTGATTTTACGAGTGGCAGTATTTTAAAGAAACTGACCTATTTTATGCTTCCGGTTCTGGGAGCACTTCTTCTGCAGGCGGCTTACGGTGCAGTTGATTTGCTGGTGGTAGGGCGTTTTGGCTCGACCTCGGGACTTTCTGCCGTTTCTACGGGCAGTCAGGTGTTGAATCTGGTTACATTTGTGGTTATCCAGTTTGCGATGGGAATCACGGTTTTGATTGCACGCTACCTGGGAGAAAAGAAACCGGCACTTATCGGTTCTGTCATCGGTGGTGCGGCAGTTGTATTTATGATGATTTCAGTGGTTTTATTTATTGCGATGGTGTTTTTTGCACGTCCGATTTCGGTATTGATGCAGGCACCGGCAGAGGCGGTTACTCTGACTGCAAGTTATGTGCGTATCTGCGGGGCAGGTATTTTCTTTATCGTTGCATATAACCTGATGGCGGCTATTTTCAGAGGTCTGGGAGACAGTAAATCGCCGCTTTTATTTGTACTGGTGGCATGTATCGTCAATGTAATCGGGGATCTGGTTCTGGTAGCAGGCTTCCGCATGGATGCAGCAGGTGCAGCGTTGGCAACGGTATTTGCACAGGCGGTCAGCGTTGTGTGTGCGATTATACTGCTTTTAAAAAAGAAGCTTCCATTTTCGATTTCAAAAGAAGATTTCCGGTTGAATGAACAGTGTAGCAAGTTCCTTGGAATTGGTTTACCGTTAGCACTGCAGGAGTTTTTGACCCAGCTTTCTTTCCTGGCACTCTGTGCATTCGTCAACCGGCTTGGGTTGGAGGCGTCCTCCGGATACGGCGTTGCCTGCAAGATTGTCAATTTCGCCATGTTGGTTCCAAGTGCCCTGATGCAGTCGATGGCAGCTTTCGTATCACAAAACGTAGGCGCAGGGAATACGGGACGGGCGAAGAAAGCGATGTTTACCGGCATCTGCGTAGGACTTGGGATTGGATGTGCTGTCTTTGCACTGGTATTATTCAAGGGAGATGTGCTGGCAGGCTTCTTCTCAACAGATGCAGCGGTTATCGAGAAGGGCTTCGCGTATCTGAAAGGTTTTGCGCCGGAGACCATTCTGACCGCCATATTGTTCAGCATGATTGGCTATTTCAACGGAAACAACCAGACACTCTGGGTAATGGCGCAGGGACTGACACAGACCCTTCTGGTACGTCTGCCGATGTCTTACTATATGAGTATTCAGCCGGATGCAAGCCTGACAAAGATTGGTCTGGCTGCCCCGACTTCAACGGCAGTGGGAATCTGCCTCAATGTCATATTTTATCTGTATTTTAGCAGGAAAATGCGAAAGACGCAGAAGTAAAGAGCGTTATTTTACAGGAAAATACGTGTGATATGATAGGAGCCGTCCTCGTTTAATTCGAGCACAGCCATGCTTTTGGAATCGCTGCGTGGCTGTGCGGCACTTCCTGGATTGACGTACACTTTTCCAAACCGTTCATAGTATGTATACACATGGGTATGACCGAAAACAAGAAAGTCCGCGTCTGTGAGGTCAAACGGGAAGTCGTACTGGTTGTGGGAAATATAAAAGATTTTTCCGCCGATTGGCACACTTAAAAACTCTGGCAGATTCGCCGCCCATTCGCCCATGTCCGTATTTCCTTTTACAAAGTAAGCCGGAACCCCTAACGATTTGAATTTTTCATAGCAGGTTTTGGTGTTGATATCTCCGGCATGAATCAGATAGTCACAGGCGGTGATGTGAGGCACCCACTCTTCACGGAAAATTCCGTGGGTGTCGGAAATCAATGCAATTTTCATAGAAATACTCCTTCCTATCCAGATGGAAGCATTGTCAGTTTTTCGGCTGATACCGGATATCCGATACGGTATAGACGGTGACAAAAGCTTCCGGGTCTTCACGGTTGATATAGTTCATCAGCTTTTGATATTCTGATTTATCTACGATTGTAATAATCTCATTTCGTTTTTCCAGATTGTAGGCACCGATTGATTCATAAATGGTAGCGCCACTGTGCAAGTCATGAAGAATAAAAGAGCGAAGTTCTTCTTCTTTTTTCGTGATGATGCAGACACGGCGTTTGATGTCATGGTCAAAGATAAAGTGGTCGAGAATGATTCCATTAAAATAGGTTCCTAAAATACTTAAGACCACGGTTTTTTTATCATAGACGAGCGCGGCGGAGAGGGCAACGCACATACCGGAGAGAGACATTGCACGTCCAAGCTCCATGTGCAGATATTTGTTCATGATTTTTGCCACGATATCAAGTCCGCCGGAGGAGGCGTTACGGTTAAACAGGATGCTTAAGCCGACGCTCACGACTAAAATGTAACATAATACATCCAATTCCTGGCTGCCGGTCATGGATTCATAATTCGGAAAAAGAAGTTCAAACAATCCGAGGAATAACGGGAGAGCGATGCTTGTATACACGGTTTTGACGCCAAATTCCTTTCCGCAGGTGAAAAAACCGATGATTAAAAGTACGACATTTAAAATCATCGTGATGGCAGATAACGGCAGCGGCACGAAATTGGCAAGTACAATTCCAAGTCCTGAAATGCTGCTTACGGATGCATGGCTTGGAACCAGAAAGAAATAGACGGCTGCAGCGATAATGGCGACTGCCGCTGTCAGAATAGCGGTTTCCTTTAACAGTTCGATAGAATGAGGCTGTTTTTTCATCATCATTTTCCCCCATATTCGCGTAAAGTAAAAATACGATAAACATAACCTCTCGGCTATATTTATCGTATTTAAGCGATGCAGGAGATGGGACTTGAACCCACACGATCTTGCGACCACAGGCACCTGAAGCCTGCGCGTCTGCCAATTCCGCCACTCCTGCGAACAAATAAGATTCTAACTCGTTTTGAAGTAAAAGTCAACACTTTTTTTCTTAAATTAAAAAAAATCCAAAACGAGAAAAAAATTAAAATTTTTTGCATTTTTCTGTTGACAATCTATTTTTTTTTTGCTATTATAAACAAGTCGTCACGAGATGTGACACACAAGCGGAAGTGTCGGAACTGGCAGACGAGCAAGACTAAGGAT
>JBNMKM010000049.1:0-13485 GCA_050874345.1 Roseburia sp. | reverse complement strand
CTCCGATTGGTGGCATTTCGTTTAATGAAATCTTATGACCTCCGGCACACTTGACAACTTCCATATGTTTTCCGCCAGGTGCAATATACACGGTACCCTTCTGCAGAACATCGCCTTCTTCCGCTTCCTTTACCCGAATCGGACTTGTCGTATCTAACCGCTCTGCCATGGATTTTGTAAATCCAACCGGCATATGCTGTACTAATACCACCGGCGCATTTAAATTCTTCGGAAGCTTCGGTATCACACTCTGCAAAGCTTTTGGTCCACCTGTCGAACAGGCAAGTGCTACAATGAGATTTCCTGATTTTGTAACCGGCTTCTGCTGTCTTAAAACAACTTCCGGTCTTTTGCCCTGCATGGTCAGATTTTCCCGTTCTGTCCGTAATACGGCAGAAAGCACATCTAACAGACGCTTGCGGAAACTCTCACCTTTTGCTTCTACAATGTTGGTTGGTTTCTCAACAAAATCAATCGCTCCGCGCTCCATCGCACGGATTGTAACGTCCGCATCCTTTGTGGTCTGGGTGCTTACCATAATTACAGTTGCTTTGATTCTGTCCTGCTGTAATTTTTCCAACAGCTGCAATCCATCCATTCTTGGCATATTTACGTCAAGAATCACACCGTCATACTTTGTTGTCTTCAGTTTTTCATATGCTTCGAGGCCATCCCGGCATACATCATTTGCCTGAAATGTTCCATCTGTATTGATTATATCACAGATGACCCTTCTCATGAGTGCAGAGTCATCAACAACTAAAATATTTTTTTTCATATTCGCTACCCTTTAACGTTTAATAGTACGTGACCTGCGATCTTCTTCAAAAATAAATTGTATGATTTCTTCCTGAACTTTTGCGTCTTTGATAATAAATTTTATACGGTTCTCGTAACGGCTGCTCTCTCCCTTCTCAACCAGAAAGCTTTCTAACACCTGCCCTATCAGATAGCACTGCTTATCCATTCTGGTATTTGTAAGCCGCATTGTCAAAAGAATGAACTGTCCCTGCTGCATTGGCTTTTCCGTGCTGATGCGTACTCCGCCACCGCTGATATCCACCATTTTACACTGTTTTTCCAGCTCAGAAGCATTTTCCTGTGACCGTATCTGTACAAAAACAGCATCCGCAGATTCCATCTTTGCCTGTTCCTCGGTCAGTTCATAATATTCCAGTTCAAGGCTGTAAGACAAACGGAAGAACTCTCTTCTCTGGAACCGCTCAAGCGCTGTTTTTAGACTGATGCGGAGCATATACAGATTATCTTTTTTATAACGTTCTACGATTTCTCCGTTTGCACGGTACATTCCGTTTTTGGTCATAAATAAAAACTCAACCCTGACATTTAACGGAAGCAGTTTTAATTTTCCTTCTTCTATTGGCATTGCAATTTCAAGGTCATCACTTCCCGGAACGAAATCGAACACTTTACTTTTATATACTTTTGCGGAAGCTCCTGTTTTTTCCTGTTCCCGCATCTGCCAGATCATCCGGAGTTCTACCTTATCCCCCGGGCAAATCAGCTTGGAAATTTCCATTTCATCCACTCCTTATTCTTTGTAGCCTAATAATTCTGAAAATATTCTTGCAATCCCATGATTGAAATGAAACGTTTTCTGTTCTTCATTTATAAGGTTTGAAGTCATCACTTCAAACGCGCGCGCCGAATTGCTTTTCGGTTGGTGCATCGACACAATTTTCTGCTGCCTTACCGCCCGCTCAAGCTCCCTGTCCTGCGGAATCATTCCCAGATACTCCACGGAACCGTGCAGGAACTGTTCCACCACTGAATTCAGCTTTTCATAAATATTTCTGCCCTCTTCTTCAGACATCACACGATTTGAAACAATTTTCACATTCGTGTGCTGCCTGTCAAATTCCGGTCTCCGATACAATGTCTTTAACAGCGAATAGGCATCTGTCAGTGAGCTTGGATCCGGTGTCGTGACAACCAGTACTTCACTGCTCGCCATCACAAATTCTAACACCTGATCCGAAATACCCGCTCCTGTATCAACCAGAACCACATCCGCCATCTGATCGAGTTCTCCAAGACTTCTCACCAGATACATAATCTGGTCTTTTGACAGGTCATTCATTCCCATAATGCCGGCTCCACCAGAGATAAAGCCAATTTCCATCGGCCCCTCCGAAATGATTTCACGCATCGTTCTGCCATGATAAATCAAATCGCTGAGATTATATTCCGGCATCGCACCAAACATAACCTCAACATTCGCCAATCCGAAGTCTGCATCAAATATCACAACACGTTTTCCCATCTTCCGCAGCCAGACTGCAAGATTTACCGCAACATTTGACTTTCCGACTCCGCCTTTTCCACTGGTAATCGTAATCACTCTTGCACCAGACCGGACTCCCTGATTTTTCAATTTTATTACATTTCTTAGGTTTTCTGCCTGGTCCATGAATCATCTTCCTCCAAGAAGCTGCTTAACAATCTTTTGTGTATTAAATTCTTCAATGTCATCCGGTACATTCTGACCATATGCTGTATAAGAAAGGTCTGCTCCGGAATAGAGGCGGATATTTAAAAGATTTCCAAGGGAAGATGTCTCATCCAGTTTCGTAAAGATTAGCTTGTAATCTGCAATCTCATGATAGGTATCTACAATATCCAGAAGATCTCTGTACTTCGTTGTTGCACTCAAAACAAGGAACACTTCTTTTCCATATTCCTCGTTGAGTCCCTGAATCAGTTTTTTCATATCATCACACTGTACTTCATTGCGGTGTGAAAATCCTGCCGTATCAATAAACACTAAATCATAATCCGCAACTCTTGCAACCGCATCATTTAATTCCTCCGGAGAATAAATAATGCTCATTGGGGCATCTAAAATGTTTGCATACACACGAAGCTGTTCTGTTGCAGCAATCCGGTAGGTATCTGCCGTTAAAAATGCGACACGTTTTCCATACTCTACCTTATATTTGGATGCAATCTTTGCAATAGTTGTCGTTTTTCCGACACCCGTCGGTCCAATAAAGAAGATGACATTCGGCTTCTTTCCGGTGAGAGAAATCGGGTGTGGCTGACCGAATTTTAAAATCATCTTCTGATAAACGTTGGAAAGAATATGATCCACACTGCTTCCATTGTGAATTACTTTCTCTGCCTCTTCCATAATCTGGTTGACATACTTCTCATTGACATCGTTTTCGAGCATTGTACGGTAGAGCATCTTCATAAACTGAAAGCCCTCCGGATTCGTCACCGTCTTCTCCGGCTTTAATTCCTCCGGCTGCGGCTTGGCAATCTTGCGGTCCTCCGCTGCAAACTGCTTCTCTAATATATTGGAAAGGTCTTCTAATTTCTTCTCAAGTCCCTCACTTGCAAGTCCGGTCGTTCTCGGTCTCTCTGCAAATTCCGGCATCTTTCCCTCCTGTGTCCCGTTCTCTTTGCTGCTTCCATTTTGCTGCAAACCGGATACGTTCAGTTTCTCATCTGCTGTCAGGTTGATTCCATCATGCATTTTAAGCGGTGTTTCAAGTGCCTGACGGGGATTCGTGAATTTCTCTTTCTCCTCAATTGCCGCAGTCACCTCAAAAACGGAACTCTTAAATACTTTCAAAACCCCTTTCGGTTTGATTTCCTTTACGTTCATTACGACCGCATTCTCCCCGAGTTCCTGTTTTGCCTTTTCAATCGCTTCCTCTTTTGTCTTTCCCTGATACTTATTGATTGTCATTTATACTGTCACCATCCCTACTGACTGCAATTCCACATTTGATTCCACTTCATTATAGGATACTACAATCAGATCTTTGAAATAATCTTCTGTCAGTTTTTTGAAGTACATTCTCACAATTGGAGATGTAATCACAATTGCGCTCTTACCCATATTCTCAAGTTTGGCAATCTCTGTTTCCACAGAGGACATAATTGCCTTGGTTTTCTCCGGGTCCAAAGTAAGGTATGCGCCCTGCTCCGTCTGTTTTACGGATGCCATGATTTCCTGCTCTACTTTCGGATCCAATGTAATCACACTTGTGGTTTCATTTGCCGGGAAGTACTTATTGGAAATTGCACGTTTCAGACTCTGTCTGACATACTCTGTCAGGACATCGGTGTCTCTCGTCGCAGACGCATGATCTGCAAGTGTCTCAAATATTGTAAGAAGATCCCGAATGGAGATTCCTTCACTAAGCAGATTCTGCAAAACCTTCTGTACCTCTCCAAGTCCAAGCAATTTTGGCACAAGCTCGTCCACCAAAACCGGATTGCTCTCTTTTAAGTTGTTGACAAGATTTTGCACATCCTGTCTGGTAAGAAGTTCTGCAATGTGTGAACGAATTACTTCCGTCAAATGCGTTGCGATGATAGATGGTGGATCTACCACGGTATAGCCAAGGCTCTCCGCACGCTCCCTCTGGCTCTCTGTAATCCAGATTGCCGGCAAATGGAAGGAAGGTTCAAAGGTTGGAATACCTGTAATCTCCTCCTCAACATATCCGGGATTCATTGCCATATAGTGATCAAACAGAATTTCCCCTTCTGTCACCTGGATACCCTTAATCTTGATGATATACTGATTCGGGTTTAACTGGATGTTATCACGCAGACGGATAATTGGCACAACCGTACCAAGCTCAAGCGCAATCTGACGTCGAATCATAACAACACGATCCAACAGGTCTCCACCCTGATTCACATCGGCTAACGGAATAATACCATATCCAAACTCCAATTCGATTGGGTCAACCTGCAGTAAAGAGACCACATTCTCCGGTCTTCTGATTTCTTCCGCCTCTGCTTCGGCTTCGTTTGCTTCCTCTTCAATGCTTTCAATCGCACTGTTCTTGCTCACGGAACGTCCCGCAATTATAAATACAAGTCCAAGCGGTACAAACAGATACGCTTTTAACGGAGTTACAATTCCCAAAAAAGAAAGTGTCGCGCCAACAATATAAAGTACCTTTGGAATTCCGAAAAGCTGCGAAATCAGGATATTGCTGAAATCTGCCTCTTTCGATGCCTTAGTTACAAGAATACCGGTTGCAAGTGAAATCAAAAGGGAAGGAATCTGGGAACAGAGTCCATCACCGATGGTAAGAAGACCATATTTTTGAATGGCATCTGCAAACGCAAGACCCTCACGCATCATTCCCATTGCCGTTCCACCAATGATATTGATAAACGTAATGATAAGACCCGCAGTTGCATCTCCTTTTACATACTTCGTTGCACCATCCATGGAACCGAAGAAGCTTGCTTCTTCCTGAATCTTATTGCGTCGTTCCCTTGCCTGTTTTTCTGTGATTGCTCCAGTGTTTAAGTCTGCATCAATTGCCATCTGCTTACCTGGCATAGCATCCAACGTAAATCTTGCCGTTACCTCAGCGACACGCTCGGAACCTTTATTAATAACAATGAACTGAATCAGAACAAGTACCACGAAAATAATTGCTCCGATAATCATATCACCGCCACCTACGAACTGACCAAATGTCTCAACGACGTTACCCGGATTGCCGGTTGTCAGAATTAAACGTGTGGAGGATACGTTCAATGAAATACGAAAGATTGTCGTAAACAGTAACAGTGTCGGGAAGAACGACATATCCAGAACTTCCTGCACAAAAAGTGTATTAAACAATACAATCAACGCAATTGATATATTGATTGCCAGCATGACATCCAATAAGGTGGAGCTGATTGGCACTATAAAAAAGATGACTGCAGCTAATAAATACAGTGCAATACCTATGTCAGATTTCTTCATGCCCTTTCCTCCCTGATTATCCCTTGTTCTTCATATTATAAACCATTGCAAGAATTTCCGCTACTGCCTGATATAATTCTGGAGGAATTTCTTCTCCAATTTCCACGTTTGCATAAAGCATTCTCGCAAGGGGTTTGTTTTCTACAATTTCAATCCCGTTTTCTTTCGCCTTTTCCCGGATTTTCTGGGCGAGAAAGTCCTCTCCTTTTGCCAGAACCACCGGTGCCTTTGCCTTTTCTGCATCATATTTGATTGCAACTGCAAGGTGTGTCGGGTTGGTGATAACTACATCTGCCTTTGGGACATCCTGCATCATACGCTGTCTGGAAGCCTCTCTCATTCGCTGACGCTGACGTCCTTTGATTTCCGGATTTCCTTCGGTATTCTTATATTCATCCTTTACTTCCTGCTTCGTCATCTTCATATCTTCTTTGAAGCGGAATTTCTGGTAAATGAAATCTGCAAAACCGACAACGAGATATACGATGCTGATTTTAAGTCCCGCATTGATAATTACGCTGCCGCAAAAAGCAAGCGCCTGATTTAATGGCATATCATACAGGACAAAAATTTTATCCGCATCTCCCCTAATGGCAGTATACGCCACATAAATAATAAGTGCAATTTTTATAATTGATTTTACTAATTCAAAAATTGAATCTTTTGAGACAATCCGCTTCATTCCATTGATTGGATTGAATTTATCCGGTTTTGGCTTTAACGGCTTTCCCGTTACTTTCCATCCTACCTGTAAAATATTGACAAGTACTGTGACTACAAAACCAAACACCAGAAACGGAAGCATCAGTTTTAAGATTTCAAGAAGGATTGAGCTGATAAAAGTGGAAGCCTCTCCCTCTGAAAAGCTCCCTGCACTCTGTTTTGCCAGTGTTCCCATAGAACCATAAGCATATCTGAAAGTCTCTTCAAAGCCCCCACCGAGAAAACTGATAAAAATTTTTAAGAGAAGGAAAAACACAATCAGGTCAAATGCGGAAACCAGTTCCTTACTTTTGGATACCTTTCCGTCTTCTCGCGCTTCTCTTAACTTTTTTTCTGTTGCAGGCTCTGTCTTCTCTCCTCCGGGACCATCCTTGGCAAACCACTGAAGATCATAGATGAAAACCAGCTCGTCCGTCTTTAACTCCATCCTAATACATTCCCTTTATGAACATTACCATCATTCTTCTCATTTCCCGGAAAATAAGTTCTGAAACCTTTGGCAATAATGGGATTACTACAAATAAAACACTCATTCCCACCAGAACCTTCATCTGCATTCCGACAGAAAACATATTCATCTGTGGCGCAACCTTCGCCATAATTCCAAGAATACAGTTAAGAATCATAATACAAACAAACACCGGGAGTACAATCCGAAAACCGATATTGAACATATCTCCCATATAAATTGTCATGGACGAAAGCAGGTTGTCCCAATCAAACA
The DNA here is from genome assembly GCA_050874345.1 of Roseburia sp. Taxonomy (GTDB): domain Bacteria; phylum Bacillota; class Clostridia; order Lachnospirales; family Lachnospiraceae; genus Roseburia. The sequence goes on along the minus strand of JBNMKM010000049.1, from coordinate 6,289 downwards.
CCTGTCCATTAATCGGAATCAACTCATAGGAGTCGACCACTGCCCTTAAAATCACATGATGCATATCAGACACAATCATCAACAGCAAAATCAGATACTGGTATAAATTACCGGTAATCGTCACCTGACTGCTTGTGGTCGGGTCAAACACAGTCGCCATTGACAATCCGATATCCATGTCAATAATATTTCCCGAAAATAAAATAATGGAATTACAAATGTTTGCAGCAAGTCCTATCAGCAACCCTGTAATTCCTTCTTTTAAAACTATGATTGCATACCCAAAAAGACCTGTATACTCAATGCCCGTCTTATCTACCATTCCATATAACAAAAGTGCCACAAGAACCGAAAAGCCTATCTTCACTTTTCCCGGACTTGCACTGTTTCCAAAGAATGGCGCAATATATACAAAACAGGATATGCGTACTACTATTAAAATCAGTATTTCCAAGTTAGCAAGCGAAAACGTATATTCTACCATATGTCATTAACCGCCAAGATACAAGCTGAAGTTCGACCACAACGTTTCAATAAGCGTTGTGAGATTTTTTAAAATCCAGGAGCCAAAAAGCAACAGCCCTGCAAATACCGCCAAAATCTTAGGAACAAACGTAAGCGTCTGTTCCTGAATGGAGGTAACGGTCTGGATAATACTAACAATCAATCCTACTGCCAATGAAATTAAAAGCAGCGGAGCTGAACTTACAATAATTGTATAAACTGCATCTCTTGCCAGATCCAGAACCTGTCCTTCTGTCATATTTCTTCTCTCCTTTTGCTATCCTTTCTTAATAGAAAGTATTCACCAGGTTTCCAATCAACAGATTCCAGCCGTCCGCCAATATAAACAGCAGAATCTTAAATGGAAGTGAAATAGTCGTCGGCGGCAGCATCATCATACCCATCGACATCAGTACAGATGCCACTACCATATCAATTACAATGAATGGAATGTAAATTACAAATCCCAGAATAAACGCATAACGAAGTTCACTGATGATGAACGCTGGAACTAACGTAGTCATTGGAATATCATCATAAGACTCATAGGTCTCTGACTGTGTATCCATGTCCACAAAGAGTTTTAAATCTTTTTCCTGCGTCTGCCCATACATAAACTGGCGAATCGGTATTTCTGCTTCCTGAAGTGCTTCCTCCATCGTAATCTCACCTGCATCTAACGGTTTGATTGCGTTTTCATTAATCTGCTGGAATGTCGGCCACATAATAAAAAATGTGATAAAAAGTGCCAGTCCTATCAGTATCTGGTTCGGTGGTGATGTCTGTGTACCAATCGCAGTTCTTAAAAAATGCAACACTATAATAACTCTGGTATAAGAAGTCATCATAATGAGAATAGATGGTGCCAGTGCCAGCACAGTCAGCACAAGAAGCATCCGAATCGGTGTTGAAACCGATCCCGTATCATTATTGTAACTGATAGACAATCCATTATTGTTGTCACTTGTAGCGCTCGCTGCCTTCTGACCATCCGTCTCAGTAAAACTGCTGATACTGTCAGGATCCATCGAAGCTGCATAAACTTTTGTATCACTCCAGGAACCGACAAGCACGACGCCAAGTACAATCACTGCAAAAAGGAATGAAGCGATGCAATACTTTTTTTTCAATTTTGTCATAATCGAACCTTATTTCTGTCCCTTAATTTTCTCCAGAATTTCCTTGAACTGTTGTTTTGCAGGGATCGGTTCCGCCGTTTTTGGCAATTCCGTCAGCTGTTCCTCTGTCAGTTCTGCCAACAGAGATACTTCCTCTTTTCCAACAGCAACTACAAGATACTTCTCTCCGGCCTTTATAATATGTATATATTTTCCATTTGAAATCTGCAGGCTTTCCAGCAACTGCAGATTCTTGTTGTGCATGTTTGACTTCTGCACCCCTCCAAGCCACTTTGTGACAAAATAGGTGAGTGCCAGCACAAACAGGAAAATAACAATTGCACCAAGGAGCTGGATAAAACTGTTTAAGGAAGATGTCAGTAAAATCATATTAGCCAACTACTTTTTTTACAGCTTCAAGAACTCTCTCTGCCTGGAACGGTTTTACAATGAAATCTTTTGCGCCAGACTGAATTGCCTCAATTACCATTGCCTGCTGTCCCATAGCAGAACACATAATAACATTTGCACCAGCGTCAATCTCTTTAATCTTCTTTAATGCCTGAATTCCATCCATATCCGGCATGGTAATATCCATGAGCACCAGATCCGGTTTTACTTCCGGATATTTTTCAACTGCTACTGCACCATTCTCAGCCTCTGCTGCAATCTCATAACCATTCTTTGTTAAGATGTCCTTAATCATCATTCTCATAAAAGCAGCATCGTCACAAATCATAATCTTTGCCATGTCTTTTCTCCTATTCCAAATTCATATTTTTATTTTTGTTTTTGTTGTTCTATCTACACATCTCACCGCTTCAGCGATTTTGATGTCTTAGATCATTTTATGATTTCAGTTATTCTGATACCATAACTTTCTTCAATAATTACAACCTCACCTTTGGCAACATACTTGCCATTGACAAGTACATCAATCGGTTCACCGGCAATCCGATTCAATTCAAGAATTGTTCCGGGTGCAAAATCAAGAATTTCTTTAATTGATTTTGTTGTTCTGCCAAGTTCGACTGTTACCTCGAGAGGCACATCCATAATCAAATCAATATTTTCAGGTCCGTAATTCATCGGCACATTGCCATTGAATGCCTGAAACTGTGCTGGCTGCACATTTACCTGTTGTCCATACATCTGCGGCATCTCCTGACTCATCATAGGCTGTCCCATCATAGGTTGTCCCATCATCATAGGCTGTCCCATCATAGGCTGCCCCATCGCAGGCTGTCCCTGCGGATTCATTGACATCTGTTGCTGATTCATTGCCGGCTGTGGTGCCTGTTGTGGCTGTGTCGGCTGTGTTTCCTTCAAGGTTGCTTCTGTATCTGCCTCCATGTTCGCTGCAGTGCTGCGACACATCTCTTTTGCAAATGAGAACGGATACAACTGCATCAGCTCACTATTTACGACATCATCGATTTCCATCTTGAATGTAATTCTTACGAACTCACCCGATAAGAATTCATCAATTGTGCTTTCATCAATGGTCTCCTGTAAATCTATCAAATCCGCCTGTGGCGGGCTGATATCAATTACCTTGCTCAGCATGGAAGAAAGCGACGTTGCCGCCGAACCCATCATCTGGTTCATTGCCTCACTGATGGCACTCAGATGAAGTTCTCCCAGTTCTCCTGCTGTATTTGTTCCATCACCGCCCATCATCAGGTCGGTAATTGCCTTTACGTCATTTTCGCGTAATACCAGAATATTGCTTCCATCCAGACCAACGGTATATGCGATTCGGATAAATACGCAAGGACGCTCATAAGCCGCAACAATATCATCCCACGAAGCGAAAGATACCACCGGTGTAGAAATATCTACTTTCCGGTTTACCAGAGAAGATAACGTCGTTGCTGCTGTACCCATGCTGATATTGGCAATTTCTCCAATCGCATCCATCTCATCTGACGTCAGTCTCTCAGATTTGTCTTCTTCGCCCGGATTAGAAGAATTGTTCAGCAGCGCATTGATTTCTTCCTGAGACATACTTCCATCCATCTCTACTGCTCCTCCCTAATCACTGTTGTAATTCTTACTGCATAACTATCACCGGAAGCTCCCGGCAGAGCAGTAAATTTCTTTATATTTCCAACATAAACATCCAGTTCTTCATCCACTTTCGTGTCAAGCCGGATAATGTCGCCTATCTGTAATCCCAAAAAGTCATTGACAGAAATGGCACTGTTTCCGAGAACCGCTTTAATTGGCATCGGTGCACGGGCAATTAATGCTTCAATTGCATCTGTGTATTCCTGCTCATCCTTTTCCTGCTGACTTGCATACCAGTACTTGGTATTCAGCTTGTCCATGACATCTTCCAATGTAATATACGGAAGACAAATGTTAATCAGTCCCTCGACATCGCCAATTTTAATATTTAGTGTAACCAGTGCTGTCATCTCCGCCGGAGATATAATCTGTGCATACTGTGGATTGGCTTCAATTCGCTCTAACCTCGGAGTGATTTCGCATACATTTTCCCATGGCTCTGTCAAAAGGTTCACGCATACATTGAATATACGCTCTATTATCAGAAGCTCTATTTCAGAAAACTCTCTGGTTTTCTCCAATGGAGTTCCCACACCACCAAGCATACGGTCTATAATTGCATAGCCGATATTATCTGCCATCTCCAAAATGATATTTCCCTTCAGAGGGGCAAAATTAACAATTCCTAAAAGTACCGGATTCGACAGTGCATTTGCAAACTCAGAATAGGTAACTGCCTCGGAGCTCATCACCTCAACCTGTACATTTTTCCGCAGATAAACCGGAAGATTCGTCGAAAGTAACCGTCCATAATGTTCAAAAATAATCTCCAAAGTGCGCAAGTGTTCTTTCGAGAACTTTGCAGGACGGGCAAAATCATAGTTTTTAACCGACTTCTCTTTATCTTCTTTCATTTCATCTACATCAAGTTCACCTTTGCTCAACGCACTGAGCAGGTTATCTATCTCATTCTGAGATAAGACTTCACCCATTCTCTCTCACCACCTAACATAATTTGATGTACGACTATGCTGTTTCTACTGCACATTTACTTCGGAGAAATTGACTGCAATAATAAAATCAGCGCCTTCAAACAGATTCTGTAAGTTTGCAAGAATGTCATCCTTCACATCCTGATAGTTGTTTGCATTGAATTCTTCAACCGTGTAGCCAGCTACAAGAGAATTAATCTCATTGCGGATAATCGTTTCTTTTGTCTTAAGCCCTTCTGCACCACCGTATGTCTTGTAGGCTTTACTCTCTGTATTCAAAGATAAACCTACCTTAAAGACTGCATAATGATTGCCGTCTCCACTTGACTTTAAATTAACGGTAAACGCATCTGTAATATCATATACTTCAATCTTGTCCGGAGAAACTGCCGGTGTTCCCGGTTCTTCTTTTCCAGCTTCCAAATCCAGGTTGATTGCCGTACAGATTGTGTTAATCAGTTCATTTGATTTCTTTGTCTGGGGAATAATCGTAAAGGTAAGCACTGCTGTTAAAACAAGATTCACTACTACCAGCGCCAGAATGATTACTGTTATCAGATTCTTTTTCATAGCCGTTCCTTCCCAATTCAGTCTATTTCTGAATTATACGAATTGTATATTTTTATTTCAACACGCCGGTTCAAAGCTCTTCCTTCCGGAGTGGAGTTATCTGCAATCGGTCTGTATTCACCACGACCGGATGATTTCAGATATCTTGAATCAATTGTAGTTGTTTCTCTGAGATAGTTTGCCACATTCAGTGCACGGAACATCGAAAGTACATTATTATCCGCATAGTCACTTGAAATCTGCGGGACATTGTCCGTATGACCTTCTACCTCGATAATGTTCTTGTCGTATCTCTCAATGATTTTTCCAAGTTTGTCAATCAGAGGATATGCTTCTGATTTCACTTCCGCTTTACCTGAATCAAAAAGCAATGCACCATTCATATTCAGCAATACATATTCTGCATTAAACGATACATCCACCTCATCTGAAATACCGTATTTATTGATAGCATCTTCAATTTCTTCCGCCATCTTTTCAGACTCCGAAAGTTCCTGCTCTCTGTATGCCTCTGTTACATCCTTCTCATCATTTTCTTCGCTTGATTCAGAATTTGCCTTATCTTTATAATAGGCATCAAGCATTTCAAGCTGGCTTACACCGGATGAAACCAGAGTTCCCTCTCCAATCGCTGAACCTCCATTTGGGAGAATACTGAACGTATTCTGAAAAGAGGCAACCAATGCCTGAAACTTGTCCTCTTCCACACTTGACATGGAAAACAACAATACGAAGAAGCAAAGCAGCAGATTCATCAGATCCGAGAACGTATTCATCCATGCAGGTGATCCCTTCGGTGGATCTTCTTTTTTCTTTCTTGCCACTATTCTTCACCTCCGCCATTGCCTTCTTCTGGTTCGCCTTCACGGGCTGAAGGAGAAAGAAATGATTTCAGTTTTTCTTCTATGACACGGGGATTTTCTCCTGCCTGAATAGACAAAATACCTTCCACCGTTATTTCCTTTAACATCATCTCAATGTCATTGTTCTCTTTTAATTTTGCAGCCGTCGGATTACAAATCCAGTTTGCAACCAGAGAACCATACATTGTAGTTACAAGTGCAACCGCCATAGACGGACCAATACTAGACGGGT
>JBNMKM010000048.1:0-14125 GCA_050874345.1 Roseburia sp. | reverse complement strand
TGTAGGATTACAATACATGTGTTACAACTGAATATTTAAAAAACAGAGATACTGCCTTTGTGTTATATTTTAGTCACCACAACAAAAACAAACCAAAAGGAGTTCTCTGCTATGGCTACTATAACACAAGATATGCGGTATCGTCTATCCTTAATCAAATACGCCGAAAAATTTGGTGTCACTAAGGCTGCTGTCAAATACAAAACCAACCGTCAATACATTTATCGTTGGAAACGACGCTATGACGGTTCTATAGAGTCCCTTCGGGACCATTCCCGCAGACCACATCATCACCCAAACCAACATACTCCTGAAGAAATTAAGCTGATTTCTGATATGCGCAGACGTAACCCGGATGCCGGTCTTGTTGTCTTTTGGGTCAAACTCAAGCAGCGTGGTTACTCCCGTTCCATTCCCGGACTATACAGATTTCTCCGTAAGCAGGGAATTATGGCTGTTCATCCGCCCAATCCCAAATATATTCCAAAGCCTTACGAACAGATGGATTATCCGGGACAGCGCATACAGGTTGATGTAAAGTTTGTTCCTTCCGTATGTCTCAAAAACTCCAAGGTCATTGGCAAACATTTCTTTCAGTATACTGCCATTGATGAGTATTCCAGATGGCGTTTTGTAGAAGCTTTTGAGGAACACAGCACGTATTCTTCCACCATGTTTGTAGAACATCTGGTGAAAGCCTTTCCGTTGCCCATTAAGTGTATCCAGACCGATAATGGATCTGAGTTTACCAATCGCTTTACAACCAACCGTGACAAACCCACGCTATTTCAGGTGCATCTGGAGCAGCATGGGATTCGTCACAAGGTCATACGTCCTTTTACGCCACGGCATAACGGAAAAGTTGGAAGAAGCCACCGAAAGGATAATGAACGTTTTTATGCAACGCATACTTTTTATTCTTTTGAGGATTTCGCCAAGCAGTTGAAAGTGTATAATCGCAGGGATTACAATAACTTTCCCATGCGTCCTTTAGGATGGAAAACGCCCAATCAAGTACTAAAGGATTACCTGGCATCTGTGTAACACATGTTTGACAAACCTACAGAAATCTCACTGCACATCGATTGGAACCAACTGGTTTTCGTGATACAAGTCCACAATCCGCTCCGCCATCGCCTGGTTGCTGATTCTTCTCTTGTACTCTGCAATTCCAGAATAATCCTGCCACATATGCATCGGGAAGATGTAATCGGCATCCGTCTGCTGCATAAAATAGTCAATGCCGAGGAACTGGTACTCTCCCTGTCTTGGATCCATCGGGAAAAATGCAAGATGAATCTTCTTATTGCGCAGCATCTTAATCTGTGTGTGAAAGCTCCGCTCCATATTGCCGTTTACAAGCTCTCCGGCGCCATCCCACTTCCAGTCATTTAAATCTCCGGCATGGAAACAGCTGATGCCGTGGCTCTCCACATAAAATGCCACGCCTGCATCCGTGGAGCGAAGCGTCTCGATATTCAAATCGCCGACCCGGTATTTTGCATTTGCTCCCACGTAAGTAATTTTTTCCGTGATGTCCGCCGGAAATCCATGCCGCTTTAAAAAGCCGCCCGTCATCTTACAGTCCTTTGAAAAGATAAAGTGAATGTTGCGGTACTTCTCTGCCAGACGTAAGACGTCCATATCAAAGTGGTCTCTGTGTTTATGACTTGCAAACACATACACCGGCGTATCTGCCTCGTATTCCGGCAGTGTTCCACGGAAAGTATATCCTTCGACCCGGTCTCCTGCAAACCAGTCAAAAATCAGCACTTTTTCATCCAATTCCACCACAAAGCAGCTGTGATGTATAAAAATTACACGCATCCTACATTCTCCGAATAATCGCATTTGCCTTTGCGTAAATCTCTGCCGGCTCAAATCCAATGTCAAACCGGTTGTCCTCGTAAAGGATTCTGCCGTTTACCATCGTCATTTTTACATTCTGTTTGCTTCCGCTGTAGACCAGATTCTTCACAATGTTATTCTCCGGCTGCATATTCGGCTGCTGTAAATCAATCATGATGATATCTGCCTTCTTGCCGACTGCAAGGCTGTCACAGTCGTCTAATAACATCGCCTTTGCGCCTCCTGCGGTTGCCATATAAAGGATTTCATCCGCTGAAACACACTCTGCATCCATCTCGCGCACCTTTGCCAGTGTGGAGGTTAAAAACATCTCACGGAACATATCCAGGCAGTTGTTGCTCGCCGGTCCGTCCGTACCGATTGCCATAGGAATTTTCTCATCTACAAAACGTTTTACCGGGCAGATTCCGGAAGCAAGTTTTAAGTTCGACGCCGGATTTGTAACGGCTGTCAGTCCTCTCTTCTTAAAAATATCAAAGTCGCCATCTTCCATCCAGACGCAATGGTAACCACCGCCGCCGTACTGATACATTCCAAGGCTGTCAGTCAATGCGGTCGGGGTCATTCCCCAGCGCTCTTTACACTCGTCTACTTCTAACTTCGTCTCTGCATTGTGCATCCATACCGGGGATTTTAACTTGTCGGCTAATTTTGCAACACCCTCCATCAGTTCCTTGGAAGTGGTGTATTCTGCGTGGAATCCAACGATAAATGTGGTAAGGTCACTCATCTCATTGACCTTGTGATAATTCTCCTCCATCAGCTCTACCGTGCCGCCAAAATTATTTAAGCCGCTGGTCTGAACCGTACGGAAGCCTGTATCTGCGGAAGCTTTTGCATCTACTGGCGGGAAGAAATACATATCAAAGTTTGAAGTGATACCGCTTGTCAAATACTCCATGATTCCCAAAATATTTAACCAGTATACATCATCCTCTGTGAGCTGTCCCTCTTTTGGGAATACCTGCTTGGTGAGCCAGTCCTGTAACGGAAGGTCATCCGCATAGGAACGTAAGAAAGTCATTGCCGTATGGGTGTGGGCATTTTTAAAGCCCGGCATCAAAAGGTTGCCTTTTACATCAATCTCACGGTCCCAGACGATGACGTCTTCTCCCCGAACGGATTTTCCTGCTTCCTTTGCGGCACCCAGATAGCAGATGGTATCTCCTTTTACCCAGAGCTCTCCTTCGACGATTTCAAACTTATGCTCCGGCAGAAGTGTTAAGATTTTGGCATTATAAAAACGAATATTCATACTTTTCTCCCTCTGTTACATTCTGATGATACTCTCTGTCACGAGTTTCTTAAACTGCGGTGCCACACGGTCAGCCGTCTCCTGCACTTCTTCATGGGAAAGCGGGATTGGGTAGATTCCTGCTGCCGTGTTGGAGATGCAGGAAATGCCGACAATTTTCATGCCCATATGACGTGCTGCAATCGCTTCACAGGCAGTGCTCATTCCGACCGCATCTGCGCCAAGTGTTCTGCACATTGTAATCTCCTGCGGAGTTTCAAACTGCGGACCGGAAAGCTGCATATAAGTTCCTTCCTTTAAATCAATCGAAAGGTCAAGTGCTGCACGCTTTACGATTTTCTGCAAATCTTTGTCGTAAATCTGGCTCATATCCGGGAAACGGACACCGAGCTCATCGATATTTGCGCCCCTGAGCGGAGACGGAACAAAGCAGCCAATCTGACCAGTAATCAGCATAAAATCGCCTGCCTGCATTCCCTGCATGATACCACCGCTGGCATTTGTTAAAAATAGAATCTCTGCACCCATCATTTTCATCAGACGAATCGGAAGAACTACATCCGACATATCATAACCTTCATAATAATGTACACGTCCCTGCATACATACAACCGGAACCTCTCCCACATAACCGAAGATAAATCTTCCTGCATGTCCCGGAACGGTAGATACCGGAAAGCCCTCCAGCTCATGGTAATCCAGGGTTGCCTCCACCTTGATATCCTTCGCATAATCGCCGAGTCCTGAGCCTAATACAAGTGCTACCTTTGGGGTGAAATTAATCTTTGCACGATAACTTTCATAACATTTTACTAATTTTTCATAAACCGGATTCATTCTTATTCCTCATTTCTTTAAAATAGTTGTTGTCTGTATTATAACAGCTTGTACTGTTTTTTCCTACTGTAAAATTGCATCATACCTTAATAAAACGGCTGATTTTATTCCCCACAAAAGTAATGACAGGTCCTAACGTAAAGCCCATTAAGATTGTCACAATTCCAATCTTTGCTCCGAATAGCCACGCAACGATAATGACAAGAATATCATATACAATGCGCACGAACCGGAATGGAACCTTTGGAAGATATTTTGCCACGATAAACGAAATCGCATCATACGGTGAAGTTCCAAGTTCCACGTCCATATAGACGGATGCCGCAAAGATAAACACAATCAACGCCGGAAGCAGCACGAGTGCCCGCAGTAGAAAAGACGCCTCAAAATACGCCGGAATCCCGAATTTTGCCCAAAGCCAGCTGAAAAAGTCCAGCGAATACCCCACGAGGAACATATTCGCAAGCGTGCCAAACCCGATATTTTCCCTTCCCAGAAAAATCACGAACACAAACAGGACGCTGTTAAATAACGCCTGCCAGTTTCCGACGGACATTCCAAGCTTTGCCGAAATTGCAAGATTCATACTGGTGCACGGGTCTGTTCCCATGTCCACAAGCACCAGCCAGGACAAAGAAAAGCCCATGGTAATTACCGCTAAGATAACTGCCACAAGCCTTCCACAAAAGTTCTTCTTCCGATACATTCCCTGAATAAATTCTTTCATTCTTAAACTCCTGCTTTATCTGTTAAATTTTGACTTTCCCTTCTGCTGCAAGTTCAAGAAACCGGGTATCACGCAATCTCCATTCCTCCTTATGCCTCGCAAGATTCGACGAAATCACTTCTTCGATGGTCTCCCATACCGGATGGAAGCCCTCTCTGATTTCGGACTCTGTCATTTCAAGCGGCGCTGTCTCGGGAAGCACATCACAACTGTAATACATGGAATGACAAACGTATTTTTGTCCGCTACAGTGCAAATCCTCCCGCATTTCGAGTATCTCTCCAAGCTCTCTCACCGTTGAAACATCCACAAGCAGTCCTGTCTCTTCCCGCACTTCTCTGCAAAGTGCCTCAATATAAGTCTCACCCGGCTCCACTCCGCCGCCCGGTATCTTATATTCCCCGTGTCTGCTTTTTTGCATCGCATAAAGATTTCCCCGCTTTATGATTCCGCGGACAGTAAATTTCTCAAAAACAGGCATGGCATCCGTATAGTTCTTCTCATCAAAGATCCGCAAAGTCTGCATCCTTTTTTCTCCTTCACGCAACAATCAGGGTTTTCATCATACACTGATTATAAACGTTGTCTCCCTATTTTTCAACCGCGACTCTTCCCTGTTGCGCTCTTTTTTCCCAAAGCAAAATTCCACAGCACAACGACAAGACTTATCACAAGAAGCAGATAAAAATTTAACCCGCGCACGGCAAGCATGGACGGCATTAAAAGGTTTGCCGGAAAGACCGTTGCAAAGACGCTTTTATACATCAGTTCGGTGATTCCCTGCGCCCCCGGTATCGGAAGCATATCCACTGCGATGTAGACGGCTGCCTGCAACCAGAGCACGCTAAAGGCGCCGGTTCCTTCCAGATGAAATCCTCTGTATACAAGCCAGGTCAGAAAGAACATCGAAAACCTCTGTAAAAATGTGCCGACAATCACAAGAAGTACTTTCCCCTTGTGCTGCACAAGAAATTCCACCGAAGCACGGTAGCCGTCCACAAATCCGTCTATCTTCCCTGCTCGCTCTGCGGAGGGCTTTAAAATATGAATTTTCTCCAGTGCCGACGCAATGCCGTGAATCAGCTTCGATGCCGTGTCCGGAATTAACATCACAAATAACAGCAGTGCCACAACCACCGCGTTGATGACAACCCCGAAGATATAAAGTGCCAGATAACTTCCGAGATACTGCTTTAACGAATGATACCAGAACGCAAAAATTCCGATTCCGGTCAGTGCAAGCACCAGCTTATAAATAACCGCAACCGTCATCAGCACAACCGAGCTGTCCGACAGCCGGTTTCCGTCTTTTTTCATATAATAAAGCTGCATCGGCTGTCCGCCTGTCGCGGACGGTGTAATTCCGGAATAAAAAAATCCGATAAAGGAATACGCAATGCAGCGGAAAATTCCGGTTTTCTTGTGTTCTAACTTATATTCCTTATGGATGGAGGCTAACAGATACCAAATCATCATGCCCTCCGCCGACACAAAAAAGGCAGCGCAGAGTGCCGCTGCCGCAAAATACCACGGGCTCATCCGTGTCAGTGCCGCATAGATATCGGAAAGTTGTGTATTTCTGAAAAAAGCAAAAAATGTCAAAAGCATCACCGCAAGGAAAAACAGGACTGAGATTCCCATATGCTTTGGCGCTCCTTTCTCCCCTTCACGCTCCATAGAGTGCTTCATGCCACGTTCCTCCTCCATTGCAGAATTCCTCAAGCCTGCCCTCAAAGATTTTCTTTTTATCCGGGTATTCCATGAAATCCCGCGGTGTCACCATTGAAAAATGTTTTTCGCTGATGCCGATTCCATTGTCCTCTAACAGCTTTGCCACATAGGAGGAGCAGGTAAAATGATTTTTCTGGTAAAACGGTATCTGAAAGAGGATAAACGGCAGACCGATGATTGCATAGTGATAGGAAAGTCTGTGCTCCATGCAGTCATGTAACATCGTGCGGATGCGTTCCTTCTGTTCTGCGGTGCAGGTCAGTTCACAGACCATATAGCGCGCCGTCGGAAATACTTTCAAGATTTTTTCCTTGTCTTCCTTCTCAAAGCCTGCGAGAAGCGGTACCGCCGGATTACGTCTTCCGACGCTGTACGCCTCCTCTAACTGGCTGTCCATGGAAATCACCACATGGATGTAATTCTGACGGATCACCCGTCTGATAATGCCGGCAAAAAAACCGGGTGTATCTACAAATGCAATATAAATATGTTCCATCATAGGTGTCGCACTCCTTTTTCCTTAGTTAAAGCGGTAAATCCGTTTTGCCATCCGGTAGCCTGTCAGGGTCAACCACCCGCCGACATGTCCGGGCAGATAAGTAAAACCGGAAATCGTTCCGTAGCGAATTCTGCGGTAAAGTCTTCTGTCGTACTCGTCGAGTTCCTTCCACATTTTTTTCCGTTTTGCGAATGCCTCTGCCGTTCCGATTAACAACAGATGAATGGATGAAATCGACAGCATGATGGAGATATTGCGCCGCATATAGGATGCTAATTTCGGAAAATGCTCCTCCACCTCGTCAAGGTCCACGCACCGCGATACAATTTTTGTCACCTTAATCTGCTGGTCAATACGGCGCATTAACACCTGCTCATTGACCGACTGGTCATCCCTGCCGAGGAAGTAATGGTAAAGTCCGATGTCCATGTAATATAAATTTTTCGCATAAGGAAGCGGCTGATACGAAAAAATATTGTCGACATAAAAGGTGTGCTCCGGCAGCTTTACACCGGACTTCCGCAGCACTTCGGTGCGGAATATCAGTGCGTGCATCACAAGATACTGTGACGGGGAAAAGTTTCCGATTTCATTCCAGCCGCACATCGCGTTTTCCGGAAATACATTGCGGTAGCGCATCTCTTTTGCAGTTCCCTCATACAGATGGTCATAGATGTAATTGCAGATAAATAAATCCGGTATCGTCTCCCAGTCCTTTGACACAAGGAAGTTCTCTAACCGCTCCATAAATTTCTTAAGCGCTTCGGCGTCTAACCAGTCATCCGAATCGACCACCTTAAAGTAAATGCCCTCTGCCATGGAAAGCCCTAAATTCACACCGGAGCCGTGTCCCCCGTTCTCTTTATTGACCGCACGCACAATCCCCGGATGCTGCTTTTCATATTCCGCCGCAATCTCTCCTGTCGCATCCGAGGAACCGTCATTGATGATAATGATTTCTGCCTTGTCTCCCGCGGTTAAAAGGGAATCAATACATCGTCTCATATAACTTTCTGAATTGTAACATGGTACTGCAAATGTAATGTATTTCATAACCTTCTCCTGTGTTTTTCTGATTGCTTTTTCTTTTTCTGTTATTATAGTGATACCATCAAAAACCCGTCAATATCATGGGATTAACCTTAAAGAAGTCTTAATATTATCTTTTTGTTTTTCTTTGTTTCTTACCTGATTCTTACTTTTTTATCATAATCTTTCGAGGAAAAACGTGCCATCGATTCGACTTACAGATTCCTTACATTTTTGTAAGAAATTGCCTTTACCACACAAAAAGGAAACCACCATCCTACCGGATTGCGGTTTCCTTTTTCACGCCTGTTCCTTCTATATAATGATACAGACCATCCCCCCGTTACTGTCGTTGACTATCTTTTGCATCGTATCCTGTAATTTCATCTGGCACTCATCATCCATCATCGCAATCTTGCTGCGGATGCCGTCTTCCATCAGCTCACCGATGGATTTTCCAAAAATGTTCGTATCAAATGCACCCTCGCCGCTCTGCTGATTTTGTCTTATATAGGCAATCAAATCGTTTGCCTGCTCCTCGCTTCCGACAATCGGCGCAATCTCCGTCTCGATGTTCGCCTTTATCATATGGATGGACGGGGAAGTCGCCTTCATTTTCACACCGAATTTGTTTCCATGGCGGATGAGCACCGGTTCCTCCATATGGATGTCGGATAATCCCGGGTTGACCACGCCGTAGCCCTTTACCTGCACCGCCTCAAATGCGTCTGCCACCTTTTCATAGGATTCCTTGAGCTTTGCCATCTCCTTCATCATGCTGATTAGCTCATACTCGCCCTCAATCGGCACACCGGTAAGCTCACTCATGTTTTCATAATAATATTTTTCTGCAATCTCCATGGATATTTTGACGCACCCGCTCGCCAAATCCACCTCTTCGGTTTTGATTTTGGAAACATAGTGCTCCGGCGCATAGGTCTGCCGGTATACGTCCTTTGTCTTATACATTCCGTCTAAGATTTCCGATGCAGTCTTTATGACCTCTGCCTTCATCGGATGGTCGCCCGGCAGCATCTCCGCCCATTTTGGAATATAAAATTCCACCCTTGCAACCGGAAATTCATACAAAATGCTTTCAAGAATCCGGAACACATCATCCTTGCGGAGCTGCTCACAGTTGACCGGGACGACAGCCGTCTTATACTTTTCACGCATCTCCTCCGCAAGCTTTACCGTCTCCTCCTTATAAGGCCATTTGGAGTTAAGAACGATCACATACGGCTTTCCGAGCGCATCGAGTTCTCCGACCGTGCGCTCCTCCGCCTCAATATAGTTTTCCCTGCCTAACTCTCCGATGCTTCCGTCCGTCGATACCACGATTCCGACAGTTGCATGGTCCCTGATGACCTTCTGCGTGCCGACAGACGCCGCTTCCACAAACGGTATCTCATGGTCAAACCACGGCGTTTTTACCATCCGCTTCTCGTTTCCCTCCATATGCCCGGATGCGCCATCCACCATAAAACCCACACAGTCGATGAGCCGTACTTTCACCCGCGTATCATCCTCAAGACGGATTTCCGCCGCATCCTTGGGAATAAATTTGGGCTCCGTTGTCATAATGGTCTTTCCCGCTGCCGCCTGCGGCAGTTCATCAATGGAACGCTCTCTGCTATGTACATCTTCCACAAAGGGAAGCACCATCAATTCCATAAATCGTTTGATAAACGTGGATTTTCCCGTCCGCACCGGTCCTACCACACCGAGGTAAAGTTCTCCCGCCGTCCGGTTCTGGATATCTTTGTACAAATCGAACTCTTTCTTTGTACCACTGTCCATAAAAAATACCCCTTCCATACTTGTGTCGTGTATTTTAATACAATGTATGAAAGGGGGTTTCTATTTATCACTTTTTCAGTAAATTTAATGCGCCGGGAAGACAGCTGTATTCTATCTCCGTTACGTCTCCACAGTATTCGCCGTCCGCGTGAAGCACCATCGGCTTCTTTAAGTGCACGGTAATACTTTCTGCGTCATTTACTTCGATTCCACGATGCCCAAGATGCCTGCCCGCAACCAAAAGCGGCAACAGGAAAAAGGTTCTCCACTTCGGGATGCCGCAGATACTGCACACCGAGAGTTTTCCATCAAACGCATCTGCATCCGGCGACATCGGAACACCGCCGCCTTCTTTGGCAAAATTCATCGCAGAAACACAGATGGTTTTTTTCTTGGGAATCCAGGACGTTCCCACGCCAAACCGGACTCTGCCATCCGTAGTCTGAAGCGTAAATAACGACTGTAAGGTCAAAAGCACATAGGTAAGCTTGCCTAAATGCATCCAGTTTAAAGTGTCCTTTAAGCGGGATTTTAACGCCTTCTTGCAGACTAACGCATCAAGCCCCACACCGGAACTTATCGCAAAGAGCCGGCTTTCCGTTCCGTGGTTCCAGCTCACTTTGCCTAAATCCATGGATGGTGTCTCGCTCTCTGCGGAGGCAAGAATCTGTCCAATCAGTTCTGACGGGGTTCCCTTGATGCCAAGCCCCCTGCAGAAATCGTTGCCGGAGCCGGTCGGGATAACGCCAAGCCGCACTTTGGAAATATCCGGGATTCCGTTTATCACCTCGTTAATCGTTCCGTCTCCGCCCACTACCACAATGCAGACAGGCGCAGTTTCCTGCGCCTCGTTACATATGGATGCGGCAAGTTCTCCGGCATGCCCTTCATGTCCGGTCACCCAGGCACGATATGGAACATTCTGTGTGCGCAGAACCTCCATTACCTCGTGCCATACGCTCTGTCCTCTGCCGCTTCTCGCTTTTTTATTTACAATAAAATATAACATCTCTTCCGCCTATTCCTCGGCTGCTGTTTTCTCCTCTGTCTCATCCACACGAAGACGTCCGTACATCTGCATATAACGGTAGAACCGTTTGGAAAGAGCCGTTGTAATCTGGTCTGCTGTGGCTCTCCACTCCCAGTTGCCACCCAACGTGGATGGTGTATTCATACGCGCTTCGGAGCCTGCACCGATAAGATCCTGCATTGGAACAATTGCCAGTTCCGCTACGGACGACCATGCGCCGCGCATCATACCCCAATTATAACCCTCTTCCTCGGTGAGGTTCAAGTACTCTTTTGCAAATTTTACGCTGCCCTTCGGGGCTGTCTTCATCCAGCCCATCACGGTATCATTGTCATGTGTTCCTGTATACACAACACAGTGCACCGGATAGGTGTGCGGCAGATAATCGCTGCCCTCTCTCGAATCAAATGCAAACTGGATGACTTTCATTCCCGGGAAACCGGAATCTTTCAGTAATTTATGTACAGATGGAGTTAAGAATCCAAGGTCTTCCACAATGATGTTTAATTTTCCAAGGTTCTTTTCCAGCGCCTTAAACAAATCCATGCCCGGTCCCTTCTTCCAGGAACCGTTTCTTGCAGTCTTATCCTTGCCCGGAATTGCATAGTAGGAATCAAATCCGCGGAAGTGGTCAATTCTTACAATGTCATATAATTTGGACATTGCTGCAATTCTTTTGGTCCACCAGGAATAGCCGTCTTTTTTCATCACATCCCAGCGGAACAGCGGATTGCCCCACAACTGTCCATCTTCTGAGAACGCATCCGGCGGGCATCCTGCCACGTCAATCGGATTCAACTCAGCATCTAAATAGAACTGATCCGGATGTGCCCATACATCGGCGCTGTCTCCTGCCACATAAATCGGAACGTCTCCGATGATTTCAATGTTTGCCGCATTGACATATGCTTTTAAATCCCACCACTGTTTGAAAAACAGATACTGAAGCATCCGGTAGAAATTGATGTCCTCTGCATAAGTTCCTCTTGCCTTCTTTAATGCTTCCGGCTTTCTGGTCTTTAAATCCTTATCCCACTCAAACCATGCAACACCGCCGTTTGCATCCTTCAGTGCCATAAAAAGTGCGTAATCTTCCAGCCAGTCTGCTTCTTTCTTACAAAATTCTGCAAAGTCCTCCGGCTCTTTTTTCATGAAGCGGGCATATGCCTTTTTTAATAAGGAATATCTCGAAGCGTACATCACGCCATAATCCACATAATGCGGATTGCTTCCCCATGGGTATGATTCACACTCCTTTTTCGTCAAAAGTTTGTCCTTGCACAGATATTCCAGGTCAATGAAATATGGATTTCCCGCAAAACTTGAAAATGACTGGTACGGAGAATCCCCATAGCTGGTCGGACAAATTGGAAGTATCTGCCAGTACTTCTGTCCTGATTTTTTCAGAAAATCTGTAAACTTTCTCGCTTCCTTTCCCATAGTTCCAATCCCGTAAGGGGATGGCAGGGATGAAATGTGCATCAATACACCACTGCTTCTCATAAATAATTCCTCACTTTGTTATAGTTTTTTTATACTTTCTCCTTTTACAAATGTAAACGGGATAATCTCATGCACCGGAGTAAGATTTGCTTCCCCGTTTCCCGCCTGCTCAAGCTGTGCAAGCTGCTCAAGCTGCTCTAAAAGGATTTCCATACTTCTTGCCGCAAGTGTCTGATACTGCTGTTTGACGGTTGCCAGTCTCGGACTGTAATACTCCGCCATCTCTGTCCCATCAAATCCGATGACAGAGATATTCTCCGGCACCGAATACCCCAAATCAAGCATCGCACGGATGGCACCGATTGCCATGATATCTGACATTGCAAAAATTGCTGTGATATCATCCGCCTCTTTTAAGAGATGCTTTGTTCCCTGATAGGCACTCTCATAGGAAAATCTTGCCTTTTCATAATACAGATGTTCCTCCGGGTTCATGCCATGTTCCCGCATACTCTCCTCGCAGCCGCCAAGACGCTGTCTGCTGGTGTAAGAACTTAAAAGGTCTCCCCCAAGTACGCCAATCTTTTTGTGTCCGGCATCCAAAAGCGCATCCACCGCACATTTTGCAGCCTCCACGTCATCAGTGGCAACACTCGAAAGATTCTGAAATTTCAGTCCGTCTGCGCGATTTGTCACCAGCACGGACGGGACATGAATCTTACCAAATTCCTGTTCAAAATGAGCGGGATTTCCTCCTAAAAACAAAAGTCCAAGCGGCTTTCTATCCCTGCAGAGGTAAAGTGCCTGTTCCACTTCATCCGCTTCCTCATCTAAGTAAGAGACCGCTAACGTGTATTCGGTTTTTTCCACGCGTTTTTGTATCTCCTCCACGATGTCTGCAAAGAGCAGGTTGGCAATTCCCTTTACGAGAACACCGATACATTTGGAGTTGCTCTGCTTTAAATGCTTTGCGTTGTTATTTGGAACAAAGTGGAATTTTTCCACCACTTCCTCAATGCGTTTTCTCGCATCGGGGCTGACATCATTCTTGTGATTTAACACTCTTGAAACGGTACTGACAGAGTATCCTGATTCCCTTGCTATATCCTTTATCGTAACCATATTTTCTGTTCCTGTCCACTATTATTTTCGTATTTTTTCGTAAAATTTTTAATTTTGTTAATTTTACACAAAAAAACGTCTGCGTTTCCGGTAACGTTTTCATAATTGAATTATAACGCGCTCTGCTGTGAAAGACAATCCCAAATCTTCCACTTTTCTCCAGTGGTATTGTAAATCCGCCGGCAAGATGTTAAAATTTATGTGAGGAGTCTTATACGAGAAAGGAATCGTTATGAAAGAAATCTATAAACATAAAATCAAACACAATCTTATCCGCCTTAGAACGGCTGTCAAATGGGTTATTTTTTCCATTCTCTCCGGCATCTTAGTCGGCGGAGTCGGAACCCTCTTTTACCTGGGAATGTCCCTTGTGACCTTAACCAGAAGCAAATGTCCATGGCTGCTTTTTCTTCTGCCGGTCGGCGGAATCGTCATCGTCGGATGCTACAGACTGCTCCACGATGAAAAAGACACCGGCACCAATCTGGTACTTTCTGCCATCCATTCCGGGGATGAACTGCCGCTTCGCATGGCGCCGTTAATTTTCCTTTCCACCCTGATTACACACTTGTTCGGCGGTTCTGCCGGAAGAGAGGGTGCTGCTTTGCAGCTTGGCGGAAGTATCGGAAACGGTCTTGGAAGGCTCTTCCGCTTCGATGAAAAGGACAAGCACATCATGATTATGTGCGGCATGAGCGCCGCATTTTCCGCACTGTTTGGCACTCCGCTTGCCGCAGCAATTTTCTCCATGGAGGTCGTAAGCGTCGGCATCATGTACTATGC
>JBNMKM010000047.1:0-15987 GCA_050874345.1 Roseburia sp. | reverse complement strand
TGTTATAATGTTTGAAACTGACCAGATGTTATATCTGGCTACTGTTTTAAGGTTTGCTTTGAATCTTTCGATTCAAGCGTTCGTTCATCTTTCGATGAGTTTGAAATCTCTTTGTTTATCTCTAATGAAATAAACTTGTTTTGAATCTTTCAAGGTTATTCACTGTTCAGTTATCAAAGTTCTACTTGCTTTTAGAAGCAAGTCGTCGTCGATGTAGTTCTCAGCGACAGCTTATTTACTATATCACAGTTGAACTCGTTTGTCAACAACTTTTTTATTTTATTTTTGAAACAATCTGTTATTTCGACTATTTCATGTTGTTGCTGTCTTTCGTTCGCGACAGCTTGTTTATATTATCATCTGAAATATAAAATGTCAACAGGATTTTGACATTTTTTCAAAAGAAAGTTTTTTGTCGAGAATTGCATTAATTGTTTATACAATTCTCGACTATTTTTACGTCAGATAATCCATTGCGTCTTTTACTGTGCGCACACCAACGAGACGGATACCCTCCACCGGTCTCATGGACTCTCTGCAGACCTGTGGCAGAATACATGTCGTAAAGCCCAGTTTTTTTGCCTCCAGTACACGCTGCTCCGCCATACTGACCGCACGCACTTCCCCACTTAGGCCGACCTCTCCGAAACAGATGGTCTTTTCATCAATCGGGCGTTCCTTATAGCTTGACACAATTGCAAGGACGATTCCCAAATCGATTGCCGGCTCATTCATCCGGATTCCACCTGCAATATTTACATATGCATCGCAGTCCGAGAGTTTTAAACCGAGACGTTTTTCTAAGACCGCCATCAGCAGGTTCACACGGTTATAGTCGGTTCCCGCCGCAGTACGCCTCGGCATTCCGAAATTCGTGTGGCATACCAGTGCCTGTACTTCAAGAAGAATCGGTCTTGTTCCCTCCATTGAGCACGCAACCACGGATCCGGATGCCCCCTCCGGTTTTCCACTTAACATATATTCAGACGGATTTTTGACCTCGCGCAGTCCCTCCTGGCACATCTCAAACACACCAATTTCATTTGTAGAACCAAAACGATTTTTTACCCCGCGCAAAATCCGGTAAGCTGCATAGCGGTCACCTTCAAAATACAACACGGTATCGACCATATGTTCAAGCACACGGGGACCCGCCACAACCCCTTCCTTTGTCACATGACCAACGATGAAAATTGTGATATTCATGCCTTTTGCAATCTGCATCAACACAGAAGTTGCCTCCCGCACCTGGGAAACACTTCCCGGTGCAGAGCCTACATCCTCGCTGTACATGGTCTGAATGGAATCAATCACCACAATCTGCGGTTTTTCCCTGTCAATTACACTCCGTATCGTGTCAAGATTTGTCTCACAGAGAAGATGCAGGCTGTCCTCAAAAGAGCCGACCCGCTGCGCACGAATTTTTATCTGCTGTAAGGATTCCTCCCCCGAAATATAAAGCACATTAATCTTTTGCGCCGCGAGGTTCCTGCATACCTGTAACAGCAGCGTAGACTTTCCAATACCGGGATCTCCACCCACAAGCACTAAAGATCCCGACACGATTCCGCCGCCCATGACCCGGTCAAGCTCGCTCATCTGTGTGCTGATCCGTTCCTCTGTGGATGCTTCTATCGCAGAAAGTGGCACCGGTTTTGTCTCTGATGCAGCGGTGCGTGTTTTTCCCACACTTTTTTTGTCCACCGTTTCTTCTACAAACGTATTCCATTCTTTGCATCCCGGGCACTGCCCCATCCATTTTGCGGATTCAAACCCGCAGGACTGGCAAAAAAATACAGTCTTCGTCTTTGCCATAATTCCTCCATTCTGTTTTTATGCCTATAACAGCACAGTGCCAACTCCCCTTTCGGTTCTGTTGGCACTGTCTCTGTAAATGATACGTTCTATTTGCTTTTTAATTGCACTTTTTAATTGCGACTTTTACCGGATGGTCACCAAGTTCTACACTGACGCTTAATTTACCGCCGAGATTGGTTGTCATCTTGCCAACTTCTGCATCGTCAACTGTGATATCGTACTCTGCTTCTTCCTCAAGCTCTACGGTAACCTGTGCATCTTCAAATCCTTCTACTTCAAATGCAATCCCGGACTCTGTCGCGTTCAGATGTGACACTGTAGTTCCCGGAACAGACTCATAAACAAACATTCCATTGCGCTCTAATTTGGTAATCTCACGGTATGTCTTTACCTTGTATACATCTCCGCCGTGCTCGAAATTATCGTGTTTCGCCTTTGTCTCTAATGTGTAATCCCCAAAACTGATGGTTCCGTCTGCTTCTGAACGGATTAATTCACGAACAACTGCCATTTTATCCTCCTGTGATGCCGCCTGTACCAGGCTCTCATCGTAAAATTTTTGTAAATCCATTATATAATAAGCCTGGTTTTATTTCCAGTGCTTTCCCACACATTTCATGATTTTTTAACTTTTGTTTTCACTGTTTGCGTGTTTCAAAAACGACTGCGTTTTTGCGGAGTGTCACCACAACATCATCCCCGGACTTAATTTTGCCGTCAAGAATCTGTTCCGCCAACGCATCTTCAATTTCATTCTGAATTTTTCTGCGCAGCGGACGTGCCCCATATTTCGGGTCATATGCTTTTTCCACAATATGATTTTTCACGCTGTCACGGACGGTAAGCGTAATGTTAAGCTGTGTTTTGCAGCGGTTTGCCACATCCTTTAACATCAATGTGACAATCTGCTTCATATCCTCCTTGTTCAGGGCACGGAATACGATTGTCTCATCAATTCTGTTTAAAAACTCCGGCTTGAAGATACGGCGCACTTCTTCCATCACACTGCTCTTCATCCGCTCATAATTCTGTTTTTCGTCATTTGACGAAGAAAATCCGAGTTTTTTCGGCTCCACAATCGCCTGTGCACCCGCATTCGACGTCATGATAATAATGGTATTCTTAAAGTCTACCTTGCGTCCCTGCGAATCGGTGATATGTCCATCATCGAGCACCTGTAACAAAATATTAAATACATCCGGATGTGCCTTTTCAATCTCGTCAAACAAAATGACGGAATAAGGATTTCTGCGCACCTTCTCGCTGAGCTGTCCGCCATCCTCATGTCCCACATATCCTGGCGGCGAGCCAATCATCTTAGAAACACTGTGTTTCTCCATATACTCGGACATATCGACACGAATCATGGACTGTTCGCTTCCGAACACTGCCTCCGCCAATGCCTTGGAAATCTCTGTTTTTCCGACTCCTGTAGGTCCAAGGAACAAAAATGAACCAATCGGGCGCTTCGGGTCCTTTAATCCAACTCTGCCACGGCGCACCGCCTTGGCAACCGCTGTCACTGCATCCTCCTGCCCAATCACACGTTTATGCAGTGTCTTTTCTAACTTTTTCAGTCGGGTTGCCTCTTCTTCTGCGAGTTTTTTCACCGGAATCTTCGTCCAGCCGGAAACGATATCTGCGATATCATCCTCACCCACACACAGATTTTTTCTGCGCAGTTCCCGCTTACTCTTTGCCGAAAGTCTGGATAACTCTGTTTCGAGTTCTTCCTTCGCCTGTTTCTTTTCTCTTGCCAGTTCAATATCGCCCGCACGAAGTGCCTGTTCCATCTCCTCTTCCACCACTGCAGCCTTGCGTCTTAACTCTGCCGCCTCACCGGAATGGGTACTCACACCAAGACGCACTTTTGCCGCTGCCTCATCCATCAAATCGATTGCCTTATCCGGCAGGAAACGGTCATTAATATAACGTGCAGACAGGCGCACTGCTGCCTCCACCGCCTCATCCGTAATCTGTACCTGGTGATGCTTCTCATACTGGAAACGAAGTCCCTTTAAGATTTCTACTGCCTGCTCCTCTGTCGGTTCTTCCACCGTAACTGGCTGGAATCTCCGCTCTAACGCAGCGTCTTTTTCAATATGTTTTCTGTATTCTTCAATTGTAGTCGCTCCGATAATCTGGATTTCTCCACGCGCCAGTGCTGGTTTTAAAATATTGGAAGCATCAATTGCCCCTTCTGCTCCTCCGGCACCGATAATCGTATGAAGCTCATCAATAAATAACAGGACGTTTCCCACTCTGGTCACTTCCTGAATCACCTTCTTGATGCGTTCCTCAAATTCGCCTCGATATTTCGAACCTGCCACGATTCCGGACAAATCAAGTGCTACCACACGTTTTCCAAGCACGGAATCCGGCACCATCCCGGAAACGATACGCTCCGCAATTCCCTCTACAATTGCAGTTTTTCCAACTCCCGGTTCTCCAATCAGGCATGGATTATTTTTGCTGCGCCGGCTTAATATCTGAATCACACGGTCAATCTCGCTCTGGCGTCCAACCACCGGGTCGAGTCTCTCCGCGCGTGCTAATTCGGTCAAATCTCTGGAGTACTGGTCGAGCACCGGCGTTCCCTCGCTGCTCTTTTTACGTCCTGGCTTTCCGTTCTGGAAATCCTCCTTATAAAGGCTTGCATCTGCCCCCATCGCAACGAGGGTATCCACGTATACCTTCTGAATATTCACGGAAAGGGTGTTTAAAAGCCTTGATGCCACGCAGTCCGGCTCCTTTAAAATTGTAAGCAAAAGATGCTCGGTTCCGATTTTTTCCATCTGAAAACGTGCTGCTTCCCTTGCGGCTCCCTCTAAGACGTGCTTTGCACGTGGGGAATAGCCGTCCGGCTCTGCCACTTCCACAGGTGAGGACGGTGCAATCAGCTCTTCGATTAATCCGAGCACCTTGCTCTCCTCCACGCCATTTTCCTTTAATACCTGGGCTGCCACTCCGGTTCCCTCGCACAGCAGTCCCACTAAAATATGTTCTGTTCCAATATAATTATGATGCAGCGATTTTGACATTTTTCCTGCAATGTCAATCGCTTTTTTGGCTTTCGCCGTATATGGTGTCTGCATGATTTCCCTCCTAAAGACAGAAAACCTTATAAATCATTAAAATCTATGACATCTATGTTTTCTTTCTTTGTCTCTTTCTTACTCTGCTGCTTTGGATTTTCTACAAACGTGTCGAAGTCATCTTCCTCATCCTCAAAAGTCTCCTCCTCAAACGGTTCGTCCAAATCGCCGTCTAAAATATCGTCCGGTCTCTGCAAAAACAGGTTTCCCTTCACCTTTTTGGGCTTTGCTTCCTTCGGCTTTACCTCCTTCGGCTTTACTTCCTTAGTCTTCGGTGTCTTTGGCTTCGGAGGCTTTGGTCCCTCGTCATCTTTTCTTCTCTGTAACAGCAGATTAATCATTCCTACAGCTAAAACTGCAATCACAAAAATCAGTATTGCCATTACATTTCTGGAAAATGCCTTTTCCTTTGCGTAAGTTTCGGATAAGGTGCTGTATTCCCGTCTGAGATATGCCATTCCCTCGTCTTCTTCCGTATCATCTACGGTTTCTGTTGCGTCTGAGGTCGTATTGGAAAATGTAGTATTTAATCTCTGATAAGTACCCTCTGTCTTATCATACTGATACCAGCCTTCCGTTCCCTCCTGGTTAATTCCGTAAAACAGGTAAAAATCGCTGCCATCCTCTGCTCCGGTCTGATATGCGCTTATCGTTTCTTCGCCCACCAGCGCAGTCGTCTGAACATAGCTGTCCGGAATCTCTTCATTTACAGGTGCATAAAGCGCAATCACATAGCTGCTTCCCGCCGTAAGTCTTACAAACGGGTAAAAGCAGTCTCTTGTCTCATCATAGATAAAAAACTTTCCATCTGAACTTTCTGCCGCATCCGCCTTCGCCAGATATAACATCACCTGGGTTCCGTGGTTATAGACAAGACCCTTATAAGATTTCTCATGATAAGTGACCGTTGTCTCTGTAAAATCCGCCGGTATTGCTTCCGCTGCAAAATTTTCCACTATATTATATGAAACATTGTCGACAGAAATGCTCTCTCCGGTTGTGTTTTCTGTGTCTGCTTCCGAAGATGGCGTCTCATCCTTTGTCTCGCTGTCTGTGGTAGTAGAATCCGCAGAAGCTGCCTCACGGGTAACGGTTACTGTATAAGTCGCTGTCACTCCGTTTTCCGCTTTTACTACGATTTTAATTTCATTTTTCCCTACTACAAGGTCGGTATTTCCCGTTACGGATTCCACCGTTGCTGCCTTGTTTGATGCAACTGCGGTCACAGAAAGATTTGTCACACTGTTTGGTACTGTTGCCGTATAGCTTACGACATTGTACTGAAATGCAGGTGACAGTGTTCCTGCGGAAAGTGTCAGTGTCTGTAAGGAATTGTCTGCGGATTTTGCGGTGTCTGTGCTCGTGCTGTTATCACTGCTGTTATTGCTGTTGCTGCTGTTATTATTGTTACTGTTATTTGAATTGCTGTTATTACTATCACTGTTATTTGAGTTACTGTTATTATTATTGCTATTATTGCTGTTTCCGTTATCGGAAGCAGAGTTATTGACCGTCACCGAAGTGCTGTCCGATGACATAGAGTCAAGCTCCTCCGTGCTGCTGAAAATAACGCCGTCTGTTCCCGAAAGGGAAATTTTGGACTTGCCGGATGCAACCGCCTTTAATGTCACGGTAAAGGAGTCTCCTGTCACCGTCACCGTGTTGCCGCCACCGCCATAAACAGAGCTGCTGCAGCTCTGGAACTGCAGGATATCTGAATCAAACGTCAGCGTCATGGTTGCGACTGCCTGTTCATCGGACGGTCCTGCCGCTTTCGCCGTGATTTTTACCGTATCCCCGATATTTACAGAAGTCGAAGAAGCTGAAACAGAGAGTTTTCCACTGGCTGCAAAAACCGTCTCTGTCGGTGCAATCACTCCACACAGAATCAATAATGCAAACAAAAAGCTACTGATTTTTTTCATGCTAACTTTCATTTTTCTTCCCTCTTACTCTACTGGCTGATGGTTTCAATCCCCAGAATATGCTTTTGCAAAAGCACTAGATCCTTATTGGATACTCCGCCGCCCTTGCTGACATCCGCTGCTTCTAAGTAGCTGCCCTCTAATGTGACAATTCCAAGAATCTGCTTCTGCATCAGTACCTGGTCGACATTTGATACCTTTCCATCGCCGTTTAAGTCACCATAAACTACAATCTCATACTGGCTGAGCACATTTCCATCCGTATCATATACCGCTAAAAAGTCCCCTGTCTCGACAGCTCCCTCATTCGGTGTTCCCTCATGCTTTAAGATGCCGACGGTACAGTTATTGGTCGTGATTCTTGCAGCCACCTCCGAAGCCTTTGTCTCCGGTGAAATACCTGTCACATACGTTGCCACGGTATACGGAGGCGTAATGCTCACGCCGTCAGCAATGACAAGTTCTTCTCCGGAAACCGGATATTTTCTGGACACCGTTATATTATAGGTACGCGAGGAGCCACTCTGGGAAACACAGGTTACTTTTATGGTATTGTCCCCATATTCGAGCGTATAATTACCGGTTCCGCTGACCGTCGACGTAGAGGCCACTGCCTTTGCCGATACCTTGATGGTACTCACGTCTGCGCCTACAACAATCGTGTAATCCTTTTTGCTTCCACTGAAGGAAGGTGTCAGTTCCTGACCGGACACGCTTAAGGAAGACAGCCAGTTATTGGCATTTCCGGTGTCGGTAAAGGTTACGGCACTCTCCGGCATATTCTCATATACTGGAATCCGGAATACGAATGCCTGGTTCTTGTCCGTATAAGCAGAACCGGAGCTGCTTCCCTCGCTGATAGCCGCCATTACATTTGTCATGTACTGATGACTGTACAGCTTGGATGTATTTGCGACATTAAATTTTTCAAAATAGATGGTATTCTGTCCTTTTTTGATGTAATTGTCTGCAACGACCGCAGAACCACCTGCAATCGCCTTATAGATGGAATCCCATCCCTCATTTTTTGCCTTGATAAGTCCGTTTACGACCTTGTCCGCAGAAGCAGTCGTATAGGCTCCGATATTAAAATAATTATAGTAACCCTCGTACCCCTCATACGTTCCACTGATGAGCTGGCTGGTTCCATAGATTCCCTGTTCCTGCTTGCAGCGTGCCGCAAGATGATATGGGCTTACGGACAGACTTTTCCCAACCTTAACGAATGTACTTGCATAACTGTACTTCTTCTTGTCCGTATCCTTATATTTTCCCGACATAAACGTGTTGGCAAGAATACTGCTTACCCCATCTTTCGTCTGATACTTTGCATACTCCAATGTCTCAAACTGAAAAATATAGGTTTCATTTAAAAAGTTTCTAGGATCCATACAGTATGCAATGAAATCCGAAGAAGCACAAACCCAGTCCGCGCCATCGAATCCATACCACTTATTCGTGCTCCAGTCGTATGCATAGCTCTCTGTCGACTTTCTCGAATCGTTGACGATGCTCTGCACCAGATTCACACCCGCCTTGCTCTCCTGCTCGACCGCTGTTTTCCAGTCAAGCCCGGTAAGAACTGGTTCAAAGACCCAGGCATCATAGGTTGCATGCAGTTTTTCCAGGGCACTGCAATAGCTGTCCGGAAATCCCAGTTTCTTTAACGATGTAATATAATCCTCATCCACCTCTGTATCATCGTCATCCGAAGTATCCACACTTTCTACCTTAATATAAGTAGAAATAATCCAGCCTGTATAGTCCTTATTATCTTTCGTAAACTTCACCGCATACCACGCTGTTCCGTTTACATCCTGTTCTCCGGTAATCGTAACCGTCTGTCCCGTGCTGACCTGTATGCCGATTGTGGCGTAAGAAGTTCCTGCACCAGAGCGCACATTTACATTGTTTGCTGTCACGGAGCCGGTTCTTGTCGCCGTTGCAAAAAGCTGTGCATCATCTACCGCCGGCTCTTCTGCATCATCCTCTGTCGTTTCACTCTCCGCCACCTCACTCTCTGCCGTCTCGCTCTCACTTGTCTCACTTTCAGATGTCTCCGTCACCTCTGTAACTTCCTCTGTCCCGACGGACTCGCCTTCCTCTGCCGCATAGACTGCTGCCGGTGCACTGATTTCGGAAATGCTGATAGCTGCCAATATCGTACATACGGCAGCCATCCTCCCTTTCCTTTTCACTCCTTTATGTATCTCAAACCTCATGAATCTCCTCCAAAACGATAGTTTACCACTATTCAGCCTATATTATATGAGATTCAATATTTCGCGTCAACACAAATATGCCATTTTCCACAAGGATACGACGTCATATCCTGCCTTTCGACACCCCATTTCTGTGAAAATGCAACAAATTTCTATTCCTACACCCCTGTGCAGTCAAAATCCGGAATAAAACTCTCCTCTGCGGTTTCTCCCTCCTGGATAAAGCCATTCTCCACACCAAGCTCTATCGCATAATCGACTACCTCATCATATTCTTCCTGTGTTACCTTCCGGTTGAGCTCCGGATATTTTTTCAGTCCCGGCATCGGGGTAAACTGATTCATAATACTTATGTATACAGTATCCCCATAGGTATCGTAAAGATAACGGATAACCTCTTTGGAATCTTTTGTATGTCCCGGCAGAATCAGATGGCGCACAATCGTTCCGCGTTTCATCAGCCCATCCTCGTCTCCGTCAAAAAATTCCGCCGCACCGGTCTGGCGCACCATCTCCGCAATTGCCCTCTTTGCCGTCTCCGTGTAATCC
Source organism: Roseburia sp. (assembly GCA_050874345.1). Lineage (GTDB taxonomy): Bacteria > Bacillota > Clostridia > Lachnospirales > Lachnospiraceae > Roseburia. The sequence goes on along the minus strand of JBNMKM010000047.1, from coordinate 6,378 downwards.
GGTGCATGCGAATATTTTTCTGCAAGTGAGGCGTCCATGTACTTAAAATCCGGAAGATAGATATCCACAATTCCGTCTAATCTTCTGATACTATCCACATTTTCATAACTGCTGGTGTTATATACAATCGGAAGTGTCATTCCCTGCCCTCTTGCACATTCCACCGCCTTAATAATCTGCGGCACAAACTGCCCCGGTGTGACCAGATTGATATTATTCGCACCTTTTTCCTGCAATTCCAGAAAAATTTCGGAAAGGCGTTCACCGGAAATCACCTTGCCGACCGTTCCGTTTGCAATCTCTTCATTCTGACAGAATACACAGTGAAGGGCACAGCCCGAAAAAAAGACTGCGCCGGAACCATTCTCCCCGGAGATACACGGCTCCTCCCAGTAATGCAGTGCCGCACGCGCCACCTTCAGTTCTTCCGTCTGTCCGCAGACCCCTTTTTCTCCGTCTGCACGGTTTACCGGACATTTTCTTGGACATAATGTACATAGTTTCATCATTTTCCCACTTTCTTTCCATGTGATTTTTATCTTGAAAGACCTTTTGATTTCCGTTATTATCATAAAGGAATAAATCTGAATTTTAAGGAGTTTATTATGAGCATCAGAAATTGTATCGTTGCACAGTCCGGCGGCCCTACGGCAGCCATCAATGCCAGCCTTGCCGGCGTCATAGAAGGAGTTATGGAATCTGGAATGTATGACACCGTCTATGGTTCCCTGAACGGAATCACCGGTATCTTAAACCAGAATCTGATCAATCTCTCCGAATTAATGGACGGGCATCCGGAATACCTCGACCGTCTGAAAGTAACCCCTGCCATGTATCTTGGCTCCTGTCGTTATAAACTTCCGAATTACTTAGATGACGACTCTTCCTACGTTTTCCTGTTCAAGCAGTTTGAGCAGTACCAGATAGAGGCATTTTTTTATATCGGTGGAAACGATTCCATGGACACCGTGTTGAAGCTGTCCGAATACGCAAAACGCATTGGAAGCCCGGTTCGCATTATCGGAATCCCAAAAACAATTGACAACGACCTCTGTGAGACCGATCATACCCCTGGATTTGGTTCCGCAGCAAAATATATTGCATCCTCTCTTTTGGAGATTGCGCATGACACCTTTATCTATGCCGTCAACAGCGTTACAATTGTAGAAATCATGGGACGTGACGCAGGCTGGCTGACCGCTGCTGCCGCTCTTGCAAGAAATGGTTACAATACCGCACCTCACCTGATTTATCTGCCGGAAGTTCCATTTGACCCGGAAGATTTTCTTCTGGATGTAAAACGGCTGTTATTTGAACGCAACAACGTCATTGTCGCTGTATCTGAAGGTATCCGTGATGCCTCCGGCAATTATATCAGTGCAAGCACACAGTCTGTTGACAATTTCGGACACAGCCAGCTAAGCGGCGCCGGAAAGGCACTCGAATTTCTGGTAAAAGAAAAACTCGGTGTCAAGGTTCGTTCCGTAGAAATCAACGTATTACAGCGCTGTGCAGCCCACCTTGCCTCCGCAACCGATCTCTCCGAAGCATTTGAACTTGGCAAAAAAGCTGTCGCACTCTCCGAAGAAGGTGTAACAGCTTCCATGGTTACGATGAACCGTGTTTCAAACGACCCTTATACCATCGAATATGGCTATGCAGAGATTAAAAACATTGCAAATGAAGCAAAATCTGTTCCGGTCGACTGGATTAATCCTGCCGGAAACGACATCGAACAGCCGTTAATCGACTACCTGACACCACTTATCCAGGGGGAATCCCAGGTAACCTACCAGAACGGTCTTCCGGTCTATATGGATGTCAGTCATTTGTCAAAACACTGATAAATTTTCCAATCTCTGTCCACGCTCTTTTAGATTCCGGCAGCATTTTTGCTGCCATCTGAAAGATGTGGAACATCCCTTCATAAATACTCAGTCTTACCTTTACACCCTGTTCTCTCGCTTTCGCCGCCACACTGACAGAATCAGACAGCAGCATCTCATAGGACCCCACCTGGATCAGCATCGGCGGGAATCCCCGGAAATCCCCAAACAATGGTGAAATATAAGCATCCATCGGGTCATGGTCTCCCACATAGTCTTTATTGTAGATGAGACTATCCCTCGTTCCGCCAAATAACGGATCTTTGTCATAATTTGTCTCATAGGATTCCCCGCTTGCGGTCAAATCCGTCCACGGTGACATTGCAATGATTCCGCACGGTACCTGCATTCCATGGTCTTTCAGGTAATGGCATAATGCCATCGCAAGACCACCGCCTGCAGAATCTCCCGCCACAATAATCTGTTCCGAGAACCATCCCTGCTCTAACAGCCAGCGGTATGCCGCCACCGCATCCTCTAACGCCGCCGGATATGGATTTTCCGGTGCAACGCGGTAATCAATCGTAAGAACACTCATCCCATGGCTGACTTCACTGTAAAGCCCTGCAAACATCCGGTATGCGTTTCGCATGGCACCTACATAACCACCACCGTGAAGCTGTAAGATAATCTTATCTGTATTGGGATTCTCCTTATGTTCTAACAGCTCCATCTGAAACTGCTCCATCGGAATTTCGGTCAGTTTAAAACAATCCGGACACTTCCAGGGTGGTTCCACCTCTCCGATTTTTTTTCGCAGTTCTCCGCTCTTTAACTTTCTTCCAATCAGGTTGTCATGGCTTGCATGCGCAATTAAATCGCGCATAACCCTTCCCCTGATGCTCGCTTCGCTCTCATGCATTTTCGTACTGTACCTCTCTGCTGTTTTTCCGGTTGTCTTTACTTGATATGAAATCTCCGGTATAACTCGATTCTTGCCCGTCTGTCACCGATAATAACTGTCCCAAGGAATAAGAAGACGGATGCCGCCATCGGAAGAATGGATAAAATCCGTACTGTTTCAATTCCCAGATGCCATAAAACCAGTGGAATTACACTGCATAAAATCATTAAAATCTGCCACATCAGATAACTCTGCCAGTTTCTGCGGTTAATAATCATCAGTAACAAAATTCCCGCATCTATCAGAAGGATCCCTGCCGGAAGTGCATAATTAACCGACCACCCACGGTATCCTACTACAAAGTCAATTGCAATGACCATCAGGATAGCAATTAACGTCAGCAAAATCGTCTTCATCCTGTAACCGGATTTACCAAGGATGGCAAACCGGATGACCACATACCCGTATAACAGAGACAGCCCTGTAATACTGCACCACCAGATCTCCGATTCTGTCACAACATTAATGTAGACAAGCAGTGCCTCCAACAAAATTGCACAGAATAAATAGATTCTGCTGATACGCATCATCAGTCTTGAACGTACCCATACATTCGGATACATATTTTCCATCTCGACCGTCTTATCCAACACAGAATGACACAACGGACAGCGGTCTGTCTCATCTAAAACTTCTATTTTACAATTTCTGCATCTACTCATATAGCACTCCGTTACTTTCTATTTCAATTTGAAGCCCGTCTTCTGTCAGTCTGCGGAAAAATCCTCTCTGTACAGAAGGGTCCACAAGGTCAAAGCTGAAGGTGAACACCAGGGTATCTCCGTAGGAACAGATGGTTCCCTTCAAATGCTGTCCCTTGGACATGGCAAGGAACGCATGAAACATTTCCACATACGGTTTGTACTCCTCAGCTACCGAAATGTTTCCAATGTTTGTCACTGTCGCCGTGTTTGCAAGCGCTGACATGGTATACACGTAGCGCATTGCAAGATTCTTTAAGAATAACGGCACCGCACGGGCAGCCAGATTCTTCTCGTTTGATACGTTATAGGAAAAAAGCTTCTCAAGATGCTCCCTGTTAATCTGGCTCTTTAAGCTCTCTCTCACAATCGAAAGCACTTCCTCAAACGTGTACTCGTCCTTCACCGGATGAAATTCCGCCGATACCATTACAAAGAAATTCTTTGTAGTGATTGAGTTAAAATACGGGCGCAGATTAACCGGAACCGCCACCCGAATCGGACGCTTTGACGGCATTCCGTGAAGACACTCTGTATACACACTCCAGATATAGGTTCCCACCAGATACTCATTAATGCTCACGCCATAACTGTGGCAGACTTTTTTGAGCTCCGGGATATTCATATATCCATGCATGACACCGAATTCGCCTTTCCGTAAGTGTTCCCCATGAATCAGATATGCCTTTTTGCTCTGATAGCCCTTCTGGGAACTCGTCTTGTAGTTCTTCAAAAAACTGTCCTCGCGGTTTAAGGATGTATCGCTGTTTAAGCCCTCGCCCGTTTTCTTTGCAATCTCCGGATGTGCAAGACGCAGATACTGATAGGTCAGTTCCTTGATAAAATTGATGCCTCCCATTCCATCAGTCAGCACATGGAATACCTCAAGATTAATTCTATATTTATAGTATGTCACCCGGAACAGATAGCTGTGATTCTTGTTTGCCTGGATATAGCGGCAGGGAAAGTTGCTCTCCTCCCGGACCTTCGGCGCCGGTTTGCCGTTTTCCTCAAAATAGTACCAGAAAACGCCCTGTCTAAGACGCAGATTAAATCCGTCAAACTTTGGCAGCACGATGTCCAATGCCTGCTGTAACAATTCCGGCTGTACCAGTTCTGTCAGTGTGACGCTGATGCGGTACACATTGCTCATACTCTCTCCCGCAATGACCGGGAACAGATGCGCAGTATTATCCAGTCTGTCCCAGCGGATATCTTTTGCCGTATTCCGTTTTCCTTTTTTAGCAGTCTGCTCTATTATTTCCTCTTCCTGCAGATGATTCTCTTTTTTCTTCATAAGCACTCTCTTTATTTTCAATATTTTACTTTCTGATTATAGAATAAGATAACCGAAATTACAATCTATGATACTAATTTCCCGCCCCGGTTAATAGAAATTTCATTTGATTTTTCCAAATAGAGCGTCTAAAATAAAAAACGGATACTGGTATGACCAGTATCCATGAAAGGAGCCATAAGTCCTATGGAATTTAAAAAATTAAACGCTCCGACCTTAAAGGAGCTTTTTATCTCTGAAATGGAGGGCATGATTCTTTCCGGCAAATTAGAAGTCGGAGAAAAGCTTCCTCCCGAACGGGAACTCGCAAAATCCATGCAGGTCTCCCGCGCTGTTGTCAACTCCGGCATCGCCGAGCTTGAAAAGAAAGGATTTCTTGTGGTCCGACCACGCGTTGGCACCTTTGTAGAAGATTACCGCAAGAACGGCACCGTGGAAACCTTAGTCTCCATTATGCACTATAACGGGGGAATGCTCCGTGAGAAAGAAACCCGCTCCGTGTTAGAAGCGCGCATCATTTTCATGAACGCCGCCGCCACACTCGCCATCGACAATGCCAGCGATGAAGAAATCTGCGGTCTCGAGCCGTATGTAGATGCCCTTCGCACCTGCACAGACCCGGAAGAAGCCTCCTCGCTTATCTTTAAATTCAGCCATGAGATTTCCTATATCAGCGGAAACAGTCTGCTTCCCCTGTTCTTTATCAGTTTTAAAGACTTAGTATGCAATCTCTGGGTGCGTTTTTCCCGCGCCTACGGCGTTCCCGCTCTCTATCAGAGTGCCTATGATATCTATCATTTTCTTCTCGCAAGAGATAAGGAAGGCGCCGTAAATTACATCACATCCACAACGCAGGAAAGTATCAGTGGTGACCGTACTTTTTACCAGGTGCACTAATGTGCAAACTGGCTATTGTACAGATTTGCATAGAATCCGTTTTTCGCAAGCAGTTCTTCATGATTTCCCTGCTCAATAATGCTGCCGTCTTTCATCACAAGGATGATATCTGCTTCCTGAATGGTGGAAAGGCGGTGCGCAACGATAAAACTGGTACGTCCCTTCATCATCTTCGCAAACGCATTCTGAATCTTTATCTCCGTTCTGGTATCAATTGAAGAGGTTGCCTCATCCAAAATCAGCATCGGCGGCAGACACAGCATAACACGTGCAATACATAAAAGCTGTTTTTGTCCCTGGGAAAGATTTCCACCGTCCTCGGCAATCACCGTGTCATACCCTTCCGGCAGACGCTTGATAAAACTGTGTGCATGGGATGCCTTTGCTGCAGCAATCATCTCCTCTTCTGTCGCATCCGGTTTGCCCATACAGATATTTTCACGGATGGTTCCGCTTCTAAGCCAGGTTTCCTGCAATACCATTCCGTAATTGTCGCGCAGGCTCTTTCTTGTCAGCTCCTTCATCGGAATACCGCTGACTTTGATTTCGCCGCTTTTCACATCGTAAAAACGCATCAAAAGATTAATCAGAGTCGTTTTTCCACATCCGGTCGGACCTACGATTGCGACACGCTGTCCCGGTGTCACTGCAAGGTTAAAGTCCTCAATCAGTTTCTGCTCCGGTGTATAAGAG
>JBNMKM010000046.1:0-17882 GCA_050874345.1 Roseburia sp. | reverse complement strand
TCCTGCCCGAACCATCAGACACTGCGCACGACCCCGTTAGAGACCAGATTTCAGGTTGCTGCTTTTGGTATCTGCGGCTACGAATGTAATTTCTGCGACATGAAAAAAGAAGAACTTGAGGCGGTAAAAGAACAGATTGCACTTTATAAGAGCTGGCGGGAAGTATTACAGTTCGGGGACTTTTACCGTGGCAGAAGTTTTCAGGAGTCTGGAAACGGAAGCGTGCTTGCCCCGGTTTCCGGCAATCTGACCGAGTGGACCTGCGTGGCACCGAGACAGAAGAAGGCGGTCGGTTTTCTGATGCAGAAGTTAGTCTCACCAAACGCGCAGTATGCAAATTATCACGCCAAGGGGCTTTCAGAGGAAATCTGTTATCACTATTACAACCGGAAGCTCAAATATAATGTAAAAGAGTTTGGCGACCTTGTGAATACGGTGGCACCGATTCATATCAGACAGGATTCCCTGGTACACAACATGGTTGCAAAATTTGTGAAGATGGACGGGGAAACCGAGGACGGAACGGCTTACGGGGATGTGTTAATGTATGGTGGAATCAAGTTAAAACAGGCGTTTGCGGCGGTTGGCTATAACGAAGAGACCAGACATTTCCCGGATTTTGCGTCAAGAGTTTATTTTATCGAACAGCAGGAAGTGTAAATAACAGTGAAAAGACTTTTGACAAGACAGTAAAACAGTGCTATGATACGATTCATATAAAAAAGATATGAATTACGGGAGCAGGCACATGAATACAGAAAGAATCAAACAATTACAACAGGAAAAAGATGCAGTCATTCTGGCACATTATTATGTAGATGGAGCGGTACAGGAGATTGCGGATTACGTGGGGGATTCCTACTTTTTAAGTAAGCTTGCCACCACAATCCCACAGAAAAATATTATTTTCTGTGGGGTTTCTTTCATGGGAGAAAGCGCAAAGATTTTAAATCCGGGCAAGCACGTTTATATGGCAGACCCGATGGCAGACTGCCCGATGGCACACATGGTGGAGATTGAAAAGATTAAGGAAGTGCGTGAAAACTACCCGGATGTGGCAGTGGTCTGCTATGTCAATTCCACGGCAGAAATCAAAGCGTACTCGGATGTCTGCGTCACTTCCTCTAATGCGCTGCGTGTGGTGCGTGCGCTTCCGAATAAGCGGATTTTCTTTATTCCGGACAATAACCTTGGCAGATATGTTGCCTCAAAGGTGCCGGAGAAAGAATTTATTTTCCATGATGGATTCTGTCACGTACATAAGAGCATTACCAGAGAAAATGTGCTGCTCGCAAAAGAGGCAAAGCCGGAGGCACTTGTGTTAGCGCATCCGGAGTGTACCGGAGACGTGTTGGAGCTTGCAGACTTTATCGGAAGCACATCCGAGATTATTGATTATGCGACAGAGAGCAGTCATGACAGCTTTATTATCTGTACCGAGATGGGAATTTTCTTTGAGTTGGAGCAGAAGAATCCGAACAAGAAGTTTTATTCGGTAGGACACAGACAGTTCTGCCCGAATATGAAAAAGATTTCCCTCGAGAAGGTGGAAGCGGTATTAGAGCATTTAGAGGAACTGCCGGAGGTAGAACTGCCGGAGGAATTGCGCCAGAAGGCGTTTACTCCGTTAAATCGGATGTTAGAGCTTGCAAAATAAACAGGAAGGTGAAATGTGATGATAAACAAAGAGCGGCTTTTCAGAGAATTTAAGACACTTGTAGAAATTGACGCGGAATCTTATGAGGAACGCGCCATGGCGGATTACCTGACGGAGCGTTTAAGAGACTTAGGTCTTTTAGTGGTAGAGGACGATGCGGGAAAACGCTTAGCAGAGACAAAAGGGATTGAATTGTCAAAGGCAGCGGGAAATATCTATGGAAGACTTCCCGGCAACTGCCCCGGAGAAGCGCTCTTGTTTTCTTCCCATATGGATACGGTAAATCCGGGCAAGGGAAAACGCGCGGTTTTTCATGAAGATGGAACAATTACGTCAGAGGGAAATACGGTGCTCGGAGCGGATGACGCGGCAGGAATCGCGTCAATTCTTGAGGCGCTTACGGTTATCGAGGAGAAGCATTTAAGACACCCTGAAATCGAAGTGCTGTTTCCGGTTGCAGAGGAGGCATACGGACAGGGAAGCCGCCTTGTAGATTATGGGAGTATTCACGCAAAATATGCGTATGTACTTGATTTAAGCGGTGATGTGGGAACAGCGGCAATTGCAGCGCCGACGATTTTATCGGTCCGCATCACAGTACACGGAAAGAGCGCTCATGCAGGGTTTGCACCGGAAGAGGGCGTGCATGCGATTTTGATTGCTGCAAAAGCGATTGCACAGATTCCAAACGGTCATGTGGACGGAGAGACAACGGTAAATCTTGGACAGATTACCGGCGGAAATGCGGATAATATCGTTCCAAATCTCTGCACTGTGACAGGGGAAGTGCGCAGCATGACCCACGAAAAGGCACTTGCGCAGGCAGAAAAAATCCGGACAGCCTTTGAAGAAGAAGCGAAAAAGGCGGGCGGAAGCGTAGAAGTAAAGATTGAAGAGGAAGTGCGCGCTTACCGGATTCCAAAAGAGAATGAGGTTGTAGAACGTTTTGTGCAGGCGTGCTATCAGAACGGGCTCAAAGATAATCTCATCGAGACATTTGGTGGAAGCGATAACAACCATTTTGTGAAGAACGGAATGGAGGGTATCGTGGTGGCATGTGCGATGAGCAATGTGCATACGAAACAGGAATTTACAACGGAAAGCGAGCTTGCAAAGAGCGGAGAGCTTGCACTTTCTCTTATGACAAATGTCTGAAAAATAAATTTATAAATTTACATAGTTTTTGCAGGGTACCTGTAACAGATTTTACAGAGCTCTGGTAGGATTGTTTTTGTCGAGACGGGCAGAAAACAATTCTTAAAGGAGACTATGGAAATGAAGAAAAAAGCAGTATCTTTATTACTGACAGGAATGATGATTTTATCGGTGCTCAGTGGATGTGGAAATGCACAGCAGACGGCAGCAGAGGGCGGTCAGCAGGAAAATCCGGTACAGACCGTGGCTGCCAATGTAACACCAAAGGTAGAAAGTGCAGCAGACACAAAAACAGAAGAGGCAGAAAATACCGTACCGAAATATATTTTCCTTTTTATCGGGGATGGAATGAGCTATCCACAGATAGAACTTACCAATTATTACCTGAATGCGGCAACCGGCAATGAAAGCGTGACAGTGGACGGCACAGAAAAGACCGTCTTAAAGAGTGGCAATTCCTTAAATATGATGAATCTTGAGGTAACCGGTTCTGCACAGACCTATGACAGTACTTCATTTGCACCGGATTCCGCATCAACTGCAACTTCCATTGCAACCGGACATAAGACCTGGAGCGGAAGCATTAATGTGAGCGAGGATTTTTCCAAAGAATATGAGACGATTGCGGAGAAACTGAAAGCGCAGAAGGGTTACAAGATTGGAATTTTATCAAGCGTAAACTTAAATCATGCGACACCGGCAGCATTTTATGCACATCAGGCATCCAGAAACAGCTATTATGAAATTGGGCTGGAGTTGATCGACAGCGGTTTTGATTATTTTGCAGGCGGCGGATTAAAGAAAACGACTGGAAGTGACGGAGACAAGACGGATCTCTATGAGCTTGCAGAAGAGGCAGGATATAAAGTGGTAAAGACGCAGGCGGAGGCAGAGGCACTTACCGCCGAAGACGGAAAGGCAATCGTGATTGATGAGCACCTTGCAGACAGCGATGCGATGGAATATGAGATAGACCGTGCTGCAGATGAGTGGTCTCTTGCAGATTATGTGGAGAAGGGCATCGATGTACTCGAGAATGATACAGGATTTTTTATGATGGTAGAGGGTGGCAAGATTGACTGGGCGTGCCATGCAAATGATGCGGTTTCTACCATCAGCGATACGCTTGCTTTAGATGATGCAGTGGCAAAGGCAGTGGAGTTTTATGAGAAACATCCGGACGAGACATTGATTCTTGTTACCGGCGACCATGAAACCGGAGGACTGACCATCGGATATGCGGGTACCGACTATGATACATTTTTAACGAACTTCGATAATCAGAAGATTTCCTATGCGAAGTTTGACTCGGATTATGTGGCTGCCTACAAAGAGAACCAGACAGATTTTGATACGGTGATGAAAGATGTCACAGAGTTATTCGGGCTGACAGCACCAACGGATGAAAATGCAGAGAAGACCGAGCAGAAGGACAGTGCTGATTTGCATCCGGAATCTGAGGATAACGGTGCACTTGAGATGACTGCCTATGAGTATGGACTGTTAAAAGCTGCCTACGATGAGACGATGAGCCGCACCGGAGAGGAGAGCGAGTTCTCCCAGGAAGAATATATTCTTTATGGAAGCTACGAGCCGCTTACCGTGACCATCACCCATATCTTAAACAATAAGAGCGGTATCAATTTTGGTTCCTACGCACACACAGGACTTCCGGTTGAAGTATTAGTGTCTGGTGTCGGTGCAGAGAAATTTGAAGGCTATTACGACAATACACAGATTTATGAGAAATTAGCGGAATTAACCGGTGTGGAATAAAAACAGAGAGGAATTACGATGAGAAGCTTTTTGGAAAAAAATAAAAAATTTTTCCGCATGCTTCTTGCCGGACTGGTGATGATTGGCATCCTTATAAGCCTTCCAACAGGCTTTGAGGATGCCTTGATTTATCAGGGGACAGAACGTGCGGTGGCAACGGTGGTGGCAGTGGACAATTCGGCAATCATTTCCTCCGGGCTCATTCAGTCTGGTGAGCAGACCTGTGTACTTTCCATTGGAAAAGGGCTGTTTGCGGGCAGAGAGATTACGGGGGTCAATTTTTTGAGCGGTTCTCTGGAAAAAGACAAGATTTACGAAGTGGGAGACAAGGCGCTTGTGACCATCAGCTATGATGGGGACGAGGTGAAATCGGCGGTGATGTCAGACCATTACAGACTTGATAAAGAGGCAGTGCTTGCGGCGCTTTTCGTACTTCTTCTGATTTTGTTTGCAGGAAAAAATGGTGTGCAGGCGATTTTTTCTTTTATAATTACTGTGCTTTCTATCTGGAAAATCCTGGTTCCGTGCTATCTGAAAGGTTATTCTCCGGTATGGGTTGGAATCGCACTCACTGCATTTCTTACAGTTGTCATTTTATATTTTGTGTATGGAATCGAAAAAAGAACACTTGTTGCATCGATGGGTTCCCTTCTGGGTGTTCTGACTACCTGTGTGCTTGGCATTGTATTTACGGACTTGTTCAAGATTCATGGGGCAGTGATGGCAAATTCCGAGTCGTTACTTTACAGCGGATATGAAAATTTAGACCTCACCGCTATTTTTATGAGCAGTATTTTTATCGGAGCATCCGGTGCAATGATGGATTTGTCGGTAGACATTACGGCTGCCGTGTCGGAGGTTGTGGAGAAAAAACCTGAAATAGGATGGCTTGAAGCGGCAAAATCCGGGATGAATGTGGGGCGTGCTGCGATGGGAACGATGACGACAACACTGCTGCTTGCGTATTCCGGCGGCTGCGTGGCACTTTTAATGGTTTTTATGGCACAGGGAACACCGGTTGACCATATCCTGAATTACAAATATGTTGCGGCAGAAATACTCGATACCATTGCCGGAAGTTTCGGACTTGTGACAGTAGCACCGTTTACAGCGCTTGTTGCCGGGCTCATTCTGACGAAAAAGTCGGAAAATTAAGAAAATTCTGAAAAGTCTTGCAATTCCTGCGATGTAGTACTACAATGAAGAAAGTACCAGAAGATTGATAAAAGGGAGTTGCGAGGAGAAGAAAATGTCAAAAGAAAAAAAACAGAAAAGTACAGCAGATGCAGGCAACAGTCAGATGAGTGCAGCAGAAAAATTCAGGAATCAGGGCCTTGGCTATAAAATTTCGGTTGCCACAGCAATGCTTCTTGTAATTTGTTTATCCGTTATGATTATTATCAGTGCATCGCTGGTTGCAAATTCTTTAAACAAGACCGTAAACGGTGAGTTTGAGGGAATTGCGACACAAAACGGTCTGACCGTGCAGAATATCATGGACACCGCTTCCAATGCGGCAACGATGCTGCAGGACTATATGGTAGAGCGTTATGACGAGTATGCGAAGAACGGTTATAACGGTGTTGTGGAGAAGAGTGAAGTTTATGATATAGAACTTCAGCAGATGAACAAGAAAATTGAAGAGTTCCTTTTAAGTGTTGCGAGAAGCACTGTGCAGAGCAGTGACGGAATTGCCGGTGTCGGTGTGTTCTTTGAACCGGATGCGTTTGACCCTGCGATTAAGGATTATACGGTCTATGTCAGCGAGGATGATGCGAAGAACGGAACCGTACAGAGCTATGGAAGCTATGATTCCTATGGCTCACAGGATTATTACAAGAATGCAGCACAGTCAAAACAGGATTGCTTTACCGACCCGTATGAGGATCAGGGAATCCATATGGTCAGTGCCTCATTCCCGATTGTTTATAACGGAGAGACAGAAGGAGTTATCTTAGTCGATATCAATATTGATACCTTTAGCCAGCTTCGCTCTACGGATTCCAAGTATCCGAGTATGTATGTCGATGTGTTAGACCAAAACGGTGTGATGATTTACGACAGTGAATCGGATTCTTATATTGGACAGTCTTTAAAGGATTTGATTTCGCAGAAAGAATATGCAAAGATTCAGGCAGGAATTGACACAAATCAGAGTTTCCATGTCAGCACCAAGAAAGACGATGGAAGCAGTATTGTCCGTTATTATGCACCGATTCAGGCAGCCGGACAGACCTGGTGGGCGGCAAGTGCACTGTCTAAAAGAGATTTAAATAAGAGTACAATTATTCTGGTACTTCTTATGATTGCAATTTCTGTTGCAACGTTAGTCATCATTATTGTCATCAGTGGACGTCTGCTCCGGCGTTATATCCGGCCGATTCATGATGTTATGGATGTTGCAGATAAGCTTGCACAGGGAGATTTCTCAGCGTCGGTACAGGCAGAATATCACGATGAAATCGGTACTTTGGCAGATACCTTTACGGCAATGGCAAACCGGTTACGCCTTAGTATTGCGGACATTACACGTGGATTAAAAGAGATGGCAGCCAGCAACTTTAACATTGCCCCTGAAGTAGAGTATGTCGGGGATTTCAAGGAGATTGAGGTGGCTCTGTCAACGGTGCTGAAAGATCTTTCCCATACGTTAAGAGAGATTAATGAGGCATCTGAGCTTGTGGCATCGAATTCCGGACAGATTTCGGAAGGTGCGCAGTCTTTGACGGAAGGAGCAACCGACCAGGCAAGCTCTGTGGATGAATTGCAGAGTACGATTGCAACGGTATCAGAACAGGTTCAGAAGAATGCAGAGAATGCAAATCTGGCAAATGACAAGGCAAAAATTGTCGGCGATGGAATCATGCAGAGTAATGAGCAGATGCAGCAGGTGGTACATGCAATGGAGACCATCAATGAAAGCTCAAAACAGATTAGTTCCATTATCAATACGATTAACGATATTGCGTCCCAGACGAATCTGCTTGCGCTCAATGCATCCATTGAAGCTGCAAGAGCCGGAGAGGCAGGAAAAGGCTTTGCGGTTGTTGCAACACAGGTTGGAACGCTTGCGGCACAGAGCTCGGAGGCGGCAAAGAATTCCAGTGAGCTGATTATTCAGGCGATGAACGCAGTGGAAGAAGGAAAGCAGGTTGTAGACCAGACCGCAGAGAAGCTTTTGGAATCTGTGGATAAGACGAAGGAGTTAGTTGTGAATATCGGCGAGATTTCAGCCGCAACCGAGAATCAGGCGGAGGCACTCAATCAGATTTCACAGGCGGCAAACCAGATAGCAGCGGTAATCGAAGAGAATACGGCAATGGCAGAGGAAAGCTCAGCAAGCAGTGAGGAACTGGCTGCACAGGCAGAGAAGCTGAAAACCCTGGTTAGCGTATTCCAGCTGTTAGAAGAATAAAAATAAAAAAAGTGTTGACATTACCGCGTTAGCGTAGTAAACTAACAGTAATCAAAAACGAACAAATCAATGAGCAAAAGTAGTACTTCATATGATTCTTCCCAGAGAGCCTGTGTTGGTGGGAACAGGCAGGATAGTATGACAGGAATGGATTTGCGAGAGCAAAGTGAACGGAGTTTCCAAGTAGCGGATGCCGTGTCCTCACGTTACAGAGGGAAGATATTAGAGCAGGACTCAGTATCGGATAAGAGAACATGATTGGTGGCGGATATTTCCAGTGTATGGAAATATCCGCTTTTTGAATTTATAGACATTCCAATCATGAAAACAGGGTGGCACCACGAACAAGTATTATCGTCCCTGACCAGGCAGGAATCTGTCTGGTCAGGGATTTTTGAATTTACAGGAAAATCCTATATTTAAGGAGGCTTTATTATGAAACGGATATTACAGGTTTATCGAAAGACAGTCAGCATCGTGAATGAATCATCAGTTGAAATGTATCAGAACCTTGTAGGAAAGAAAAAAGGATTTCTGTTAGAGAGTTATGATAAAAATTATGACCGTTATACATTCTTTGGCGTAGAACCGGAGGAAATCATCACCTCGAAGGAAAATGCACTGGTGATTGAAAAACGAAACGGTGAGAGGGAAGAGCGGGTTGGCAATCCGTTACAATTGTTAAAAGATTACTATAGTAGTTTCGAAATTCACAAGGAAGAGGAAGGTCTTAATTTTTCCGGTGGACTGGTTGGAAGCCTTGGGTATGATTTTGTACGCTACAGTGAGAAGCTGCCGGAGAAGAACCCGGATGAAATTGGTATCGGAACCATCCAGATGATGCTGATGACCGAATACATCATGATTGACCATGTGGCAGAAACGTTAACCGCAATCGTGTTAAGAGAACCGGGGGAGGAAGGAAAGAAAAAGGCATTAGAAAAGGCGGCAGAACTGATTGCGGCAGCAAAGCATCCGGCAGAAAAAACAGAAGAGAACCGGACACATGAGGGTGTCATCGTGAAAAAGTCGGATACACTCGAGCAGTACTGTAAAAAGGTTGAGCAAATCAAACATTATATCCGGGAAGGCCACATTTTTCAGACAGTGCTCTCACAGCGCTGGACGATTGAAACTGGGCGGGATGGTTTTTCTCTCTATAAAGAACTGCGGGAAATGAATCCTTCTCCGTACCTGTATTACTTTAATTTTGGGGAGTTTGAGATTATCGGAAGCTCGCCGGAAATGCTTGTCAAACAGCAGGGAAAACGTGTATTTACCTGTCCGATTGCAGGAACAAGGCCGCGTGGAAAAGACATGGCAGAGGATGAACGCCTGAAAAAAGAACTCTTAGCGGATGAGAAGGAGCGTGCAGAACATGTGATGTTAGTGGACCTAGCGCGCAATGATATGGGAAGAATTTCGGAGTTTGGTTCGGTAAAGGTGACAGAATTTATGCGCGTGCAGGAGTATTCGCATGTTATGCACATCGTTTCGATGGTAGAGGGAAGAAAAAAGGGAGAGTTTCATCCACTCGATTTGGTAGCATCGTTTCTTCCGGCGGGAACTTTGAGCGGAGCACCGAAAATCCGTGCAATGGAGATTATCGAAGAGTTGGAAAGTGTGAAACGCGGACTTTACGGTGGCGCTACCGGTTATGTGGATTTCTCCGGTGATATGGATTTTTGTATTACCATCCGCACCATGATAAAGAAGAACAACCGGGTTTATTTGCAGGCAGGCGCCGGAATCGTCGCAGATTCCGTACCGGAAATGGAATACAACGAATGTTGTAATAAGGTAATGGCTCTGGCAAAGACGCTGGTGAAGGAGGAACACTTATGATTTTGCTGATTGATAATTATGATTCGTTTACGTATAACCTGTATCAATATTTTGGCACCTTTACCGATGAAATCCGTGTTGTGCGCAATGATGCGGTGACTCTGGAAGAAATCAGACAGATGCATCCGGAAAAAATTGTGTTGTCGCCGGGACCCAAAAGCCCGTCGGAAGCAGGAATCTGCATGGACGTGGTAAAAGAGTTTTATAAAGAGGTGCCGATTCTTGGCATTTGTCTGGGACACCAGTGTATCGGAGAGGCATTTGGCGGAACCGTTAGTTATGCAAAGAGCCTGTATCACGGAAAACAGTCTGAGATTTCCCATGACGGAACCGGAATCTTTGAAGGAATTCCATCCCCGGTGAAGGTGGCACGGTATCATTCACTGGCAGTACAGGAGGATGATTTACCAGAGTGTTTAGAGGTGACTGCCCGCACGGCAGACGGCGAAATTATGGCAATTCGCCATAAAGAATATCCGGTGGTCGGACTTCAGTTTCATCCGGAATCTATCTATACGGAGCACGGGAAGCGGATGATTGAAAACTTTATCAACGGAGTAAAGGAGAGCAGGGGATGATACTTGAGGCGATAGTAGAAGATAAAAAAAGAAGACTGCCGGAGCATAAAAAGAAGATTTCATTTACGGAAATGAGAAGGCTTGCAGAGGAATCACAAAATGAACATCACAGCTTCGAGGAGGCATTAAAAAAACCGGGAATTTCAATTATCGGAGAGTGCAAAAAAGGTTCCCCAAGCCTTGGACATATTAAAAGTAAACTTAATATTTTTAACAGAATTGAGGAATACAACAATTCGGTGGACGCAATCTCCTGCCTGACAGAGGAAGACCATTTCTTTGGAAGTGCAGATGATTTGCGAAATATCAGACCGCTTACCAGGCTTCCAATCTTAAGAAAAGATTTTATGATTGAGGAATATCAGTTTTACGAGGCAAAGGCGATTGGAGCGGACGCAGTACTTTTGATTGCGGCGATTTTAGACGATGCAAAATTAAAAGACTTCTATCAGCTTGCAGGAACGTTGGGACTGGATGTATTGATTGAAACCCATGATGAGCGGGAGATGGAGCGTGTTTTAAGACTGTCCCCAAAGATTGTGGGAGTCAATAACCGAAACCTCAAAGATTTTTCCATCGACTTAAAGACAACCGAAAGGCTGCGGAAGCTGGTGCCAAAGGAGTGCTGCTTTGTTTCAGAAAGCGGGATTTTGACAGATGAGGATGTTCTCTTCTTAAAAAACTGCCAGGTGGACGGATTTTTAATCGGTAGGGCATTGATGGAGGCGGAACATCCAAAAGAGGTGGCGGCACACTGGAAGGCATTATAAAAGGGAATGAGAGCCATGACAGCAGTAAAAATATGTGGAATCACAACGGAACAGGAAGCGGAATACTTAAATGAAGCGTTTCAACTGTTTACAGAGAAGAGACAGCAGGAAAAAATGCAGTTGTATGCAGGGTTTGTATTTTATGAAAAAAGCAAGCGGAACCTTACAACTGAGCAGGCAGAAAATATTATGAAAAAGTTAAATCCTGATATAAAGAAAGTAGCCGTCACGGTGGAGCCGGACAGAGCGCTTGCCAGGAGCCTTACGGAAGCCGGATTTGATATTCTACAGGTACATAAGAACTTAAAGCAGGAAGTACTTGATACGGTCTCTATTCCGGTATGGCTTGCGGCAAATCTGGAAAAAGCAGAGATGCTGGAAGCGGCGGAAGCACAACTTCGGAAAGATACAGAAAAAAAGATTCAGGCAGTGTTGGTTGATGCACCGGGGTATGGAAGCGGAAAAACCTTTGGCTGGGAGAAGGCAGATGACAATGAACGCATACGCTTTCTGGAATTTCGATGGCGGATGCAGGAAGAAAAGCGGCTTTTTCTTCTGGCAGGCGGACTGACACCGGAGAATGTCGGGGACGGGGTTCGATTCTTTGCTCCGGATATCGTGGATGTCAGCAGCGGCGTGGAAGGGGAAGATGGAAAGAAAAGCCGGAAACGAATTATCGAATTTATAGAGCATGTAGTAGAAAGTTAAAACAAGATTTAAAAGAAGGAGAACAAGACAATGAATACAAAGGCTTATTATGGAGAATTTGGCGGACAGTATGTATCGGAATCGCTGATGAATACATTGGAGGAATTAGATAACGCATTTGAGGAGGCAATCCATGACCCGGAATTTTTAAAGCAGTATCACTATTATCTGAAACAGTATGTCGGCAGAGAGACGCCATTATACTATGCAGAGCGGCTCAGCGAGAAATATGGCATCCGGCTGTATCTGAAGCGGGAAGATTTAAATCATACCGGTGCACACAAGATTAACAACGTGATCGGACAGATTCTTCTTGCAAAGCGGATGGGAAAGAAAAAGGTCATTGCAGAGACAGGTGCCGGACAGCACGGTGTGGCAACCGCAACCGGAGCAGCACTGTTTGGAATGGAATGTACGGTTTACATGGGAGCCGAGGATATCAAACGTCAGTCCTTAAACGTCATGCGTATGAAGATGCTCGGTGCAAAGGTTGTGAGCGTTACTTCTGGAAGTAACACCTTAAAGGATGCCACCAATGAGGCAATCCGTACCTGGGCAAAAACAGCGGAGGATACTTTTTACGTCATCGGTTCTGCCGTAGGACCTTACCCGTATCCGAAGATGGTCAAGGAATTTCAGAGCGTTATCAGCCGTGAGGCAAAAAAACAGATTCTTGCCGTGGAAAACAGACTGCCGGATGCTGTGATGGCATGTGTCGGCGGCGGTTCGAACTCCATCGGAATGTTTGCTGATTTCATTGAGGAAAAGGGCGTAAAACTCATCGGAGTGGAAGCAGCCGGAAAGGGAATTGAGACTGGAGAGCACGCATCCGCAATGGCAAAAGGAGAGCCTGGCGTGCTTCACGGAATGCGTTCCTTCCTGTTACAGGATGAGGACGGAAATGTGACGCTGGCACACTCCATTTCTGCAGGGCTCGATTATCCGGGAGTCGGACCGGAGCACGCATATTTAAAGCAGACCGGACGCGCCCAGTACGTTTCTATCACGGATGTGGAAGCGATGGACGCACTGATGGAACTTTGTGAGCTTGAAGGTATTATACCGGCAATCGAGAGTGCACATGCGATGGCATATGTGCCGAAATACGCAAAAGAGCATCCGGGCGATACCGTGATTGTATGTCTGTCCGGAAGAGGCGATAAGGACGTAAACACGATTGCAGATTATTTAGACGGAAAAGGATATCTGAATTAAGGAGGACGGGGAAGTATGAATCGTATTGAAGAGAGAATGAATCAGTTAAAAGAGCGCGGCGAGAAGGCGTTTATCACTTATATCACAGCAGGACTGCCGGATTTGGAGCATACAAAAGCAATCATCCGTGCACAGCAGGAAGCAGGCGTCGATGTCATCGAGCTTGGGGTTCCGTTTTCTGATCCGGTGGCGGATGGACCGGTCATCCAGGACGCTTCCTACGAGGCAATCTGCGGCGGAACAACCCTGCGGAAGATTTTTGTAACAATGGAGGAGATGCGCAAGGACGGCATCACCGTACCGATTGTCTTCATGATGTATTACAACACCATACTGCACTATGGTGTGGAGGCGTTTGCAAAAAAATGTGCGGAAGTCGGCGTGGATGGACTGATTATTCCGGATCTTCCGTTTGAGGAGCAGGAGGAGTTAAGCAATTGTCTGGCAGGGCAGGAGACCACCATCCTGATTCAGCTTGTCTCTCCGGTATCCGGCAAGCGAATCCCGATGATATTAAAAGATGCGAGAGGATTTGTCTACTGCGTGTCCTCGATGGGTGTTACCGGACAGGGGGCAGACTTCCATAAAGAAGTTATATCGTATTTAAAGAAAGTAAAAGAAGTGGCAGAAATTCCGGTTATGATGGGATTTGGAATCCGGACAGCGGAAGATGTACGACCGATGAAAGACATTATAGACGGAGCGATAGTAGGGTCACACTTTATTACGTTGATGAGAGAAAACAACTACAGCACAGAAGTGGCAAAAGAATATTGCAGTACCTTTAAAAAGACGTTAAATGAGATGTAAAATAGAAAAGTTAAAAGGAGATTAAAGATATGAAAGAACTGATTGCAAAAGTTACAGATGGAAATGACCTGACAGAAGAGGAAGCAAAAAGAGGAATGGAGCTGATGTTAAGCGGTGAAGCAACACAGGCGCAGATTGCATCGTTTCTGACTGCACTGAGGATGAAGGGCGAAACTCTTGAAGAATTAATTGGATTTGCTTCCGTTCTTCGGGATAAGGCAGATACGATAAAGCCTGCAGTTGCAAATTATGTGGATTTGGTGGGAACCGGCGGAGACAGAACATTTACGTTTAACATCTCCACGACCTCTGCGTTTGTTGTGGCGGCAGCCGGACTTCCGGTGGCAAAACACGGAAACCGTTCCATCTCTTCAAAATCCGGTGCGGGCGATGTGCTTGAGGCACTTGGAGTCAACATTATGGCGGAACCGTCCGTTGTGCAGAAGTGTGTGGATGAGGTTGGAATTGGATTTATGTTTGCACAGCTTTTTAATAAGTCCATGAAATATGTCGGTCAGGCGCGCAAGGAAATGGGAATCCGCACCGTATTTAACATTTTAGGACCGCTTGCGAATCCTTCCCGTGCCAAAAACATGGTGGTTGGCGTGTATGATCCGCTTTTAACAGAGAATGTGGCAAAGGCAATGAGCAGACTTGGCGTGGAGCGCGGATTCGTGGTCAGCGGACTTGACCATATGGACGAATTTACGCTGACCGGAACATCCGTCGTTTCAGAAATCAATCACGGAGCGGTTACTACATATGAAGTGAAACCGGAGCAGTTTGGCTTAAAGACCTGTGCGTTAGAGGATTTGCAGGGCGGTGATGGTATAACCAATGCAGAAATTACAAAAAATATCTTAAAAGGAATCGAGAAAGGAGCGAAACGGGATATCGTTCTTTTAAATGCCGGAGCAACTCTTTATATCGGAGGGCTTGCAGAATCAGTGGAAGCTGGTGTAAAATTAGCAGCGGACACCATTGATTCCGGAAAGGCATATGAGAAATTAGAAGAACTCATAAGATGCTCGAATCAGTAGAAAGAGAACTGCATGAAAAAAATTTTGTTTATTGCGACAGGCGGAACCATCGCGTCACGCCGCTCGGACAGCGGATTAAAACCGCAGATTACGCCACAGGAACTGTTGGAATACATTCCGCAGGTGAAGGATATCTGCCGGATTGAGGCAATCCAGCTTTTAAATCTTGACAGCTCAAACATGGAGCCAAAGCACTGGAAACTTATCGTACACACCATCCGTGAGCAGTACGAAGCCTATGACGGATTTGTCATTGCGCACGGAACAGATACCATGGCATACACAGCGGCGGCACTTTCCTATATGATACAGAATTCGAAAAAGCCAATTGTCATTACCGGGGCACAAAAGCCGATTGATTTGGAAATTACAGATGCCAAATCCAATCTGCTTGACAGCTTTTTGTATGCATCGGATGAGGCTTCCCAGGGCGTTTCGATTATTTTTGATGGAAAGGTCATTGCCGGAACCCGTGCCAAGAAGGTGCGCTCTAAGAGTTACAACGCATTTTCCAGTATCGATTATCCATACCTTGCCGTGATACAGGATTTGAACATCATGCGGTATATTCCGATGATTCCTTATGAGGAAGAGGTACAGTTTTATGAGAAGTTAGATGAAAATGTCTATCTGATGAAGCTGATACCGGGGATTAAACCGCGTGTTTTAAGCAGCATTTTTGAAAACTACGACTGTATTATTGTGGAAAGCTTTGGTGTGGGCGGAATCCCCCATTCCATTGCAGACGCTTTTTATGAACTCTGTCAGGAACATCCGGATAAGCTCGTTGTGATGGCAACCCAGGTGGCGCATGAGGGCAGTGACATGACGGTCTATGAGGTAGGACATGACATGAAAAAGAACTGCCGTTTCCTTGAGTCATATGATATGACGTTAGAATCTGTCATTGCAAAGACCATGTGGATACTTGGAAATTTCCCGGGAGAGCAGGAGCGACTTGAAGATATTTTCTATAAAAACATCAATTATGATTTAATATTTGGAAAAAACCGGAAGTGCTAGCACTTCCGGTTTTTTGCTCTATAGGAAATACATGTTACGTTAAAGAGTGAAAGTCGTGTTTCCTATAGAGCAAAAAGCCCTATCGGGCAGAATGCGCAGCTCGCGGAGGTGAGTTTATAGCTTCGCTATCCGCTCGCGCGCGGTCAATTGTCAACCTTTAGAAATAAAAAGGTTGACAATTGGAAACAAACCGTATATGATACCACTATGCTTAAAATTCAAGGAGGTTTTTTGTTATGAAAATTTCAACAAAGACAATTGTAATGATTGGTATGTTTACCGCAGTGCTTGGTGTACTGTCTATTCTTCAGATTCCAATGCCAAGCGGTGTGCCGATTACCTTACAGACATTTGCAATGGCAGTCTGTGGCTATGTGCTCGGATGGAAGAAGGGAACTGCATCCACCGCAATTTACATTCTGCTTGGAACCGTAGGAGTACCGATTTTTGCAGGAATGTCAGCAGGTCCATCTGTACTCTTTGGCTATACAGGCGGATTTATCTGGGGATTTTTATTCCTGACCCTGCTTTGCGGTGTCGGAGGCGCACAGAAGAACCCGGTTATCTCAGTAGTACTTGGAATCGCCGGACTTGCCATCTGCCATCTGTTAGGCGTTATCCAGTATGCAGTCGTGGCATCCACCACGTTTACAGCATCCTTCCTTTTAGTATCCGTTCCGTATCTGGTAAAGGATGTTATCTCGGTTGTCGGAGCTTATGTAGTGGGACTTGCAGTGCGCAAAGCACTTCGTGCAGGACATATTTTAGAAGACAGCCGCGTAGCAGCATAGATAAAAGGAAAAATCCATGAAACAAAAATTTCGCGTACATCACATTCTTTGCACCTCATTATATGAAGGAAAAGGCTACAGTGGAACATTCTGTGAAAATATGACGGCAATCGTGGAATGGCTGCAAAGCCATAAAGATAAGCCTTTGACGTTAGTGGCAGAGCCGGATATGATTTGTGAAAACTGTCCGAACCGGACAGAAAATAACGAATGTGAACAGGATGCCAACCATGTGGCAGAAAAAGACCGCCAGCTTTTAACGGTATTACAGTTAGAAGAGGGCGGCAGTTATACCTATCGCGAACTCTGTGAGCGGGCACTTGACCGGATGACAGAGGAAGCATTTTTAAAAAGCTGCGGCAGATGTTACTGGAGAAAACAGGGACTCTGCCGCTATGAAAATCTTGTAGCGCAGTTGAGACTCAATGCGTCTTCTTATTAATGTAGTTTGTCTTGTATTTCGAGTAGACAATCTTCTGGCTGCTGTATAAGCCATAATATCCCGACAACATATAACTGAAAGCAATCGCCAGCAGAAAATACGGCATCCCATCAAAACCGAACAGCTCAAAACTGATGAGCAGGGAGGTGATGGGACAGTTGGTGACCCCGCAGAAGACTGCGGTCATGCCTGCGGCGGTGCACAAATCCGGGCAGAACCCGGTCAGATTGCCGAACAGGCAGCCAAAAGCCGCTCCGGTAAAGAACGAAGGAACAATCTCTCCACCCTTAAATCCGGCACCGAGCGTGACGGCGGTAAAAAGCATTTTTAAAAAGAAAGCTTCCGGTGCGACGGATTCCGATTGGAAAAAGCCTTCAATCATGTCCATACCGGTTCCGTTGTAGCGCTGGTCACCGACAAGCAGGGTCAGTGCGATGACAAAGCAGCCGCCCGCGAACGCGCGGACATACGGATTTTTGAAAAAATGCTTGTACGCATGTTCAGACTGATGCAGCATGATGCAAAACAGGACGCTCACGAGTGCGCACAAAATGGCAAGTACCGAGATATAGACTGCGGAAGAAACCGTAAACTTTGGCATTGCATTGATGGCAAAGTGCTCGGCTCCAACCCCAAACGATTGGGCAATTCCATAGG
>JBNMKM010000045.1:0-19387 GCA_050874345.1 Roseburia sp. | reverse complement strand
CCTTGAAGAGTACAAGGTAGATAGGGCAGAGGTGGAAGCACGGTAACGTGTGGAGCTGACTGTTACTAATCGATCGAGGGCTTGACCAAAAGCGGAGAAAGACGGCTGGATGAAAGCAGTGACAGGAAGCAGATTTATCTGTTGGACTGGAACTGATGGAGGACAGAGTTTTGCGTAGCAAAATCATCGAGATGAAGCGAAGTGGAATCGAGATGACCGGCTTTCCAGCGGGGTTGTTCTTGGAAATCTGTATGAAGTTTTGAAGGTATAATCAGTATTGCAGTTACATAAGATATTGTGTATCAGGAATGACGTAACGATTACGTCATTTTGTGCAATCATAGAATACCTGGTGCGAAGGAAACTTCGTATTACTATTCCTCGATAGCTCAGTCGGTAGAGCACGCGGCTGTTAACCGCGCTGTCGTAGGTTCGAGTCCTACTCGGGGAGTTCTTTCTTTTCAGAGAGAAATAATTGAATATGGTGACTTAGCCAAGTGGTAAGGCGTGGGACTGCAACTCCCTGATCATCGGTTCAAATCCGTTAGTCACCTTGTTAGAAGCTGTGTATGATTTCATACACAGCTTTTTCGTTATATAGAAAATTCTTCTGTAATTCCTGATAAGACAAAGTTTTGCATGGATGCGCAGGCTGCGAAGAGCCATATTGCTGATTATCCAACGCCGCATTACGCAGCCTGCTAAAGCAGGCAAAATAAATTTATAAAAAAGATACTTGACATTTAAAGATAATCGGTTATAATTAATTCATATCATTCCTACTAAACAAGTGGGAAATAGGAACGAGAACAAATTTTAAAGATGTGCGGAGAGAATAAAAACAGCCGTGCAACAGAGAGGAGAATATTCATGAGCAAATATGTTGAGAGTGCATTGGAACTGATTGGAGAAACCCCATTATTAAAATTAAACGGTTACAGCAAAAAAGCAGGTATTACCGGAGCAACCGTTTTTGCAAAACTTGAGTATCTGAACCCGGCAGGTTCCGTAAAAGACCGTATTGCAAAAGCAATGATTGAGGATGCAGAGAGCAAAGGATTATTAAAGCCAGGAGCAACCATCATCGAGCCAACATCCGGAAATACCGGAATTGGACTCGCAGCGGTAGCAGCAGCAAAGGGTTATCATGCAATCCTGACATTGCCGGATACAATGAGTGTAGAGCGTAGAAATCTTTTGGCAGCATATGGCGCAGAACTGGTGCTGACAGAGGGCGCAAAGGGAATGAAAGGTGCAATTGCAAAGGCAGAGGAATTAAAAGAATCCATTCCAGGTTCTATTATCCTTGGACAGTTTGTAAATCCGGCAAACCCGAAGGTGCACAAAGAGACCACAGGACCGGAAATCTGGGATCAGACTGACGGCAAGGTTGATATTTTTGTAGCTGGTGTTGGTACAGGTGGAACCGTTACCGGTGTTGGTGAATATTTAAAATCCAAGAATCCGGATGTAAAAGTAGTTGCAGTTGAGCCGGCTGGCAGCCCGGTTCTTTCCAAAGGTACACCAGGTGCTCATAAGATTCAGGGTATCGGAGCTGGATTTGTACCGGATGTATTAAACACAAAGATTTATGATGAAGTTATCGCCATCGAGAACGAGGATGCTTTTGCAGAAGGAAAAGCATTTGCAGTCAGCGAGGGAATCTTAGTAGGTATTTCTTCTGGCGCAGCATTAAAGGCTGCCGGAATTCTTGCAGCAAGACCGGAAAACGCAGGAAAGAATATCGTTGTATTACTGCCGGATTCCGGAGACAGATATCTGTCTACACCGCTGTTTGCCAATAACTAAAAATAATACAATTTTATAGATGTGAAAGGCAGGAGCCGCTACATCCCAGAAGGGATGTGGCGGCTTTTTTACGCGAGTAGCGAGGAAAATCGAGTGCCTGCAGGAAGATTTGACGAGCACTGCGATAACTTGAGAAACTTGTAAAACGTGTTTCTCATAGTTTACTGACTTGTGCAATTTCAACAAATTCTGGCAAAATAAAATGCTTTTCGGTTGAAATTCTTATATTCTAAGAATATAATAGAAATACAAATTCTTAGAAATAAAGAAAATAATAAGAAAAATTCTTATGAATAGAAACGGTAGTATTTATGATTACATATATTTGTCACAGTAAGGACAAAAAAACCGGAGAGCCGCTGCCGTGTACAGGCACAACCTGTAAAACAAGTATTTGTCCCAGTTGTGGGGAGCGGGCGGATGCAAAATCGCAGATTTTCTGGTGTGAGGAGTGCAAGGTACCGATTTATGAACAAACCTGCAGTCTGTGTCACAGCAAAGGGAAAAAATTAACCACAGACTTACGTCCGGTATTTCCGGAAGAACGTCTTTTGATAGAAATTATTCTGGGAAAACCCTTTCAATTTTTGGAGAAATCCATATGGAATGGAAATGGAAACCATTATTATGTGGATGGCAAAAAGATTCCATTTTCCGTTAGAGATTTAAAAAAAATAGATGCGGATAAGATCCGAATCGAGTATGAAAAACTCAAAGAACAGAATACGTATGAGTATTTTGATTCTGTTATTCAAAGGTTTGTGAGGGCAAATAACAGCCGTTACAAATCTATTACAGAAGAAGCAAAGGACTATATCCGAAAGACTGCCGAAGGTTACGGAATCATGGATATGTTTGTATCCTTCAGCGGAGGAAAGGATTCGACTGTTACAGCAGATATTGTGACGCGGGCACTCAGCACTCCTCAGATAATGCACATTTTTGGGGATACGACACTGGAATTCCCATTTACTTATACATATGTGGAGAGATTCAAAAAAACACATCCTAAAACACCTGTGCTGTCTGCGCGGAATAAGGAGAAAGATTTTGAAGAGTTATGTAAACTTGTTGGACCTCCGAGCCGTGTAATGCGCTGGTGTTGTACCATTTTTAAGACAGGAACTATTCAAAAGAAAATCAAATCTCTTTACCGGGATAAGAGTAAAATATTGACTTTTTACGGTATTCGCCGCAGTGAGTCTCTAAATCGTAGTAAGTATGACAGGGAATCTGACAGCCCAAAGATTACAAAACAGAGAATTGTTTCCCCGATTATTGACTGGATGGATTTTGACGTCTGGTTATATCTTCTGACGACTGGCATTGACTTTAATGACGCATATCGTCTTGGATATGCGAGAGTAGGATGCTGGTGCTGTCCTAATAACAGTGGCTGGTCAGAATTTCTTTCCAGGGTTCATATGGCTGAGCAGTCAAAGCATTTCAGACAGATGTTAATTGATTTTGCAAAAAGCATCGGAAAGGCAGACGCAGAGGTCTATGTGGATGAGGGAAGCTGGAAGGCAAGACAGGGTGGAAACGGAGTGCCGTACGCACAGAAATCTGTTGTATCTTTTAAGCCATGTGCAACGGAAGAAAATGCTTTTAATTATGAGTTACAGAGACCAATTTCGCAGGAACTCTACGAACTGTTCCGTCCATTTGGATATTTGAATTATGATATGGGAAACGCAAGACTTGGGGAAGTATTTGTTCTGAATAAAAAGGGCGAAATTCTTTTGAAATTGCAGGGACGTATCGGAACACGGAATTTAAAGGTAACGATTCTAAATGATAAGATTGCAGGTGCAGGTGACAGGAAGACGGCAGAAGAACGCATCAAATGTCAGTTGACAAAGTACCAGATGTGCATGGGATGTCTGGCATGTGAAAGTGTGTGCCGTTTCAATGCACTTTCTGTCAAAGAAAACAAGGACGGTACCATCAATTATTGTGTTTCGGATGAAAAGTGTATGCGCTGTGGGGAGTGTGTAAATCATTTTATTGCAGGATGCTATATGAGAAAGGTTTTGACCATTAAAAGAAAATAGGCGGGTACAGGTAGATGGCGGAGAAAAGTACATTTCGGTTTAAAGGACACGAGACATTCTTTTTAAGAGAGGGATGGCTGAATAAAGGACTGTTTGCAGTGAAAGCGGATGCGCGGGTATTTACGGACAATTATGGTGCAGATGCGCTTGGAGTAGGTCCCAATATGGCAAAATCTATCCGCTACTGGATGCGATGCGCGGCAATAATAGACGATACATCGCGAAACGGGGTATGGCTGACAGAGCTTGGAACATTGATTTATGAAAATGACCCTTATATAGAAGACTGGTTTACTCTGTGGCTGGTGCACTGCCAGATTGCGCAGAGAAAGGAGCTTGCGACGGCATGGTATTTATTTTTCAATCAGTTTTCTTATGAGGAATTTGATAAAGACCAGTTATTTCAGGAAATGAAGAGACTCGCAAAGGAGCTTCCTCAGGGAGAGCAGGCATTGGATGCTTCGATTGCAGCGGACTGTGACCTGCTTCTGCGGATGTATGCGCCGGTAGAGAATAGAAATCACAATCCGGAGGAGAAAAATGTAAGTCCGTTTGGAAAGCTTGGATTACTAAAGGTATCCGGTACTCTGTATGAGAGAAAACAGCCGGATTTAAATCATTTGCCAGTGGAAATTGTGGAGTATCTTCTGACAGAATTATTGGAAACAAGAGATTCCATTTACCTGGAGGATTTGCTTACGATACCGCAAGGTCCCGGCAGACTTCTGGGATTAAAGAGAACGGCATTGATGGAATGTTTGGAAAAATTGGAAGAACGGGATATCATTACCGTCAATCGGACTGCGGGACTGGATATGGTCTATCGGAAGAGGAAAGATACGTCCGTGGATGTTATAAAGAAGTACTACGAAAGTCGCAAAAAGGAATAAGACGAACAAAGGAAAGGTATAACGATAAAATGGAACAATTAATGAATCTGATACAAATTAACCGGAATTTTCAAAAGTCAGTAAATCTGCAATTGGATTTGGGGAATACAAAGCGGATAGCCGGTTATATTCCGACACGTTCATCGACAGCCATTTTACGTTGCTATTTGGAGACAGTTGCGGGAAAAACAAAAGACCATGCAACAATTCTGATTGGACCTTATGGAAAAGGAAAATCGCACCTTTTACTGGTATTGTTAGCGCTTCTTCACGGAGATTTGTCGGAAGAACTTTGGAAGAAATTAAATGAGACGGAACCGGAACTTTCAAGGTTGTATCCGGTGGATGTTACAGACGGAATGGTAAAAGGATGCAAAAAATATCTGCCGGTACTGGTCTCTTCCGGTTATGGGGTGGACTTGAATCAGTCATTTTTAATTGCGCTGCAGGAGGCGCTCGAGCGCGAAGGTTTTTCAGAGATTGCTCCGGAAACATATTTTACACAGGCACAGAAGGTAATAGAAGACTGGCGGAAGGACTATCCGGCAGTCTATGAGGCATTGGAAGAGACGTTAAAAGCAAAGGGGAGCAGTATCCTGGAGTTAAAAAAGCAGTTTGCACATCAGAACGGAAAAGCACTTGCACTGTTTCAGGAAATTTATCCGATGCTTACGGCAGGAAGCACTTTTGCACCAATGCTGCAATCTGAGGCATTAAAGACATATTTGCAGGTCAACCGTATTCTCACAGAAACCTATGGTTATGCAGGAATGTTTCTGGTATTTGATGAGTTCAGCAAATATATAGAAGGGCATGAGACTGCCGGATTTTCTGCGGACATGAAAACCCTTCAGGATATGTGTGAACTTGCAGACAATTCCAGAGGAGCGCTGTTTCTGACAATGGTGGCGCACAAAAGCATCCATGAGTACGGAAGAAGTATTCCCGAAGAATTAAAAAATGCGTTTCGTGGTGTGGAGGGACGCATCAAAGAAATTCCATTTGTAGTATCTTCTCGCAATAACTATGAATTAATTGCAGATACAATCCAAAAGAAAGAGCCTGATTTTTCAAAGGAGTATGAAAAGATATGTAAAAAGGATGAGCAATTTGAAAGGATTGTGGCAGATTCTTACGAACATTCTTTTTTTGCAAA
Source organism: Roseburia sp. (assembly GCA_050874345.1). Taxonomy (GTDB): domain Bacteria; phylum Bacillota; class Clostridia; order Lachnospirales; family Lachnospiraceae; genus Roseburia. The sequence continues at coordinate 13,478 of JBNMKM010000045.1, read as the reverse complement.
ATTATTTTCATCGCAGGAATATCACAAGATAGTCGGCAGTGGGTGTTTTCCGCTGACACCGTTTGCGGCATATGCCCTGCTTCACATCAGTGAAAAGGTTGCACAGAATGAACGGACCATTTTTACATTTCTGTCCGGGGAGGAGCAGGGAAGTCTGCCGTGGCTGTTAAAACGCGGAATTGCATCCTATGTCGGAATTGACAAAATCTATGATTATTTTAAAAATCTGTTTCGGGAAAATATAGACGCAGTGCAGCTTCATAACGAGTGGCTCAAGGCGGAGTATGCAATTTCGAGAATCAAAACGGTATGTGAAAAGGAAAACGCAGAGACAGAGATTGCAATTGTAAAAGCAGTATCTGTTATTCGTATGATTCACAGGGAAGAGGAATTCCCGGCGCAGGATGCGGTTATTCGCCTTGCACTGGGGATTTCCGGAGATATATATGCAGAGGCGATGGGAGAACTCAAAGCAAAGGATATCTTAATTTACCGGAGCAGCCGCAGTGTATACGCATTCCGCAGCAATGTCGGTGTTGACGTAGAAAAAGAAATCACACGCAAAATGGAAGAATACTGGGGAAAAATAAATACCTCTCAGACGATACAGGCAATATCGGAGCTTGATTATGAATTGCCAAAAAAATATAACCAGGAATATGCGATTACCCGTTATTTCCAGTATGAGTATCTGTTGGAAGAGGAGTTTTACAAACTACAAAATACGGAATATCTATTTTCAGAGAAATTCTCAGACGGAAAAATAATTCTTTTAATTGCAAAGGGTGATGCAAATCTAAAACAGGTTCAGAAGCATCTCGATGAACTTTCGGATGAAAGGGTTCTGGTGCTGGTATCGGAGCGAGGATTTTCCATGGATGATTTGCTGTGCCGGTATGAAGCAGTCAGCGCATTGATGCAGGATGCAGGATTTATGGAAGAAAATCAGGTATTGTTCCAGGAACTTGAGCTTTGCCGAGAAGATATTGCATTTGAGGTGAATGTCTGTCTGGAACAGAACTTTTTGCCGGAATATGGAAATGCAAGTGTACTTCGGGCGGGATTCGTGCCACAAAAGTGCAAAAACAGTGCCGAATTTAATGCGATTTTGAGTGAAATCTGTCGGGAATATTACGGATTTTCACCAAAAGTCAACCATGAGCTTTTGAATGTGGAGCACATTGGAAGCCAGTATCTGAGAGCCAGAAATCAGGTTGTGCAGACAATTTTGCAGAAAAAAGATACAGAAGAGTATTTGACAGGTACGACACCAGCGGCGATGGTTTACCGTGCGGCGTTTGTGCATACAAAATCGGATGCCGGCTGTCGGCAGATTTATGAGGTTATCCGTGAATTTTTCCTGTCCTGCGCGGGGACGCGAAAGTCGTTTAAAGAGTTATATGAGCAGTTGCAGGGAAAACAGTTTGGAATGAGAAAAGGGATTTTTCCGCTGTTTCTGGCAAAGCAGATTGCAGATACGGAAGGGACGGCGGTTATCTATATTGAGCATAAAGAGCATGGAATTGATGCGGAGATACTCAATAAGGTAAATGAGTTTCCGTGGCGCTATGAGTTATATATTGAGCCGGAATCTGCGGCAAAGGAAAAATATATACTACAATTATCAAAACTGTTTAAGATTTCAGAAGAAAAAACAGTGAGCCAAAACCGCATAGCTTCTATTGCCGCGGAGATGCAGAAATGGTACCGGGGTCTGCCACAGTATACGATGGTGACAGGGGATTTTCCTGCGGAGTGGAAAGAACCGGTCGTAACGCTGCGCAATTTGCTGCGCAAGGCAGAAGTAAATCCGCGCGAACTTCTTTTTGAGCGGTTGCCGGAGTGTTTCCCCGGACATGGCTATGATGAGACAATCGAGGGGCTTTCTCATGCAATGAAGTTATTAGAAGAGCGGAGAGACAGGCTGAACCAGGAGATGGCAGTGCGTATAAAAAAAGAATTTGGAGCAAAAGAGGAGGAAAGTCTGAAAGGATGTCTGACAGAGTGGTATGACAGATGGGGAAGAATGGCAAAAAATCACGTTCTCACGGCGTCCATCCAGGCATTTTTGAATTATATCGAGAGCATTGCAACAAATGATGAGACCATGATGACAGAGCGGATTGCCAAAATCGTTTCGGATTTATACTTAGATGACTGGAATGACAGCACATCAGAACAGTTTGCTGCAGAACTTCATGCCATTCGTGAAGAGGTTGAACTTATGGGCACAAAAGAGACTGAGCTGGCAGCAGGAAACTGTATTATCTTAAAGGGAGCAGATGGCAGTGAGATGCAGCGGTTTTATGATGCGGATACGTCGGATTCCACCAGTCTTTATTTCAAAAATATGCTGGAAGAAGCAATCGAAGATTTTGGCAGTACGCTTGAGGTCAACCAGAAGGTTGCCATTTTAGTACAAACGCTGGAGGGATTGCTGAAATGATGGAGAAATGTATTTATCTGGATAATGCGGCGACAACTTTCCCGAAGCCAGAGGCGGTTTATCAGGCAATGGACGATGCCAACCGGCATTATGCGGTAAATGCCGGACGGGGAAGCTATGCCCTTGCCGGTCATGCTGCCGCGGTGATTGCGGAGACAAGAACACTTTTAAAACAAATTTCCGGTGCAAATGAAACGATGAGAGTAGTTTTAGCACCTTCTGCAACCATTGCGTGCAATCAGTTACTAGGGGGGATTGACTGGAAATCGGAAGATACGGTGTATGTGTCACCTTTTGAACACAACGCAGTTATGCGGGTGTTGGCGTTACAGCAGGAAAAATATCATTTTTCGATAGAGGAGCTTGCATTGGATGAGGAGTCATTATTGCTTGACCTGGAAAAAATCCAGTTTCAGTTTCTAAGGAAAAAGCCATCCGTTGTCGTGATGAGCCATGTCAGCAACGTTACGGGTTATATTCTTCCGGTCGAGCAGGTGGCAGCTTTGGCAAAAGAATATGGTGCTCTGGTGGTGGTTGACGGCGCACAGGGACTAGGACTTGTTCCGGTCTGTTTGCGTGAGACGGACATTGATGCCTATGTGTTTGCAGGACATAAGACATTGTATGGACCGTTTGGAACAGGCGGATTTCTGATTCGGGAGAGTATCTGTGAAGCGGGACGTGTAAAACCGGTTCTTGCCGGGGGAACGGGAAGCGATTCTTTAAATCTTAAGATGCCACAGGCAGGGGATCTGGCGTTTGAACCAGGAAGCCCTAATATAGTGGCAATAACAGGACTTCGTGCAGCATTACAGGAGTTGTGTAGTAGAAATGGCAGTCTGTTTACGCAGGAAAGGCAGCAGACGGAATATCTCATCGAAAAGCTTTCCTATATTCCGGAAGTAAAATTATATCTTCCGGCAAATAAAGAAAGGCATGTGGGAATTGTCTCATTTTCCATGGAGGGGTATCAGGCGTCTGATGTGGGAATGATTTTAGACCAGGATTATCGGATTGCGGTGCGGACCGGCTATCAATGTGCCCCGCTTATTCATAAGTATTTGCGGGATGAATCATCCGGCGGAGTTGTGCGAGTTGGCATTGGCAGGTATACAACAATGGAGGAACTGGATGCGCTGGTGGACGCAGTCCGTGATATGATTTAGGTTTCGGAAAATCGCTGAGGAAGAAGGAATCGTATGATAGCAAAAGAAGCATCTTTAAAAGAAATTATTGAGAGTGAACCGCATTTACTGGAAATTCCCTTTTTCCAGAGAAGATATGTCTGGAAAGAGGAGAACTGGGAGGAGCTTTTGGGAGCGTTGGAGCGTGTCGGAGAGGAAAAAATCTTCTGGGGCTCGGTCATCATTAAACGTGCGAAGGAGCGTGACCCTCAATATCATTTTTCAAAAGGATATATCATTGACGGACAGCAACGACTGACTACAATTGCAATTTTAACAAAAGCAATTTATGACAGTCTTGATGATAAAGCAAAGCAGGACTGGGGTAAAAAAATTGTTGACTCGGATTTGTTCTTTAAACCGTATACCTCTGCGCCTGCGGAAAAGCAGCAGATTATCATTCGACATTCAAGAGTCGACCGTAAAGAGTATGAATATGTTATCCGGACGGGTATTTCTGACAATAAGACTGTGGAAATCGCAGAAGACGGTGGGCAGATTATGCGCTGTTATGCGTATTTTAAGAAGATGTTAGAACAGAAAACGCAAGATGATGTGGCAAAATTAGCAGACAACCTTTATGGCGATGAAAAGGTGTTTGTGCAGATTTCGTTAGATGAAAATGATGTAAACGAACAGGCAATTTTTGACTCCATTAACCGTGCGGGACAGAAATTGTATACATCCGATATTATAAAAAATAATTTGTTTAAAAAACTGGTCAGCCTTACGGAAGGCGATGATGAAGCGGGAAAACTCTGCGATAAATATTGGGACAATCTTTTCTGGACGGAGGAGTTTTGGGATGAAAAGAGACAGTTTGGAAATGTGGGAAAGAGCCACCTCGACTTTTTACTTTATGCAGTTGCCTGTATCAAGTGGACGGATGAGCCATTGCAAAATATTAATGACAATCTGGAAAGTGTCTTTGAGAGACGAACTGCCGGTTATGATGAAACGCAGATGATAACGCTTATCGAGGAGATTGCGATATATGCGCTTATTTATAAAAAATATATCTATGAATATAGCCTGAATTGGGAAGATATTTCATTTGGGGCAGAAGAGCATATGAAGCGTCTTTTGCTGATTATGGATAAATTCAAAATACAGATGTTTTATCCGTATGTTTTAAAGTGCCTGTTTGACAACAAAACGAGCGTTAATATCGAAAAAAAGGAGATTGAGTGTAATCTGCTTGACGAAAAAATGAATCGTGAAATTAAGGTTTTAGAAGCCTATATCGTGCGGAGAAAAATTGTCGGTGCAAGTACATCCGCTTACTCCAAAAAGTGTATGGACATTTTGAAAAACGGTATCAAACAGCTTTATTCGGATTACGAACTTGGCACGGAGGAGGACTCGCTCAATGAGGAGAGCAGTCAAATCAGGGAGGCGTTAAAGGATATCCGGCAGCAGGAAGTTGCCAAAATCGTACTTTTCTGCCTGGAGCTTACCAGATGGAGCGATAAGGATGATTTGGAAAAACTGATTTATCATTATCAGATTGAGCATATCATGCCTAAAAAGTGGGAGAAATACTGGAAGCGTCCATCTTCCATGGCTGAGGATGAAAGGGATCGCCGTATCCGGGAAATCGGAAATATGATTTTGCTCAGTCAGAAACTCAATGGTCACCTACAGAACAGGGAATACGTTGTGAAGATGGAAGGGGAGCATGACGGCAAAACACAGAAAGAGGGATACAAGGCAAGAACGCAGTTAAAAATGACAAAAGAAGTTATTGATGCGTATGACGGGGGAGATAAAGTCTGGGATGAAGAGCATATCCGCAAGCGGACAGAAAAAATTTCAGATGAAGTCATTGCGCATTGGAACGTACGGAAACTGTTAGGGGAGGTAATCTTATGAAAATTGAAGAAAATATCATGCGCCAGATGATTTTACAGGTATTGCAGTTAGAAAAGAAAAATCTGCGAAGCAAGGCAAAAACAGACCAGAAGATGGTTGATGAGATGACAAAAATTATCAGTGAATACGCAAAAATGACCGCATAAAACACAGGAGGGGTGGGGGATGAAATTTACAGGCATTACTATGAAGAATTTTATGCGTTATAAGGGGCTGAATACCATAGAATTTAGCTGTGCACCAGACAAAAATGTAACAGTGGTACTGGGGGATAATACGGTTGGAAAAACAACCATTGCACAGGCCTTTCGTTGGGGACTTTATGGAGCAGTACTTGCAGAAAAAGGGAAGCGGCAGGAGGACTATCAGCTTTTAAACAATGACATCCTTGCTGCTATGGATGCAAACAGCCGGGCAGAAGTTTTTGTTGAGATTTCAGCGGAGGATGAAGAAAAACATTATATGCTTCGCAGAATCAAACAGTATACAAGAATGTATCCTCAAATGGTTGCAAGAGAGGCATCCAGTAAGGTAGAACTAACGATATCTGACTGTAAAGATTTAGAAGCCTGCGTTTCAGTTGAACCGGATAAAATCGATGAAGTTATTAATGAAATATTTCCGAGAAGTCTGTCACATTATTTTTTGTTTGATGGAGAACGCTGGAATGATGTCACGGTAAACGGTGTCAGGGAAAATATCAAGGAGTCCGTACATATTTTGACAGGATTGTCGGCATATCAACAGGCAATCTGGCACTTAAAGGACATGGGGAGCAATTCTGTCATTAGAAAAGCCAGGGGAAAGATATCCGGAAGCGGAAATTTCTATGACCAGTTGGAGCATAGTAGAAAAGAAGCGGAACGAGAGGTAGAACAGCTTCAGGATAAAATCAAAAACATTGAAATTACAATTGAAAACAATAACCAGAAGAGTGAAGAAATCGAACATTATCTGGAAGAAAACCGGAATACGGAGGCGATGCAGGGCAGGTATAAAAATCTTCAGAAAGTACTTGGCACACAGCAAAAATATGTTTTAAGCAGCTACAGGAGTCTGGTAGACAAATTTAGTGAAAAAGCGGCAATGCTTTTTGCAAGACCAATGATTGATGTGGCTGTTAAAATGGTACAGTCCGTAGAAGGGGAACGGCGGGATATTCCGCATATGCATCAGAGCAGTATCGACTATATTCTTAAAACTGGGAAATGCCTTTGCGGCACAGAGATAAAACCAGATTCCAAAGAACTGGAATGTTTATTGGAATGGCGGAACTACCTGCCGCCGGCGGATATTGGTTCACTGCTTGGGGAGTTTGAACGAACGGGTAAACGTTGGAAGAACACCACCAGAGATACAGTGGAAGAGTTGACGAAAGAGGCGGAAAATACGGACCGGAGCATAATAGAATATGAGGAGACGATGAACCAGATTGCCCAACTGGAGCGGCAGATGGATGAGCGGATAGATTTTGCAGAAAAAAGAGCACAGCTAAAACATTATCAGGAGACGATACGCAGACTTTCTGCGGAGAAGGGAAGCTGTGAGGGAAGAATTGAGGATGCAAAACGCAAGATTGCCAATATAGAAGCAGAGATGCAGTTGCAGGAGGCAAAGAACGAGGAAAATGCTCTTTGGAGAAGACGCGTGAATGTGGCGGAAGCGTTGTATGAGCGTTTACGACAGGATTTTGAGGAACGGGAGAAAAAGACGTTCCAGGAGTTAAATACAAGCGTACAGGAAAATTTTGAGCGAATGTTTAATGCGAAGGATAAAAAAATCCAGTTGACGAATCAGTACGAAATTCAGATGTTATATCGCACAGACATTGGATTTAGGGAAGAGAAGAATCTGTCTGAGGGGGAAAAGATTGCGAGAAACTTTGCATTCATTGTGACAATCATGGAGTATAGCAGGGAAAAGAAAGCGGAAAAGCTTGGAACGGAGATTGTGGGGGATACGCTGCCAATCGTGCTTGATGGACCTTTTTCCAAGTTGGGAGATGAAAATATACGGCTGATTGCAAAGGTGTTGCCAGAGGTATCAGAGCAGGTCATTTTGTTTATGCTGGATAAAGACTGGAAGTATACAGAACTTGACCCATATGTAGGTGCTGCGTATCGAATTGAAAAGGCGGCAGATGAGGCATATGCATCCATAAAACGTATTGATACGATTGGAGATTGGGGGGAGTGATATGGCGGATTATGAATTTTTTAAAAGAGAATTTGAATTTCGTGGAAGACATGCTCGAATGGCAGGCGAGTTGTGGATATCAAATGATTATGAGCATACCTATTTTAAACGACTGATTGATTTATATGTAATTGCTGCTGTAGTTGGATTTAGAATTGACCGCAGAGCGGAGGAAGACTTGTCTCCGGTACCACCAAAGAGTATATTTCCGGAACAGATGCTTGGAGCGAAAGAGAATCTTGACTTTATCATGCAGATGATGATAATGCTCGATAGCAGGTCTGGTTTAAGTAATGAGGAAAGTGTAAAAAGGGCGTTCCGCGGTGCAGAAACGGCAGAAGAATTTCGGTATTATCAAAATATGTTCAATTCTTATGTAAGAGGCGGCGTGGAAGAGTTATATGAGCGGCTGATTGTAAGAAAGTCCGAGCCAGGGGATGAATATCAGGATAACCGGACGGCAAATCTGATGGAAGTTGTCACGCGGTTTGGTGGAGAATTGTAAAAATGAATGTAATTTGTCATATTTTTAGAAAAAAAGACTTTACAAATGTAAACAGAACGACTATAATAAAGAAGAATTATATCATACCAAGTAGTAACAGGTTTCTACAGTAAGGTAGAATACCTAAAAGCTCTAATCCCATTCTTCGGAATGGGATTATCTTTTATCCGGAAAGGAGAAGGTTATGGAACGTAGATTTGATTACAGAATTGGACTTGATATTGGAATTGCTTCTGTGGGATGGGCGGTTTTACAGAATAACAGCGAAGGTGAGCCGGTGCATATCATCGATATGGGGGTTCGTATTTTTGATAAGGCAGAACAGCCGAAGACAGGCGAAGCGTTAGCAGCACCGAGAAGAGATGCGCGCACGAGCAGACGGCGGCTTCGAAGGAGAAGACACCGGTTAGAACGTATCAAGTGGCTTTTTGTGCAGGAAGGACTACTTGAGGATGAAGAAAAATTTATGGAGCGCTATCACAAAGCGGGGCTTCCGGATGTTTACCAGCTCAGGTATGAGGCATTAGACCGGATATTAGAGGATGAGGAATTTGCACAGATTCTGATTCACATTGCAAAGCACAGAGGTTTTCGTTCGACAAGAAAGGCGGAAACAAAGGATAAAGAGGGCGGTGCTGTTTTAAAGGGCACCGCTGAAAATGAGAGGCTGATGGAGGAAAAAGGATATCGCACGGTTGGAGAGATGATTTACTGTGATGAGAAGTTTCATTCGGAATGTCTCTGGACAGAAAAGGGATATGTTCTGTCTCCGAGAAATAAACCGGATGACTATCAGCATACCATTCTGCGCCGGATGCTTGAGGATGAGGTAAAACAGATTTTTGAAAGCCAGCGGAATCTTGGAAATAAGAAAGCAACTGTCAGCCTGGAAGAAAAATATCTTGAGATTTTTAACAGCCAGCGCTCGTTTGACAAGGGACCAGGCTTACAGCCGGACGGAACGCCAAGTCCGTATTCCATGGAAGGATTTGAGGGAAGGGTTGGAAACTGTTCGTTTGAAAAAAAGGAACTGCGTGCAGCAAAGGGAACTTACACGGCAGAATATTTTGTGGCATTGCAGAAGATTGCACATACACGACTTGTCGATATAGCTGGGGAAGTTAGAAATTTCACTGATGAGGAACGGGAGACTTTAATCGAACTGCTTCATACACAAAGAGAAATTAAATATGAAACGGTGCGTAAGAAGTTAAAGCTGGATACTGAAACACGTTTTTATAATTTGAACTACAAAAGCAAAAAAGATGGCAGCATAGAAGAGAAGGTAAAAGAGACAGAAAAAGCGAAGTTTCTCAGTATGCCGTTTTATCATGATTATAAAAAATGTCTGGGAGAACGGACAGAAGGTATGACAGCCGAAGAAGTGGCAGATTTGATGGATGAGGTGGGACATATTCTGACCTGCTTTAAGAATGATGACAGCCGCAGGGAGCGCCTGCTGGTTTTGGGACTTGATGAAACGGAAATCAATGCACTGTTGGAATTGAATCCAACAAAATTTCAGCATCTGTCCATAAAGGCAATGAGAAACATCATTCCATACCTGGAAAAAGGAATGACCTATGATAAGGCTTGCGAGGCAGCAGGATATGATTTTAAGGCGGACAGTGGAAATACGAAAAAAGTTCTTTTAAAAGGAGAAGAAGTTACCAGTATAATTAATGAGATTACCAATCCAGTGGTAAAGCGTTCTGTGTCACAGACCGTAAAGGTCATCAACGCCATTATTTTAAAATATGGCAGTCCACAGGCGGTCAATATTGAGCTTGCCAGAGAGATGGCAAAGAACTTTGAGGAACGCAAGAAATTAGAAAAGGGAATGGAAGAGCGCCAGAAAGCAAACGAAAGGGTGAAGAAGGAGCTTGAGGAATTAGGTGTATTTTCTCCAAGCGGGCAGGATATCATCAAGTATCGTCTCTGGCAGGAGCAGGGAGGCATCTGCCTTTATTCCGGGAAAAAGATTCCGATTGAAGAGCTTCTCAGCCGTCGAGGAGGATATGATGTTGACCATATTCTTCCATATAGCATTACATTTGATGACAGCTTCCATAACAAGGTGCTGGTGGAGGCAGCAGAAAACCGCCAGAAGGGCAACCGGACACCATATGAATATTTTGGACACGATGAGGAGAGATGGAAAGAGTTTGAAGTGCGTGTATTTAACACGGTAAAGGATTATAAGAAGCAGCAGAAGCTTTTAAAACATTCTATTTCAGAGCAGGAGTGCAAGGAGTTTAAGGAACGGAATCTTACCGATACAAAATATATTACAACAGTCGTGTATAACTTAATTCGACAGAATTTAGAGTTTGCACCGTTAAATGATACAACGAAAAAGAAACAGGTGCGCGCAGTCAATGGAGCGATTACGGCGTATTTAAGAAAACGCTGGGGACTTCCGCAGAAAAATCGCGAAACAGATACACATCATGCAATGGATGCGGCCGTGATTGCCTGCTGTACAGACGGTATGATTCAGAAAATCAGTCGGTATATGAAGGCGACAGAGTTACGCTACACAAAAGACATTACATTTGTGGATGAAGAGACAGGAGAAATCATACGACCAAGAGAGATGGACAGAGACGAATGGGATAAGCGTTTTGGGGTACGTATCCCGCTTCCATGGAGTGCCTTCCGGATGGAACTTGATGTACATATGGCGGATGATCCGAAGCTGTTTTTGGAAAATAGTGTAGATGTAAGTATAGCAATTGATTATCCACCTGAAATATATGATGAAATCCATCCAATTTTCGTTTCGCGGATGCCAAACCATAAGGTTACCGGAGCAGCGCACAAGGACACCATTCGCAGTCCGAGACACTACAAGGAAAGAGGGACTGTCCTTACGAGAACTGCAATTACAGACTTGAAGTTAAATAAAGCTGGTGAAATCGAAGGGTACTATAATAAGGAAAGTGACTGGAGATTGTATCGTGCATTAAAAGCACAGCTTGCAGCTTGTGAAAATGATGGAAAGAAAGCCTTTGCGGGCGGATTTCATAAACCGAAGGCAGATGGCACGGATGGACCAATCGTAAAGAAGGTTTTGATTGAGAGCAAGCAGACCTTAGGTGTAGAGGTAAACAACAGCCACGGCATTGCTGAAAACGGTTCCATGGTGCGTATTGATGTGTTCAGGGAGAATGGAAAGTATTATTTTGTGCCGATTTACACAGCGGATGTTGTGAAAAAAGTGCTTCCGAATAAGGCGGCAATGCAAGGAAAATCTCAGCGCGATTGGAAGGAGGTTCAGGATAAGGATTTTGTATTCAGCCTCTATTCTAGGGATTTGATACACATTGTAAGTAAAAGGGGAGTTAAGGTTGTTCCCATAACAGGAGGACAGGTAATAAAGAATGAGATTTATTCTTATTATATAGGGGCAGATATTTCTACGGCCAGTATTTCAGGAATAAGTCATGACAGTGGATTTAAATATCGAAGTCTTGGAATCCAAGGTCTCGACTTAATTGAAAAATGTCAGGTGGATGTTTTAGGAAATATATCAGTTGTACGACATGAGATACGGATGGGTTTTTCATAGGCTATCCTGTGTGATGGGCAGAGGTAACAGGAAGGGAAGGTGTCCATGGGGTTTCGCAACATAAAAATTGACAGTCACGTAAAACTGCAGATTAAAAATCAGCAGTTACTGATTGATGCGGGGGAAGAAATACAAATTCCGTTAGAGGATATTAACTGCATTTTAATTGAAAATCAGACTGTGACATTATCGGCATATCTTTTACAGAAGCTGGCAGATATGGGAATCGCGTTGTATGTGTGTGACGAAAAGCATTTACCGAATGCAGTGCTGCTTCCCATGGTGCGCCACAGTCGGCATTTCAAAATTTTAAAATATCAGATGGAGGCAGCAAAACCTCTGCAGAAACGTCTTTGGCAGCAGATTGTGATACAAAAGATAAAAAATCAGGCGTTATGTCTGGAGCTACTGGGGCGGGAAGGGGCAAAAGAACTGTTTGCCATGTGCAGGGAGGTACAGTCAGGTGACAGGACGCATGTAGAGGCAAAAGCTGCCGCATTTTATTTCAAGAGCATGTATGGAATTGGTTTTTCCAGAGGAAATGACCACATTATCAATTCGGCATTGAATTATGGTTACGCCATTGTGAGAGGGCTGATTGCACGCTCAATTGTCTGTTACGGGTTAGAGCCGTCCATTGGTGTTTTTCATTGCAGCGAGTTAAACAGTTATAATCTGGCGGATGATTTGATAGAACCTTTTCGACCGTTGGTTGACTTGTATGTTTCACAGCATTACGATATTTCAGAAATAGACTCCGTATTGACACCAGAGGCAAAACGTGGAATTTTTGGAATTATTAATTTTGATATGGATGTGAAAGGGGAAAAACGTATTATCAGTAATTGCGTTGATATGCTGGCGGCAAGTTATAGCAGTGCATTGCAGGAACGGCGGACAGATTTGGATTTGCCGGAGTTAATACAGTTGCAGGTACATCGTTATGAATAAGTTTATGAGAATGCTCGTATTTTTTGATTTACCGGTTGTAACGGCGAAAGAGAGAAAAGCAGCAACAAAGTTTCGTAATTTTCTGCTCAAGGACGGTTATCATATGATGCAGTGGTCTGTTTACACGAGAATCTGTAATGGAACGGATGCCGTGGCAATGCATCAACAACGCCTAAAGTTAAATTTACCAGAGAAAGGTTCCGTGCGGCTTTTGACGTTGACAGAAAAACAGTTTGAATCTATTGAGGTGTTGCTTGGAACCAAAACCTTTGATGATGGTTCACAATCAACAGAGTTGTTAAATATTTTTTGAAAAAAGAATAATATTAGAAAAAAATTTGTTGAAAATAAGAGTTTTTTCCAAAGGAAACCCCCTGCATAATCCAAGTGTTATGCAGGGGGTTGTGTTCCCTATTATACCATACCAAGTAATAACCGGGAACTACAGCAGAAAGAATCATCACAGTCACTGCATATGAATTATACCATACCAAGTAATAACCGGGAACTACAGCCATGGTCACAATCAAGTTGAAACAGTACAGATTATACCATACCAAGTAATAACCGGGAACTACAGCCATTGTTGTTCTTGGGTCTGATAAGAAAGAATTATACCATACCAAGTAATAACCGGGAACTACAGCAGAAGTTTCAGGGATTTACCAAGTCACTTGATTATACCATACCAAGTAATAACCGGGAACTACAGCGGTCAAAGGCATTGAAGGTGTTGGATCATGATTATACCAT
>JBNMKM010000044.1:0-20176 GCA_050874345.1 Roseburia sp. | reverse complement strand
TCCATATCCTCACGATATGCCGGAACCTGAATCGTCAGTTCATCCCCCTTAATGGTCGGGTTAAAGTTTAAGTTCTTAAGGATACGTAAAATCTCCTGCTCCGGTACTTCGATTCCGAGTACACCGTTGACCTTCTTTACGCTGACCTTCATTTCCTTCGGCTCTATTGAATTGCCGGTTGATACCTCGATATGGGTGGAAGATACCTTTCCACAGCCAAGCTCCTCAATCAGATGCAGGGCACGCTTCATCGCCATCACCGTCGTGTACTCATAAACACCCTTTGCATATAATGCGCTGGAGTCAGAGGACTGTCCAAGTGCACGGGAGCTCTTTCTGATATTGTCACGGGCAAATTTTGCTGCCTCGAACATGACATCTGTTGTCGTATCTACGATTTCGGAATTTAAGCCGCCCATGATTCCGGCAAGTGCAACCGGTTTCACGCCGTCGCAGATAACCAGGTTAGAAGAATTTAACGTGAACTCTTTTTCATCTAAGGTTACAATCTTCTCTCCGTCTTCTGCACGTCTGACATGAATCTCATCTCCCTCCAGATAGGAGTAATCAAATGCATGCATCGGCTGCCCAAGTTCTTTCAGAACGTAGTTTGTAATATCAACCACATTGGAAATAGAACCAATCCCGACTAATGCAAGACGGCGGCGCATCCACGCCGGAGATTCCTTTATCTGGACATCATGTACGTAATGTGCAATGTATCTTGGACACAAATCGCTTGCCACTACTTCCACCTTGAAATCTTTTTTCACATCTGTCTCTGTATAATCCAGCGCAGGTTCTTTGCACTCTTTTCCGAGAACGGCAGCTACTTCTCTGGCAATTCCATAGATACTCTGGCAGTCCGGACGGTTTGCGGTGATTGCAATATCAAAAATCCAGTCATCCAGTCCTACAATTGGTTTTACATCTGCACCCGGGGCTGCATCCTCAGGAAGCACTAAAAGTCCGTTATAGCCTGCACCCGGATATAAATCCTCGTTTAATCCAAGCTCTGTACCGGAACAAAGCATTCCATAGGAATCATAGCCGCGCAGTTTTCCCTGCTTGATTTCCATAACGCCTTCGATTGTCACATGATCCTTTGCCGTTGCATAAACGGTTGCGCCAATCAATGCAAGCGGGAATTTTCCGCCCGCCTTTACATTGTCTGCACCGCAGCAAATCTGGAAGGTTCCATGCTCTCCGGCATTTACTGTACAAAGGCTTAAATGGGTATCCGGAATTGCTTCACAGGTCTCCACAAGTCCTACAACTACATTGTTAATATCTTTTCCTACCTGAAACAGTTCTTCTACTTCAAATCCACAGGAAAAGAGCTTCTCCTCTAACTCCTTCGGTGTCACATCGATGTCTACATATTCTTTTAACCAGCTTAATGGTGCTAACATGATAAGCCTCCTTTCCTGTTAATCGTTAATCTGCTTTAACACACGCAGATCCGATTCAAATAAATATTTGATGTTATTAATGCCATACTTGAGCATAGTGAGACGCTCCAAGCCGATTCCAAATGCAAATCCGCTGTATTCGTCCGTATCAATACCGCAGCCCTCTAATACCTTCTTATTTACAACACCGGCACCAAGCACCTCAATCCAGCCCGTTCCCTTACAGAGCTTACAGCCACAGCCACCACACTGGAAGCAGCTGACATCTACCTCAACAGACGGCTCGGTAAACGGGAAATAAGATGGTCTTAATCTGGTTTTTGTTCCCTCTCCGAAGATTTTCTGTACGATTTCATCGAGCATACCCTTTAAATCGCAGAGCGTAATATTCTTATCGACAACGAGTCCCTCCATCTGATGGAACATCGGAGAATGTGTCGCGTCATCATCGGAACGGAATACCTTACCCGGTGCAGCAATCATCTTGATTGGCGGCTTTTTCTTCTCCATCGTATGAATCTGTGCTGCAGAAGTCTGGGTTGCAAGCAGAAATTCCTTTGACAGATAGAAGGTATCCTGCATATCTCTTGCCGGATGATCCTGCGGTGTATTTAAAGCGGTAAAATTATAGTAATCATTCTCGATTTCTTTTGTCTCTACCACTTCAAATCCCATTCCTGCAAATGCGTCAATGAGCTGATTCCGAATCTGTGTTACCGGATGCAGATTTCCCATCTGTGGCTTCTCTGCCGGCATTGTAACATCGATTTTCTCGCTCTCATATTTTAAACGCAGTTCCTCTGCCTCCACCTTGGCAATGCGCTCCTCTAAGAGGCTTTCAATCGCCTCGCGGGTCTCATTTACCCACTGTCCAACCTTCGGTCTGTCCTCCGGCGCCACATCCTTCATTCCCTTAAGTACGGCAGTCAGTTCTCCCTTCTTGCCGAGGAAGGCGGTGCGGACATCGTTTAATCTGGTAAGCCCGTCAGAGGCTTCAATTTCCTGAATGGCTTTTGCACGGATTTCCTGCAATTTTTCCTTCATGTTCTGTTCTCCTTTTTTCATCTATTTCGCGCCGGGCGCGAGCTGCGCATAAAAAAACCCTTCATATCCATACAGATATGAAGGGACGATTCACTCGCGGTACCACCCTGCTTCCGAATGTCATCGCTACATCCGGCACTTTTCCTGCGTAACGTGCAGCAAACGTCACAAACTACAAGATTACATCCTTCATTCGTGCGGCTCCTGTGGGAAGGTTCAATTATAACTGATTCTTAAGAAAGCTCTCAGCCGGTTACTTTCTCTCTCTGTCAGCCAGGTTATAATCTACAAAACACATTCACAGCCTTTTTCATAACGCTTATTCTATCACAGCCTATTTCAAACATCAAGCAGTTTTTTTCTTTTTGCTGCGGTCACGCTTGAGCCAGCGTTCAAAACTGTCATTAAACACAACATTGATTTCTGCAGACATCATCATGATATACATACAAAAATACAGCCACAGCATAATCAGCGCAATCGTCGTCAGGCTTCCATACATGGACAGTCCGTTAAAATAGTCCACATACACGGACAGTCCAAATGAAAACACGTACCATGCCACGGCGCAGATAACTGCCCCCGGGAGCTGACTTTTAAAACTTAACTTCCGGTTTGGAATCGCCGTAAATATAACTGCGAAAAACAGAATCAGCAAACCAAGCAAAATCAGTCCTCTAAGCTTTGATAAAAGCGAAACTGCATGCACTAAAAAAGGCACATATTTTGTTGCAAGTTCCTGTAAGGAATTACCAAAAACAAGAATCAGTAGCGTAAACACAATGGCAACCAGAAAAACGATGGTATAAATAATTGCCCAAAACCGGAGAACAAACCAGTTTCTAGTCTCCTCTAAGTCATTGACCGAATTTAAGCCATCCGTCATATACTGCACGCCTTTTGCCGCGGACCAGATTGCAACTACGGCGGTAATTGAAATTAATCCCATCGAGCGGCTGTACACTTCATCAATCAGACTAATCATAAACGGTGCGATATAATCCGGCATCACGCGGCGGATAATTTCAAGAATCATGCCCTCCGTAATGGAGGTATAGCGCAGTAACGAGGAAAACACCATCAGAAACGGAATCATGGACAATATGATAAAAAATGCAGATTGTGCGGCGTAAGCATTAATCTTATCGCGTTTGCATTTATCCATAAAAGCCTTCACCGTTCCAATTATTTTCCAGATCATCTGATTTCCCCTTTCTCTTCCATATCCGCAATCTCTATATTCTGATAAAAACTGTGCAAAATTTCCTGATAGCTCATTCCCGCTTTTGCCATTCCGTTGGCTCCGTTCTGGCTCATGCCAAGTCCATGTCCGTAGCCTCCGCCAGACAAAAGATAGGTGCCGTCTTTCTGCTTTTCCACCGTCGTAAAGGCTGACGGCAGCAATGCACCCGGTGTTCCCTCGCTTCCATCGGCAAAGGTCAGCGTCAGTGCGCCCGTTCCTAAAATTTTGCGGATATTATACTCCGTTTTTACAAGCACGACTCCACGCTTATACGTAAGTTTTAAGGTAAGAATACAGCCGGATGTGCTGCGTTCCTCCACAGAAATCTTTTTTAAGCTGCCAAAATCTGAAAGGTCCTCTGCCTCTGTTTTTCCGTCTTTCTTCAGATAAAGGATGTTCTCAGAAGATGCCTTTTTGCGTTCTGTTAAAATCTGATTGATTTCTTCCGTCTTATCTCTGTAGTCTGCGGTAATCTGCCAGCGGTAATAACGCACATCGCTGTCATACCCTTCAGGTGTCGATTGAATATAGGTACGGAAATCGTCTTCATCTGCAAGATTTCCGTCATATTCTTCCATATTAAGACAGAATTTGTGCAAATATCCGTAGGAAGAATTCTCGGAATCATTCCAGACGGCTGACGTATCCGTGTATCCCGCTGAAGTAGAAAAATAATATGCTTCGAGAACATTTCCTTCATATGTAAGCACCTGTCCGTGCGTCTCATCCACCGCCTGAATACTTTCCTCTGTTTCCGCCACCTTATTATATACCTGATAGGACGTACTGTCATCCATATGTGCGCCGAAAGCTGCAAGGCTGCCCTTTAAAAGCTGGATGTATGCGTAGCTTCTGGCACAGACCGCCTGGGCTTTTAATGCCTCCGGTGCATAGCTGACCGGCATTTCACTTGGCACCACTGCATAGAGATACTGTTCAAACGGAAGCTGGTTGACTAACGTATAGCCATTCTCATACGCCCGCACTTCCATGACACCATAATAACCATTTGAGAGCAGATTTCCGTCCGCATCGCACAGATAGGTTTTGCCGCTGCCCTCCGGGGTCAGGGAAAATGCCTCTCCGCCCGCCGTAAGCCCTCCTGTAATGTGTACGACTTCTCCTGCCTCTACCGCCCATTTTTCTTTCCCAAGTGCTGCAGACGCATCCGTATCACTCTTTAAATATACATCCGGGTGAAACTTCGTACCGTCCTCTGCCAAAAGAAGCACCCGGATACTTTGAATACTCGCAGGTTCCCGAATCAGGATGGCACACACCTCATCCCCCGCTGTCACATATTCAAGCACCATATTTCCAAGAACAACATCTGAAATCGACTTTTCCGTCACATCTCCATAAGTGCGGTATACCGGAAGCTTGCCGCTGTGGTGGATTCTGCCATAGCCTCTGATTTCAATGGTGTTTTCGTCATAGGAAATCATATCGCCTTCTATCGTGTCCTGCTTCCTGCGGATGCCGGAAAGCTCCCCGTCCTTTAAAATCAAATCGCAGACGCCGGGTTTTACCTCAAGTTCCGGCTGCATCCCTGTTTTCTCATAGGAAGCGCCCGCAAACAAAAAAGACACTGTTCCGTCGGAAATATTTTTCACATAGACATTTGGAATTTCCTGCTCTTCCTGATCAATCCCCCTGACACCGACACATGTTCCGTCAATCCGGTAAATTTCATATGCCTTCCAGTTTTCAAAATAAGTGCCCGGCAGTGCCGTCGCATAATCGCCGTTATTTGTAATCAGTACTATACCGTCTGCCGCTTCCATTCGGTCCACTACAAGAATCGTATCTTTCTGCACTTCCTGCTTCATGTCAAGGCTTTCTAAAATCTGCCCATATACATTCTCCCACTGTTCGTGCGTAACTGCGGCTTTTTTTGAAATTCTGTCCATCTGCTCTATGTAATCGGAAAGACCAAGCTGCTCCAAAAGCTGTGTCAGCATCTCTCCTGTCAGATAATCCCTGTGGTAAGGCAAAAACCAGTTATCCCAGTCTATATCCTCATAGACTCCAAACGACAGTTCCTGTTTTACTTCCTCCACTGCCACATAGTTTTCGGACCATAACGTGGTATCATAAGTTCTGTGTTTCAGCCCATGAAACAGAATAACCAATAACAGCAACAACAGACCAAAAAACAGGCATATGGTTGCATACAGACGTCCCTTTTTTTTCATGATTCCCATTCCCTTATTTTCGTTCACTCAACAAAAGAAGCTGCTTTTATTTCAAAGCAGCTTCCTTTCTTGTGTATTTTCACGAGTCTTTTGTATGCTTTATTCTCTCCGGGTACTTCAAAAACTTCTTCTCTCCGTATCCTGATTGCAGTTTGTCCTGTGTACGTCAAGATTCATCCTGCGTACCTTTAAATTCTTTTGAGTAAACCCAAAATGCCGTTTCCTACGTTTTTGACGCCTAGCGAATGCTAGGTGGGTAACCGCATACAAGTTTCTGCCTTCCACTGCTCGCGTACCGAAGTACTGATGGCCTGACATCCGCTTGAGAATATAGGAATCCCATAAACGTAAATGTAGGTTCAAAAATGTAGGGGTGTCGTACATCCCAGGCCTATTCGCTTTTCTCTGTGTCTCTTATTATACTTTAATATGCCCCGTTACGCAACTATAAATTAGTGGGAATTTTTGAGGTTTTTGTAAAAAACTGTTTTCAGTCCTCTGCAATTTTAAGTTCAAACCAGAAGGTAGAGCCTTTTCCGATCTCGCTTTCCACACCATATTTTGCACCGTGCAGCTCAAGTACATTTTTTACGATAGAAAGCCCCAGTCCTGTTCCCATCACCGCACGCTTGTGTGTCTTGTCCACCTTATAATAACGGTCCCACACATACGGCAGCGCATCTTTAGCAATTCCCTCACCGCTGTCTGTCACTTCAATCCGCACGCTGTCTCCTTTTATCATCTGGCGTACCCAGATGGTCTTATCCTCTCCGGTGTAATTAATGGCATTATTAATCAGATTGTAAATGACCTGGAAAATTTTGTATTCATCTGCTTCCACACAGACTTTTCTATCATACTCAAACAGGATGGAATATCCGTCTTTTTCCTTTAACTTATTATATCGCTCAAGTACCGCTTCTATGCTCTCCGTCAGGTTATAAACTGCCACATTCTTCTGCATAACACCTGCCTGCAGTTTGGAAATGTCAAGCATATCGTTTACGAGATTTGTCAGACGCTCTGCCTCATCAATGACCACCTGTACATTTTCCGGCGAATTTTCTCCCGGAAGGTCACGCATGACCTCGGCATAGGCAATAATCATGGTAAGCGGCGTCCGAAGGTCGTGGGAAACATTGGCGATTAATTCTCTCCGCAGCGTCTCGTTCTTTCCTAATTCTACTGCCGTAGCATTGAGCGTATCGGACAGCTCTGCAATCTCTCTGTAATCCTTTCCCTCAAACCGCACATCAAAATCGCCCTTTGCCATTTTTTTGGCAGATTCGTTAATTTTGATAAATGACCTTGACACCTGTCTTGAGATGAGTAATGCAATTCCAAGAGAAAGCAGTACCATAATCACAGTAATCCAGACCAACTCAATGCGCAGGGTATTTACCGTTGCATCGACAGGTGTAATCTGGCAGTTGACCATCAGAATTTCTTCTTCCCCGTCCACTGTGACAATGCTTACATAGATAACACTCTCCACGCCGTCCTGTCCATGATTCTGCATGAAAAGAGCTGCATTATCGCCTCCCGGAAGCGGCATATTCTCCGGGATTGCCGGCTGTTCTTTTACCTCTCCGTCAAAGAACGTCTTATTAATACTTCCCTCAAATTCTATCTTCACAGAACCGCCGTTTTCTTTTGCCTTTTCGTAATAAAGCTGTATCTGATCCTCCGGCATTCCGTTCATCCGTGAATTGGCAATATATTCTGCGCTGTAAAGTTCATCCCCGGACAGATTCGTCACAAAAATGCCCATGTTGTTTCCGGCCGCCAGCTCGTCAAGCTCATCCGCCACGTTATCCGAGCCGCTTTGCAGTACCGCCGTTGCATCCGATACTATTTTCTCTGCCTCTCCGGTTTTTATCATCTTGTAGAAAGAATCCAGATAACATATCTGAATCAACCACAAAACAACCAGCAGAACTCCCGTAAAAATCAGGAGATAAAAGAAAATTTTCCATTTGATACTGATTTTTTCATGCTTCAAACCGATAGCCCACCCCTCTTAACGTCACCAGAAATTTGCGATAATCTCCAAGACTGCTGCGCAGCAGTTTGATGTGTGTATCAAGTGTTCTGTCGTCTCCGTAATAATCGTAGCCCCACACTTCCGTGATGAGTTTTTCTCTCGACAGGGCGATATTTCGGTTGCGCACCATATAAAACAGAAGGTCATACTCCTTCGGGGACATGTCCACGCGCTCACCGTCCACCGTAACCGTGCGTCCGGTAAAATCGACCACCAGCCCTTCCGCTGTAAAAATTTCATGCCCGTTTTTCATGCTCTTGTCAGAATTACGTCCGATTACCACCTTTACACGCATCATTAATTCCTTCGGGGAAAACGGTTTTACGACATAGTCATCAATTCCCAGCTCAAATCCGTGGATGCGGTCATATTCCTCGCCGCGCGCCGAAAGCATAATCACTGGAATATCCTTTATTTTTTTAATTTCACGGCAGGTAGAAAAACCATCAAGCTCCGGCATCATCACATCAAGAATCATCACATCAAAATCCTGCTTTTTGCAGATTTCGATTGCCTCCATGCCATCGCACACCTCCGTCACTTCATATCCTTCAAATTCTCCGTACTTGCGGATAATGGCGCGAATTTTTTCCTCGTCATCTACTACTAATATTTTTTCCATTTTCAACTCTCCTTTAGCTCCTTCGTGTTCGATAAACACATCTTATCGACATCATGTGACGATTATGTGATAAGCTTCTGATTCCTTCCCGAAGATTCCTAAATCGACAAAAACTGTTCCTTTGCGCGCTTTAAGTTCAGGTAGAACCAGCCGAATACCACCAGAAAAACACCCAGCAGCACATACTTGAACGCTCCCGGAAATGCAATCTCCTCGCCGAGTGCCCCAAGCAGTCCCACAAGTGCCAAAACGCCTCCAAACACTGCTTCTTTCCAGGCAATAAATGCGATAAAGGCATCCTGTTTCTTACATTTTTTCAGCTCTTCCGGTGCTAAAATAAGGCTGTCAATTTTCCCTGTATGTTTCATCCGCAGTGCTGATGCAAGCAGATAAATCCCGATTGCAAAAATAACAATATCCACCACAATCATAACAATTGTTTCCATATTTTCACCATTTCCTTTTTTATTTTTTTCTTTATTATAATCGGTCTTTTAAAACCTTGCAAGAATCAACATTTCGGGTTGAACTATTTTTACAATTGTTATACAATAGTAAAAAATGACTATATCAATAAATAGGAGTGATGGACGATGAAATTAGATAACGTGAAAATTCTAATCGGCGACGATTCCATTCTTGCAAGAAAACAGTTAAAAGATATTATATCCACCTATGGCAACCCAATCTTTTTAGAAGCTTCCAACGGACAGGACACCATTGACCTTTACAAGAAAGAGGCTCCCGCTCTCGTGTTCCTCGACATTGTAATGCCGGTTAAAGATGGAAATGCTGCAATCCGTGAGATTGTTTCCTATGACAACAAAGCAGACATTGTCGTTGTATCTTCTGTCGGCACACAGTCCCAGCTGAAAGCTGCAATCGAGGCAGGTGCGCATGATTTTATTCAAAAACCATTAAGCACCGAGCAGATTCATCATGTGCTTACCACCAGGTTTGAAGGGAGATAATATATGTACGCTCAGTTTTTTGGAAATTATCTGCTGGAACGGAATGCTGTCACAAGAGAACAGCTTATCGATGCCATGAAACAGATGGCATCCGAGGAAGTCAAGCTCGGTGCACTTGCAATCCATGAAGGCTATATGACTGCCAGCGAAGTAGATAATATTGTCATCATGCAGACTCATCAGGACAAGCGTTTTGGAGAACTTGCCATACAGGAAGGATATCTTACCCCGGAACAGGTTTCTGAACTGCTCAAAAAACAGCCCCCAAGCTTTCTGCTTCTGGGTCAGATTCTGGTAGAACGCGGAATCATTAATAACTCTGAGCTCGAAAATCTGATTGTCGATTATGAATCTTATAACGAACTCTCTGATTTTGATTTTTCTGACGAAACCATGGAAAATATCAATCACATGATTGACTCTTTCCTTGTTGACACTAAACAAAACCTTTCAAAACCGGAGCTTTCTTTCCTACATTTGTTGTTTAATAATCTGCTTCGTTTTATCGGAGATGATTTTACACCGGTTGCACCGACTGCCTGCCGGGAATATCCAACAACCTACTGTGTTTCCCAGAAAGTGCTCGGCGAATTTTCTGTAAAGACTTATCTGGACATGCCAAAAGATGCTGCGATTGCATTTGCATGCCGCTACGCAGGCGAGTCTTTCACCGAATTTGATGAATATGTTCAGGCATCTTTGGATGACTTCTTAAATCTGCACAACGGACTGTTTCTTGTAAATATGTCCAATGACATGGGGATTGAATTACAGTTAGAGCCTCCGATGGAAGAAACGAGCGGTTTGTTGTCTTTTGCCGAAGGAACCTTCCTGTTCCCGATTCTCTATCCGTTTGGCATGATTTACTTTATTTTTGAAGTCTGCAAAAACAATTAAATAACTTTTACATAAGTCCCAAAAGACATACAGGGAAAAGGGACATCAGAA
Organism: Roseburia sp.; assembly: GCA_050874345.1. Classification (GTDB taxonomy): domain Bacteria; phylum Bacillota; class Clostridia; order Lachnospirales; family Lachnospiraceae; genus Roseburia. Next base: position 9,697 of record JBNMKM010000044.1, on the reverse strand, counting down.
CCGGTAAATACCGGAACTGATGTCCCTTTTTCAATGACTTATTTTATTTCTGAGAAATTATTTCTTTAGGAAGTTTCTTACAACATCCGGCATCTCGTCTACTTCACAGACGGTCTTATGGCGTACTTCGGCGCTTCGGATTTCCTCGATTGCCTGCGGCACTGCGACATTTCCGATACGGCTTAACTCATCCACAAGTTCAAAGTCTGTCATACTGTCATAGCGATGATCAATTGCATCCATAACGCTTCTGGTGAACTTGAACGGACTTGCGGTGGACGCAATCACCGTCTTCGTTGCAGTATCACCGGTATCCTTCTTGTATTTACCGTAAACGCCCGCTGCAACTGCTGTGTGCGTATCGATAATATATCCGGTGTTCTCATAAAGATGACGGATGACTTCTGCTGTTTCTGCTTCGCTGGTATAATTACCATAAAAATCTGCAAGCTGCTCTTTCATTTCCGGTGTAATCTCATATTTGCCGGTCTGATTTAATTCCCGCATGAGCGCCGCATTCTTCTGCGGGTCATTTCCTGCGATGCGGTAAATCAGTCTCTCTAAGTTGCTGGAAATCAGAATATCCATGGACGGAGAGCTTGTAAGCATAAACTCACGGTTTTTGTCATAAGTTCCGGTTGAGAAGAAATCATACAGAACTTTATTCTCATTGGAAGCACAGATTAACTTTGCAATCGGAAGTCCCATATTTTTTGCATAAAAAGCTGCTAAAATATTTCCGAAGTTTCCGGTCGGAACCACAACGTTAATCTTCTCTCCCTTGGCAATCTCACCGTTTTCATATAATTTTGCATACGCGTAAACATAGTATACAATCTGCGGAACCAGACGTCCGATGTTGATGGAATTTGCGGAAGAAAACTGGTATCCTGCACGATTCATCTCTTCTGCCATCGCTGCATCCGAAAACATCTTCTTCACGCCAGTCTGTGCCTGATCAAAATTGCCATGAATTCCGACTACAAATGTATTATCACCCTTCTGTGTTACCATCTGCTTTTCCTGAATCGGGCTGACACCATTCTTCGGATAAAATACGATAATCTTTGTTCCCTTTACATCTGCAAATCCTGCCAAAGCTGCCTTTCCGGTGTCTCCTGAGGTTGCAGTTAAAATTACGATGTCATTCTTCACCTGATTCTTTCTTGCGGAGGTAATCAAAAGATGTGGCAGAATGGACAATGCCATATCTTTAAATGCGATTGTCGGTCCATGAAACAGCTCCAAATAATATGCACCGTCTGCATTTACAAGCGGAGCAATCTCTTCGGTATCGAACTTGCTGTCATAGGCAGCCTCGATACACTGCTTTAATTCCTCCTCTGTAAAGTCGGTCAAAAAGCGCTTCATCACCTCAAATGCGGTCTCCTGATAGCTCATTTTTGCCAGTTCATCCAAATCCACATCCAGTTTCGGAATGGAAGTTGGAACATAAAGTCCGCCATCATTTGCCAGACCCTTTAAAATTGCCTGAGAAGCAGTCACCTGCTCATTTGCATCTCTTGTGCTTGCATACATTAATTCCATGTTCTAAATCCTCTTATCCTTCTGATTTCCACTTCTAAACCACTTTTCACACATTATAAAGAAAGTAACCGCTACTGTCAAGTTCCTGCCGCTCAATTGAATCCGCTTGCCCATCTGTTTCAAACGTGCTATGATAAATTCATCTCACCAATGAAAAGTAATTATTCTGGAGGTCTTATGCAAAAAGGAGTCTATCTCGCCAAAAAGAAAGACGGTACCGTCTATTACCGCGCAAGCATTACATTTCGCGGAAAACACATCAGTCTCGGCAGTTATGATGCGGAGGATGACGCCAATGCCGCTTATGTGGATGCACAGACTCTTTTGGACGATACTTCCTGCACGATCCACGACCTTCCGGGACAGAACCGTCCCATCTCTTTTGAGAAAGCCGTCACGCTTGTCAATTTCCGGGATAACGGCATTTACATTAAAAATCCAATTTACCTTGCAAGAGGTTATTTTTCGTATTATCTTTCCCCTGTGCTTGCGTTAAAATTTGATATTGATGACCTGTTCTACTACTCCAGTCATAAAATATTGCGGCGTCAGGGACATCTGTTTGTCAATGATTACGGCATGCAGTATTCCATTCTCTCCCGCTACGGCATCCGTCCCTATGCAGTTGCAGGGCGCGACTACACATTCAAGAATGGAGATTCCACGGACTTCCGCTATGCAAATATCATTATCATCAACCGCTACCACGGTGTTGCCCGCCTTGAACGAAACGGTGTCAACCACTACCGCGCCGCCATTCATATCAACGGTGTCTATCAGCTTGGCACCTATTCCACAGAGGAAAAAGCTGCCATCGCTTATAACAAGGCAGTCGACCTTGCAAAGGCAGCCGGTATCATAAAAGATTTTCCGGAGAACTATGTCGATACCCTTTCCCCAAAGGAATATGCCGACCTCTATACGCATTTAAAGCTCTCCAAACGCTATCTGTCTTACCTTGCATCCTTTACAGATGTTTTTTAAAGCCGTACCAGAAACTCATGTCTCATATGGTTTTTGGTACGGCTTCTTGTTTACTTGAAATTTCTATTTCTGGTTAATATAGTTTACCAGTCCCTCGCAGTCGATAATCTTCTGCATAAACGGCGGGAATGCCTGCCCCTGGTAGGAAGTTCCCTTTGTCAGGTCTGTGATGACACCGGTGTCAAAGTTTACCTCCACTTCATCCCCGGCATCAATTGCGGCTGCCGCCTCCGGACATTCGATAATCGGAAGTCCGATATTGATGGCATTTCTGTAAAAAATACGTGCGAAAGTTTCTGCTATCACACAACTGATTCCCGCCGCCTTGATTGCCAATGGTGCGTGCTCTCTTGAAGATCCACAGCCAAAATTCTTGTTAGCAACCATGATATCTCCGGCTGTTACATTTTTCACAAAGTCCTTATCGATGTCCTCCATGCAATGCGTTGCAAGTTCCTTCGGATCTGAGGAATTCAAATATCTTGCAGGAATGATAACATCGGTATCTACATTATCGCCATATTTGAATACATGACCTTTTGCTGCTTTCATCTGATTTCCCCCTTCCTATAATTCATCCGGTCCGGATAATTTTCCAGTTATCGCACTTGCTGCGGCAACTGCCGGACTCGCCAGATAGATTTCGGATTCTGTGTGTCCCATACGTCCTACGAAGTTACGGTTTGTTGTGGAAACACATCTCTCATGCTCCGCAAGAATTCCCATATAGCCGCCCAGACAAGGTCCACACGTCGGAGTGCTGACAACAGCGCCTGCCTCTACAAAAATTTTTAACAGTCCCTCTTCCATTGCATCCAGATAAATCTGCTGGGTTGCCGGAATTACGATTACACGGAGACCTTTTTTCACTTTTTTCCCTTTTAAGATAGAAGCTGCAATTCTTAAGTCTTCCATGCGTCCGTTGGTGCAGGAACCGATGACTACCTGGTCAATTGGAATATCTCCCACCTCATCAATCGTTTTGGTGTTCTCCGGAAGATGCGGAAATGCTACAGTCGGTCTTAAGGTGCTAAGATCGATGGTAAATTCCTGTTCGTACTCTGCATCCGGATCTGCCTCATAAACGGTATACGGCCGTTTGGAATGTTCTTCCATATACTTCTTTGCAACATCATCTACCGGGAAGATTCCGTTCTTACCCCCTGCTTCAATCGCCATATTGGCAATCGTGAAACGGTCATCCATGCTCAGATACTGGATTCCATCCCCTGTAAATTCCATAGATTTGTAAAGTGCACCGTCCACACCAATCATTCCAATGATATGTAAGATGATATCTTTTCCGCTTACCCATTTCGCCGGTTTGCCGGTCAGATTGAATTTCATCGCAGAAGGAACTTTAAACCATGCCTTTCCAGTTGCCATTCCTGCCGCCATATCCGTACTTCCCACACCTGTCGAAAATGCTCCCAATGCACCGTAAGTACAGGTATGCGAATCTGCACCGATAATCACATCTCCTGCGACCGTCAGTCCTTTTTCCGGCAGCAGTGCATGCTCGATTCCCATCTCTCCTACATCAAAATAATTGGTGATATCATGCTTACATGCAAATTCTCTGACACATTTACAGTGCTGTGCAGATTTAATATCTTTATTCGGCACAAAATGATCCAGCACCAGTGCAATCTTATCCTTGTCAAAAACACCATCCACCTTCATTTTGTCCATCTCATGAATGGCAACCGGTGAGGTAATGTCATTTCCAAGCACCAGATCAAGATCTGCTTCTATAAGCTGTCCTGCACTGACTTCCGGGAGCCCTGCATGTGCTGCAAGGATTTTTTGTGTCATTGTCATTCCCATGCGCATATCCTCCTGATTTCTATACTTCTTTTTTGGTAAAAGCCTGTGTGTGACTTTCGCCTGTCGTGTGTGTGTTGTATTTCAGATGTTATTCTAACATAAGTATTATTATAATAAAAATACATAATAAATATGTTTACCATAACTTCATTTCATGGTAAAATAAGGATAAGCAAACAGAGGAGGCATCTATGAATCAGAATCTTTCATCCTACCGGATTTTTTACACGGTTGCCCAGACCGGAAACATCTCACGGGCAGCCAAGGAACTTTATATCAGTCAGCCTGCCATCAGCAAATCCATCCAGAAGCTCGAGGAAAGCGTCGGCTGCAAACTTTTTTCCAGAAGTTCGAGAGGCGTAGTGCTCACAGAAGAAGGAAAACTTTTATTTGACCATGTCCGAAATGCGTTTGAGACTTTAGAACTCGGAGAAGAAAAACTGCGCCGTTCTATTGAGCTTGGTGTCGGACACTTAAAAATCGGTGTCAGCTCCACCCTCTGCAAATATATTCTTCTTCCTTATTTAAAAGAATTTATCCGGCGCAATCCCCACATTTCCATCTCCATCTCCTGCCATTCTACGAACGATACGCTCGCGCTCCTCGAGGATGACAAGATTGACATCGGACTTGTCGGCAAACCGGATAATTTGAGAAATCTTCAGTTTGATTACGTGGAAGAAATCGAAGATATTTTTGTCGCTACGAAGGAATACCTGCGCAATCTTCATGCCAGGGGCGTCTCAAAAGACCAGATACTTCCAAACTCGACCCTGATGCTTCTCGACAAAAACAATATGACCAGACAGTACATTGATGACTATCTTCAGGAAAACCAGATTCAGGTACGGGACTCCATCGATATCTCCAGCATGGATCTTCTAATCGACTTTGCCCGAATCGGCGTCGGCGTTGCCTGTGTCATCAAAAGTTTTGTAAAAAAGGATCTCGCCGACGGCTCCCTGGTGGAAATTCCGCTTGGAATTCCCATCCACAAACGCGAGGTAGGGTTTGCCTACAAAGCAGGAACCAAACCCTCCAAATCACTTGCCGCTTTCATCCGTTTTTACCGGGAGCAGCCGTAAACCCATAGAGCCAGTTTCCTTTTAGATAGTACAGCAGGAAAATCACCGAACTGATGGACCAGGTCAGTGGATATGCCCAGAACACCACTTCTATCTTCGGAATAAAATGCACGGTAATCGTGATATAGGTAATCCGGATTAAACACCATGCCGCTAGCATGACAAACATCGGAACCGCCGATTTTCCTGCACCGCGCATAATTCCGGCGATACAGTGGGAAAATGCAAGGAAACAGTAAAACAACGCTTCAATGTGCGCCTGGCGGCTTGCAATGTCGACAACGCCCGGCGTATCGTCAAACAATACCGTAAAATATGGCATAAACTGATAGACAACCACGCCAACCAGCTCCGCTAACGTCACAGAACAGAAAATCCCAAACACTGCCCCTTTCTTCGCACGGTCATACTGCATTGCCCCGAGATTTTGACTTACAAACGTGGTCAGTGCCATCGCAAAACAGTTGATTGGCAAAAATGCAAATCCCTCTATCTTGGCATAAACACCACAACCTGCCATCGCAAGAACTCCAAACGCATTGATATTCGACTGAACTACAATATTTGCAATAGAAATAATCGAGTTCTGTAATCCGGACGGCAGTCCAAGTCGAAGAATCTGACTCAACATATCTGTATGAAACCGAATCTCTTTGATCCTTACCTGATAAACTTCTTTTTTCCGCACCAGACGCCAGAAGCATAAAAGTGCACTCACAGCCTGGGAAAGTGCTGTCGCAAGTGCCGCCGACCAGACGCCAAGTCCAAATGCACCTACAAATACGAAGTCAAGGATAACATTTACAAACGAAGATATCATCAGATAATACAGGGGATGTTTACTGTCTCCCACCGCCTGCAAAATCCCCATACAGATGTTATACATGACAAACGCAATCGAACCGCCGAAATATACCCTGAAATATGCCACCGAATCCGGCAGCACCTCCGCCGGTGTTCCCATCCATACCAGAATCTGCGGAGCAAACAAAATCCCGACTGCCGTAAGGAGCAGCCCTGCCGCCAGACCGAATGCAATATCCGTATGTACCGCACGTTTCAGGCTTTCGTCATCTCCTGCGCCAAAATACCGTGAAATAATGACACCCGCACCGGTTGCTGTTCCATTGATAAACCCGACCAGAAGGAAAATCAGGCTTCCTGAGGAGCTTACCGCTGCAAGCGCCTCACTTCCCAGAAAATTTCCAACAATCAGTGAATCAACCATATTATATAATTGCTGAAATAAATTGCCCATAAAGAGAGGGATTGCAAATACTACAATCCCCCTCCAGATGGAACCTGTCAATAAATTCGATTCCTTTTTCATCTGATACCCTATTTCATTACAATGTTTACAATTCTGCCCGGAACATAAATTTCTTTTACAATGGTTCCGGTCAGCTTGTCTGCGATGACCTCTTTTGCTCTTGCAATAACATCCTCTTTTGCATCGTCTCTGCCGATTGCCAGAGTACCCTTGGTTTTGCCATTAATCTGAACGGCAATCTCTACGGTATTCTCAATCGTCTTTGCCTCATCAAATTCCGGCCACTTTTCAAATGCAATCGTGCTGTTATGTCCCATCTTTTCCCAGATTTCCTCTCCGACGTGCGGGCAGATGCAGGAGAACATTTTAATTAACCCTTCCGCATACTCTCTCGGGCACTTGCCGGCTTTGTATACATCATTTACAAAAATCATCATCTGACTGATGGCTGTATTGAATCCCAGCTGTTCAAAATCGCTTGTTACTTTCTTCACAGTCTGATGATATACCTTGGTGAGTGTGTCATCATTCTCATCTACAATATTGTCCGGGTTTGCAAAGAATGTCCAAACACGTGTGATGAACTTTCTCGCACCTGCCACACCATTAGAACTCCATGGTTTCGACACCTCAAGAGGTCCCATGAACATTTCATAGAGTCTTAATGTATCTGCACCGTACTCCTCTACAATATCGCTCGGATTGACTACGTATTTCGGGAAACGTTTTCCCATCTTAATGCCGTTTTCACCTAAAATCATACCCTGATGAACCAGTTTCTTGAACGGTTCTTTTACCGGTGATAAACCGCTATCGTACAGGAAACGGTTCCAGATACGGGCATACATCAGATGACCTACCGCATGCTCCGGACCACCGATATACAAATCAACCGGGAGCCAATGTTTTAACAGCTCCTGATTTGCAAATTCTTTATCATTGTGCGGGTCGATGTATCTCATATAATACCAGGAAGAACCCGCAGAACCCGGCATTGTGGAAGTCTCTCTGACACCCTTGATGCCGTTGTGGTCATACTGTTTCCACTCAACTGCATTCTCCAGAGGTGCCTTGCCATTTTTACCCTTGTAGTCCTCAAGTTCCGGTAAAATCAGCGGCAGCTCGTCGTCCGGAAGGAAATAGATTTCGCCATCTTCCTTGTATACACATGGAACCGGCTCGCCCCAATATCTCTGACGTGCAAAAATCCACTCGCGGAAATGATAGTTCACTTTTCTTCTGGCAACGCCCTGCTTCTCAAGCTTATCCGTGATTGCCTCTTTTGCCTCCTCCACGGTAAGACCGGTAAATTCCTCGGAATTGATTAACTTACAGCCTTTTCCGAGATAATCGCCTTTCTCAAATGCATGCTCAGAGACATCTCCACCGTCGATTACCTGAATCATGTCAATTCCATGTGCCTTTGCATATTCAAAGTCACGCTGGTCATGGCTTGGCACTGCCATAACGGCACCGGTTCCGTAGCTTGCAAGCACGAAATCACCGATGAAAAGCGGTACCTCCTTGCCATTTACCGGATTAATCGCATATAATCCTTTCAGCATGCAGCCGGATTTGGTCTTGTTCAACTCGGTACGGTCCATATCATTTTTCTTTAAGGTCTCATCAATATATGCCTGAACCTCGTCTCTGTTCTCCACACGGTCCATAAGTCCCTTGACAATCTCTCCGTCCGGAGCAAGCACCATAAATGTAATACCATAAATAGTTTCGATACATGTAGTAAAAATAGAGAACTCTCCGCCGCCGACAATCTTAAAATCAACCTCGACACCGGTACTCTTGCCAATCCAGTTTCTCTGGATTTCCTTGGTGGATTCCGGCCAGTCAATCTCGTTTAAACCCTCTAACAGCTTCTCTGCAAATGCAGGCTGGTCAATAACCCACTGTTTCATATTCTTTCTTACAACCGGGTATCCACCACGCTCTGACTTTCCGTCAATAACCTCATCGTTAGAGAGAACCGTTCCCAGTTCCTCACACCAGTTTACCGGCATGTCAATGTACTTCGCATACCCTGCTTCATATAACCGTTTGAAAATCCACTGTGTCCACTTGTAGAAAGAAGGATCAGATGTTGCAATCATCTTTGACCAGTCATAGTCAAAGCCCAGCTCCTTTAACTGCTTGGAGAATGTCTTGATGTTCTCCTGTGTAAATCCATTCGGATGGTTTCCAGTGCTTACTGCGTACTGTTCTGCCGGAAGACCGAATGAATCGTATCCCATTGGATGAAGTACGTTATATCCCTGCATACGCTTCATTCTGGACATAATATCGGTAGCGGTATAGCCTTCCGGATGTCCGGCATGCAGACCGACACCGGACGGATAAGGAAACATATCAAGCGCATAATATTTCGGCTTGCTGAAATCCCAGACATCTGTCTTAAATGTCTCGTTCTCCTCCCAGTATTTCTGCCATTTTTTCTCAATGACTTTGTGGTTGTAAAGTTCCATTTTTTCCTCCTTAAACAAAATCCCCGTCTCTATGTTACTAGAGACGGGAATAATTTACCGTGGTACCACTCTACTTCGTATCCGCGCTTCCTTGACCAGCGCACCTACGCACTCAAAATCCTTAACGCGGATGAAACGCTTCTTCCTACCCACATCTACAATCATCTCCTGCAGATGCTTCAGAAAAAGGACTCAAAGGTGAGTTGGGAACTTATGAACGCTGTCTCACACCAGCCGACAGCTCTCTGTGCATCTCCGTTCTTAGTACTCCTTATCATCGTCTGTTTCTTTTCAAAACTATGAATATTTTATCATATACGCCCTGTTTGTCAAGCCTTATTTGTGCTATAGGAATTTCCCCGTGTAGGATTACAATACATGTGTTACAACTGAATATTTAAAAAACAGAGATACTGCCTTTGTGTTATATTTTAGTCACCACAACAAAAACAAACCAAAAGGAGTTCTCTGCTATGGCTACTATAACACAAGATATGCGGTAT
>JBNMKM010000043.1:0-21353 GCA_050874345.1 Roseburia sp. | reverse complement strand
TTCCGGTTCCGGTCACAAGCACCTCAGCACGCCCGTAAGTGACAAGACTTCCCGCATAGACCATGTTGACGCGGTCCGCAAGCGGCACCTCGCCTGTGATTTCCCGGTCGCTTTTGTCTATGTTTGTAGATTCTCCTGTGAGGGAGCTTTCATTGACCTGAAGGGAATAATTTTTTATTATGCGCCCATCCGCCGCAACCATGTCTCCAGCTTCCAGTAACAGGACATCCCCCGGCACAACCTCTTTCGATAAAATCTCCTGCTTTTTCCCGCCGCGCAACACTTTCGCATGCGGGGAAGACAGGGCTTTTAAGGCATCCAACGACTTTCTCGCCTTCACGTACTGCACCGTTCCAAGAACTGCATTTAACAGCAGCACAACAAAAATCACGACCGTACTCTCCACATTGCCGGATAGCATGGATATGATTGCCGCAATAATCAGGATGATAACCAAAAAGTCGCAGAACTGCTCTAAAAACACCTGCATCACACCCTTTGCCTGCTCCTCCTGCAAAACGTTTTCCCCAACCTCCTGTAAACGTTTTGCGGCTTCCTCCTCTGTCAGTCCGTCTGCCTTCGCCTGCAGCTTTTCGTAAAGCTCGTCTCGCTCCATCTGATACATTTCCTTCATAATCTGCATCCATTTCTGTGTGAGCTGCGCATACTGCCCGAAGGACTTTTTCACTCACAGGACGCAGTTTCCTATGAATAAAAAAACGAGACTTTCTGCGTACAATCTCTGTACGCAAAAAGTCTCGTTCAACGTTTGAAACGGTGCATAGACCCCGGGTCAAAACTGACCGTACTGACGGATGCCTATGACATACCAATGTATGCAACTACTCCCTCTCTGCAATTTGCAGCTTTCATGAAATTTTGCTTATTATACAATGCACATCCGGTGGATGTCAAGAAACTTTTTTCAAAGCAGAATCACCGGAAGTTCCGGTTTATGTCTGTGAACAACATCTATCAATACCGTTCCATCCACTGGACGCATTTTTTCCTTTGCAACCACTACGTCTACCTGATTATTACAAATATATTTAACCGACAGCATTGGATCCGTAAATTCACACACAACATTTCCCGGATATTTTTTAAAAATTCTGCCAGATAACTCACGCAGTCGGTCCGAATCATTGTCTACTGTAACAAATATCATATATTTTTTCCTATCCCCCCAAAACTCTGATTTTCATACAAATCTATATTCCCTTTATGCACTGTTATTTTATCAGACACTCTTTCACAAAAGTATCACACAAAAGCCCCGCACGTAAACATATGTGCGGGACTTTTCCACTATGAAACAAATGTCGTTTTCACAGTATCGCGATTCTTTTTATGATACAGGAATCCTGCCAACAGCATACAAATCATACATACAATTGCAAACAGCCAGTCAAGTTTACAGAAACCTAATACTGCAAACAATGTTACCAATACTGCTGTTCCTGCAAATGCAAACCATACGTACTTCTTCTTTCTGCTGCCCAAAAGCATACCTGCTGCCATTCCAAGGAGCGTCACAAGCAACATCAGCCAGTGCCAGAAACAATGGTTCGTGCTTACCGTTATTGCCTTGCCATCTGCACCTGTCAGTTTTCCATCTTCAGACAGCATATCTGCAAGCACACTTCCACCGTCTTCGTATACAATCTGGTATGTTACACCCGCTTCTCCGGCAGCGCTGAAGACTCCATCCTCCAGGCTCTCATTTTGCAGAACAATTACATTTCCATCTGCATCAACACGAACCAGATAGAAGGTTCTGCCCTCTTTCTGAAGTTCTTTTGGAATTTTTACCTTAATCACTGTGGAATCGCCATTGTCTGTAATCTCACTGTTCTCCACACTTACATAAGGTCCCGGCTGGATATTCGGATCTATGTTCTGAATCGCATCCAGCGCATCATCCAGTCGCTTCTTCTCCTCTGTCGGAACTTCACTTACAGTCTCACCTGTCATGGTCTCCTGTGTACCTGGTTTGCTGGTATCATCCGAAGTATCCCCGGTGTTATCCTGTCCATTATCCGCTGGGTTATTCTCTCCCTCAGAGGCATTTTCGCCCTCGGAAGTATTGGAATCATCAGAGGTGTTTCCACCAACCGTATCATTCTTTGCAATCGTTGTCGTTCCTACACCCGGTTTGTTTCCTGTGTCTAAATCACCACCAATTGTAATTCCTGAATTGGTATTATTTCCCGGATTGCTGTTATCTCCTGAGTTGTTGTTATCTCCTGAGTTATTGTTATCTCCAGGCTTATCATCCCCAGGTTTATCGTTGTTTCCTGGTTTGTCGTTGTCTCCAGGCTTATCGTTGTTTCCTGGTTTGTCGTTGTCTCCAGGCTTATCGTTGTTTCCTGGTTTGTCGTTGTCTCCAGGTTTATCGTTGTTTCCTGGTTTGTCATTGTCTCCAGGTTTATCGTTGTTTCCTGGTTTGTCGTTGTCTCCAGGTTTGTCGTTATCTCCAGGCTTATCGCCGCCTCCCGGGGTATCTCCACCTCCCGGGGTATCGCCGCCTCCTGGGGTATCTCCACCTCCTGGGGTATCGCCGCCTCCTGGGGTGTCTCCACCTCCTGGGGTATCGCCGCCTCCTGGGGTGTCGCCGCCTCCTGGGGTGTCACCGCCTCCTGGGGTGTTTCCACCTCCAGAGTTAGCGGTATCCTTGTACGCAATCGCATAAACAGAGAATCTGCTGGTCTGGAAAGACAGCACATTGTCATCTAACTCCGGAGTGATAATACCGGTTTCTCCTTCGTGTTCATAGACAATGTAATACGTTCTCGTCTTTGTAGTATCTTTTAGTACGAGCGTCTCAGGAAGTGTGATATAAACCGTTACTTCCGTGTCACCTGTCTGCGTAATCTTCTTCGGTGCTCCATCCCCAACCTTCTTAAACAGGGAAAGGTCTACGATTGCTCCGGTCTGCATTGCAGTATCTGTGCTCTGCATCTTCTCTTTGATGGATGCAATTTCTTCTGCATATTCCGTCTCATCTGCACCAGCTAAAACAAGATAGATAAGCGCATCGTCTCCCGCTTTTACCTGTTCAATTTCTTCTGCGGTAAGCAACGCCTCTGCCACAGGAACGGTAAGGTTTGTCTCTAATTCCGTATGCGGAAGTTCATCCTCTTTCTTGATAACGGCAGTCTGAATTACACCGCTGTTTTGATCATCGAGTCTTACACTGCCACCGGTCGCCGGCTTTTCTCCTTCTGCCGCTTTGGCAAAAATCGTAAGTTCACCGTCTACCGTCTCTGCTGCAAACTGGTAATTCTTTGCTGCCTCGTCTGTCAGCTCTCCGGCTGATACTACCTTGAGTGCAACTGTTCCGGCTTTTGATAAATCTGCTCCGCTCTCCGGCTGGATTTCTGCTGATGTTTCAATTGCTGCATTATCTTCGTTGTCGTCTCCCAGGAAGCCAGTGTACTCCGGTGCAAGCGCTTTAAATTGCTGACCTGCAAGCATCGCCTGGTCTAATGCCCGGATTACAACCGGTTTCTTTGCAATTGTAAATGAAATCACCAGTTCGCCTTTGTAGTAGACATTGTCCTTCGGCACGGAAATGGTAACGGTATAGTTTCCGGCATCTTTTGGTGCTCCGGATAATTTCTTTCCGTCTGCATCCCTATAAACAATATCAAACTCACTCAGACTTCCATCTGCTATCTCAGGGGTTCCCTCATATCCGGTATGCGTGTTACCATCGTATACAATGCCTTTTTCTGCGGACACTCCGTTAATGGTTACCTCTTCCTGTACCGGAAGAACATTAAGTGTTCCCGGAACATAGGTAATCTTGTAATTTGCAGAATTCAGTCCGGAAGGAATAATGCTGTAAACTCCGTCCGGCTGTCCCTTACTGTAGGTATAGCTGAAAGTCAACGTTCCGGTTAAGTCGTCTGCGTCTTCTCCCTCTGCAAATCCCTCATAGGTCACACCGGCATTTGCTGGCGTCTGTCCCTTATTGATTGTCTTATCTTTTGCTCTTATGGTAAGAGGTGCTTTGGTTACTGTAATACTCTTAGATCCGTCTACGATAACCTCTGTGTCTTTTACCACATAATAATATACATTCGTAGTTCCCACCATTTTTCTGGTCGGACTTACTGTTAAAGCGCCATCCGCATGCTCTAAGTCTGATGTATCCGTAATCTTTTCTGTACTGTAATATACCTTTACATCCTGCGCTTCCTCACCTGTCACCGTAACGGTGATTCCGTGCTCTTTGCCATCATACAGACAGTTCTCTCCAACCGCTGTGACATCCAAATCCATATCCAGAATATGATATGCACCAGCTTCGATTGTCACATTGTAGTTTTCACTTGCTGTCACCTCTGCGGTAATCGGGTATGTTCCCTTCGGAGAATCCTCCGTTGCCGTTGTGGATAACTCCACTGTAATCGGGTCGTCCTCCACCTCTGTTCCGTAGATGGAATAGGTCAGCTCTTTCACTTCGCTTCCCACCGGTGCCGTGATATCATCGACAACCACACGGATTGGTGCTTTCGCAATCGTAAAGGAAACCACCTTACTCTGATAATAATCATAGTTTCCGGTTGCCTCCACAACTGCTTTCATGTAGTACGTTCCGGCGTTCACCGGTTTTTCTGCTGTGTAAGTTCCATTCCGGCTATCGCTGTATACAAAGGAAACCGTTCCATACGCAGCCTTTGCCGCTGGCTCTGCCGGTGTCTCTCCATACGTCCATCCGCTAATAGACGGCTCAACCTGCATATAGTTGACTGTTGATGTAATTGTCCAGTCATGACTTGCAGTTGCTTCCTCTGTGCCAATCGTATAGTTGCCACCTTTTTCTCCGATGACTTTTACAACTTTCGCCGTGTACTCACCAGCGTCAGTTGCTGTCCGCTGGCAGTTTACTGCCGTGTCATTTTCATACTGCAATAATACAGTATCACCATTTTCAAGTCCTTTTGCTCTCGCTGTCGTACTCTTTGCCGTACCATCATATGCGAAAGAGTTACCTGTCCAGATAAAGGTTACCGGCTTCGGACTTACGGTCAGCGTTCCAGGTTTCACATCAAAATGATAATTCTTTGTATCAGCAATTACAGGTGTAATCTTATAGTTTCCTGCATCCTGGTACTGTGCATAGTCGTACTGATAATCCGGTACAAGTGAAAGGCTTTCAGCACTGTCAGCACCAACAAATCCGTCATAGGTCACGCCATTATTATCCGGTGTCTCACCATAGACAATCTTTTTGCTTCCCGCTTTCACAGTTACCGTTTTCTGCGAAACAACGATTTCCTTGGAACCGGTCACCGGAAGTGCACCGTCTGATGCCACATAATAGTAAACCGTCTTTGTTCCCGCATCTGTAACTGTTGGTGAGGTTGTGCTTCCGATTCCATAATTGTTATCCGTCAGCTCTGTCTCACTGTAATATACGGTGACGCCCTTTGCATCTTTCCCATTCTGGTCTTTCACTTCCACGGTAATGCCATGGGCTGCCCCGTCATACACACCCGTATAACCTGCTGCAGTAATCTGTAATTTTGATGCTGCCGCAGTGATAAAATAGGTTCCTTCCCGCACCGTCACATCATAATTTGCGTTTGCGGCGTAAGTAGCGGTAATCGGATACTCACCCACTTTTGCAGTCTTAGATGCCGATGTATTCAATCTGATACCAAGGTCATCTCCTGCTTTGACACTGCCGCTTACCTGATAGGTAAGGGCTGCGATCTCTTCTCCATACGCACTTGCGATGTCGTCCGGAGTAATAATTACCTTTGCCTTCTGGATTCTAAAGGAAACCGGAGTGCTTGTAATGCTCTCATAATTCTCAGTTCCTTCCACTACGGCTCTCATATACCAGGTTCCGGCATTCTGCGGTACCTTGTTCGTATAAGTTCCATCTGCCGCATCTGAATACTCAAATTTCGGTGTGCCAAATTTTGCCTCTGCGTAAGGTGTCTCCGGTGTCTCCCCGTAAGTCCAGTCTGCAATAGACGGCTCTACCGTGAAGCTGTTGCCTGTTGCCGGGTCTGCCGTACCTTCCGGTGCTTTGGTAATCTTCCAGGTGTGGCTTGCGCTCTGTGTCTCAATCTGATAGTTATTCCAGTTCTTACCGGAAAAACTGATGGCATGTGCCGTATAGGTTCCTGCATTTACTGCCACATTCTGTGTATGGCTGTCCTCACTGTACTCATAGCCGGTTACTTTGATACTGTCTCCGACATAAAGGTCACTGTTTTCTACCGATGCCTGAACGGTGTGTGCCTGTCCGTCATAGACAAAGCTGTCTGTTCCCCATACAAGGTTTACCGGCTTTTTGGAAACAGTTACCGTTCCTGTCTGATAACTGATTTCGTAACCCTCTTTTGCAGTCAGACCTTCTGCTACCAGAAGATAAGTTCCTGCAGGACTTCCCTGGGTATAGTCTGTGACAAATTTCAGTGTGCCGTCTGCCACATCTGCTAACGTCTGTCCATCTGCCAAGCCTGTAATCTCTAAGTCTTCCTCTGTCAATGCAGATAAATCCGCTGCATCTCCATATACAAGGCTCTTATCCGGTACTTTGACCGTAATACTCTGAATATCTGCTGCTTCATCTTTTGCATTGATTGTAAATGCTACGGTTTCTTCCAGCCCCTTGTAGTTTGCAGACTCTGCTACCGTTGCCTTAAGCCAGTAGTTTCCGGCTTTTCCGCCATTTGGAATGGCTGCGGTGTAGGTTCCGTTCTCCTTCGTGCTGTATGTAAATGTCACATTTCCGTATTTCGCTGCTGCATAAGGAGTACCTGCTGTATTTCCTTCTGTCCAGTCGCCAATTGCCGGATGAATTGTAAAGCTGTTGTCCGCTTTCTCAATCGTAAAGTTCTGTTGTGCAGTTGCTTCACTTGCATCAAATGTATAGTTTCCTGCATCTGCTCCGGACAATTTTGTTACCTTTGCAGTATATTCGCCTGCTGCAACCACTGTATTGTCCGTATAGCTTCCCGGTGCCACATCATCGTCTGTTCTTACCTTGCCAGCCACCTCTGCTTCGATACCATGTGCATTTCCGTCATAGGTAAAGGTATTTTCCTCCTGCCAGGTAAAGGTAATGTTCTTCGGTTTTACCACAAGTGTTCCGGCTGTCGCATGAATCTCATAGTTTGCCGCATGAAGTCCTTCTGCTGTAATCTTCCAGTTTCCGGCATTTCCGTACTGCACATAATTTGTTGCAAATGTAATCTGGCTGTCACCGAAAACGTTATTCCAGTTGTCGGAGCCTGCAAATCCGCTAACCTTACACTGGTTTTTGTTCTTCTGCTGTTCTGCCAGCGTATCGAGCACCTCCTGCGGTGCCTCTCCATAAGTAAGTGCTGCATCCGGCACAATTACCGTAAGCGGTGCCTTCTTAATTACAACCTCTACACTTCCGCCAACTGCCTCATAATTATCACATACCGCATAGTAGTAAATGGTATGTGTTCCGGCTTCGGTAAACGTCGGCTTCTTTGTAGACATTTCCATATAATTGGTCGCATCTACGGTCTTTTCAGCGCTGTAGTAAATCTTTGCATAAGTCAGGAATTTCTTTGTCTTTGCTGCAATATCTGCAGTGTGTTCCTTACCATCGTAGATACCCTGATAAGAGTCTGCCGTCACTTCTAATGAAGCCGCTTTCACTGTATAATCTGCAGCTTTTACCGTAACCTCATAATTTGTATTGCTCTCATCATAAGATACAGTTACGGCATCTGTATAAGTACCTGCCTCATACCCTTTCTTCACAGTGGTAACTGCAGCAAGTTTTAAATCGTCTCCGTTCAATACCTCACCGGAAATGATACGATAGCTTAACGCTGCCACTGCTTCGTTGTACAGACTCTCAGCGGAATCAGCCTCTACCGTGACTTTCTTTGGTGCAATGCTGAATTTCTTTGTTACACTGCCCTTGTAATTACCATTTTCTGTCGCAGTTATGATAGCAGAAGCTGTATTTTCTCCCGCATTTACATTGTCTGTATAAGTTACTGTATAGTCGCTGTCATTTAAAAGATTTTCATCCCGCGCAGTGACTACAGGTGTCTTTTGTGTCTTATCGTAGGTCAGACCTTCTGCTGACAGTGTAACCATTTCTTCTGTCAGTTCTCTCTTCTCTACGGTCAGTGTTCCTTCTTTATAAGTAAAGGAATAATTCTTTGTGCTAAGTCCTGCCGGAACAATCCGGTACGTTCCAACCGGGCTTCCTGCGGTATACAGGGTATTGCCGGCACTTAAGTAACTGTAAGAAGGTGTCAGGCTCAATGTTTCTGCACTGTCAGTTCCTACAAATCCCTGATATTTCACACCTGCATTTTCCGCTGCATCCCCATAAGTAATGGCTGCATTATTTGCAGTTACCGTTACCGCTTTCGGGTTTATGGTCACAAATGCGCTTCCCTTCACCGGTTCATAATTGTCCGCAACTGCATAATAGTATACGGTCATTGTACCCGCATCCGTGATGGTCGGAGAAACAGTGCTTCCGCTTCCATAATTCTGTCTGCTTAACGCCTCTGTGCCATAATAAATCTCCAGACCTTTTACTTCTTTTCCATCTGCTGTGGTAACCTGCGGTTTCTCTATACCGTGAGCTTTTCCATCATAGGTAACTTCCACAGAAGAAGCGCTTGCTGTCATTGCAATTGCTTTCACTGTATAGATACCCGGAATCCGCTCTACGGTAATGTTGGAGTTATTATCCGCTGCAACCGTAATCGGGTAAGTTCCCACGGCTGATTTTGCGGTTGCATCCGTCTTTAAGCGGATATTTAATGCCGTCTGTTCTGCAGCACTAATCTTGCCCTTGAGCGTGGTCAGTGTGTAGTTTAACGGATTCTGTGTTTCTTCTCCGTAACTGCTTTCTGCATCCTGCGCTGTAATCACGACTTCCGCCGGTTTGATGGTAAAGGTCGTCTCTCCCTGTAATGCACCATAGGTATCTCCTGCCTCTACCGTTGCAATCAGCTTATAAGTTCCTGCCTCTGTCGGAACATCACTTGATTTTCCGGCAAATACTGATAACAGTTTTGCAAAGACATTTGTCTCCACTTTTTCATAGCTGAATTGAACTTCTCCAAACTCTGCCGTTGCAACCGGTGTGCCCGGGTTCTCTCCGTAATACCAGTCATCCATTGACGGTGCAATGATGAATGCATTGTCTGCTTTGGTAATCTTCCATGAGCAGCTTACAGTCTCAGGCAGTTTGTAATTTCCGGCATCCTCTCCAGCAAGAGCCGTTGCCGTTGCCGTATAGTTACCGATTTTGGTCTGTGTATTTCCTTCATAAGTTCCCACAAAGACAACATCGTCATCTACCAGTCCACCCACTGTTGCTGTTACGGACTGTTCCATTCCGGTATAGTGAAGGTTTGTATTTTCCTGCCAGCTTAACGTAACTTCTTTCGGCTCTACCGTAAGTGTACCTGTTTTAAATACCAGGTTACTGCTATCCGATGTCAGTCCATTCAGTGTCAGAAGATAGGTTCCGGCATTTCCTCTTACCGCATCTCCCTTCACATAAGCCGTGCTGTAAGCTAACTCACCGTTTAATCCAAGACTGTCCTTATCAAGTTCTTCCCCTGCTGCATTGGTATAGGTTACGGAAACCGAAGCCGGTCTGTCCTCACCATAGGTGATTGTCACATTTTCCGGTGTCACATAAACAGTCTGTTTCTCAGTGCCTTCTTCCGGTGCGGCTGCAATCGTAAACGCTACCGGTGCATCAAGTGTCAGTTCTTCATAGTTATCTGTTCCCGCAACTGTTGCAAGCATCAGGTAATCGCCTGCCTCCGTCGGAACATCTGCCGAATAATCCGGCTGTTCGTCTGTCTGCGGCTTCTTTGCATAAGTGTACGAAATATCCGCCTGTGTACCAAATTTTGCGGCTGCGATTGGAGCGTTTGCATCCTCCCCTTTTATCCAGCCCTGGATAGACGGCATAATTGTCCACTCATTTGTGGCTTTCTTAATCTTCCACTCTTTTGTGGCAGTTGTATCGTCTGCCTTAATCTGATAATTAGAAGCTGCGGCTCCGGACAATCCGGTTACTTTTGCCGTGTAAGTTCCGGCATTTACCGCCGTATTCTTCTCATAAACAGGTGCCACTTCATCGTTATTTACCAGCCCCTCGATTGTGGCAGTGATGCCCTTCTCGCTTCCGGTGTAGGTAAACCCTGTCTCAGCAGACCATTTTACTGTAACTGCCTTTGGCTCTACGGTAAGTGTTCCTGCTTTGTAAATAATCTCATAATTCTTTGCAGATAATCCCTGTGGTGTGAGGGTATAAGTTCCAACCTTCCGATACTGTCTGTAATCATTGGAAGTGTAGGATACCTGACCGGTCAGTGTGCTCTCTGTATCGCCCTCCGCCAGTCCTGTAATCGTCACACCCGGATACGTTTTTCCGGTTTCTGCTGCATCCACAATTGCTTCTGCCGTATCCCCATAAGAGATTGTGTGGGCATTTGCTGTTACAACTGCACTTGCCTTTGCAATCTTTACCGTTGCGCTTCCGGCAATGCCGGTATAGTTGTCAGATGCTACAAAATAGTAAACAGTGTACTCGCCCGCATCCTTAAACATAGGATTTGTTTCCGATGCACTCTTATAATTGTTCTCTGTTAATTCTGACGTGCTGTAATAAACTTTCGTCGTATCATCTGCTACATCTGACTGTGGTATTACACGGATGCCGTGTTCCCTGCCATCATAAACTCCGGTATAACCGACTGCGATTGCACTGACCGTTCCCTCAGATGGCTCTACCGTATAGTCGGCTGCTTTGGTGGTCACTTCATAGTCCGTATTGTCTTTGTTGTACGAAATTGTGACCGCATCTTTATAAGTTTTTACCTCATAGCCTTTCTTTACGGATGTAACGGCCTTAATTGCGAGGTCTGCCTTATCCTCCTCTGTAAAAATGGTTCCACCTGTCAGCTTATAGTTGTTCGTCACATCTGTCACTTCGGCTCCAAAGCTGCTGCCTGCTTCTATTGCTGTGATCTCTAATGGTGCCTTTTTAATCTGGAAATGAATGGTTACCGTTCCCTTATAGTTGCCAACAACTTCTTCCTCTGTTGCACTTCCGGCAGATACAATCATCGTGCCTTCTCCTGCATGGATGTTGTCCTGATATTCCACGCTGTAATCTGACTGTGAAATCAGGTTTTGATCCTGTCCATCTACCACACCCATATCCGTTGCTGTCACAACCGGGGTCTGAGCTGCCCCGTTATAGGTCACAGATGGTGCCGTAAACATCTCTTCTGACAGCGGTTTCTGTGAAATCGTCACAGTTACAGGATCCGGTGACATAAGATTATAGTTTCCACTTTCTGTACCGCTAAGCTGAGCTGCTCCTTCAAGCACAACCGGCTTATTTTCTCTGGCAGTCGGAGAATAGGTGTGCGCTTTTGAATCCTTTACGATAGAGACATCATCTCCCGCTACAGCACCTTCTAAGTAAGCATCCTCCGTAGCAAGTTTTACATCTGTCGTTCCATCATAAATTTTGTCAACTGCACGCAGATTCTGAATTTTAATCTGTTTTTTCGCAATCTGGTATTCTGCGGATACTGTTCCGGCATAATCTCCCATTCCGGTTACCGTGATGGTTACCGTACCGGCATTGATTGCATTGACAGTTCCACCATTTGCATCATTTCTGCCTGTTGTTTTATTGCTGTTCTGATAGGTCAGTTTATAATCCGTTCCTGCCTCTAAAGTGACGCCGCCTAATTTCACCGTCACATCCGGAATCTGAACCTGTCCATTGTATACATAGGATGTCTCATCAAGGACAACCTTTGCATTCTTAATATCTGTTGCATTCCATACGGCTGTCGCAGTCACTTTGCCATTCATGGTGATGGAATCACCCGGCTGATAAACACTTCCATTTACCTTCCAGCCGGCAAACGTTTTTCTGCCGTTGGTAAGTGTGGATTTACCGAGAAGTACTGCGTCTTTTCCATTCAGATAACGTGTCTCATCTGCCGGAAGTTCGCCTTCTTCGTTTGGCTCTCCTGCGTTTGCATAGGTCAACGTATAGTAATCGACTGTCTTGGCAATCCCCTTGTTCATACTCTCAACTACAGTTTTTCCATCGACTGTCAGGGATACTGCCGTATTATCTTTTGTAATAAGCTGATAGGTTCCCACATCCGTACGAACCATCCGCTCTGTTCCAAGCAAAACTGTACCCATATCTGTCGGCACACCATCTACCTGTGTCGTAACAGTTGTGGTGTAACGGATATAGTTTACCTCAACTGTCTGATCTTTCTCAAATCTGACTGTCTGACCTGTTGTCTCTCCATTGACATAAATGATATAGTCCGTAGAGCCAGAAAGTCTGGTATAGCTGAACTGTCCGTCTGTATTCTTTGTCATTGCAAGAGATGTGCCAGACTGATTCCGAAGTTCCACTGAGGTTATCTCGGATACATTCACTCCCTGCGTCTGTACGTTCACATTGACGGTGTAATACTGCACGGTAACATTCGTTCCCCAGCTCGCTTTGATATCCGTATCTTCGCCATCTACAAGAACAGAATAAGAACCTTTCTCTGTCTCAGCAAGGCGTTCTGTCTGATACAGATAGGAACCATCTGCCTGCTGTCCCATATCCGAAAGAGCCGGTGCTCCCGTTCCTGATAATGTCACAGATTGTGGTTCTTTTCCACTTACTGTAACTTTCATGGTTTCGTAGTTGATGGTCGTATCACTGGTGCCATCTGACATTGCATTTGTCTTTCCTACAGAGACACCATTTACGGTTATGTCTTTTGGTGTGTTATCTGTTGCAATCAGTGTATAGGTTCCATCTGCCGACGGCGCTACGGTCTTGTCACCAATCTGGATATTTCCCTTGGTTACGGTCGCACCATCTGTCTGTAAGGTTACATTATAGGTGTAGTAAGTAACCGGACTTGCCGATGCAGCAATCATTGCACTTGTGCTGTCGTTTGCATTCACACCACCGATGGTCTCTGTGACCGCCTCAAAGCTAATGTCTCCGTAAGTAGATGCCGGGATTGTTATCGTTGCTCCCTCGATATAACGTTTTTTACTGGCTGTTGTCAAATCCACATTTGACACGCCGCTCTTCGCATAGTTTTTAATCTGCCAGCCTAAGAATACTACATCCGGGTTGCTGTCCCGATACTCCGGGAAGGTAAATGTATAGTCTTTTCCGTAAGTATAAGTATATTTTAAATTCTTAGGTGTGGTTGCCGTACTGCTTAATGTGTTAAAGGAAATCGTATAAGTCGTTCTGCTGCTATAGGAAGTAAGCGCTGATTTTGAGGAGCCACTGCTTCCCCAGCCGCTTCCGGCAGATCCACCGCTTCCTCCCGTCTTATTCCATTTATCTGAACCGCTGTTTGAATCGTAATCACCGGCTCCACTGCTGCCATTGCCTGCACCGCTTCCGCCAGAACCGCCCTGTCCACCACAGAGTGCCTGTGTTCCATAACTCGAAAAGCTTGTACTTTCAGCATAATCGGTACCGCCGCTTCCTCCGGAGCCACCGCCATTACCGCCAGAGCCTCCGCTACCGATGCTTGCACCGGCATATCCACCGCCGCCGGCACCACCACCGCCGCCGCCACCGGCCGTATGGTACGTTTTTCCATCCCACTTTGAACTGCTTGTACTGCTGCCTCCTTTGCTGCCACCGCTTCCTCCAGAAGCCCAGCTTCCACCTGTAGCGTTTATGGTGATGCTATCAAGTTTGTATACGTTTCCGCCCGCACTTCCAGAACTTCCGCTATAACCGGAATTTCCTGAGTTTCCAGATTCATTACTCTTACCGCTAGATATGTAAGGACCGGATCTCTGGCTTCCACCAGAACCGCCGGCACCACCTTTTCCGCCGATACCGGCTCCAGCTCCTCCGCCACCGTAGCCACCGGCTCCTCCATAGCCACCTTCGTAATAACTTCCAGTACTAATTCTACCAGAGCCGCCAGAAGAGCCATCTCCGCCTCTCGCTGCATTTCCACCGGTTGCGTTAACCTTTCCGCCTCCTACAAAGATTACAGTTGCATTTGACGGCACTTCAATACCGGCTCCGGCTCCACTTGTTCCACTGGCATTTCCGCCTTTCGCCGTCAGGGTTTTGCCGGACGGAATATAAATATATACAGTCGCTCCGCTTGCGATTACCAGACCACTTCTGGCACTGCTTCCTGTATAAGTTACATCTTTGGTCAGATAATAGGTTCCTGACTGCAGTGTAGTAGAACTTCCTCCCGTCAATTCTGTCGCCGTCTTTGTGGTCTGCGTACCGCTCACTACATTGGCAGCCACATAATTTGCACCTTTATCATATAATTCCACAAGCATTGTATGTTCTGTGTTTGCAGTTGGCTGCACTACAATCTGATTTCGCAGGAAATCCTGTGCTTTCGCCATAGAAACAGCCGAGTTGAATACAATTGTAGTTCTCGCTGTTCCCGGCGTAATGGTAAGCGACTTACCGCTGGTCGTCACCGTACTGGTTCCATTCTCCACGCTAACGCCTGTTGTATCCAGAATTTTAATGCTCTGGGTATTGTTGGTCGTCAGGTAAATATACTTGATGGATTCCTCGCCCGAATCAAATCCGGAAATGGTCAGGTTTCCCATCCGGTAATAACTTCCGTTGCCACCAACCTTACCATTGGCATCTGTATAGACCAGTTCCCCGATGGTGACGGTTGGCGTCGTGAAATTTGCATACAGTGTCAAATTCCCTGTCACCGGCTTTGAATAATCAAAGGCTGCTCCGCCTTCCTTCTTTTCCGGTGTCCACTTTGTCTCACTCCAATGAGAAAACGTATAGGCATTCAGTTTCACATTGCCGGTATAGGCAGACATATTGCTGCCATCCCGCACATACATCGTACGAACCAGGCGGTCTGTCATGTCAGTAGCTGATGTGAGTGTATAGTACTGCACCGTCCAGTACTGCAGTGTAAGAGACTTGTTTTCGCTGTTTATCATTGTCTGCAGCGAATCAATCACATTGGTCACATTCACTTTATAGTCAAGTTCTGTATCATCCTGTCTGTGAATCAGCACATGCTGTGCTGTGTAAGTCTTATTCGATTCGGTAAATGTGTAATTCTCCACACCGTTCGTCATCGTCACTACAGGTGCTGGAACATCGCCTTTCACAATTACCTTTGCAGTATAATAGGTAAGCTCTACATTACATTTTCCACTCTGAATGGTAAATGTCTTATGAACATCCCTGTTGTCTACATAAAGAGACAATGTAGTGGCTGTATCCTTCTGCAAAATTTTCTGATAAGTCACAGTATTGCCATCGGTAAGTTTTCCTGCAAGCACCGCTTTCACATTTCCGGATGTGTCGCGGAGTTCTACTTTGGCATTTGTCCATGGCGTATCATCGGTAATCACTGCTTTTGCGGTATAAAAATCAATCGTCTGGGAAGCATCTGTTACGCTAATGTCATATCCTGTATCATTTCCATCAATGAAAATATCATAGCTTCCCTCACTCGGCTGAATCATATCCACATAAATACCGGTCGTTCCGGTAAGGGTATGATATACCTTATTCTCTTTCCGCAAAGTC
Organism: Roseburia sp.; assembly: GCA_050874345.1. GTDB lineage: Bacteria > Bacillota > Clostridia > Lachnospirales > Lachnospiraceae > Roseburia. Next base: position 5,755 of record JBNMKM010000043.1, on the reverse strand, counting down.
ACCGTACCGGCTGCTGTACTCAACGAGTCATCCACATTCACCTTTAACTGAATCTGGTTATACTTCAACGTCTTTTTGACTGTTACCGGGTCTTTCTTTGCAGCAACCTCCACGGCAGTATCGGACTTTCTTCCATTGACATAGACATCATAAGTTCCATTTACTACCTTTGTATTCTTGTAAACTCCGCCTGTCTTTTCTGACAGGGTAAACTTTTTACTTTCATTCTGATAAAGTTCTACCTTCTGCCCGCCCCAGGCTGAATCATCCAGTTTTAAAGTCACCTCTGCCGTACTCTGAATCTGCTGCCACTGTGCATACAGTGTCATACTCTCTTCCGGATATATCAGTTCACCCGGCTGATAGGTTGTTCCACTTCCATCCTCGCTTGTGTTCCATCCAAGGAAAATATAACCGTCTCTCTCTGGAGCTTCCGGAACCACATAAGCCTCTCCCTCATCGAGTTCGACACTTTCACTGTCATCACCAGTACTCACGGTAATCTGCTTTTTCAGAGCCAGACTTCCTGCTTTTCCACATCCAAGGATGAACGATTTTACTACAACCGTGTTTGCCGGAATCGTCATGTTTTTCCATGAAAACGCCATTGTAGAATCAATGTCCGTCTGATCCGTCCGGTTCTCATTAAATACATTCTGCCTATGATACGGATATTTCCCAGTCCAGAGTGAATCCACATCAGTTACATAATCACCTTCATAATACAGACGGAGTTCGTTATCTCCATCGATCATATTCACATACTTGCCGGTTTCATCCTCCAAAAGCCTTAAGGATGCATAGTCATTGTCACCGATTTGTACATCTCCCGCAACTCCAAGGTTGAACTGATTCACATCTGTATTTCCGCGATTCCAGATATAATAAGAATAACGCACATATGCACCCGTAAAAGATGCAATCTGCGCCACATAAAGATCGTCATTTATTTTTGTAAATACATCCCCCCTTCGCGGAACTGATACATTTGTTCCTCTATCGGATGCATTGCTTGTATTTTCCTTGTAATATGCTGCATAGCCATCATTGAAGAACGTTGTCTGAAGTTCCGAGCCATCCACCAATCCGGTCGCATTGATTCCCGAATAACCGTAGTTATACCGCATATTGCTGCCGGTAACAGATTCCTGACTGCGCACCCATTTTGCATAATAGGTAACGCCGTTTGCCGGTGTCTGTGCCTTTGTACTATAATCCTTATCCGAATACCATCCCTCAAATGTGGTGGCTGCATCCTCCATTTCCGGAGTCGGAAATGCAGTCTGACTGGAAGCAGACACATATTTACCATCGGTCTTTCTCACCCAGCCGTTCGCCCGAATCGTTCCACCTCCGGTATAAAGTGTAATCTCCCCGGAAGCTGCGCGTAAAAGGAACGGTGAAAAGTGAGTCACTTCTGCTTCCACGATATCTTCTGAGGCATCTGTCTTTGTCTCTAACGACTCCGCTTCCCCGGTCGTCTCATCCACATGATAGACAGACAGTCCCGCTGTTCCATACTGTTTGGGGTCCGGGTTCGTGAAAGACACCTGCACCTGCCCCTTGTCCGTATCCGGCTGAATTTCATTTCCTTCTTCGTCTAAAATGCAGATATCAAACGCATATAATCCTTCCAGTTTCTCGTCTATAGACTGTGTTGCAATCTCATCCGCTTCGATTCCATCTGCTTTATCTGCTGCATCTGCCAGTTCTGCCAGCTTCGACTCATCTGCAATCTTTTCTACCGAAAGTTCTGCATCTGCCGGAAATACACCTTCTTCTGCCATCACGGTAACGGTAATACCATCAATGGTAACGCTCTGCTCAAATGCTACTTCTTCCTCTTTAATCGTAACTGTGATTTCTGGTAAAGCCACATCCTCTGCCAGCTCATATTCTTCCGGGAGTACCGGTTCGTAAACATAAACTGCCCCATCCTCTTTGGATGAAAATTTATCCGTACTGCTTTCGTCTTCATTCAATTCCCAGGTTACCGGAATTTCTACATTCTGTGTTCCGGCGCCTTCGGCTGTATTCTTCTGCTCAGAGGTCACCTCCGCCGCATAAACAGTTGTAGTTGGAAACAGAACATCCAATAAAGCTGCCCCAATCTGCGTTTCCGGTTCTGCCTGTATCTCCGGCTCTGCCTGTGTCTCTACTCCCTGTTCTTCCTCTGACTGTAACTCTATTCCCTGCTCTTCCTCTGAACCGCTCTCTGCGTCCGCTCCTGACTCGGTTGCCGGCTGCTCTGACTCTGAACTGTTTTCTGTATTTGCCCCGGTTCCTGCCTCTGTCGTCTGCTGCTCTGACTCTGAACTGTTTTCTGTATTTGCCTCAGTTCCTGCCTCTGTCGTCTGCTGCTCTGACTCTGAACTGTTTTCTGTATTTGCCCCGGTTCCCGCTTCTGTCGCCGGCTGCTCTGACTCTGAACTGTTTTCTGTATTTGCCCCGGTTCCTGCTTCTGTCGTCTGCTGCTCTGACTCTGAACTGTTTTCTGTATTTACCTCAGTTCCCGTCTCTGTCGTCGGCTGCTCTGTATCCTCAGCTTCTGCCTGAATCTGTGCGGTCACTTTCTCCGGGAAAATGATGTCCTCGAAAGCCGCCCCTTCCGGCAGTATCTGTTCCGACACTTCTTCTGACAGTTCTTCAAACCCGGTAATTATCCGGATCCCATCATCTGCCCCGCTTATGGCATTTTCTACGGCAAATGCCGTAATATCCACGCTGGTAAATACCATCACAAGCGCCATGGCAAAAGCGACGCCCCTTGCCAGTTTCTCTTTCATCTTTAACTGAATGCAAAGATGATAGCTAAAATGAAATACAAACAAAAAAATAAACAGAACCGGTATCATCAGATATCTCCATGGTCCCATTTTCTTTCCTGTCTGTACAATCTGGTGCACTGCATAATCCTTCATCTCGACAATGGGTGCATACATTGACTTAACTTGATTATACTTTTTTTCGTGCTTATTCATTCAATGGTTCCTCCTATTGTTTTTTGAAAGTTATCTATAAATAACACTTATGTTTAAGTGATTTTTCCCTTTTTTGATATTTTATGGGCATAACCTTCCATCATCTAGGAGTATTGTACTATTCAACTTGTCACAAAAGTGTCACACAAGCATCACATAAATGTCACGAAATGAAAAAAAGACCGGAAAACCGGTCTTTTTATGTTTCTTTTTTATTTATAATTCATTGCTTAACGCCGCATTGGTAAATTCTGCCCAGCCATACTGTGTCATGTATTCTCCTCTGTACTGGTTAATCGCCTGAATGTTTCCCTCACACCAGTCATAATAATCGCAATCCACTTTCTCCCTGTTAATCCTGAGCTTCCCCCACCCGGCGTCAATGACATCCATACATCCTTTTTGTTTGAAAGCATCCAGCAAGTCTTTCCTGAGATTTCCGAAATAACTGCTGCGCTTTTCATCTTCCCACAGTGCCGCCATAATCTCTGCATTCGTGCAATAGGCGCCGTTTCTGTCTACCAGATAGGCAAGCATTTCCTTTGTCCTGTCATATTTAAACCGTATCGGCTCCCCGTCAATATATGCCTCAAAATTTCCAAATGTAGAAAATTGTACCCGGTTCTTTTTCTCCAAAAGAACCGGATGTCTTAAATTATCAAGCTCTTTTCTTATCTTCTGAGGCGTAATCGGTTTCATCAGATATCCGCTTACATGCATATCAAAAGCCGCTTCCCTGTAATCTCCATATCCGGTTGCAAATATGATGTTAATTCCAGGATTCATCAGTTTCATTTTCTTTGCCAGTTCCACACCGCTCATGCTTCTCATCTGGATGTCCAGAAAAGCGACATCACAGCCGTTTGCCTGATAAAATTCCAACGCCTCATCCGCTTTTCGGAAACTATAGATTTCCGCCTGTGGTTCTGCCTCTTTTATCGCATTTACCAGTCCTTCCAGTGCAATTTTTTCATCATCTACGGCGAGTATTCTCATGGTTTTTCTCCTTCGGCAGCCGGACAGTAACACGCGTTCCATCTCCCGGCTTGCTTTCTATCGTAAGTGTGCCGCCACACATCGTCTCCAGCCTCTGTTTCACATTCTCAATACCCACATGGACTCTTCCATCATCCGGCTTTTTCTCCGGATCAAATCCCACTCCGTCATCCCGAATAACGACTTCATAGTAATCCCTGTATTCTTTGGTCGCCAGAATGAGCGTTCCACCATCTTCCTTTTTGCAGATGCCATGCTTGACTGCATTTTCTACCAATGGCTGCACGGACAGCGCCGGCACATTAAAATCGGTTGCTTCTATATGATACAGCACATTTAAGTTTTCATCAAACCGCATTTGTTCAAGACGCAGATAATTTTTTATATAATCCAGTTCCTCTTCAAAGCGAATCGGTGCCGTTCGGTTTATCGAGCCAAAAATATGCCGCAGATAGTCTGAAAAATCACTGATTGCCTGCTTTGCAAGCCCCACATCCTTGTCACAGAGGTGATAGATGGTATTTAATGAATTATATAAAAAATGCGGTTCAATCTGTGACATCATCAGCGAAATCCGAAGTTCTGCCGCCTCGCTCTCCTTTCTGGCAAGGCTCTGATTCTGCTCCACCATCGCCGTCACAAACATCAGTATCATGGAGATACTGATTGCAATATTAATCAGCGAAACTCCATAGTAAAAAGCCAGTACGACCGTCCCCATAAAAGGCAACGCTATGTAAGAAACAAGAGATACAAAAATCTCTCTGCTGACATTTTTCCGATACTGAATAATCAGCGACAAGTCAAGAATCATCCCCAGCATTGGAACTACAATTGAAATGATATATGCCGGACTTCTATGATAAAAATTATTTGCATCGAAATAGTAGTACAAATTTGTAAACTGCGAAATAACAACAAGCGCCGCTCCGGCAAGCGCAATCAGATAGCCTGCTTTCATGCGCCGCTCCGGAAGTTTTTCTTTCTTTTTTGTCTTTCTAAACAGATAGCAGCATGTGTAACCATGGAATAAAAACAGGACGACGTCACTCATCACAAAGACCAGAAAATTACTGATTCTGACCATCACATACCCTTTTATTCCCATTCCACCGCGAAACGCCCACGCGAGGGCATCACTGCACAGTAAAACCGCACAGGCAAGCTGCATTAAAAGCAGCCATTTTCTTTTTTCCCTGTCAAAATTTCTGCTCATGAACATACATAACGCTGCGATAAGGCTAAAAATGCTGCCCCATAGGAGCAGCGCTATGTGAATCGACTGACGATCAAACATAAGACATCTCCGTTTTAATATTCTTCTGATATATTCTACAAATTCATTTATTATATCACAAATTATTTTGTTTTGGAAATTACTTTTCTCTCAAATGGGCGGCCTAATCAGGCAAGAAAACCTCCAAATCTATTATAGACTTGGAGGCTTGATTCCGACCATTTTATTCACAGAAAACTGCTTTCCTGCTACCATAAAAGAACTATGCAAGTGCAGGTTCCTTCCCTGCAATAATCGCTTTCACTTCTTCTATATCCTTATCTGTGGCTGAGGCTATCTGTTCTGCTGTGAAACCATTCTTATACATTTTTATAATAAGTCCTGCTTCACCTTCCGTGCGTCCAATCGCAATACCCTTTTCTTCAATTCCCTGACTCAAGTTACACATAACGCTCACATCCTTCCTGAAGTTCTCCTCAATAGGAATATCGTATTCATTTCCAATTATGTTTAGTTTTTCATCTATTGTAAGTTCCTGCGA
>JBNMKM010000042.1:0-23587 GCA_050874345.1 Roseburia sp. | reverse complement strand
GGAAGTACCGGAACTTCCATACGATGACGGTGCCGTCAAAATCTTTCTTTACACAAAGGGCACCGAAGGAAACCCTGGCAAAGAACTTCGCGATATGCTAAAATACATAGAAGAAACTACGGAACAAAACATCACCAATCCAGACATTGCCGCCATCCACGAGGCGGTAAGTCAGGCAAAACAAAGCAGGGAGGTTGGAATCAACTATATGAAATCCTGGGAATGGGAAGATATGATTCGTAAGGAAGCGACCGCGGAGGGGCTCGCCGAGGGGCGTGAAAAAGGGCTCGCTGAGGGCCGTGAAAAAGGATTAGCAGAGGGCCGTGAAAAAGGACTAGCAGAGGGGCGTGAAGTTGGGCTTGCCGAGGGCCGTGAAAAAGGATTAGCAGAGGGCCGTGAAGTGGGACTTGCCGAGGGCCAGAAAAAAGCCATCCGGCACTTTGTAGAAGGGCTTTTGAAACGCGGCTTTTCCGATGAAGAAATTTTAAGCCTTACCGGCTGCGACATAACACTTATTGATGAAATACGCAAAGAATAACGCAAGAATGGAGATTTTTATGAGCTATAAAACTACAAACGAACTGGATCATTTTGACTTTGAGGATGCCTGCATTTTTGAAATGCGTATGGGGGCAGGCACCTTTTCCCTGCTGTCAGACAATGTAAAAATTCTGCCGGACAACAGTTGTAACCATGATATCCGCATGATGCGGACAAACCAGCTCTGCTTAAAGATTTCAGATGCCGTCATCGACACTTTCGTTGAGGAAGGCTACAAGGTCTATGATGCAAACGGCAGGCTGCTCCGTGAGGAAAACGACCATCCGATTGAATCATCCGATTATGCACGCTTTTTTGGTGAACTCGAGGGATGCAGCATCGATGCAATCGTCAAAACCGACAGCCGCTATGAAATTTCCATCCGTACAGAAGATCACACCTTTTTCCTCACAGTGACCGGAACTGCCGACACTGAGGAGTGGGAACGTTTCTTAAACGTGTAGTTCTTCCTCAAAGGTTCCCAGCATCTTGTGTAGAATCCGATATAATTCTTTTGCATCATCCATATCCAGTTTTACACACTGTGTCATTTTACGCGGAATCAAAACCGCCTGCTCCCTCAGGACCTCCCCCGCTTCTGTTATACTTACAATCAACACCCGCTCGTCTTCACTGTCACGTTCTCTTTTCACAAGTCCTTTCTGCTCAAGTCTCTTAAGAAGCGGGGTGAGTGTCCCGGAGTCTAAAAACAACCGTTTCCCAAGCTCCTTCACCGTCATCTTTTTCTCCTCCCACAGTGCCATCATCGTGATGTACTGTGTATACGTCAGATCGATTTCATCCAAAAACGGTTTGTATCGTCTCACAATCTCCTTTGCACACGCATACAAAGGAAAGCACAGCTGGTTGTCAAGTTTCAGTACATTTTCATTATCGCTCATATTTCCTCTATTCTTCGGGCTCTAGCAATCCGTCATATGCCTTTCGCACGGCAATTGCGAGCTGACCGGAGCAGGAGGTTGGTCTCCTGCCGCACTTGATATCTCCGATTTTCTGCTCGATTTCCTCAACCGTCCATCCGTCAAGAATCCGCTCTATCGTCTGCAGATTTCCATTGCATCCACCCATATAGCTGATATTTGTCACAACATTTCCGTTCAAATCAAATGAAATCATCTGTGAACAGGTATTTTCCGTCATATAATTATATCTCATAATGTTCCCTCCTACAACAGCTCTGTTATCTTTTGTTCCACGTCGGCAATATCCGCCGTTGGCTCGAATCGTTTTACTACCGTTCCGTTTCTGTCGATTAAAAATTTTGTGAAATTCCACTTAATATCTGAATTGTTTTTATAGTCAGCATCAATTCTCTCAAGTGCACTTTTTAACATCGGTGTCAGCGGATGTTCCTCGTCAAATCCCTCAAATCCCTTCTGTTCCTTCAGATACTGATACAGCGGATGCGCATTTTTGCCATTGACCTCTATCTTTTCAAACTGCGTAAATGTGATTCCAAACCTTGCATCACAGAACGAAACAATCTCTTCCGTACTTCCCGGCGCCTGGTTTCCAAACTGATTACATGGGAAATCAAGGATTTCAAGCCCTTCATCCTGATATTTTTCATATAAATCCTGCAAATCATCGTACTGCGGAGTAAATCCACACTGTGTTGCTGTATTTACCACAAGCACCACTTTTCCTCTGTATTCGTCCATCTTTCTCATTTCACATTTTGCATCTTCTGCTTCAAAATCATAAAAGTTCATATTAAAAACCTTCTTTCTTATAATTGTTCACTATTTAATTGTGCGCAATTTATTTGATGTGATTGTAATATATATCAGAAATATCGGTTTGTCAATAGATTGTGCGCAATTCATTTTGGAAATTATAGAAATTTGATAAGATGACAAAAAACACCCCGAAAGATCTCTTCCGGGGTGTTGTAAAGTCGTATAGAATTGTTCTGAAACGAAAATTAACGTTTGCTGAACTGCGGAGCGCGACGAGCTGCTTTGAGACCGTATTTCTTACGCTCTTTCATACGTGGATCACGAGTTAAGAATCCAGCTTTCTTAAGAGCCGGTCTGAAATCCTTATCAACGGTAAGTAATGCTCTTGCGATACCATGACGGATTGCTCCTGCCTGTCCGGTGTAACCACCACCGCGAACATTTACTAAAACGTCAAACTTGTCAGCGTTCTCAGTAAGAACTAACGGCTGGCGAACGATTACCTTTAAGGTCTCTAATCCGAAATACTCGTCAATGTCTCTTTTATTAATGGTAACTTTACCTGTACCTGGTACTAAATATACTCTGGCAACAGATGATTTTCTTCTTCCTGTTCCGTAATACTTTGTATTAGCCAATGTCGTTTACCTCCTAATTAAAATGTTAAAGTCTCAGGTTTCTGAGCTGCATGCTTGTGATCCGGACCTGCATATACGAATAATTTGGTGTACATTTCTCTTCCTAAAGGTCCCTTCGGAAGCATTCCCTTAACTGCGTGCTCAATAACACGTTCCGGATGTTTTGCTAACATTTCTTTTAATGTGGTCTCTTTCATACCACCTACATAATCAGAGTGATTGTAGTATACTTTCTGGTCTAATTTCTTACCAGTTACTTTAATCTTCTCTGCATTTACAACGATTACATAATCACCAGTATCGATGTGCGGAGTGTAAATTGCTTTATTCTTTCCTCTTAATACTTTAGCAACTTCAGATGCTAAACGTCCTAATGTCATACCTTCAGCGTCAACTACATACCATTTTCTCTCAATGGTAGCTGGGCTAGCCATAAAAGTTTTCATTGATTTTCCTCCTAGAAATGATTTCATGATTCGCGTTCCGATGTGAATGTCCAGGACACACCGTACTTCCGTCTCAATTGTTTATAGTTTAAATGTCGCTCCGGGGCTTTGGATTGACATTAATTCACTATCACAGACTTAAATATTATAGTACACGAACCCTCGTGTGTCAATGATTTTTTATCAAAACTTATGTTGTCTTCTGCTCATATTCTATCCCCATCATCGTAAGTCCCTGTGCCGGTGCTGTTGGTCCCGCCGCATCGCGGTTTTCTGCCGCAAGGATGTCTTTTATCTCTTCCGGACGGCGCTTCCCTGCTCCGACCTCAATTAACGTTCCCGCAATGATCCGTACCATATTATAAAGAAATCCGTTTCCCGTTACCCTTATGGTAATGATATCGTTTTCTTTTTGGGCAGTGCAGGCATAAATCGTTCGCACCGTGCTCTTAACCTGTGCATTCGCTGCACAAAAGCTTGCGAAATCATGCGTTCCAACCAGAAAGGAGGCAGCCTCACTCATCCGTTCTACATCAAGCGGATAGTGGTAAAAATAAGTGTCAAGTCTCCTCGTCGGCATCCGGAAGGTACGGTTTAATATCCGGTATTCGTAGGTCTTTGTGCTCTCCTGATATCTCGGATGCCAGTCAGACGGCACCTCGCAGGAGCCCTGCACCACGATGTCCTCCGGCAGTCTCTGGTTTAGGGCAAAAGCAATTTTGTCGGCAGGCATCCTGGTATCCGTATCAAAAACTGCCACATTTCCGAGAGAATGAACCCCGGAATCCGTGCGGCTTGCGCCCATCACCTCAATCGTTTCTCCCAAAAGGCTTGAAAGGCTGCGGTTTAGCACTTCTTCAATTGTAATTCCATTTGGCTGTACCTGCCAGCCGCAGTAATTCGTGCCGTCATACGCCACGACCATTTTCACTCGCTTCATACTTATAATCCAAACCACTTATTTAACGTAAATCTGCATGCAAGAACCGCCACAAAAAATATCCAGATAAAAAGATATGCCAGGCGGTCCTGCGACGCATATTTCAACGGCTTCATTTTGGTTCTTCCCTCGCCTCCGTTATAGCAGCGTGCCTCCATTGCCATCGCAAGGTCATCCGCACGCCGGAACGCAGACACGAAAAGAGGCACTAAAAGCGGAATCATATTTTTTACCTTTTTTAACAGATTTCCGCTTTCAAAATCTGCACCACGCGCCATCTGCGCTTTCATAATCTTATCGGTCTCTTCAATTAAAATCGGGATAAACCGGAGTGCAATGGACATCATCATGGCAATTGCATGCACCGGTACTCCGATTTTGGATAACGGCATCAGTGACTTTTCCAGTCCGTCCGTAAGCTGATTCGGTGTTGTCGTAAGTGTCATGATGGAGGTTCCAAGAATCAGATACGTCAGACGTACCGCCATTAAAACGGCACTCTTTAATCCCTCTTTTGTAATGGTAAAAATCCAGAAAGAAACCAGTGTTTCTCCGGGCGTCAAAAACAGATTGAATAACGCCGTGATAAGCATCAGTATGATAATTGCCTTGAGTCCTTTTACCATGAACTTAAAAGGCACTTTTGAAATTTTAATCACTGCAACAAGGCACACTGTCGCAAGAATAAATGCGGTAATTCCGCGAAAGCAGAACAGTGCAATGATAAAAATAAAAGTTCCAAATAATTTTACCCGCGGGTCCAGTTTATGGATGATGGAATCAGCCGGATAATACTGGCCCAGTGTCATGTCTCTTAACATATGTTCCTAGCCTCTCGCAAAATCCGATTTTCCCGGATTCTGCCCAATCAATGCCTCTAACAGGCTTTCTCTTGCTTCTTCTACCGTGGTTGCCTCCACGTTTACATTCAGTCCCTTTTCCCGCAGCTCGTGCATCAGATAAGTCACCTGTGGTGCTGCAAGACCAACCTGTTCTAATTCCCGGTAATGTTTAAACACTTCCCGCGGCGTGTCATCGAACATCACGCTTCCCTGATTCATCACGATAATGCGCTGCACGTACTTTGCCACATCCTCCATGCTGTGTGACACCAGCATGACCGTAATTTTCCGCTCTCTGTGCATTCTTGCAATCAAATCAAGGATTTCATCACGGCCGGCCGGATCCAATCCAGCAGTCGGCTCATCCAAAATCAATACCTCCGGTTTCATCGCCAGTACCCCGGCAATGGCAACGCGGCGCTTCTGTCCGCCGGATAAGTCAAACGGCGACTGATAATACAGTTCTTCCGGCATTCCTACCTGTTTTAACGCTTCAAACGCACGCAGTCCTGCCTCATCCTTACTTAACCCCTGGTTTTTAGGGCCAAAGCATACATCGTCAAATATCGTTGTTTCAAAAAGCTGATGTTCTGGGTACTGGAATACCAGTCCGACACGGTTGCGCAGCTCCCGCAGGTCAAAATCCTGGTCATAGATATCCTGTCCATTAAAATAAATATTGCCGGAGGTTGCCTTCATAAGCCCGTTCATATGCTGCATCAGTGTAGATTTTCCGGAACCGGTGTGTCCGATAATTCCGATAAACTCCCCGTCTCCGATTTTCAGATTAATATTCTTTAACGCATTAATCTGATAAGCCGTTCCCTCACTGTATACATAGTTGACTTTGTCCAAAATAATCGCCATAATCTGTCTTTCCTTATCACTCATCTATCTGGGCAAGTTTTAAAATCGCCTGCACCAGTTCCTCACGCCGCAGCACTCCGGTCGGAATATCAAGTCCCGACTGCCGTAACAAATCCGCCAGAATCGTCACCTGCGGTACATCCAGTCTGTATTCCTTTAACCGCTCCACCTGGGAAAAGACCTCGCGCGGCGTTCCCTGCATCACGACCTTGCCCTTATCCATGACAAATACACGGTCGGCATCTACGACTTCTTCCATATAATGGGTAATTAAAATGACCGTTACACCCTTCTTTTCGTTCAGCTCATGCGCTGTGCGGATGACTTCTTTTCTGCCGTTTGGGTCAAGCATGGCAGTCGGCTCATCCAAAACAATGCACTTTGGCTGCATCGCCACAACGCCCGCAATGGCAACACGCTGCTTTTGTCCACCAGAGAGCTTGTTTGGCGAATGGTGTCTGTACTTTAACATTCCAACCGCCTTTAAGCTTTCCTCGACACGCTGCCAGATTTCATCGGTCGGCACACCGATATTTTCCGGCCCGAATCCAACATCTTCCTCTACCACACTCGCAATAATCTGGTTATCCGGATTCTGAAACACCATTCCTGCGGTCTGACGCACCGGAAGAATATTTTTCTCTTCCGTAACATCCATTCCATCCACCCACAGGCTTCCTTCCGAAGGGGTAAGCAATGCGTTGATATGCTTTGCCAGCGTGGATTTTCCGGAACCGTTATGTCCGAGGATTGCAATAAACTCTCCCTGCTTTACGTCAAGATCCACATGGTCAAGCGCCGTCTGGATAGATTCTACATTTCCTTCCTCATCCCGTCTGATATATTCATGAACAAGCTGTTTTGCCTTAATGATTCCCATTCGTGGTTACTCTTTCCTTCCTATTCATCCCATTTCAGGCGATGAAGTTCTCCCTGCAGCTTCATATGGTCAAACTGGTTCTGGCGCAGTGCCTCATAGAGCACGATTGCCACCGAGTTTGACAGATTTAAGGACCGGGTCTCCCCAATCATCGGTATCCGCACACAGGTATCCGGATTTTCTTTTAAAATCTCTTCCGGGATTCCTGCGCTCTCTTTTCCGAACATGATATAACAGTCCGGCTCATAGGAAACTTCTGTATAGACATGGCGCCCCTTGGTCGTTGCCATATAAATCTTGGCACCCGGATTTTTCTCGCAGAAATCCTGCCAGTTTACATATGTCGTTACATCTAAATCTTTCCAGTAATCCATTCCGGCTCTGCGGATGGCTTTCTCGTCGAGACGAAAACCAAGCGGCTCTATCAGATGAAGCCTTGTACCTGTAGCCACACAGGTTCTTCCGATATTTCCCGTATTCGCCGGGATTTCCGGTTCATATAATACAATGTTTAACTCAGCCATTTGCTCTCTCCCACAATTCTGTGATAAATGCTTCCAGGCGGTCCATCGCCTTTTTGAGATTTTCCAACGAGTAGGCGTAGGAAATACGCACAAATCCCTCGCCACAGTCCCCAAATGCTGTTCCCGGTACAACCGCCAGCTTTTGTCTGTTCAAAAGCTCCGTTGCAAACTCCTCGGATGTCATACCAAATTCCTTGATGCACGGGAACACATAGAACGCTCCAAAAGGCTCAAAGCACTCAAGCCCCATCTCTTTAAAGCGGTGTAACAGATAGCGGCGGCGGCCGTTATATTCCTCGCGCATCTGCGCCACATCCTCATCTCCGTTTTTCAGTGCTTCCACTCCTGCGTACTGACTGGTGGACGGCGCACACATGATGGCAAACTGATGAATCTTTATCATCTGCTCGATAATCACACGCGGTCCGCAGGCATATCCGAGTCTCCATCCGGTCATGGCATGGGATTTGGAAAAACCGTTGATTAGAATCGTTCTCTCCCACATTCCAGGCAAAGATGCGATGCTCACATGTTTTTCAAGGTAGGTAAGTTCCGAGTAGATTTCGTCACTCAGCACAAAAATATCGTGTTTTTTGATCACTTCTGCAATCTTTTCAAGATCCGATTTTTCCATGACTGCCCCAGTCGGGTTGTTCGGAAATGGAAGTACCAAAAGTTTTGTTTTTGGCGTAATCGCAGCCTCTAACTCTTCTGCGGTCAGACGGAATTCGTTTTCTGCCTTTAACTCGATTACAACCGGAACTGCACCTGCTAAAACAGCACATGGCACATAGGACACATAACTCGGCTGTGGAATCAAAACCTCGTCCCCCGGATCTAACATGGCACGCATTGCTGCATCAATTGCTTCGCTGCCTCCGATTGTGACCATAATCTCATGATCCACGTCATAAGATACCCCGTAATGACGGTTCAGATAACGGTTAATCTCTGTCTTTAACTCTTTTAAACCTGCATTTGAGGTGTAATGTGTTTTTCCTTTTTCCAGTGAATAAATACCCTCGTCGCGGATATGCCACGGCGTATCAAAATCCGGCTCGCCGACACCCAGGGAAATTGCGTCCTTCATCTCATGCACCACATCAAAGAACTTACGGATTCCGGACGGCTGGATCGTTGTAATTGTTTTATTTAATGGATCCCTCATATTACATCTCTATCCTTTCATCTTTTGCCGGTTCTGCCATAACAGTGCCATGGTCTTTGTATTTTTTCAGAATAAAATTCGTCTTTGTACTTAAGACAGAATCAAGCGGCGAAAGTTTATCGGAGACAAACTGTGAAACCTCACGCAGTGTTTTTCCCTCAATCGTTACCATGAAATCAAAACCGCCGGAAATCAGGTAAACAGAATTTACCTCCGGATAGTTATAGATACGCTCTGCAAATTTGTCAAAGCCCATTCCTCTCTGTGGAGTTACCCGCACCTCGATAAGCGCTGTCACCTTTTCGATGCCTGCCTTATCCCAGTCAATCAACGTATGATAGCCACAGATAATGTGTTCTTCTTCCATTTTCTGTAATTCATTTAACACAGACGCCTCATCCACGCCCATGATAATTGCCAGTTCCTTTAAGTCAATCCGGCTGTTTTTTTCTATAAAAGTTAATATTTTTTCACGCATTCTGTTTTCTCCAATCTATTTGTCTAATGCCCGATAGAGTTCATCCACCTTGGGCTGCTCTAAAAATCGTTTTTCATCCCCGTTTAAAATCACACGGTCTTTGCCTTCCACTGCTTTTCCGATGACTGCCGCCGGAATTCCTGCCTTCTCAAGGTTTCTTACCAGCGTATTTCCATCCTTTGCAGCCATTAACATACTGCCGCTTGAAATCAGCTCGTAGGGATTTATCCCGAAATATTCGCAGATTTCCACCGTCTCCTGACGAATCGGGATTTTTTTCAAATCAATTTCAAGTCCGACGCCAGATGCCTCTGCCATTTCCCAGAGTGCGCCAAAGATACCGCCCTCCGTCACATCGTGCATGGCACTAACGCCAGACTTCGTGGCGACTGCGGCCTCTGATAATACAGAGATATACGCATCAAGTTCCTTTGCCTTCTCCACAAATGGAGCCGGAAAACGCTGCTTTAATTCTTCCTCTTTTTCTTTTGCAAGGATTGCCGTTCCCTCAATTCCAATCCACTTCGTTACAAGGATATCCATTCCCGGTCTTGCACCCGCAGTCGATACCAGATGCCCTTCCTTTACTTTTCCAACACCGCAGACAGAAACCACCGGTTGTGTAACTACGGGTGTCACTTCTGTGTGACCGCCCATGACCTGGATTTTGGCTTCGATACAGGCATCTTCCACCTGCTGCATCATCAGCTTTAACTGTGACTCTTTTGCATCCGGTGGAAGCAATACCGTAAGCAGCACGCCAACCGGCTCTGCGCCGGAACTTGCAAGGTCATTTGCCGTAATCTGGATAGCAAGCGTTCCGATGTCCTGTGCGGTTCCGGTAATCGGGTCTGTAGACATCACAAGCACTTCATCCTCTGCAAGCTTTACCGCTGCGCAGTCCTCACCGACTCCTGCTCCTAACAAAACCTCTGGTCTTCTTGTATGTATCTGTTTAAACACTGCCCGCTTTAATACGTTTTCGGGTACTTTTCCTATTTTCATGTCAACCCCCATTTTACAGTTTTAGGCCGCCCTTTACGGGGCAGCCTTTTATCTGACAATCTTTTTTTATTCCTGTGCAGCTTCTCCCTCGGAACCACTGTCTTGTGCCGGCTGTTCCTGGGTCTGATTTTCTCCTTCTGTCTGGGTCTGGTTCTCCCCTTCTGCCGGAGTCTGTTCCTCTGCAGGTGCCGCCGGCGGCGTTAAAACAGAAGATGCTGCTGCATTATATGGTGCAACCGCCGCATATATTGTTGCTTCATCTCCGGTTGCAATTGCTGCATTAATTGCTGCTGTCACATTTGGGTCTTCCGAGGCGGTTCCCACATTTACAATCTTCGGGGAAGAACGGTAGGTGCTGTTGTTCCATATCTCACGGCTTTCCTCCACACCGTCTACGGTCACGATTTTCCAGAGTCTTGCCACATAGCCCAAATGTTTTCCCTGTGTCTTTGTCAGGGTTCCCGCCGGGTCAGCCGTCGCAACGAACTGGGTTCCCGGGTCTTCCTCGGAAACAATCTCACTCTCATAGGTAACCTTGCGGTTTGAAGGTCTTGTCTCCTCACCAAAGATATTAAAGTACAAATCTTTTCCGGAAATATAGCCTTCTATATAAACAGGCACATCCTGGTTATTCTTAAATTTTAAATCCTTGTAATCTCCTGCAATCGCTGCATCCATAGACGGTGCCACGTAGGTGACAATCATGGAATGGTTGGAACGCTGGGTGACTTCTAACTCTGCAAGAAGCACTGCGTTATAAAGGGTTGTAGAAACCTGGCAGACACCGCCGCCATAAGATTCCACAGTCTGTCCATTCTCATATGCTCCTGCAAGCTGATAGCCATTTTCTGCATCGAGCGGGGAAATGGCATCATGCACAGAGAACTCTTCTCCCGGATAAAGCACTGTTCCATTGATTTTGGAAGTTGCAAGTCTGATATTCTCACAACGGTTTTCCGTTGAGCCGCTGAAATTCGTATGATAGCTGCCAAGCAAATCTGTCACCTTGGACAACTCCTCAAGAGAGCCCTTCGGTTCTACAATATCAGCAACCAGTGAAATCGTTGCATCACTTCCGTCCCAGGAACCATGAAAGAACTCTTCTACCGCACTCACCGACTGCTCCACATTGACTGCAATTCCCTGTCTTCCCTCTGTGATGGTAAATCCGTTTGCATCCCGCACCAGACCGTAATCCACAGCATCCTGATTTAAGTTTGCAGCCTGCGTATCCAAAAGGTCTGCAACCGCCGTATGGTCAACCGTAAGAGACATTTCTACAACTTTCGTTCCGTTTTCTAAATCCTTGGTATCCTTGTAACGTTTTATTAAGTTACCGCTCTTGCAGATATCCATCGCCGTATTTACCACATTTTCACCGGAAAAAGCAATTCCAAATTCCGATGCAGGAACTGAAATGCTGCTCTCGCCCGCCTGTAACGTAATGGTTGCGTCCTTCACGCTCTGCACATAGGTTTCCACTGCACTTTCTGCTTCCTCAGCCGTCATTCCGCCTACGTTTACATTTCCGATGTATACGCCCTGTGCAATTCGGTCATCTTCTCCGGCGTAAATGCCTGCTGTGGTTTTAATTAGCACCGCTGCCAGCACGATTGCTAAAAAGGGCAGCATTTTTACTATTTTTTTCATGTTTTCCCCTTATCTCATTTCGTTCATAATTCGCTCAGTTTATTTGATATTTTAACACAAACGCTTCCATTTTCAAGGTGCATAACCACGAATATATTTGACGGAGCTTTTGATTTTTAGTATATTTTACATAAGCGCTGCAAGAACGGTTGTAAGAAGCATTGCAGCAACTACAACGATAATGATGACTGACATCAGTTTTTTGTTTTTCTTATTTCCAAAATTATACATATGCTTTACCTCATTTTATGACTTGTTCTAAGAAAGGATGTTTTTATGGTTACATTTTTACCTTTATTTATTATTGCCATCTCTTTGTTTTCACTTTTCCGCAAACGCGGCATCCGTGCCCAGCAGGATACCGAATCTGCTTTCTGGGAACGTGAAGAGCAGGCAAACAGTGTCCGCCGCAAAGATATCGGCAATCTTCCCTATCTTACCATACCTTTGGCTGATTTTCCAATAGGTATCTGCAAAACGGATGAAATATCTGCATTAGAATCGACCATTACAGAGCTTTCCGGTCAAAAAATTTTAAATCTCGGCAGACAGACAAACACGGATTTAAAGCTCCTCTATGGCACCGCAAATCTCGGTGTGCTCACGGAGTACGGTGACAATTATCTTCTGCTCTGCCGCACGCTGACCGACTATGCCACTGCGCTTCATGCAAACGGCTACGACAAAGAAGCTGTCACCGTGCTTGAGTACGAGCTTTCCACCGGTTCGGATTCCTCTGCCGCCTACAGCCTGTTGGCAGATTTATACATCCATCAGGGCAGACAATCCGACATTGACTCCCTGATTGCACAGGCAGACGCTCTCGATTCCCTGATGCGTGCACCAATTCTTGCAAAACTTAAGGAAAAGCAGGCTTCCTAGCCCCGCTTTTCCCCTGCCGGCAGTTTTCCGTACTGTGTAATCAGACCATCCGTCAGTCTTGACGCTTCGCTTCTTGTGAGCAAATCGAGATTTTCTTCTATTGTAATTCCGTAATACGCCGCATATTTTCGCAGATAGTTCTTCTGATGTTCCGTCGCAGGCGTCTGTTTTTTGACCTTGCACTGCAATGCCACCGGGGCAAACGCCTCTAGCGCTTCCGTCGCATATTCCTCTTTCAGCCGTTCAAACAACTGTTGTGTTTCCTTCGCATCATCGAGCGCGCGGTGAGCATTTTCCCGCGAAATCCCATAATAGCTGCACAAGCTCTCCAAATCCTTCTTCTGTTCTGCCGGGAGAAATTTTCTTGCGAGTTTTAACGTGTCAACCGCTCTGCGTTCAAAACTATTTTTGTGGTTTACTGCCCACTGTTTCAAAAAACTGTAATCAAAAATAATATTCTGTCCTACCAGGACATCTTCCCCAATAAATTCCAGAAATTCCGGCAAAATTTCTTCTTCCGGTCTCCCACCTGCTGCCATCTCTGCCGTAATCCCCGTCAGCTTCTGTATCTCCGGTGAAATCGTGCCCTCCTGGCGCACCAGACCTTCGTATTCCGCAACCGGAACACCATCCCGCACCCGCACAGCACCAACCTCTAAAATCCGGTCTGTTTTCACGCGCAGTCCGGTCATCTCAAGGTCAATCACGACATAATCGCAAAGAATCCGCGTTATTTTATTTTCGCTCATCACACACTCTCCCATCGCACTCTGTCACTGCCGCCTGATGGTCTAACGGGTCTCTCTTCGTATAGTCAAACAGCAGATAGCATGGTTCTTCTAACTTTTCTGGAAGAGACGTTACCGTTTTTACTTCTTTTCCCGGGAAATGATAGTGGAAACGCTCCACATGGTTTTGTTTTCCACCGGTCACATATGCGCGGCTCACCGCCTTCCACTCCGACAGATTGTCCGCCCATGCCGGACGGCTCTTGCAGTTTTCCCGCAGATAAAGGTCGTAAATTAAGCTCTCCTGCAGTAGTTCCTTTGTCTTTTCATCAATGCCACGCTCTGTCATAAATTCAAGCAGTAGCTCTGAACGCCGGATTCTTGAATGGCTCATCGCAAAGTAGCCGTTTCGGTCATAAAATCTTCCAAGCTCCTGATACATTAAAAAGGCGCTGTCAAACAACGGCTCTAACAGTTTTATCGTGAGTTCAAACTGTCCGCTGTTGTAATAGACCTCTAACATCTCTTCCACCTGCTTGATGGCTATCACATCGTCAAACGTCAGCCATTTGGTCTGTAACACCTCATAAGGTGCACGACTTCTGTAACAGATACCGTATTCCTCTGCGTGCTCATACATATAGGAACCTTTGAGAACTTTTAAGAATCCAAGCTGAAGCTGGTTTGGCTTTAGTGCATAGATATCGTCAAAAGAGATTCCAAACCGCTTATAGTCCTCATAAGGAAGCCCGGCGATAAGGTCTAAGTGCTCGTGAATATTCTGCCCCTTCTGCACGGCACGGACGGTTTCTTTCAGGCGGTTTAACTGCATCGTGCGGTGAATTTCCGTAATTGTTGCGTCATTTGTAGACTGCACGCCGATTTCAAGCTGCACCAGTCCCGGGCGCATAGACGCAAGAAGCGCCAACTCCTCCCCGGTCAGAAGGTCCGCTGAAATTTCAAAATGGAAATTCGTAATTCCATTGTCATGCTCTTTGATAAAAGACCAGATTTCCATTGCGTGTTTGTGGTCGCAGTTAAAGGTACGGTCGACAAATTTTACCTGTGCAACCTCTTTTTCAAGAAAATAGGCAAGTTCTTTTTTTACCAGTGAAAAGCTGCGAAACCGCAGTTGTTTTTCCACAGAGGACAGGCAATAACTGCACCGGAACGGACATCCGCGGCTCGTCTCGTAATAGATAATTTTGTTTTTGAAATCCTCAATATGTCCATAACAAAACGGAATTTCGTCCATATCCATCACGGCACGCGCCTTTGTCGTTGCGATTCCCTTTCCCCGATGAAATGCGATTCCGTCAATTTCGACAAGCGATTCCCCATATCCCTGGTAATAACGGTATACTTCGTGGAATGTTTTTTCTCCCTCTCCCATCATGATTCCGGTCACCTCAGGATGTTCTTCCAGAAACGCCTCTACTTCATAAGACACTTCCGGACCTCCTACCCAGATGGGAACCTCGGGACAGAGCTTATGGTATTCTTCTATCAGTTCTTCCACCATCGTAATGTTCCAGATGTAGCAGGAAAAACACAGTAAATCCGGTTTTTCCCGATAAATTCCCTCCAGAATTGACAATGTCTGGTTATTGATGGTATACTCCGCAATCTGTATGGTTCCATTATCCCCCTCCTGCCGGTTTGCATCCGCATATGCCTTCAGATTATAGACCGCAAGGTTTGAATGAATATATTTTGCATTGATTGCCACTAACAGTGCCTTCATATTTCTCCGTTTCCGATGCAGCCTGTACATTCTTCATTTGCACAATTGCACCATTTATGCTATTTTATAACTATAGATTGTACCAGAAAGGATTATTCCGATGACCACAGACGAATTTGAAAATTTAGCAGAACTCTTTAAAATATTTGCGACACCCACAAGGCTCCAGATTATGTATGTCCTCATGGATGGTGAAAAATGCGTGTTTGACATTGCAGAAGAATTACAGATGTCTCAAAGTGCCATTTCCCACCAGCTCGGTATCTTAAAGCAGAACCGGCTTGTCAAAAACCGCCGGGACGGCAAAACCGTCTACTACTCGCTGCTTGATTCCCACGTCCTTACCATTATTGAGCAGGGATTAAATCATATCCGTGAATAGAAGTAGTATAGCGCAATCACAAAAAACGTGCAACCACCGTCTCCCCTGTGTCCGCGGGTATGACAGTGTTGCACGTTTTTTCATGAAAAGCCCCTTTTGCTCTCCATGTCTTATATCTCATATACTCACCCAATTTTGCCCTCCCGGGCCGGTACAGAAAAATCTTTCTATACCCCGATGTATCTTACGATTACATCCACTCCTGCAATCCACAGAAGTACGGCACCACCAATGTATGCCTTTGTCTTATGCACGAAACCGAGCCGGTATCCTGTATACATTCCGGCAACAACGACTACAACCGTACAGCACACGATCATAATCAGAATCCGAAGGAGATTCGTCTGTAAAAATCCAAACGCCACTCCTGTCAGAAGTGTGTAACCACTTGTAATGGCTGCCATGCGTAAGAATCGTTTAAATCCGAGATTTTCTTCCCGTTTCTCGTACACCCGTTCATTTCTGACTGCCTTCACGATCAGCCGGACACCCAGACCGAAGAAGATTGCGGTTGCCAATACGAATCCCATGAACTTTCCGTCGTTGGCAATATGACCGCTGTAACTGTAGAGCAGGACGGAAATATAATTTCCAATAAACAAAGCCGCCATCTGCCATACTGCAATCAGTATACAGATAATGCTCAAATGTTTCTTGTCAACTTTTGCTACCAATGATCCCTGGCACTCCATAGCTGCAAAAATATCAAGTGATATTCCAGCCAGAATCAAAAGATTCTCTATCCAGTTCATTGCCGTCCTCCTTCTATACAATCCTCATATAAAACTATATGAGAAAAATCACTTTCTGAAAATATGCAATCCCCCCGGTGTGTCTTGTGCCGCTATACAAATTAAAAGAAATGTATATTCAGTCAAAAATACCGGCAGTCTGCCCCTTAAAGTTCCTGTATCACGTCCTCCATGGAACGCTTGATAATGTACTGATAAATCTCTGTCAGCTCACGCGCTGAAGCCGTCATTCCAGACCGAATCCATGTAATCGTCACATAACACATGGACTGTGCATAGTACTCTGCAATCCGCTCCGGTGTCAGCCAGGCATATCTGCCCTTCTTTCCGGTCTCTGCCTTGCGGATAACCTTAAGCAGAAGCTCCTCCACGCATTTTTGCGTAATCACACCAAAAGAATTCTGCCCCTCAAGCCGCACCGCCCGGGAGTAGAATTCTTTTTCTTTTTCAATATTGGTAAATAAAAGTGTCAGCGCCTCATTGACCATGCCGTTTTGTACCAACGGCTCAATCGGGTCTAAAAGCTGCGCTGTAATAATCCATTCCAATAACTCATATTTATCCTGGAAATGATTGTAAAAGGTAGGGCGGATAACCCCCGCCCTGTCCGTAATTTCTTTTATCGTGATTTTCTCGATTGGCTGTTTTACAGCAAGTTCTTTAAAGCTCTCTGCCAAAAGCAGGTCAATTGAGCGCTTTCCCTGTCCAGTCATAACTCCCTCTTTACTATCTCACCAGCATCTTACCGACTGTAATATGCCTGGAATCCTGATCGTCCCTCAGGTTGAGCAATTCACCTGTGTCAAATAACTTAATCAACGGACGCAGCGGAAAATTCTCAAAATTCTTCGCCACAACACCGCGCCTTCCATCTGATAACTCCACTTCACAGCCCTGCGGGTAAACCGCAAGTTTGCGCGTAAAAATCTCCACAAGCTGTGGGTCAAATTCTGAACCGGTTCCCGCCATCAGATATTCCAGTGCATCCGAGGGCGTCTGCGCCTCCCTCGAAGGTCGTTTGGAAATCAACGCATCATAGCAGTCTGCCAGTTTAATAATCCGGGCAAATAACGGGATTTCTTCGCCTGATTTTCCATATGGGTAACCTTTTCCGTTATACCACTCATGGTGTTCGAGAATTCCCGTGTATACAAGGGTTGGGAAATCAAAATGCTTTTTCAGATAATCGACACCATACCGCGGATGATTCTTCCAGGTCTCTCTTGCTTCTCCGGTCAGAGGCCATGTTCCGCAGATAATTTCCATGTCGATAAAGCGCTTTCCGACATCGTGAAGCAGTCCCGCCGTTGCCAGAAGATTGAGCTGCTTCTGGTTAAGTCCATAACGGGAACCAATCATAACCGACATCATTCCTACGCTTATCGAATGATAGTAGATATAATCATCAAAATTCTTAATATCCATCATGTTGCACATGACGTCTCCATTGCAGAGGATTTCCTCCACAACCTGCTCCACCGTTGCCCGAACCTTTACTTCCTCTACCGGGAGATCTTCCTGTGTATCATCAAATGCAAACAGGTCATGTACGACTCTTAATGCCTGGCTTTTTACCTGTGGGCTTAAAACCTGCTGAATCTCAATGCCGCTGGTAAACTCATCATCAATGTAGATTCCGGCAAAACCCAAAAATTCCAGATTGGATATATATTCCGATGTGAGCAAAAGATGTTTCGCCAGCAACAGGCGCCCGGCTCCATCGTAAATGTCATGCCCCAGAGCCATTCCCGGCTCCAGCCTACTCGTTGGTATATAGCGCATCCGTTTTCCTTATCCCCTTTAGTTTACATACATCCATTTTATACCATTTCTTCATCAAATTCAACTGTCACAAAGTACCCTTTTGGTGTTTCTTTTACGTCTACTACCGTGCCTTCTTTTGATTTAATCCGCTTGCTGACCACATAGTTTGCAGACATTGCATACGCCTTGCCAAGCGTGTAATAATAGGAGTTTGGGAGTTTTCCTTCTGTAATCGGGAGCACATCCCCCACATTCAAAAGTCCTGTCCGTTCCATCTTAAACTCTTCCCGTCTCATTTTTGCTGCCTTTCCGTTACTATCGTCATCTTGTCAACTTTTTTTAGATATAGTATAATACATTTACACATTTTAGAAAACGTTTTTCTGATATGGGGAGATTTATGGATACACATAAGAAAGAACTTTTGGAACATTTTTTATCATCCGCTATTGGAACCCTTGAAGCGGATAAAATATATGACATCCTGTCAGATACCCTGGTGGAACTGCTCCATCCGGATGGACTTTTAATCACTCTAAACCAGCGGACCGGCTATTGTTTTGATGTCATCCGCACCTACGGAAGCATTACCTGTGAGAAAAATTACAGCTACCCCTGCTTAGATGCCATCGCAATGCTTACTGGCTCTGGAAATATTGTCGATTTGACCTCGGAGAATTCCCTGCCGGTCGTCGAGACGCTCACTGCCCGCAAACAGGCATGGTTAAAAGCGCAGGATATCTCCTTCTTTTACCCCATTCGCTACCATCAGGCGGTGATTGGCTTTATTTTCGTGGCTTATCATGACCACCATTCCATCAGTGCAGAAGATACGCTCTGCCTGGAACGCATCTGCTATTACTCCGCTTACGTTCTCCGCAATGCGAATCTGTATGAAAAGGCTTACTATGCATCTATCACGGATGATTTGACTTCTCTCTACAATCGTAAGTACGCATTTGAGTACATCGGACGCCGTTGCAGCGAGAACGAACCGCTGACACTTTTAATGCTTGATATCGATGACTTCAAGCTCTACAACGAGCTGTACGGCTCTGCGGAAGGCGATAAGCTGATTTTACAGTGTTCCCGCCTTA
This sequence comes from Roseburia sp., assembly GCA_050874345.1. Lineage (GTDB taxonomy): Bacteria > Bacillota > Clostridia > Lachnospirales > Lachnospiraceae > Roseburia. The sequence goes on along the minus strand of JBNMKM010000042.1, from coordinate 4,560 downwards.
TTTTACAGGAAAAAGAACCGGATGACGTTGCGTTCCGCTACGGAACGGACGAATTTCTTATTTTAAAAAAGGGAAATGACATCGAACACACACAGGAATTTGCCGAATGGCTCAGCTACAAGCTGGCGGATTCGATTTCCACGGACACCGTATGGAGCGCTACCATCACCTGCGGTATTTCCGTTTTTCCGGATATCTCACCAGATTCTGCCTCTCTTATCCACAACACGGAACAGGCAGTCTACTACGGCAAATCCGACGGAAAAGGTCATATCTGCGTCTACAAGACCGGTATGGAGAACCGCTCCCAGAATCCGGATATCCGGGACGCTTACGAGCGTATTGCACCGACTGTCTATGCGCTCACAGCCGCCATCGACGCCAAGGACAGCTATACGTTTACCCATTCTTTAAACGTCTCCCGCTATGCAGTCATTCTTGCTGAGGCTGTCGGCATGAATTCCAATGACGTGGAAATTGTCCGAAACGCTGCCCTGTTACACGATATCGGCAAAATCAGTATTCCGGAGCATATCCTGAAAAAGACTTCGCGTCTTGAGCCGGAAGAGTACGAAATTATGAAGACGCACGTGGAAAATTCCACTAAGATGATTCGCTATCTGCCGAACATGGATTACGTTATCCCTGCCGTGCTCGGGCACCATGAACGCTACGATGGCAAGGGCTATCCGAGAGGTCTCGCCGGAGAAAATATTCCTTATATGGCACGAATTCTCACGATTGCCGACTGTTTCGACGCTATGACTGCCAAGCGCCCCTACAAGCAGCCGCTGTCTGTTTCCTACGCAGTCAATGAGTTGCAGAAGAACAGCGGAACACAGTTTGACCCGAAGCTCGTTCCAGTCTTTGTCAATCTGATTTATGAAGGAAAAATCAATGTCTGAGCTTCCACGGCGTATCAGAATTAAAAAAAGCCTGGCAAAAGTTAAATCTGAATCTAACTTTTGTCAGGTCTTTTGTTTTTATACGATTTTGTTTTTATGCGGTTTTATTTAATTTACTTCTTTGTAATCCACATCTAAAGCTTCCTGCTCTTCTTTCATTTCCTTTGCAACCTTCGATGCCTTGTAGACAATCCAGATGTCTGAAATTCCATCATATACAAGTGCAATTCCAATAATCTGCATGGTCAGTGTAACCACACCAAACGCATTTACGATACAGATAATTCCGAGTGCAAGGCTGATGATTGCCATCAAAAGCATGCTCCACCATTTTGTATAACCGTTTCTCTTCGTATCAAATGCCACCTTCAAATCCTGAACTCCGTGAACGGCAAGAATCACACCAATGACAATCGGAATCAGACTTAAAACGCTCTGCGGTTTCACAAAAATCCAGATTCCAATCAAAAGCACCACAAGCCCCAGGATTCCGGAAAGGGAATACGTAATCTTGTTCCAGAAGTAACTGACAAGCTCTGCCGCTCCCATCACAATCAAAATGATCGCAATTGCTTTACAGATAATGTCCAGTGTCGTTTCCGGCCACGCCACTAAAATTACACCCATTACAATAGAAAACAGTGCGGACAGCATCATATCTGCCCTGAATTTCTTCATGATTTCTCTCATTCCTTATCCTCCCTTAAAGCATTTTCTGCTTTTAGCTCGTAAGTTCTCCGGTAAAACGTGCCAGGTCAATAATCTTCTGGAGTTCTGCGCCCTCTACCGGTGCCTCTCCGTGGCTGATATGCTTTCCTTCTTCCAGAACCTGTCCTAAAAGTTTCACATTCTTATCCTTTGTGGTCTCAATCGTATAGTAGCCTGCCTTCTTAGTCTGCGGATTAAAGGTAATGTAAATTCTGCAGCAAAGCGGTGGAACAAGCGCTTTTTCCGGAAGGTCAATGCGTACTAACGTCAAATCTTCTGCAATGTCAAGTGCCATCACAGAGTAGCTTCCCGCTGATTCCGGATAAAGTTTCGGCTCTTTATATGCCTCTGCAAAAAGGTCATTGACGAACTCTTCCTTTCCATCACAAAGGTTTTTCACAAATTCTTCGCCGCCTGTAAACAATTTTTTCGGCAGGATTGCAAATTCAATCTGATTGCGCACAAATACCTGGAACTGCGCGCCGGTCATTTTAATCTGCTTCGGCTGATTCTTTGCCTTCTCATCTGCCTCATGCAGCTTTTCTACTAATTCTTTCTTTAATACAAGATTGTCCGAAAACGGATTGATGACCATTCCGGCAAGGTTTAATTCCGGCTTTACCACAATGCTGTTGCACACCGGGAACGGCATGTTCAAAAGTGCCTGACTCTTCGGCTCCTGCGGAATCTGCTCCTTGGATGTATACACGACAAAAAACTGCTGTCCGTTGTTGTCCTTTAAGAAACATGGGGTTGGCTTATCCGGTGCCTGAAGCATCGCCGGAACATACAGCTTTGTCGGGCGTAAAAGATTTAATATGGAAGAAAGATTTTCCTTTGTGCGCTCGGTTGCGTACTGTTTGATTGCCTCTTCCAATCTATCGTTGGTGATTTCCATTGTTGTTTTTTCGTCCATTTTTAATATCCTTTCCTGTTTGGCAATTACTTTCCTTATTATACCACATTTTCATCTCCTATGTCTACAATGGCGGATTGCTTTCACCATCTGGATGACGACAGTAGGTACAAATGCCAGCAGCCCGATAGTTCCTGCCTGCGCCCCGGTAAGTGGCGCCACAAGAAAAAGTTTTTGCAAAAACGGCACAAACAGCACAAGTGCCAGAAGCCCCGCACCTGTTCCAAATGCCGCAATGCTCCATTTGTTGCTGCAAATGCCGATTTTATGAAGCGGTCTTTCGCTGCGGCAGTTAAAACCGTGAAACAGTCTTGCCAGAGAAAGCGTTGCAAATGCCATCGTGCTTGCGGTCGCCGCATCCGTGCGAAGTCCGATTTCAAAAGCAGACAGCGTCGCCGCCGCAATCAGCACACCGTACCAGAGCAAAAACCCCGTCGTTTTTGCTGTGAGGATTCCATGTTTCGGGTTTCTTGGCTTTTCCTTTAAGAGCATCCTGTCGGAAGGTTCCATTCCGATTGCAAGCGCCGGAAGGGAATCCGTCAGCAGATTGATAAATAAAAGGTGCACCGGCTCAAACGGCGTTGGAAGTGCCGCAAGCGAGCAGAATAACACCACCAGAATCCCCGCCATATTTCCGGACAACAAAAACCAGATGGCATTGCAAATGTTGCGGTAGACGTTTCTTCCATTTAAAACCGCCTTCATAATCGTCGCAAAATTGTCGTCCGACAGAATCATGGCGGCAGCATCCTTTGACACTTCCGTTCCCGTAATGCCCATCGCCACGCCGATGTCCGCTTTTTTTAATGCCGGGGCATCGTTGACGCCATCGCCTGTCATCGCCACGATTTTCCCTTTTCTCTGCCATGCCTCCACGATACGGATTTTATTTTCCGGTGAAACACGGGCATAGACTGATACATGCTCCAGCTTCGCGTCTAACTCCTCATCCGAAAGGGCGTCTAACGCCTGCCCGGTCAGTGCCACATCGCCTTCCTTAAAAATTCCGATTTCCTTTGCAATTGCCGTTGCGGTCACTTTGTGGTCCCCGGTAATCATCACGGTGCGGATTCCGGCATCCGTTGCATCCGCTACCGCCGCACGTGACTCTTCTCTCGGCGGGTCAATCATTGCCACCAGTCCCAAAAATGTGTAATTGTATTCCTCCTCTGTCGAAAACGCTTCTTTCTCTCCCATCTCTTTATAGGCAAACGCAAGCACACGTAAGCCTTTTTGTGAAAACTGTTCGTTTTGTTCTAACACCGCCGCACAATCTGCCGTGGTAAATTCACGCACGCCGTCCGCCGTAGCAATTTCCGTCACCCGCTCCACAAGGACATCCACCGCCCCTTTGGTCAGCATGACCTCTTTTCCATGTATCCGGTATTTTGTACTCATCAGCTTTCTGTCGGAGTCAAATGGAATTTCTGCCAATCGTGGCATCATGGCACGGATATCCTCGCTTGAGACACCCGCCTTTTTCAGTCCCGCTTTCTGCGCCATCTCAAGCAGGCAGCACTCGGTCGGGTCTCCGATTTCTTTTTCCCCGGAAATGGAAGCATCGTTATTTAAAATTGCCGCATACAATAAATCCCGGTGCAGGCGCACCTTTATCTCCAGCTCTTCCGGCAAAAAACATTTTCCATCCAGATAAATTTCCCGCACCGTCATCCGGTTCTGCGTCAGCGTTCCGGTTTTATCCGAGCAGATGACGGAGACACAGCCTAAGCTCTCCACCGCCTTTAATTCCTTCATGATGGCATTGTCCTGCGCCATCTTGCGGACCCCCATCGCCTGCACAATCGTGACTATGGAGCCAAGCGCCTCCGGGATTGCCGCTACCGCAAGCGCCACTGCAAACATCATGGAATCCAAAAGCGGCTCTCCCTGATACATCCGCAGCCCAAACACCAGCACGCAGACTGCCATGATTCCAATCGCAAGTTTTTTCCCGAAGTCATCGAGACTGACCTGTAACGGTGTCTTTTTCTCCCCGGCATTGTTCAAAAGCCCTGCAATCTTTCCCATCTC
>JBNMKM010000041.1:0-24188 GCA_050874345.1 Roseburia sp. | reverse complement strand
GCTCGCGGAGAAGAAGTTTATGCTTCGCATACCGCTCGCACGCGGAACAAAAGCTGTGCTATAGAGGAAGTTGTAGCGCAGGAGTGCACGAAGCACACTTTTGTTCATTGTACACTTTATTCTAGGAATTACAACGTCATGTTGAAAGGAGAGGACAGATGGAAGCGAGAGAAACCTGCTATATTGCGATTGATTTAAAATCCTTCTACGCCTCTGTGGAGTGCGTGGAGCGTGGGAAAAATCCATTGACGACGAACCTTGTAGTTGCAGATAAAAGCCGCACGGAAAAAACCATCTGTCTTGCCGTTTCGCCGTCGCTAAAGGCGTATGGAATCCCCGGCAGAGCAAGACTGTTTGAAGTTGTCCAAAGGGTGCGGGATGTAAACAATGTGCGGGTGAAAAAAGCGCCGGGCGGCAGGTTTGCAGGGGCGTCTATCGATGCAAAAGAACTGGAAGCCTCCCCCGGGCTTTCGGTCGATTATATTGCAGCACCGCCAAGAATGGCGCTCTACATGGAATACAGCACGAAAATTTATCAGATTTATTTAAGGTACATCGCACCGGAGGACATTCACGTTTATTCCGTCGACGAGGTGTTTATCGATGCGGCGCCGTACCTTGAAACCTATAAGCTGACCCCGGAGGAGCTGGCGTCCAAGATGGTACAGAGCGTGTACGAGGAAACCGGAATTACCGCCACGGCGGGAATCGGAACGAATCTGTATCTGGCGAAGGTGGCACTTGATATTGAGGCAAAGCATGCGGCACCGGATGCGTATGGGGTGCGGATTGCAAGGCTTGATGAAAAGTCCTACAGAAGACAGCTCTGGGAACATCGTCCGCTTACGGATTTCTGGCGGGTGGGAAAAGGATACGCCAAAAAACTTGAGCAGGTCGGACTTTATACGATGGGAGATGTGGCGCGCTGTTCGATTGGAAAACCAAATGAATACTATAACGAGGAGCTGCTCTATAAGATGTTCGGGGTGAATGCAGAGCTGTTAATCGACCACGCATGGGGGTATGAGCCGTGTACGATTGCACAGATTAAGGCATATAAGCCGGAGTCGAACAGCATCGGTTCCGGGCAGGTGTTACACTGCCCTTATACATTTGAAAAGACAAAACTTTTGGTACGGGAAATGACAGATTTGCTGGTGCTTGATTTAGCAGAAAAAGGGCTTGTGACAGACCAGCTCGTGCTGACGGTCGGCTATGACATCGAAAATCTGACGAATCCCGAAATACGGAAAAAATATCGCGGAGAGGTTACAAAGGATGCGTATGGAAGACTGATTCCAAAGCATGCGCACGGCACGATAAATCTGCCGAAAAAGACCTGCTCCACAAAACAGATTACAAATGCAGTTATGGAACTTTTTGACAGAATCGTAAATCCGGACCTGTTGACGCGCAGACTCTATGTGGTAGCAAACCGTGTGACAAAAGAGCAGGAAGAGAAGGGGACGGAGGAAGGCACCTGGGAACAGCTTGATCTGTTTACGGATTATGCGGCAAGAGAAGAGCAGCGCAAGGAAGAGGAAAAAGAATATACCAGAGAAAAAAAGATGCAGCAGGCAGTTCTTGATATTCAGAAGAAGTATGGCAGAAATGCGATTTTAAAGGGAATGAATTTGCAGGAAGGCGCGACAACGATAGAACGAAACGGACAGATTGGCGGGCACAAGGCATAAGGCATAAGGAGGCGATTGGATGGGAAAGTATGACGATATCATAGACCTGCCGCATCCGGTATCAGTAAAACATCCGCAGATGTCATTACTTGAGCGGGCGGCACAGTTTTCACCGTTTGCGGCATTAAGCGGCTATGAGGACGCCATTGACGAGACTGCAAGGCAGACGAAGGCATTCATGGAGCTTGATGAGGATGAGAAGGAGCGGTTAGATGAGACCTTGCAACAGATAAGACAGCAGATTGAGAAGCACCCGGTTGTGAAGCTCACCTATTTTGAGCCGGACGAGCGCAAGGAGGGCGGTGCCTACCAGACGATGGAGGGAAACGTCCGGAAACTTGACGAATACGAAAAGGCGCTGGTGTTTGAGGATGGAAGCAGGGTCCTGTTAAAACGGCTGGTGGAGCTTGAACTTTTACCGGAATCCTATACAGGTACGGAATAGTAACAGAACTTATTTATAATATCAGGTTATAGAACCTATGAAAAAGAAAAATAGTCCATACGGTTGAAATGTTTCCCAAGATACATTATTATAGTATAAATATAATCTGCAGGATGCAAATCGACAGGATTATGGAAGGTGAGGGTTCGATTAGAGATGAATTGCAAAATTGGTGTAATTTCCGGAGACGGAATTGGTCCGGAAATCGTAGCAGAAGCACGAAAAGTATTAGATAAGATTGGGGAAAAATACGGACATCGGTTTGACTATACGGAGATTTTAATGGGAGGATGTTCGATTGATGCGACGGGCGTGCCGCTTACAGATGAAGCAATTGCAGCAGCCAAGGCATCCGATGCGGTTTTGATGGGTTCCATCGGCGGAAATACGGCAACTTCCCCGTGGTATAAACTTTCACCGGAGTTAAGACCGGAAGCAGGACTCTTAAAGCTCCGCAAATCCTTAAACTTATTTGCCAATTTAAGACCGGCATATCTATACGAAGAATTAAAGGCAGCCTGTCCGCTGCGGGATGACATTATCGGAAATGGCTTTGATATGATGATTATGCGGGAGTTAACCGGCGGACTTTATTTCGGAGCAAGAAAGACGGAGACGGTGGACGGCGTTGTGACAGCAACCGATACACTGACCTATAATGAGAACGAAATCAGACGGATTGCAAAACGCGCATTTGACATTGCGATGAAGCGCCGCAAGAAGGTGACAAGTGTCGATAAGGCAAACGTGCTGGATTCTTCAAGACTCTGGCGCAAGATTGTAGAGGAAGTAGCAGCCGATTACCCGGAGGTTTCCTATGAGCATATGCTTGTAGACAACTGTGCAATGCAGCTCGTGAAAGACCCGAAGCAGTTTGACGTGATTTTGACCGAGAATATGTTTGGAGACATTCTTTCGGATGAGGCGAGCATGGTGACAGGTTCCATCGGAATGTTGTCGTCTGCAAGTTTAAATGACACACGCTTTGGTCTGTATGAGCCGAGCGGCGGTTCTGCACCGGATATCGCAGGAAAAGGAATTGCCAATCCAATTGCAACGATTTTAAGTGCAGCGATGATGCTGCGTTACACCTTTGACCTTGACAGGGAGGCAGATGCAATTGAGGCAGCCGTCAGACAGGTCTTAAAAGAAGGCTACCGCACCATCGACATCATGCCACAGGAAGAGGAGAAAAAATCTGAGGTGACACAGGTTGGTACCGCACAGATGGGCGATTTGATTGCGGAACGTGTGTAAGAATTTTAGAATGAGAGAATGACAATATAATTTTGAGATAGAAGCGAGGATTAAGATATGAGAAGTGACAACTGTAGAACAGGAATGCAGCAGGCGCCGCACAGAAGCCTTTTTAATGCACTTGGCTTCACGGAAGAAGAAATGAAAAAACCGATGGTCGGAATCGTAAGTTCTTATAACGAAATCGTTCCGGGCCACATGAACCTTGATAAGATTGTAAATGCCGTAAAACTCGGCGTTGCAGAGGCGGGCGGTGTTCCGGTTGTATTTCCGGCAATTGCAGTCTGCGATGGAATTGCAATGGGACATATCGGAATGAAATATTCTCTGGTAACAAGAGATTTGATTGCCGATTCTACCGAGTGCATGGCACTCGCTCACCAGTTTGACGCTTTGGTCATGGTTCCAAACTGTGACAAAAATGTACCGGGACTTTTAATGGCAGCAGCAAGAATCAATGTGCCAACCGTATTTGTATCCGGCGGTCCGATGCTTGCAGGTCATGTAAAAGGACAGAAGAGAAGTCTTTCTTCCATGTTTGAGGCAGTCGGCGCTTATGCGGCAGGCTCCATGACAGAAGAAGAGGTAAAGGAATATGAAGAGAAGGTATGCCCGACCTGTGGTTCCTGCTCCGGAATGTATACCGCAAACTCTATGAACTGTCTGACAGAGGCACTTGGAATGGGGCTTCGCGGAAACGGTACCATCCCGGCAGTTTATTCCGAACGAATCAAGTTAGCAAAGCATGCCGGAATGGCAGTCATGGAAATGTACAAAAAGGATATCCGTCCAAGAGATATCATGACAAAGGATGCCATCTTAAATGCCCTGACCGTAGATATGGCACTCGGATGCTCCACCAACAGTATGCTTCACCTTCCGGCAATTGCACATGAGGTTGGTTTTGACTTTGATATTGCATTTGCAAATCCAATCAGTGAGAAGACCCCGAATCTTTGCCATCTTGCACCGGCAGGCCCGACGTATATGGAGGATTTGAATGAAGCAGGCGGTGTTTACGCAGTTATGAAAGAACTCGCAGATATCGGACTGTTACATACCGACTGTATGACCGTTACCGGAAAGACTGTCGGAGAAAATATCAAAGATGCGGTAAACAAGAATCCTGAGGTTATCCGTCCTGTAGACAATCCATACAGCAAGACAGGCGGTCTTGCCGTATTAAGAGGAAATCTTGCACCGGATGGCAGCGTTGTAAAACGTTCTGCAGTCTGTGATGAAATGATGGTACATGAGGGACCTGCAAGAGTCTTTGACTGTGAAGAGGATGCGATTGCAGCCATCAAGGGTGGCAAAATCGTTGCAGGCGATGTGGTTGTTATCCGCTATGAGGGACCGAAGGGCGGACCTGGTATGCGTGAAATGTTAAATCCGACTTCTGCAATTGCAGGAATGGGTCTTGGCTCTTCCGTAGCACTGATTACGGACGGACGTTTCTCCGGCGCAAGCCGTGGCGCTTCTATCGGTCATGTTTCCCCAGAGGCAGCCGTTGGCGGACCGATTGCACTCGTAGAAGAAGGCGATATCATCAAAATCAACATTCCGGAAATGACACTTACCTTAGATGTTTCCGAGGAAGAATTAGCAGCGCGGAGAGCAAACTGGCAGCCGCGTGAGCCGAAGGTTACGACCGGCTACCTCAAACGTTACGCAGCACTTGTGACATCCGGAAACCGTGGAGCAATTTTACAGCTTCCGGAAACAAAATAAGAAATGCGAAGGAGAGGAATGTCATGGAGCTGACAGGGGCACAGATTGTCATAGAATGTCTTAAGGAGCAGGGAGTCGATACGGTTTTCGGATATCCCGGCGGAGCCATCCTTAACGTCTATGATGAATTATACAAACACAAGTCAGAAATCAGACATATCTTAACGTCTCATGAACAGGGAGCTTCCCATGCGGCGGACGGATATGCAAGAAGTACCGGAAAAGTCGGTGTGTGTTTCGCAACGAGCGGACCGGGGGCAACGAATCTGGTGACAGGAATTGCAACTGCGTATATGGATTCTGTTCCAATCGTGGCAATCACCTGCAATGTGACCGTTCCGTTGCTTGGAAAAGACAGTTTTCAGGAAATTGATATTGCGGGAATCACAACTCCGATTACAAAGCATAATTTTATTGTGAAGGATGTAACGAAGCTCGCAGATACGATAAGAAGGGCATTTACCATTGCAAAGAAAGGCCGTCCGGGTCCGGTGCTTGTGGATATCCCAAAGGACATTACAGCAGCAAAGACTGAGTATGTAAGCAAGGTGCCGGAGAAAATGAAGCCGGTGACCGATACCATCCGGGAAGAAGATATCGAGACGGCAGTCTCCATGATTCAGAAGGCGAAACGCCCGTACATATTCGTGGGAGGCGGCGCAGTCCTTTCTGGAGCTTCCAAAGAACTTCATGAGTTTGTCAAGAAGGTGGATGCACCGGTCTGTGATACCCTGATGGGAAAAGGCGCTTTTGACGGAAATGATGACCTGTATACGGGAATGCTCGGAATGCACGGTACAAAGGCATCAAACCTCGGCGTGAGTGAGTGTGATCTTTTGATTGCAGCAGGGGTGCGTTTCTCAGACCGTGTACTCGGAAATGCAAAGAAATTTGCAAGCGGGGCAAAGATTTTACAGTTTGATGTAGATGCGGCGGAAATTAATAAGAACATTCCGGTGGATGCCTGTGTCATCGGTGATTTGAAAGAAATTTTAACACGCATCAATGCAAAACTTTCCCAGGAAAATCATACGGACTGGATTACACATGTCATGGACTTCAAGGTAAAATATCCGTTGAAATATCCGGCAGAAGGATTAAGCGGTCCATTTGTCGTAGAGGAAATTTACCGTGCCACAAACGGCGAAGCAATCATTACGACGGAAGTGGGACAGCATCAGATGTGGGCAGCACAGTATTTTAAATATACAAAGCCGAGAACGCTTTTAACATCCGGTGGACTTGGAACCATGGGTTACGGATTGGGAGCCGCCATTGGAGCACAGGTGGCGAATCCCGACAAGCAGGTCATTAACATTGCGGGAGACGGATGCTTCCGTATGAACATGAATGAAATTGCTACAGCGGTACGTGAAAAACTGCCGCTTATCGAGGTCATCGTGAACAATCACGTATTGGGCATGGTACGTCAGTGGCAGGATCTTTTCTATGAAAAACGTTATTCAGCGACAGTTCTCGACGATGGGGTGGATTTTGTGAAGCTGGCAGAAGCAATGGGGGCAACCGGCTATCGCGCCACCACGAGAGAAGAATTTTCACTTGCATTACAAAAAGCATTAGAGGCAAAAACACCGGTGTTAATCGACTGTATCATTGACTGCGATGATAAGGTATGGCCGATGGTCGCACCGGGAGCAGCAATCAGTTCTTCTTTTACAGCGGAGGATCTGAAATAAAAAGAAGTGGGTAAATAGGGAAATCAGAGGAGGAAGAAACATGAGCAGAGTGTACAATTTTTCAGCAGGTCCGGCAGTTCTGCCGGAGGAGGTATTACAGGAAGCAGCAGATGAGATGTTAGACTACAGAGGAAGCGGAATGTCCGTTATGGAGATGAGCCACCGTTCAAAAGTGTATGATAACATTATCAAGGAAGCAGAACAGGATTTAAGAGACCTGATGAACATTCCGGACAATTACAAAGTACTGTTTTTACAGGGCGGAGCATCCCAGCAGTTCGCCATGATTCCAATGAACCTGATGAAAAACCGCAAGGCAGGATACATTGTGACCGGACAGTGGGCAAAGAAAGCATATCAGGAAGCACAGATTTACGGGGAAGCAGTGAAATTGGCATCATCGGAGGATAAAACATTCTCCTATATTCCAGACTGTTCAGATCTGGATATTCCGGAAGATTTGGATTATGTATACATCTGTGAAAATAATACCATTTATGGAACAAAGTATAAGGAACTGCCGAATACGAAGGGACATACATTAGTGGCAGACGTTTCTTCCTGCTTCTTATCCGAGCCGGTAGATGTGAGCAAATATGGAATTATCTACGGCGGTGTGCAGAAGAATATCGGACCGGCAGGTGTCGTTATCGTCATTATCCGTGAGGATTTGATTACAGAAGATACCCTTCCGGGAACACCGACCATGTTAAAGTATAAGATTCATGCAGACAATGATTCTCTTTACAATACACCGCCTGCTTACGGAATCTACATCTGCGGCAAGGTGTTCAAGTGGTTAAAGAAGATGGGCGGACTTTCTGTCATGAAAGAGCGCAACGAGGAGAAGGCAAAAATCCTGTATGATTTCTTAGAACAGAGTAAAATGTTCCACGGAACGGTCGTTCCAAAGGATCGCTCTCTGATGAATGTACCGTTTGTAACCGGAAATGAAGAACTCGATGCCAAATTCGTCAAAGAAGCGACGGCAGCAGGCTTTGTAAACTTAAAGGGACACCGTACCGTAGGCGGTATGCGTGCATCTATCTACAATGCAATGCCGAAGGAAGGCGTAGAGAAATTAGTTGCATTTATGAAGAAATTTGAGGAGGAGAATGCCTGATGTACCAGTATAATTGTTTAAACCCAATTGCAGCCGTTGGACTGAATCTTTTTTCAGAGGATTATCAGAAGGTAGAGGACTTAAAAGACGCTGACGCAGCGTTAGTCCGCAGCGCTTCCATGCATGAGATGGAACTTCCGGACAATTTGCTTGCCGTTGCAAGAGCAGGAGCCGGTGTCAACAATATTCCGTTGGACAAATGCGCAGAAAAGGGAATTGTCGTATTCAATACACCGGGCGCCAATGCAAACGGTGTCAAGGAACTGGTATTTGCCGGAATGCTCTATGCCTCCCGTGATATCGTAGGCGGTATCGAGTGGTGTCTTGATAACCAGAACGATGAGAACATTGCAAAGACCGCAGAGAAACAGAAGAAAAATTTTGCCGGAACCGAAATCGCCGGAAAGAAATTAGGTGTCATCGGACTTGGAGCAATCGGTGTTTTAGTTGCAAATGCAGCCGTTCATATGGGAATGGACGTATACGGATATGACCCTTATATTTCTGTCAGTGCTGCATGGAATCTGTCCCGCAGTGTAAAGCATATCAGCAATGTGGAAGAAATCTACAAAGAATGTGATTACATCACCATCCATGTGCCGCTTTTGGATTCCACCAAAAAAATGATTAATGCAGAAGCAATCGCAATGATGAAACCGACGACTATTGTTCTGAATTTTGCAAGAGATTTACTGGTAGACGAAGAGGCAATGGTGGAAGCACTTGCAGCCGGAAAGGTAAAGAAATATGTTTCAGATTTCCCGAACCAGACTACCGTTGGCGCAAAGGGATGCATCGTGACACCGCACCTTGGCGCATCTACTGCAGAGTCCGAAGATAACTGTGCTATCATGGCAGTGCGCGAAATCCGTGATTACATGGAAAACGGTAATATCGTACACTCTGTCAATTTCCCGGATTGCAGCATGGCAGCCTGCACAACTGCCGGACGAATCGGTATCTTACACCGGAATGTCAGCGGTATGATCAGCCAGTACACTACAATCTTAGGAGAAGACGGCATCAACATTGCAGGAATGGCAAACAAGTCCAAAGGGGATTACGCATATGCATTGCTTGATGTGGACTCACCGGTGACAGATGAAGTTATTGAGAAGCTTGCAAAGACCGAGGGCGTTCTTCGTGTACGGAAAGTAAAATAGAAGTGAAAGGTGCATTATAGGGGATATGGCAAATATAAGACCATTTATAAGCATCCGGCCAGAAAAAGGGAAGGCTGCACAGATTGCAGCCCTCCCTTATGATGTTTATAACAGAGAAGAGGCAGCAGCAGAGGTAGAGCGGCATAAGGAATCCTTTTTACGGATTGACCGCCCGGAGACACAGTTTCCGGCTTCTGTAGATATGTATGATGAGAAAGTTTATCAAAAGGCAAAAGAACTTTTGTGGGGGATGGTTGAAGACGGTTCCTTTATCCGTGATGAAAAATCATGTTACTATCTGTATGAACTCACGATGAACGGGAGAGTCCAGACGGGAATTGTGGCGTGTGCTTCCATTGATGATTACCAGAACGGTGTGATAAAAAAACATGAGAACACGCGGTCGGAAAAGGAAGAGGACCGTATCCATCATGTGGATTGCTGCAGTGCCCAGACCGGACCGATTTTTCTGACATACCGTGCCAACACTGCCATCAATGAAATTGTAAACAGAACCAAAGAGGGAGAGCCGGAGTATGATTTTACCTCGGAGGACGGAATCAGACACCGGGTGTTTGTGATTTCCGGAGAAGCAGAAATTGCAGCAATTAGGGATGCTTTTGAAAAAATTGGTGCAATTTATATTGCAGATGGACATCACCGTGCGGCTTCTGCCGTGAAGGTTGGGTTAAAGCGCCGCGCTGCGCATCCGGATTATGACGGCAGTGAGGAATTTAACTATTTCCTTTCTGTATTATTCCCGGATGAGGAACTGATGATTATGGATTATAACCGTGTTGTACGGGACTTGAATGGCTATTCCATCAAGGAATTCGTAAAGAAAGCATCAGAACTTTTTGAGGTGGAAGAAATAGGGGACGGAATGGATGTGCATCCGGCAAAAAAAGGAGAATTTTCCATGTATCTTGACGGACACTGGTATCGGTGTGCGGTTCACACAGAGGATATCCCTGCGGACGATCCGGTCGCAAGCCTTGACGTTTCGCTGTTACAGAATCTGCTGTTAGAGCCGGTGCTTGGCATCGGAGACCCAAAGACAGACGGACGGATTGATTTTGTCGGAGGTATTCGTGGAACAGACGAACTGGTGCGTCGGTGTGCAGATGATTGTGCGGTTGCATTTGCAATGTATCCGACATCTATTGGTGAATTGTTTGCCGTGGCAGATGCGGGAAGACTGATGCCGCCGAAGTCCACCTGGTTTGAGCCGAAACTGCGCAGCGGATTGTTTATCCATGAAATAGAACCATAAGGATGAATTGCAGATAAGAGGAGGAGAGTACCGTATGACAGAAAATTCCACAGAGGCACTCGAAACATTTGTGAACGAGGCACAGGAAGGATTGCAGGAGGTGGCAAAGAATCCGGGACTGATTCGGAGCTGGTTAGAAGGACTGATTCCGGATTTGCTGAACTTTGCACTCCAGGTTGTAATTGCAATTGTAATTTATATTATCGGCGGAAAAATTATTGGCGCCATCGTGAAAATGGTGCGTCGTTCCATGGACAAGGCGGGCGCGGATGAGGGTGTGAAACAGTTTGTGACGCCGGTCATCAAGTACGGGCTGTACGTAATATTAATTTTTATCATCATGGGATTGTTTGGAATCGCCACGACCTCGGCGGTAGCAGTATTAGGTTCTGCGGGTGTTGCCATCGGACTTGCATTGCAGGGGAGCCTGTCAAATTTTGCAGGCGGCGTATTAATTCTGATTTTAAAACCATTCCGTGTCGGAGAGTACATTGTGGTAAACGGCAGTGGAATTGAGGGAACGGTTACAGAAATCTCTGTTTTTTACACAAAACTGCTCACAGCGGATAATAAACTGATTGTCATTCCAAACGGAACACTCTCCAACAGCAGTATTACAAATGTCTCACATGTAGAGAGAAGAAGAGTGGATATTCTTGTCGGAATCGGTTATGAGGCGGATATCCGGGAGGCAAAGGCAGTGCTGTTGAAACTTGCCGAGGAGGATGAAGCGAGAATTGCAGAGGAGGAACCGGTGGTATTTGTCAATAATCTCGGGGATTCTGCTGTGGAGCTTGGCGTGCGCATCTGGGTGGCGGCCGAAAACTACTGGTCTGCAAAGTGGCGTCTGACCGAAAACATCAAGTATGCGCTTGATGAACACGGTATTTCCATCCCGTATCAGCAGATTGATGTGCAGATTAAACAATAGACTTTAAAAATGATTGACAAAAAACGTAAGATATGCTAATTTTGACTTGTCATCAGGACAAACAGATGTTATCTATGTATTAGGAGGATTTAAAAGCTATGCAGCAGGGAACAGTAAAATGGTTCAACGCAAAAAAGGGTTATGGATTCATTTCAGATGAGCAGGGAAATGATGTATTTGTACACTTTTCCGCACTGAATATGGACGGATTTAAAGAGTTAAAGGATGGGGAGAAAGTTCAGTTTGAAGTAACTGAGGGAGCAAAGGGACCTCAGGCTGCAAACGTATCCCGTATTGCATAATTCATACATCTAACAGGTAACCGAGAGAAGGATGTCCAGGGTGGGCATCCTTTTTGCATAATAGAGACAACTGTAGATAACATTCCAAAAGAAACAGGCGATTGTAACTAAGGAGAGTAGTAAAAAATGGAACAAAAGAAAGAAACTCTGTTGATTGTGGATGATTCTAAACTCCAGCGGGTCGTGCTGATGCAGGCACTTAAAGATGCCTTTGAACTGATAGAAGCAACGAGCGGAGAGGAATGTCTTGAATTAATCGAACGGGGAGAAACACAGATAGACTTAGTGTTGCTTGACCTGGTGATGCCGGGAATAGATGGGTTTGAGGTGCTCAAAAGAAGAGCATTATCACCGAAGTTTGCAAGAATTCCGGTAGTTGTCTTAACTACGAGTGACGATAATGAAACGCAGGTAGAGGCATTTAGGCTTGGAGCAAGAGAATTTTTAAACAAGCCGATAAAGCCTGAGATTGCCGTTTCGCGCATTAATAATGTTCTTGAGTCACAGAGGAGACTCAATGTGATGCTCAAAGAGCAGGAAGAACTGAAAGTAAAAGCAGAAATTGATGAGATGACAAAACTTCTCAACAAGGCAACGGCAGAAAAGATGGCAAAACAGATTTTAGAGGAATATCCGAATGAAAATCATGCCATTCTTATGATAGATATTGATAATTTTAAAAATGTGAATGACACGTTGGGACATGATGTGGGCGACCATGTCATCAGTGTTGTTGCAGGAATCATTTCCATGCAGTTTGGCGGCAGCGATATTGTCGGACGTATCGGTGGCGACGAATTTATGGTTTTTATGAAGAATGTGAACGAGCGGGAAAACGCATACCGCAAGGCACAAAACATCGTGGATGTTCTCCGCAAAAAAGAAAATCTTTCCATTCCGGATTGTGTATCTGTAAGCATTGGAATGGCATTTTCGGATGAAAGCGGAATCGAGTACGAACCGTTATTTAAAAAGGCGGATGAGGCACTTTATGTTTCAAAGAAAAAAGGAAAGGGCTGTTATACAGAGTACAGCGAAGCCGTACAGGTGACGTTTGAGGATTCCCATATGGTTCTGGTGTGGACGAAATGCAGGAACCTTTTAAGTACAATGGAACTTATTTTCCGTCAGCCCTTACAGGTGGAAAGTGTTTCTTCCATAGAAGAACTATGTGGCCTTTATCAGAAGAAAAAACAGCAGACCATTGCAATTTATGTAGATGTATCGGAGGCTTTGGATGATGGCGAAGAAATGTGGAAGCTTCTTGCCAATCAGCCGTGGGCAAAGAGTGTGACGATTGTTGCCGTCTGCCATGAAGGTAATATGTCACAGGTGAAAAACAGTGTGTTAGCGGGACTGGCATCCGACCTTTTATTTGCGCCGCTTGAGCAGGGACAATTGAAGAGAAGGCTGCGGGAGTACCAGAAGCATAAGAAAGAAGCAGTTACGGCTAAGGGATAGGCGGATTGGAAAAAATATGCTATACTTGGCAGCAGAAACGAAAAAGCAAAGAATTGGAGCAGAATTATGAAATTATCAGACTTGACAGCTTATGAGCTTGTAGACAGGAAACCACTTGCAGATATTCATTCGGAGGGATTGATTTTCCGCCACAAGAAAAGCGGCGCAAGAATTGCCGTGGTATCCAATGACGATGAAAATAAAGTGTTTTATATTGGATTCCGTACTCCGCCGGAGGATTCCACAGGTGTTCCACATATTATCGAGCACACTGTACTCTGCGGTTCGGATAAATATCCGGTCAAGGACCCGTTTGTAGAACTGGTGAAGGGTTCTTTGAATACCTTTTTAAATGCGATGACTTATCCGGAGAAAACCATGTATCCGGTTGCAAGCTGCAATGACAAGGATTTTCAGAATCTTATGAGTGTTTATATGGATGCAGTATTTCATCCGAACATCTATAAACACGAGGAAATCTTCAAGCAGGAAGGCTGGCACTATGAGCTTGAGTCAGAAGATGCACCGATTACCATCAATGGAGTGGTATACAACGAGATGAAGGGTGCGTTTTCTTCCCCGGATGATGTGTTACAGCGTGAAATTTTAAATTCCCTGTTTCCAGATACTTCCTATGCAAATGAGTCCGGCGGTGACCCGGATCATATTCCGGAGCTGACGTATGAGCAGTACTTAAATTTCCACCGCAGATATTATCATCCGTGCAATTCCTATATTTATTTATATGGAAATATGGACATTGCAGAGAAATTGGACTGGATGGACCGCGAGTATTTAAGCCATTACGAGGCAATCGAGTTAGACTCAGCTATCCGTTTTCAGAAAACTTTTGAGAAGCCGATTGAGGTACGCAAAAAATATTCCATTTCTTCTACGGAGAGCGAAGAGGACAACACCTATATTTCCTATAACCTGGTAATTGGAACAGCGCTTGACAAAGAATTATGCCAGGCATTCGATGTGCTTGATTATGCACTGCTTTCTGCTCCGGGAGCACCGTTAAAGCAGGCGCTTATTGATGCCGGAATCGGAAAGGACATTGTCGGTGGCTATGACAGCGGCTCCTATCAGCCGACATTTTCAATTATCGCCAAGAATACGAACCTTTCTGAAAAAGAGCGTTTCTTAAAAGTCATCCGTGAGACGTTAGAGGAACAGGTGAAAAACGGAATCAACAAAAAAGCATTGCTGGCAGGAATCAACAGCCTGGAATTCCGTTTCCGTGAGGCAGATTTCGGACAGTTCCCGAAGGGACTTTTATATGGAATCCAGTGTATGGAGAGCTGGCTTTATGATGATACAAAGCCGTTTCTTTACCTTGAAGAACTTGAAACCTTCCGTTTCTTAAAAGAACAGGTGGAGACCGGATATTTTGAGAAACTGATTGAGCAGTATCTTCTTTCCAATAATCATGCGACAATTGTAATTATTGAGCCGGAAAAAGGATTAAACGCAAAGAAGGATGCAGCACTTGAGAAGAAGCTTGCGGATTATAAGGCAGGACTGACGAAAGAGCAGATTAAGGCGCTCGTGGAGGATACCAGACACTTAAAGCAGTATCAGGAAGAGCCGTCTCCGCGGGAAGATTTGGAGAAAATCCCGATGTTAAAGCGGGAAGATATGAAAAAAGAAGCAGCGCCGCTTCTGAATCAGGAACTGCAGATGAATGGGGTTCCGGTGGTATGGCATGAGATGTATGCGGGCGGAATTGATTATCTGAACCTGATGTTTGACATAAAGGATGTTCCGGTAGAACTGTTTCCGTACCTTGGACTGTTGAAGGTGGTACTCGGCTATGTCGATACAGAGCACTACAGCTATGCAGACCTTGCAAATGAAATCAACATCCAGACCGGTGGAATTGGATGCAGCATTGGCATTTATCCGGATACAAAATCAGCCGATCAGTTAAAATTCAAGTTTGAAGTCAGCACACGTGTGTTAGACGGCAAACTGCCGGATGCGTTTGGGTTAATCAAAGAGATGCTTTTAACTTCCAAAATTTCCGATGAGAAGCGTATCCAGGAAATCGTGGCGCAGGCAAAGACCAGATTGCAGTCGGGATTAAGCAGTGCAGGACACGCCGTGGCAGCTAACCGTTCCATGTCCTATTTCTCAAAGGCGTCCTATTGTCAGGATGCGACCGGTGGAATCGGATGCTATGAAGTAGTGGCAGATTATGAAGCACATTTTGAAGAGAAAAAACAGGAGTTGATTGGACGTCTCAGTGAACTGGTGCGTTTTATTTTTGTGCCGGAGAGACTGCTTGTGAGCGTCACTTGTGATGCAGAGGGCTTTGCACCGTTAGAGCAGGAGTTAAAGGCTTTCTGCGCAGCTCTTGAATCAAACCGTGGCGCAGCTCTTTCTGTAAAGGGGGAGACCATTGATACGATAACGTTAGATGACCAGAAAAACGAAGGATTTATGGACGCTTCCCAGGTGCAGTATGTAGCGCGCTCCGGAAACTTCTTAAATCACGGCTACAGCTATCAGGGTGCGCTTAAGATCTTAAAAGTCATCATGGGATATGACTATCTGTGGATTAATGTCCGGGTAAAGGGCGGTGCCTACGGCTGTATGAACAGCTATATGCGAAACGGAGACACATACTTTGTTTCCTACCGTGATCCGAATCTTCAGAAGACAAACGAGATTTATGATCACATTCCGGAATATCTCGATGCGTTTACTGCAGATGAACATGATATGACCAAGTATATTATTGGAACTATCAGTGATATGGATACGCCGTTGAATCCGAATGCAAAGGGAGCCCGTTCCATGACTGCTTATCTGCAGGGAATTTCCGAGGAAGAGATTCAAAAGGAACGTGATGAGGTCATCGGGGCAACAGATGCCGATATCCGGGCGTTAAAACCGCTCATTGAGGCAGTATTGTCTGATGGCAATCTCTGTGTCATTGGAAATGAAGAGTGCTTAAAAGACGGCAGAGAGATGTTTAAAGAACTGAAAAATCTGAATGGATAAGAGGATAAAAATGAACGAAAGTTTTAAATCCGGATTTGTAACGATTATTGGAAGACCAAACGTTGGAAAATCCACATTGATGAATCATTTGATTGGGCAGAAGATTGCGATTACGTCAAAGAAACCGCAGACCACAAGAAACCGCATCCAGACGGTGTATACCGATATGGAGCGCGGACAGATTGTCTTTTTGGATACGCCTGGAATTCATAAGGCAAAAAACAAGCTTGGGGAATATATGGTAAACGTAGCGGAGAGCACGTTAAATGAAGTGGACGTGATTCTCTGGTTAGTGGAACCAACGAATTTTATCGGAGCCGGCGAGCAGCATATTGCAGAACGGCTCAAAAAAGTGAATACGCCGGTGATTCTTGTGATTAACAAGGTAGACACTGTGGAGAAGGACAAGGTGCTTGAATTTATCGATACCTACCGCAAAATCTATGATTTTGCGGAGATTGTCCCGGCATCCGCACTGCGGGAACAGAATCTTGATACGGTCATTTCAATGATTTTTAAATATTTGCCGTACGGACCACAGTTTTATGACGAAGACACGATTACTGACCAGCCGGAACGTGCGATTGTTTCTGAGATTATCCGGGAAAAAGCGCTTCATGCACTTGATGATGAAATTCCGCATGGAATCGCGGTCTATATTGACCGGATGAAACAGCGTAAAAATCAGGACATCATTGATATTGATGCGACAATTGTCTGCGAACGGGAGTCACATAAGGGCATTATTATCGGAAAAGGTGGAGCGATGCTCAAAAAAATCGGCTCGAATGCCCGCTATGAGATGGAGCAGCTTCTAGAGGCGAAGGTGAATCTGAAATTGTGGGTAAAAGTAAAGAAGGACTGGCGCGACAGCGACTATCTGATGAAAAATTTTGGTTACAATAAGGATGAAATCTAAGCGGGCTTAAGGGAACTGCCAATTTTTTTCTGGTATAGAACAAAAATCCGGGGACAACCTAATGTTAGAAAAGCGACAGGAGGGATTGCCCATGGATGAAGCCTGGAAAGTATTTGAAGCATCAGGAAAAGTAACTGATTATTTAGAGTTTTGCACTGCAAGGAAAGAACAGGAAGAAAGACCGGATGGGACAGAATATCGTAGTGACCGGGATGGTCTTAAATGTAATGCCGATTGGCGATTATGACAAGAGAATCACGCTGCTTACCAGAGAAAGAGGAAAAATCACAGCCTTTGCCAGGGGTGCCAGAAAACCTGGCAGTCAGTTTATGGCTGCGACGAATCCTTTTTCTTTTGGCGAATTTGAACTGTTTGAGGGACGAAACAGCTATACACTGGCAAAAACAACCATTCAGAACTATTTCCGCGAACTTGCGGCAGACTATACGGCAGCATATTACGGATTTTATTTTCTGGAATTTGCAGATTACTACTGTCAGGAGAATCAGGATGAAACGCAGATGCTAAAGCTGTTATACCAGTCTTTGCGTGCGCTTGAGAGTGATAAGTACGACAATCGTCTCGTACGCGTGATTTATGAGTTAAAGGCGATGGCGATAAACGGGGAGGGGCCGAATGTATTTTCCTGCTTATCGTGCGGCAGCAGAGAAAACCTGCACTGGTTTTCGGTAAGACGCGGAGGAACGCTCTGTGCGGCATGCAGGGCAGCGGAGAATGGCACGCCCGCAAACGGAAACGTCCTGCATCTGCAGGAGTCCGCACTTTATACGATGCAGTTTGTGCTTGCGACACCGGTGGAAAAACTGTTCACGTTTGCAGTCAGCGAGGAAGTACTTCTGGAACTCGAAACCATCCTCAAAAGCTATACTGCTACATACATTGACCGGACGTTTAAATCATTAAAAATTTTTGAGGAGATTAGCGGTTGAAATCGCACATCGAAAATAGTATAATAGCATGACAGTGTGAAATATAACGCTGGTAACGGCGTGGAGGAGCAATGATGAAAAAAAAATTAGGGATAATCCTGTCGGTGCTGATTGGCATGATGCTGTTTGCCGGGTGCGGGGAGAACATTACTGCAGAGTCTGATTTGGTGTACGTAGACAAAAAGGGCGGTGTGACTTCCGTGGATGTAGGCGAGCTTGACCAGTCTTATTACAGCCAGGAGGAATTAAAGTCATTTGTGGAAGAGGAAGTAGAGCAATACACAACGGCGAACGGAAAGGATACAGTCAGTTTAAAAGACCTTTCGGTAGAAAACGGTGTGGCAAAACTGACGTTAGCGTACAAGACCGTGGACGATTATGTCGGTTTTAACGGAATCGAGCTGTATCAGGGCAAAGTTGTAAAAGCGCTTGCAGATGGTTATGGATTTGATGTGGACTTTAAGACAGTCGAGGATGGGAAAGTTACCGAGACGGCGGCATCGTCACAGGATATCTATGGTGACAGCAGCTTAAAGGCAGTGATTATAAAAGCAAACCATATCAGTGTGAAAGTACCGGGGAATATTTGTTTTGTATCCGGGGATGATGTGGAGCTGACAGCGGCAGATACTGTTTCCATCTGGCAGGATGGAACACCGGAAGATTCTTTTGAGACAGAAGTTTATACTTATATCATATATAAATAAGAGAGGAACAGATTATGGAAAAATCAATGGACAAAATTGTAGCGCTGGCAAAATCAAGAGGATTTGTTTATCCGGGATCAGAGATTTACGGCGGTCTTGCAAATACCTGGGATTATGGAAATCTGGGTGTGGAGCTGAAAAACAATGTCAAGAGAGCATGGTGGCAGAAATTTATTCAGGAGAATCCTTACAATGTAGGTGTTGACTGTGCGATTCTTATGAACCCGCAGACATGGGTAGCTTCCGGACATTTGGGCGGCTTTTCTGACCCGCTTATGGACTGCAAGGAATGTCATGAGCGTTTCCGCGCAGATAAGCTGATTGAAGACTTTGCAGCAGAGAAAAAGATTGAATTAAAGGGTTCTGTAGACGGATGGAGTCAGGAAGAAATGCGTGACTTTATCGAGGAGAACCAGATTCCATGTCCGACCTGTGGAAAACACAATTTTACCGATATTCGTCAGTTTAACCTGATGTTCAAGACCTTCCAGGGCGTAACCGAGGATGCAAAAAATACCGTTTACTTAAGACCGGAGACCGCACAGGGAATTTTCGTAAACTTCAAGAATGTACAGCGTACTTCCAGAAAGAAGATTCCGTTTGGAATCGGACAGGTTGGAAAATCGTTCCGAAATGAGATTACACCGGGTAACTTTACCTTCCGTACCAGAGAGTTCGAGCAGATGGAGTTAGAGTTCTTCTGTGAGCCGGAAACCGACCTGGAATGGTTCCAGTACTGGAGAGGCTTCTGCCGTGACTGGCTGCTTTCTCTTGGAATCAAAGAAGACGAGATGCGTCTGCGTGACCATTCACCGGAGGAGCTTTGCTTCTATTCCAAAGGAACAACCGATATCGAGTTCTTATTCCCATTTGGATGGGGAGAATTATGGGGAATCGCTGACCGTACCGATTATGATTTGACCCAGCATCAGAATACTTCCGGACAGGATCTTACATACTTTGATGATGAGAAGAATGAAAGATATGTGCCGTATGTCATCGAGCCGTCACTTGGAGCAGACCGTGTAGTTCTTGCATTCCTCTGCGCAGCTTATGACGAGGAGAATATTGGTACCGAAGAAAAGCCGGATATGAGAACCGTTCTTCATTTCCATCCGGCACTTGCCCCGGTTAAAATCGGTGTGCTTCCGCTTTCCAAGAAGCTTTCCGAGGGTGCAGAGAAGGTTTATGCACAGCTTTCCAAGAAATACAACTGTGAATTTGATGACAGAGGAAACATTGGAAAGAGATACCGCAGACAGGATGAAATCGGTACACCGTTCTGCGTAACCTATGATTTTGATTCCGAGACCGACGGTGCAGTTACCGTCCGTGACCGTGACACAATGGAGCAGGAGCGCGTAAAGATTGAAGATTTAAATGCTTATTTTGAGAAAAAATTTGCATGGTAAAATAACAAATTTGAAATGAAAACGGAGCCGCCGCTTTCCAAAAGGATAATTGGGAAGTGGCGGCTTTTGTCATATAAGTTGAAAATAGTTGAAGTGAAATACAAATGAAGGAGAATCATGAGTTATGAAAGGAACAATGAAGAAAGGATTCGCTGCCATTCTTGCGGCAGCAATTTTCATCGGCGGAATACCATTTGATACGCAGGCAGCCACAGAGGAATCAACAGAGATAGAGTTAGCGACAGAAGAACCAGAGGAGATAACCGAAGAGGAAGAAGTGACGGAAGAACCAGAGGAGGTAACCGAAGAGGAAGAAGTAACAGAGGAACCGGAGGAGGTAACCGAAGAGGAAGAAGTAACAGAAGAACCGGAAGAAGTGACGGAAGAACCGGAGGAGGTAATCGAACCGGAAGAAGTGACGGAAGAGCCAACGGAAGATGCGACAGAGGTGGTGTCTGTCGTCAGATATGCAGAAAATGTGAGTGAAGAAGACCTTACAGCGGAACAGAAGGCCTGGAATCTGATTAATAAGTATGCGGACCCGGATTACTTTTTAACGGACCCCGAGAGGGCATATATGACAGATGCCCAGTATGAAGAATTAAAGCAGGCTGCATTACAGGCGGTCGCTGGTTGTACGACTCAGTATGAGAAAATAAAAGCGATTACAGCATTTGTTGCGGACAGAACTTATTACGATGACTATGCCTATTATAATAAAAAGCCAAGTTATTGGTCTCCTTATGAGGTATATACGCAAAAGCGTGCCGCATGTTCCGGTTATGCGAAACTTATGAGCACATTGCTTATTTCCATTGGAATTCCATCCATGAACTTAGAGGGGTATGCCCATGAGTACAATGCCGCGTATGACAGTGAAAATGGAAAATGGATTTTTGCAGATGCTACATGGTGCAGTCGTAACCACTATACGACAGAGAAAGAATGGGAGTACCAGGGTTATTCTTATGGATATTTTGACCTGACACCGGAGGAGATTGCAGAATTATCAAATCATGAGGTATTTAGAATTTACGGTTTGTTGAAGGATGGGGTATATTACAGTCTGATTACACCGAGAAATGCTAATACATGGAGCAAGGGAAGCTGGTATTTTAACTTAGATGCTGTAAAAAATAAGAACATCCGTCAGGTAAAGTGTGCTGGATTTGAAAATATTGACGTGCAGAAAGTGAATGATGGAGCGGGTGTATTTGCAGACTGTACGCTGTTGGAAGAAGCGGATTTGTCCCAGACAGGAATAACAGTAATTGAGAGCAGGTTGTTTTTAAATTGCACCTCTTTAAAAACGGTAAAATTACCAAAAACTTTAACAATGATTTACAGTGCATTTGAAAACTGTACATCGTTAGAAGAAGTGGACTTGTCCCAGACAGGGATAACACAAATGCAGGGTACATTTAGAAATTGCAGTTCACTAAAAGGTGTGAAATTGCCAAAAACCTTAACGTCGATTGGCAATGCGTTTGCAGGTTGTACTTCATTGGAAGAAGCAGATTTATCCGGACTTCCATTAACAGAAATATGGGGCAGTACTTATAATGGCTGTACAGCATTAAAAACGGTAAAACTGCCAGAAACTTTAACATCGCTTGACAGAGCATTTTTAAACTGCACCTCGTTAGAAGAAGTGGACTTATCCCAGACCGGAATAACGAAATTAGAAGGCACATTTGAAGGTTGTAGTGCGTTGAAAAATTTGAAATTGCCAAACAATATAACGGAAATTGGATATAGTACATTTTACGGCTGCAGTGCGTTAAAAACCGTGAAATTTCCCAAAACATTAACGGCTATTGGCAGATATGCTTTTGCATCCTGTAAAAATTTAACAGGGGAACTTGACCTTTCCGGGACTGCGGTAAAAACAATCGAAGATCACGCATTTTATGAGGACAGCAGTCTGCTTGGGGTGATAAGGCTGCCAGAGACTGTTACGGAGATTGGAAGCGAAGCATTTTCCTGGGAAACGACAGACGGACCTGAAAAAATATATGTAATAACCAGTCTATCCAAAGATAAAATTAATGCAGACGCATTTAAACAGGACGTTACGGTTACTGTGTGTCCATACCTTTATAAAATAAAATTTGATGGAAATGGCGCAACAAAAGGAGAAATGGGTATCAGACTGTGTGCGGCAAATGAAGAGGAATGTCTTGATAACAGCTATCAGAAGAAGGGCTATACCTTTGCAGGCTGGAATACGCAGGCAGACGGAAAGGGAACCCTTTATAAGGAAAATGCCTGTGTAAAAAATCTGACAGAAAATGAGGATGAGGTTGTAACTTTATATGCCCAGTGGAAAAAAACACAGTATCAGATTACATACAAGCTGGACGGAGGAAAGAATCATAAGAAGAATCCGAAGACATATAATATCACTTCAAAGACGATAAAACTGGCGAACCCGTCAAAAAAAGGATACGTGTTCAAAGGATGGTATCGTGATAAAAATTACAAGAAAAAGGTGACTGCCATAGAGAAGGGCAGTACCGGAAAAGTAACATTATATGCAAAGTGGGCAAAGGAAAAGTATACCATTACCTACAAATTAAACGGAGGAAAGAATCATAAGAAAAATCCGAAAACGTATACGGTTACTTCAAAGACCATTAAGCTGGCAAATCCGTCGAGAAAGGGATATGTGTTTAAGGGATGGTACCGCGACAAGAAATGTACTAGGAAGGTAACCTCCATTAAGAAGGGCAGTACCGGAAAAATAACACTTTATGCAAAGTGGAAAAAGAAATAACAGATACTGAAAGTGGTTCCACATAATGAAACATGATTTCGAATTGTGAAATACATACAAAAAATGACAAAAAAATAACAAAAAAATTGTTGCAAATAATCATAATTATGTTAATATATGTATGTGCGTATTAGGGACACGCACTTTTCTAGAGTAAATTGATTTAGGAGGAATAGTCAAAATGGCAAACAAATGGGTTTATATGTTCAGCGAAGGCGACATGACCATGCGTAATCTTCTCGGTGGAAAGGGTGCAAACCTTGCTGAGATGACAAGTATCGGTCTTCCGGTACCGCAGGGCTTCACAATTACAACAGAGGCTTGTACACAGTATTACGAAGATGGACGTAAAATTAACGACGAAATCATGGCACAGGCTATGGAAGGCGTTAAGAAAATGGAAGAGATTAACGGAAAGAAATTCGGTGATCTTCAGAATCCATTATTAGTATCTGTTCGTTCCGGAGCAAGAGCTTCTATGCCTGGTATGATGGACACAATCTTAAACCTTGGTTTAAATGACGAAGTAGTTGCAGCAATGATTAAAGGAAACCCGGATCCAGCATTCGAGCGTTTCGTATATGATTCCTACAGACGTTTCATCCAGATGTTCTCTGATGTCGTTATGGAAGTTGGTAAGAAATATTTCGAGCAGCTTATCGACAAGATGAAAGAGAAGAGAGGCGTTAAATTCGATATTGACCTTACCGCAGCTGATTTGAAAGAATTAGCAGAGCAGTTCAAGGCTGAGTACAAGAATCAGTTAGGTACTGATTTCCCGTCTGATCCTGTTGAACAGTTAAAGCTTGCTATCGAAGCTGTATTCCGTTCATGGGACAACCCACGTGCAAACGTATATCGTCGTGATAACGATATCCCATATTCCTGGGGTGCTGCAGTAAACGTAATGCCAATGGTATTCGGTAACTTAAATAACGAGTCCGGTACAGGTGTAGCATTCACACGTGATCCTGCTACAGGTGAGAACAAACTTATGGGTGAGTTCTTAATCAATGCACAGGGTGAAGACGTAGTTGCCGGTGTTCGTACTCCAATGCCAATCGCACAGATGGAGCAGGAATTCCCAGAAGCTTACGCTGAATTCTTAAAAGTATGTGAGACTCTTGAAAATCACTACCATGATATGCAGGATATGGAGTTCACAGTTGAGAACAAGAAACTCTATATGTTACAGTGCCGTAACGGTAAGAGAACAGCTCCTGCAGCATTAAAGATCGCTTACGACCTTGTTGATGAAGGACGTAAGACAGAGGAAGAAGCAGTATTAATGATCGATCCTCGTAACTTAGATACATTATTACATCCACAGTTCGATGC
>JBNMKM010000040.1:0-24522 GCA_050874345.1 Roseburia sp. | reverse complement strand
TGCGGTGGTAACTATGCAGGTTCTATCTTAGGACAGGTTAAGGCAGAGAAGATGGGATATTCCCAGGTATTATGGTTAGACGGTGAGCACCGCAAGTATGTAGAGGAAGTTGGAACCATGAACATCATGTTCAAGATTGCCGGTGAAATCTACACTGCACCGATTGAGGGAACCGTTCTTCCAGGTGTTACCAGAGATTCCATGATTCGTCTGCTCCGTGACTGGGGTTACAAGGTAAATGAGACCAGACTTTCTGTAGATGACCTGATGAAAGCCGGACATGACGGCACACTCGAAGAAGTATTCGGAACCGGTACAGCCGCTGTTATTTCTCCGGTTGGCGAACTTCGTTACAAAGACGACGTTGTAACCATCAATAATTTCCAGATTGGTGAATTGACCCAGAAATTATACGATACCTTAACCGGTATCCAGTGGGGAAGACTTGAAGATAAGTACGGCTGGACCGTAGAAGTGAAATAATTAAAAGGTATTTTTTACGCAATTCTATGACAGGGAATTTGCGCAGGAGAAAAAGACTCTCTTTATCGGAGGCAACTGATTCGGTAAAGAGAGTTTTTCTTTTTCCGGCAAATGACAACTGGACTTTTTGGTCATATCATAGTATAGTAATACCGTTGAAGCGTACCTTGAAAATCAAATAGGATTGTATGTTCAGACATACGGTTCCCCTGACAGCAGATAAATTTTCCCAAAGCGCCATGCACCTGCCTTATGGCAGGTTGACGAGGAGAAAGGTGATCGAAGATTCGGCGGATGCCTTTCCGTACCTTCCAGTGCGTCAGAGACCGGCAAATATGCGGGTGACTGCAAAACAAATACGGGCTCATGGATATAGAAACGTTAGAATAAAAGTCGACTGAGATAGATAGAAAGAATGAGGAAAATTTATGTGTGGAATTATAGGTTATACAGGCAGTGAGGACGTGAAAGAGATTTTACTCGACGCACTGGAACTGTTGGAATACCGTGGATATGACAGCGCGGGAATCGGTGTCTGCGATGAGACATCGGGAGAGACGAAGGTATATAAGTGTGCCGGACGTGTGAGTGACCTGCGTGCCATCTGTGCTTCTGAGAAAATATTGTCCCACTGCGGAATCGGTCATACCCGCTGGGCAACCCACGGTGGAGTGAATGATGTGAATGCACATCCACATAAAGTGGGAAAAGTGACTCTGGTTCACAACGGAATCATCGAGAATTACAGGGAACTGATTGCAGATTACAATTTGCAGGATAAATTGCAGTCTGAGACAGACAGTGAAGTCGTAGCTGCATTACTCGACCATTTTTATACCGGTGACCCGGATGAGGCAATCAAAAAGACTGTTTCCAAGTTAAAGGGAACATTTGCGCTTGTGATTTTATTTGCAGACAAAAAAGATGTCATTTATTCTTCCAGAAATGTAAGCCCGATTGTCGCTACACTCTGCAAGGAAGGCGCCATGTTAGCATCAGACCTTACCGCACTCTGCCGGTTTACGAACCGCTATTTTGTCGTACCAGAATACCATATCTTAGAGCTTCACAAGGATAAGCTCGTGTTAAAGGATTTTGATGGAACGGTGAAGGAGCCGGAGTTTTTGGAGGTTGACTGGGAATTAAACAGTGCCGGAAAGAACGGCTATCCGTTTTATATGGAAAAAGAGATTATGGAGCAGCCGGATGCCATTGCCAATACGATTGCAAATCGCATCAAAGGCGGAATGCCAGATTTTTCTGCGGAGGAAATCCCGGATGAACTTTTCACAGGCTGTGAGCGAATCTGTGTGGTAGCATGCGGAACCGCTATGCATGCCGGATTAGTAGCACAGGCGCTTGTGAAATCCATTCTCCATATGCACATTGATGTTGAAATGGCATCAGAGTTTATGTATTCCGACCCGGTAATTGATGATAAGACACTTGTAATAGCAGTTTCCCAGTCCGGTGAAACGATTGATACCTTAGAGGCAGTCAAATATGCAAGACGCCGTGGAGCGAAATGTCTTTCCATTATCAATGTGAAGGGTTCTTCGATTGCAAGAGAGAGCGATTATGTGCTTTATACGAATGCAGGCCCGGAGATTGCTGTGGCAAGTACGAAAGCATACACGACACAGCTTGCTGTCTTTTATCTGGTTGTGGCAAAAATGGCGCAGCTTCGGGGCGTGTTTGATGTGGAGCAGACCCAGAGTTTTATCAGAGAGCTGCAGCGTGTGCCGGATGTCATCAAGAAGGTGCTTGAGGACCGCCGCATGATACACGTGCTTGCAAACAAAGTGCTCGAAGCAAAAGATTTATTTATGATTGGGCGAGGACTCGATTATTCCATTTTGCTCGAAGGCTCTTTGAAACTAAAGGAGGTTTCCTACATTCATTCGGAGGCTTACGCATCCGGTGAATTAAAGCATGGACCGATTGCGCTCATCACAAATGATACGCCGGTTGTGGCAGCCGTGACACAGGAAAAACTGCTCTCAAAGGAGCTTTCCAACATCAAGGAAGTGCGTTCCCGCGGGGCATCGGTGGTACTTTTTATCAAGGAAAAGATTGCCGATGGACTGGAAAACGAATACGATGTATTCAAGCTTCCGGATATGCACGATGAATTTATGGTAATGCCTGCGTCGGTTGCATTGCAGCTGCTGGCATATTATGTTTCTTCCGATAAGGGATTTGATGTAGATAAGCCAAGAAATCTGGCAAAAGTAGTAACAGTAGAATAAAAGGAGTCTGCTGGCACGGGAAACCGTGTGTCTGAACATATAAGAAGGAGTGTGTATTTGCGTGCAGAATACACATTCTTTTTTTTGCCGCATAGAATAAAGCGAACAAATTTTTGAGGTTGCTATGTCTGAAACTAGGTATACGCAAAACAACAATATTGACACGGGAACGCTGCGCATTTCAGTTATTGGAACTGCTACCAGAAATCCAATCAAAAATGCGCAGATTACCCTGTCTTATTCCGGGGAACCCGACCGGACACTTGAGGAGGTAAACACAGATGAATCTGGAAATTCCGATACACTTACGCTTGATACGCCTCCACTTGAGCTGTCCATGGAACCCCAGGAAGAGCATAAGTTACTACAAATTTTATCATATAAAAGAAAAGCCTGTGATTCCAAAGGATTCATCAATGGTGATGCCGGAGAGAATCCGGTGCCAGAATTCCTGTTTTCCTTTCTGCGTCAGCTTATCGTAAATTTCCCGCCAGTTTTCCGGGATAGATTCCATGAGCGCTAAAATCCGCTCTTCGTGATTCTGATTCATTTCTCTTGAAAGCTCCTCAATCTTAAACTGCAGGGAGCTGTATTTTGATTCATATTCCTGCTCTGTAATCCGCCCCTTTTCAAACATATAATTCACGCGCCGGAGTTCGCCCGGTAAATCTTCAAGCTGCTGCGAAAGCATTGTTTTGGCGCCGGAATCCGTTTCCGTTCTCGACTGAACGATTACCTTATCCAGCTCTTCATCCAGATGTTCCAGAAGATATTTTTCTACGGTGTCCTGATTGAGAGAGTTGATTTTGTGTAGTTTGAACTTGCTGCCCTTCGAACAGCGGTAATAGGTGTAATACTTCCGCTTCGTGGCAGGCATCTTACGGTTTGCATAGATGCCGCACATGGATGCGCCGCACAGCGGACAGCGGATTAACCCGGTAAAGAGATAAATATTGCCGGATGGAGTGAGTTTTATCTGTGTGATGCTGCGAAGCTCGTCAAACTCGGCTTCCGTGAAGTATGGCTCACAGAAATTATGATTATCCCGGCACTTCCCGATAAACAGGTCAGAGTTCAGCATCGTGTTAAATTTGTTTGGCGTAAAATCCGGAAACCATTTTTCCCTTGCATATACGACAGTGGCGCGCTTGCTCTTGCAATTGCGGTAATAGTTGAAAATGTCCATGACAGCTTCTGGCTGGTCCTTCACGATGCGCTTATGTCCGTCAATCATTTCAATTTTATATCCGGTCGGAACGTTTCCAGTGTAAGCGTAGCCGCTCTGAATTTTATATTTGGCAGTGTCCTTATATCTGGCAGAGGTCATTTCCCACTCGTATTCAGCGAATCCCGCCATCTGGTACATCATCTGTTTCCCCGCCGGGGTGGTGGTATCAATCTGCTGGGTGATAGAGATTAAATCACAGTGGTGTTTTTCTAACTCGTGGTAAAGGCAGACGAAGTCGTACATATTCCTTGCCACGCGGTCGTATTTGTAGATGGCGATGACGTTCAAATAGCCGCTTCGGACGTCATTCATCATCCGCTGGAAGTCTTTGCGCTTCTTGATGGAATGTCCGGTAATGGCGTAATCCCCATCGTATACGATGATTTTTATTTCCTGCCCACTAAAGCGCTTTTTCAAGTGTTCCGTGGACATATCAATCTGCATCTGCATTGATTCGGAATTGTCGTTTGCCTTGGACTTTCTAGGGTAGATTCCACATACAATCATGTTTGCTCCTCCTTAAAAAAGTGTATAAAAATAACAGCCAGCATAGAACTTCTGTTCCGCTTGCGTTTGGCTGCTTCGAATGATACAATATGCTTGTTCAGGGCATTGTATCTTCGGAGCAATGTGTTTCGCCTTTGGTATTCCAGTACCAGGGGCGATTTTTATTTATTTTAGTAATTCTGCAATATTGATTGTCAGGTCATCGTAAATGCATACCTGTATATTGTCATCAAAACTGTACTGGTCTGTCAGTTCTTCTTTTTCCAAATCATATACATTAACAGTCTGCATAGGGGGATTCACAATCCAGTATTCACGAACACCGGCAGAACGGTATTTAAATAACTTTACACCGTAATCGATTCGTTTCGTACTTGGAGATGCAATTTCGATAATCCAGTCGGGTGCACCATTGCATCCGCGGTCATCCAGTTTTGATTTATCGCAAATAACGCTGATATCCGGTTCAACGTATGTTTTATCGTCTTTATTCAAAAAGACGGCAAATGGGGCAGGATAGACTTCACAAGAACCGTTGTTTTTTTTGATATGGTTACGGATTTCTGCTGATAAATTCATAACAAGTTTTTGATGCAATCTGTTTGGTGGTGCCATGTCGTAAATAACTCCATCAATCAGTTCTGCACGCTGCCCCTCTGGAAGAGAGTAGATGTAATCAGTTGTGTAAGTGTTTTCTTTTGGTAATGGCATAGGATGTACCTCCTTTATATTTTGATTATGGCTGGGAGTGATTATATTAATTCAATGACGGCAATAGTCGGCTCAAAAATAACCGTGTAATTATCAACAGTAGCTAAAACACTATATTATTTTTATAGTACATTATACTTTTGTTATACGTCACCATCGAAGTGCACGGCGATGGAAAATCAACCTTCTAATATGGATAATAACATAAAAGTGAATTTTATTCAGCTATTTTATGAAAATGGTTGATAGATATTGAACTTAGAAATAAAAAGGACTGGTAGTGTAGTTATTATCAAAAGAACGAAAACATAAGAAAAGAAGGAGAGATTTGTTGCTGTACTAGGCAGGTAGGGCGGGAGGGGGCAAGATGGATGCAGAAAAGATACTTACCATTCTCGTGGAAATCTATTGTAGACAGGAAGGACTTACGTTGAAAAGTCTTTCATTCAAACGAGTTGGTGAAGATGGCGAGGAAAAAAGCAAAAATGCAGATGACGATTAGGTTCGGCATGGAGATTTTTTTAAAAGCTAGTGACATATGGTACACCGTATGTCACTGTATCCTTATAGGTGGTAGATTATGATACCAAGAATTAAAAGCGTGAAACCAATGAAAAAC
The DNA here is from genome assembly GCA_050874345.1 of Roseburia sp. GTDB lineage: Bacteria > Bacillota > Clostridia > Lachnospirales > Lachnospiraceae > Roseburia. The sequence continues at coordinate 18,725 of JBNMKM010000040.1, read as the reverse complement.
TTATATGCTGGAAGTCGATTTCGATGACGGCAGGAAAGTAGTGTATGATGTGAATGATGATATTGCAACACTCCCAGGATATGATGATTTGAAGAATGTTTATGGACTGTTTGAGCAAGTGAAGTTAGATGAAAGTAGAACTTGTGTGTGTTGGAATGATGAAATTGACTTGCCGAGTGATACTATTTATGAGTATGGAAAAGTATTGCTTGAGGTGTAAAGTGTTATGAATACAGAAAAGATGAGACCACAGGACAGGTGGAATGAAAAGGTTGGATTGATAAGTAAGTCGTACAAACTCAGAAGAGAGTTGACAGAAGAATTTGCAAGTGCATGCGATGTTGCAGGAGTGAGTCAGGCGGGACAGATTAGTAAAATGATGAGAGAATTTATTGAGGAAGTTCGGGCACAGACATAGAAGAGAAGAAAATTTATTAGATTGAAAGAGTTGAGTATTGATTATTAATTTGATTGATATTTGGCGCTTTTTATTAAAAAATATAAAAAGAAACATATGAAATATGTAACCAGATGGATAGCATCAAAGCTACAGAACTGACAGAATCCATCGTGTGCGGCATCAGCTATGATATGTTGGAAGTTTACTACAGCGTTATCCCTATCAGTACACAGATTATTTTTTATGGCAGAGTCCCGGATGAATGTAAGCAATGCAGAAAAAGTTAAAGTCTGCGGGATTTGATGTAATCCTTGTGAAGACGTAAAAAGAACCGGCATGGAGAAATCTGTGCCGGTTTGTTGGTAAAATGTAACAAAAAAAAGTGGATAACATTGCGATTTGAGTCAAAATATGCTAAGTTCATAACATAAAAACAGACCAGAAAACATTGGGACGAAAATGAGTCTGCTTATCTTAATTAAGATAAGTATAGTATACTACAACCCGACATATTTTTTTAATTATATTGCAGTATTTGACAAAAATAGTATAATGAAAGAAAAAAATGTTGGGGGAAAGATTATGTCAGCAGATATTCAGACTTTAAGAATTGAGAGAGTTATTTTTCATCAAGTGTTCAAAAGAGAAAATGCGGAACAAGTGATAGAACCACAGTATAGTGATTGTTGTTCTGCGTTTGAATTAGATGAAAAAAGAAAATTGAAAAATCGCATTACAAAATCATTGGGAGATAGAACACATGCATTAAGAATGCAAATTGTAGATGAAGGGGAGGAGAGTGTTTACAGTCTTATTGCTGACTATTGGGATACTAATAGGGCGGAAACTGATTTTATAGAATTATCAAAAAAAATGACCAAGGCACTTGCTCAAGCGCAAAGAACTAGAAAAATTAATGACTCAATTGCCGTTATAATTGAAGGAAAATTGTCACAATACGATAAAAGGTATATTTGCTTTATTAAAGCGGAAATTCAGGACGGATTTAACATTGAGGCAGCTAACGGACGTCAATCGATGAAATATATTAATAATTTGTTATTGACACCCGCGCAGAAATTGCAAAAAATGGGCATTTTTATTGACAATTCTCGTACAATTGGGCATGTTACCGCGAAGGATATTGAAACATATATTTACGATAGTAATACGGATGCGAATTCTACATTAAAAAAGGCTGCATATTTTTATGGGGATTTTTTAGGGTTGGCGTTTCCGACTGATGGAAAGATGTTGACACATAAATTTTATTCGGCAACCAGGGAATTTATTAATACAAGCGATGAACTGACGCCGCAAGAGAAGCATACATTGCAGACTGCTCTAATTAATTATTTGAATGATACAGCTATTGCTATTATTAACCCAGAAGATTTTGCAAAAAAATATATTGTCAAAGAGGAGATAAATGATTCATATATTAGATGTATGAGTTCAAATCAAGTGCCTTTACATAGCACACCAAAAGATCTTGAGGTTGTAAAGCGCTTTATGAAAAACAGAAATATTTATTTTGAAAATTCAATTAAACTTACAGCGCCGACAGATGGATTTAACAGAAATGTTTTAATTTCAGAAACTGAAGACGGTGATACAATTATCAAAATAAAGGGGAAACTAATGCATGAATAATTATATGGAGTTTTTGGAATTATATAAAAAAGAAAAACCGATGTACGAAGCATGGGGAGATTATGTTACAAATTATATTGACCAAAAACTCCATATAGGAGAACCAGCTTATGAAAGAATAGTGAAAATTCCAGTAAAACCACGAGTGAAAGAGGAGGGATCGCTGGTACAAAAGGCCTTTGTGCGCAAACAATATGTTGATCCATATAATGAGATTACCGACAAGGTAGGTATTAGATATGTTGTACTGATTATTGAACAAATTAAAGAAATAGAAAAAATTATACAGGAATGTCAAGCGTGGAAATATTCCAAGGACCAGGACTTTGAATGTAAAAAATTAGAAAATCCAAACGTTTTTGACTACCAGTCTGTACATTATGTTGTGAGAGCTGCCGCCGATATAGAATATAAAAGTGTAATAATAAAAAAGAATACTCCGTGTGAAATTCAGATACGAACCTTGGAACAACATGCTTATGCAGAATTGTCGCATGATTATTTCTATAAAAGCGAAAAGGAAATCCCACCTCAATTGAAAAGAAACTTGGCAAGAAGCATGGCATTAAACGAAACAACAGATGAACTGTTTAGCAAGGTGTATTCAATGATTGATGCGGAGAACATGGATTACTGTAAACTTAATGAGCAACTCAAAAATATATCTGGATTTTACAGTTATGATGAAAGTCTTAACAAGGCTATTTATGAGCAATTAAAGGGAATGATAAAAGAATATGTAAATGTTGATCAGTTAGATACATTTATCAAACCATTTTTAAAAAGTATAAAGGCCAACCAGGATTTGATTATTTACCGACAGCCGATAATAATAATTTTATATTTTTTAGCAAGCTATCATCTTAGGGAACTAGAAGAAAAATGGAATTCAACACTGGATATTTTACAGCCAATATTTGATGATTTAGGAATTGGATTTGATGGTTCGTATTAGGTTAATTTATAAGGAATTATTTATTATACCTAATGTCCACAAAATGTCCACAAAATGTCCGCAAAACGTTGATTTACTAACATAAGATACAATAAAAGTTCAAAAAAATGTTGTAGTAACTCATACTATCCCCAGGAAGAGCAGCCCTATGCCGAATATACCATTGAAGTCTCTGCAGAAGGATTTCGCCCGGTCACTATCTCAGGAATTGAACTTATGTCCGGGCAGGCGTCGCTTCAGGAAGTACGGATGGAAGAAGAAAGGGCGGTAGGGAATCCGGTTGACGATATCGTCATTCCGGCACATACATTGTACGCAGAGTATCCGCCTAAGATTGCAGAGTCGGAGATAAAGCCGGTATCGGAGACTGGGGAAATCGTATTAAGCCGCGTGGTCATCCCGGAATTTGTCATCGTCCACGACGGTGTGCCGACAGACCCTACGGCAAGAGATTACTATATCCGTTACCGGGATTATATTAAAAATGTAGCGTCCAGCGAGATTTATTCCACCTGGCCGGAAGACACGATACGCGCAAACGTCCTTGCAATCATGTCCTTTACGCTCAACAGAGTCTATACGGAGTGGTGCCGAAACCACCACTTATTCGTGGTGGTACTTCACGTTATACTCCATCACATATGCTGTATCATCCCGCGGGTCAGTCTTATCCTCTTCATGGGAGAAGGTAAAACCACACGACATCTGTAAATTGTGGGATGCAAGATTTGCCTTGCGGCAGCAGGCGCGGAATTCTGTTGCATTGCAGTGGTCAAATGCCTCATGTACCAGTGCGTTTAAAATCTGTTTTCCGTAGCCCTTTCCGGTAAAAGCAGGGCCGATTGCGATTCCGCTCTCTTCAAAAACACCGGGCTCAAGTTCTCTCATTCCGGCAAAACCGATTGCTTTTCCCGTGCGTTTCTCATAGACGAGCAGGGCATATTTTTCCTTCTTTTCAAATTCGACCGTGCGCTCCATCCGGGAAAAGGCGTCCGCCTCTGAGGTTGTGACATTCCAGAACATATATTTTGCACTCTCTTTGTACTGCCAGAGATTCTCGTACATATCCTTCCAGTCATCCTGCACGGCCTTCTTTAACAGCAGGTCAGTGGTTTCAATTCTTACATTTTCATAACTGCACATAAAAATCCTCCAAATTCGTACGATTTTTGCGTTATCCTGGGTTGATAAACAACCTATTTCAGTATACAACAGACCGTCGTATCTGCATTATAGGAAAAACCTATAGCAGGTTCAAAGATTTAAGAAATATACAATTTCACACCATTTTGGTATGATATGAACAGAAAGACAGAACGGAAACTTTGAAAGGCGGAAAAATGTATGGGAAGAACAATTTCGACAAAATGTATTCACCTTGAGACAGAAGAGGCGTGTAAGGAGCACTATGGGGCAATCAGCTTTCCGATTTATCAGACAGCGACCTACGCACATCCAGGTGTGGGACAGAGCACAGGCTACGATTACAGCAGGTTACAGAATCCGACCAGAGAACAGGTCGAAAAAGTGGTAGCGTCTTTGGAAAATGGCGTGGATGCACTGGCGTTCAGTTCAGGAATGGCGGCAATCGCTACGTTGATGGAGCTGTTTCATCCGGGCGACCACATCATTGCGGATGCGGACCTCTATGGCGGAAGCATCCGGCTGTTTGACAATATTTCTGAGAAAAACGGAATTTCATTGACGAGAATTGATTTTGGGACAGAAGACCCGGAAGCGTATATCACGGAAAACACGAAGGCAATCTACTTTGAAACGCCGACGAACCCGATGATGAATGTCACGGATATTGCGAAAATGAGTGCACTTGCAAAAAAACATGGGCTGTTACTTCTCGTTGACAATACCTTTTTGTCCCCGTATTTTCAGAATCCGCTCGACCTTGGTGCGGATGTGGTCATCCACAGCGGCACGAAATATTTAGGCGGACACAACGATACGCTTGCCGGATTCCTTGTGACTGCAAGGGAGGACATCAGCGAAAAGCTGCGATTTTTAATCAAAACCAGTGGCGCAGGATTAGCACCGTTTGACAGCTGGCTGATTTTACGCGGAATCAAGACGCTTGCGGTGCGGATGGAAAAGGCACAGCAGAATGCGTTTTTGATTGCGGAATGGCTGTTAAAGCAGGATGCTGTGACGAAAGTTATTTATCCGGGGCTGCCGTCCCATCCGGGCCATGAGATTATGAAGAAACAGAGCCGCGGATTTGGCGCAATGGTGACATTTGAGGTGAAAAGCGAGGCGTTTGCGAAATCCATTCTGGAAAAAGTGCGCCTGATTCAGTTTGCAGAGAGCCTTGGCGGCGTGGAGACGTTAATTACCTATCCGGTGACGCAGACGCATGCCGATGTGCCCAAGGATATTCTGGAGAAAAACGGAATCACGACACGGGTACTGCGTCTGTCTGTCGGCATTGAGGACGGCGCAGATTTGATTGGAGAATTTGAGGAAGTATTTCAGAAAACGGAGGAAGAACTTTCAGATGGCAGAAAAGAATCTTGATTTTGATACAATTGTAGACAGAAGAAACACAGGCTCCTTAAAATATGATTTTGCAGTAGAAAGAGGGATGCCGGCAGATGTTCTGCCGCTCTGGGTGGCGGACATGGACTTTAAAACCTCTTCCTATGTGCAGGAGGCACTGCAAAAACAGGTGGAACACGGAATCTGGGGCTACAGTGAGCCGCTTGCAGGCTATTTTCCGAGTGTGCAGGGCTGGATAAAGCGCCACCACGACTGGGAGGTCAAAGAGGAGTGGTTAGTAAAGACGCCCGGAATCGTGTTTGCACTTGCGATGGCGGTAAGGGCGTTTACGAATCCGGGGGATGCCGTGCTCATCCAGTCGCCGGTTTACTATCCGTTTTCGGAGGTTATCCGGGATAACGGTAGACGGGTGGTGAGCAGTGATTTGCAGTACGGCGCCGACCAGCGTTACCAGATGAATTTTGAAGATTTTGAGACAAAGATAGTAGAAGAAAAAATCAAACTGTTTTTCCTCTGCAATCCGCATAACCCGGTTGGAAGAGTGTGGACGAAGGAGGAATTAGAACGGTTAGGGGACATCTGCGCAAAACACCAGGTGCTTGTGGTCAGCGATGAAATCCATGCAGATTTTGCATTTGTTGGAAAACACCAGGTGTTTGCCGCAGTGAAAAAAGAGTACGAGGATTTCACGATTACCTGCACCTCGCCGAGCAAGACGTTTAACCTTGCGGGATTGCAGATATCGAATCTTTTTATCCCGAATAAAACGCTGCGTGCGGCATTTAAAAAGGAACTCGATGCGGCGGGATATAGCCAGTTGAATGTGATGGGACTTGTTGCGTGCCAGGCGGCATACGAAAACGGGGAGACCTGGTATCAGGCGATGCATGCATATGTGAAGGAAAATATTGCATTTGTAAAGTCTTACGTGGAGGAGAACCTTTCGGGAGTTGAGATGGCAGAGCATGAGGGAACGTATCTTGTGTGGCTGGATTTCAGAGGGCTTGGGCTTAGCACAAAGGAGCTTGAGGACTTTATCATCAACCGTGCAAAGCTGTGGTTAGACAGCGGTAAAATCTTCGGAGACAGCGGAAAGGGCTTCCAGAGAATCAACACCGCCTGTCCGAGAAAAGTGTTACAACAGGCATTGGAGCAGATAAAAAATGCGTTATAGGTTCATCCTATAGCAGTATATAAGAAGAAACTAGAAGCAAAAAAGCGAAAAGGATATTGACAGTCCAGGTGGAAAGCGTTATACTTCACTCATAAACCAATTAAACCTATCAAATAAGTAGGAAATAGAGAAAGGAGAAAATGACATGAAACGATTACAGAACAGAGCAGAAGAAATGTGCATGATGTGTTGTTGCTGTAAGACTGTATGGATGAATACGGTTTTCATTTCATGTGCATTGGAATCCTGAGCCAGAGGGCAGAGAGCAGAAAGGGTGTCATGCAGATGATACCCTTTTTTCTTATATCTGAAACTTTATTAAATTAACGCATGAAACTATCTGATACTGTAGCCGCTGGAAAGGCATAGGTTTGCAAAACCGAAGTTGATGGTTCAAATCCATCCAGTATCGTTCCTGCGAAATTTCGCAGAGCAAAAAGAAAAGTTGAGGAGGAATCTTATGAAAACGAAACGGGTAAAAGCAATTGCAGCAGGTTTAACAGCAGTATTATTAGCAGGTGGTATTTTAGGCGGCTGCGGAAGTGACAAGACGGACAGCACAGCAGGTCAGACAGATACGAGTGCCGCATCAGGGGATACAAAGATTGTAAAGGCAGTCACGGGCGGCTCCCTTGCTCCTTATATGTATGTGGATGATAACAATGAACTTACAGGTGTAGACATTGACATTTTAAAAGAAGTATTTAACCGGCTTCCGCAGTATGATTTACAGATAGAAATTGCAGATGCCTTACAGGGTGTCTTAAGCGGACAGTACGATATTGCAGTCAACAATTACGGTTATACCGAGGAGCGTGCAGAATCCTATTATTTTTCCTATCCATACAAGACGACCTATAACGTTTACATCCAGAGACCGGATGATGAGCCGCTGACCTCTTTACAGGACATTGCGGACAGAGGCTACAAAATCGAGCTGGAAGCGGGAGGACTTACCGCCAACGCATTAGAGCAGTGGAATGAGGAAAATCCGGATCATCAGATTGACATTGTTTATATAGAGACCAATTTCCAGGTAAAATTTGAGCATATCGTAGACGGCACAACAGATCTTGCGATTGATGACGGACCAATTCTTGACACGCTGCTTGAGAAGTTCGGACTTGAGGGAAAACTCGTCGGAAACGATATTGACGATGCGACGCAGGACTTTTTATTCCCGCACAACAATACCTATTTCCTGTTCGGCAAAAACGAGGAGGGCGTCGCACTCAGAGAGGACGTCGATAAAGTCTTAAAGGAAATGAAAGAGGACGGAACGCTTGAAAAAATCACAACCGGTTATTTTGGAAAAGATACCAGTCCAAAGGATGAATATTTTGAGGAGACCATCAATTAAGAAAAAATGAGGAGTGCATAAAAATGGAGATTTATCGGGTTACGTCAGATTCGCCGGAATGGATGAAAAAAGCATATGATTATGTTCGCACGGATGCCTTCTGTTTTGGACAGAACATTCCGGTGGAGCTTGAATTCAGCGGGGATGTGCCGGGAAAAGAAGCGGATACGATTCTTCTTGTGGAAGACCACAAACCGCTTGCCGGCTGCCGCATCACTTATCCCGCAGAGAAAACAGCCAAAATCGGAAGGGTCTGTGTGATTCGGGAGAAGCAGAAAAGTGGCGTTGGAAGAACGATGATAGAGGAAGCGGAGCGCTGGATTGCAGAAAACGGGGCAGAGCACATCGTCATAAGCAGCCAGGATCGGGCAGCAGGATTTTATCAGAAGGCCGGTTATGTGTTAAATCCGGACGTTGACCCGGATATCTATGAGGAACATAAGAAAAAAGAGCCGCCGAAGGAAAAACGGGGCGATTTGGGATTTCGCTGTGTCCTTGTGGAAAAATATTTGAAATAACAGAGAGGAAACAAAAACCATGGGCAAATTGTTTGATTTTGAATTAGTGTTTACACAGATACCGGAGCTGTTAAAAAAACTGCCGATTACATTGGAATTAGCGCTCCTTGCCATGCTGCTTGGCCTGGTGCTTGGGCTTTTGATGGCAGTCATCAAGATAAAAAGGATTCCGGTACTTTACCAGATTACAAACTTTTTGATTTCTCTGGTGCGTGGAACACCGGTCATCGTGCAGCTTTATATTGCATTTTTCGGACTGCCGATGATTTTTAAATATTTGAATCAGCAGTTTGGAACCAATCTTGCGGTGGCGGAGATTCCTGGATTTGTCTACGCGGTGGCGGCGCTTGGCTTAAACGAGTCCGCGTACTGCGCAGAAATTATCCGCTCAGCACTGCAGTCGGTCAATGAAGGACAGATTGAGGCTGCAACAGCGCTTGGAATGACTTATTTACAGGCACTGCGCCGGATTATTCTTCCAGAGGCGATTGAGGTGGCACTGCCGACTCTCGGAAATTCCATGATTTCGATTATCAAGAGCACCTCGCTTGCATTCACCTGTGCGGTTGTGGAAATCACGGCGCAGGGCAAAATTCTGGCGGGAAAGACGTACCGGTATTTTGAAGCGTATGTCTCGTTAGCAATTATCTACTGGGTGCTTACGATTATCATTGAGCAGGGCATCCGGTTCATAGAAAAGAAGATAAAGATACCGGATCAGGTGGCGCTTGTAACAGAGGCAGGAGAGGAGAGCAAACATGATAAAAATTGAGCATTTGTCCAAAAAATTTCATGATAATGTCGTGCTTGAGGATATCAATCTGGAAATCAACACGGGGGATGTGGTCGGAATCATAGGTCCTTCCGGAACCGGAAAATCCACGCTTTTACGCTGCATCAACCGGCTGGAGCTGCCGGAGGCGGGCGTGATTTATATGGATGGAAAAGAGATTGCGATTTCCAGAAAAAAATGCAAGGACTTAAATTACATTCGCCAGAATACGGGGATGGTATTTCAGAAATTTAACCTCTTTGAAAAGAAAACAGCACTTGAAAACGTGATGGAAGGACTGATTGTCGTCAAAAAGATGAAGCGGGAGGAAGCAGAAAAAATTGCCCGGACAGAGCTTGAAAAAGTAGGAATGGCGGCATGGGCAAATCATTATCCCAAGCATTTATCCGGTGGACAGCAGCAGCGTGTGGCAATTGCGAGAGCGTTAGCGATGCGCCCACAGCTTTTACTGCTCGATGAGCCGACCTCTGCGCTTGACCCGGAGCTGGTAGGAGAGGTTTTAGAGGTAATCCGCGAGATTGCGGCAGAAGGATTTACAATGCTTTTGGTATCACATGAGATGAACTTTGTGAAAAAAGTGTCAAACAGAGTGATTTTCATGGAAAAAGGACATATCGTGGAGGATGGCACTCCAACGGAGATATTTGACCATCCAAAGAACGAACGAACCAGAGAATTTTTAGCAAAGATGTATCTGATGACCGAACCGGAGTATCAGATTTAGGGAAAATAAAAAGTGGAGGTAGCAAAAATGAGTGGATGCAATTTTTCAGCAGTAGAACCAAGTGCAGAGGAGTTATTAAATTCTTACACAGACGAACTGGCAGAACAGTATGCAAAAGAAGTTGGGGTAGACCCGAGACCAAACGAGACCATCAGCGAGATTGACGAGCGTGGTGCCTTTATCCGCCAGCCAAATGCGTTTATTCAGCCGTTTGGAGATAAAGAGGGAGACCTTAAGGCAGAGGCAGGAAGATATGCAATTTACTGGGCAATCGGCTGCAACTGGTCAAACCGTCCTGTGATTGTGCGGGATTTGCTGGGGCTTAAGGGCGTGATTGGAGACCAGCTTGTGACAGCTTCCGGTCAGACAAATAAATACGGACACGGTTTCGGAGACCAGCCGGGACACAAGGACCCTGCAACGGGAGCGTATTTCTTAAGCGAGTTTTATAAGCGCGCAAAACCAGATTTTACCGGAAGGGCAACGACACCGACATTTGTGGATGTTGTTGAGAAAAAGGCAGTGAATAATGACTATCACAGACTGACCAATTATCTGGAAGTGCAGTTTTATCCGTTCCAGCCGAAGGATGCGCCGGACCTTTATCCGAAAAAATACCGCAAGGAGATTGACGAGTTTAACGATTGGCTGTTTCCACATATCAACAATGCACATTACCGCATGGCATTCTGCCAGTCCCCGGAGGCATATGACGAGGCGTATGAGGACTTCTACGAGTCTTTGGATAAGTTAGAGAAGCGCCTTGAGACAAACCGCTTCCTCTTTGGGGATTATATCACAGACAGTGATGTGAGAGCGTATGTGACGCTGGTGCGCTGGGATGTCAGCTATTACCGCAACATCGGACCGGTGAAAAAGCCAATCCGCGATTACAAGAACATCTGGGGATATTTGAGAGAGTTAAACACCATTCCGGCGTTCCACAATAACAGCAATGCGAAGACGCTTTCCGGCGCAGGCAAAAAGGAAAAGGGCGGCAGTAAGCTGTTCCGCAGCTACAACGAGCGCATTTTATCAAAGGTTGATTTTGATGCACTCTGGGCAGACGACGGCGCGCGCAGAGCGTTGAGCCGCACACCGGATGAAATGTTTTTGCGCCACCCGGAGAATGAGACCTACGAGAGTTACGCAAGTGAGATTTCCACAACCATCTGGAACAGTCCAAACTGGGATGACAGAAATCCGAAAAATGGTACATTATCCGTGGATGCATCCATTAACCCATTACAGGGATTGCTGTAAAAAATCCTGTGAAATAAAAATTTTGAGAAATTTAACGCGGCGGCTTTGCGGAAAGCCGCCGTTTTTGCGCCTGCAAAAAGGGGCTAAGAGTTGACGCAGTGCACAAATCTCTGTATAATATATCCTATTGAAACAATAGGAATAGTGAGGCATCAATAAAATGAAACAGACGATAGAGGTAACAGCGGAGCAGCTTGCAAAGTTAGAGCAGTTGCGGGAGTATTTAAAGGAGCTTGGCTCCGTTGCGGTGGCATTTTCAAGCGGTGTGGATTCCACATTTCTGCTGGGTGTGGCACATGAGGTGCTTGGTGACAAGGTGATTGCAGTGACAGCGGAATCCTGTTCATTCCCGAAGAGGGAGTTAAACGAGGCAAAGGCTTTTTGTGAGGAAAAAGGAATCCGGCATTTTATCTGCCACTCGGAAGAGCTTGAAATCGAGGGATTTGCGCAGAACCCGAAAAACAGATGTTATCTGTGCAAGCGGGAGCTGTTTGAAAAAATACAGAAAATTGCAGACGAGAACGGGATGGCATATCTTGCAGAGGGCTCGAACATGGATGACAACGGCGACTACAGACCGGGACTTGTCGCAGTGGCAGAGCTTGGGGTCAAAAGCCCGCTGCGTGCCTGTGAGCTGACCAAGGCAGATATCCGTGCCCTGTCAAAATATCTCGGACTTCCAACCTGGGAAAAGCAGTCTTTCGCCTGTCTTTCTTCCCGGTTTGTTTACGGGGAAACAATCACAGAGGAAAAGCTTGGAATGGTTGACAAGGCAGAGCAGCTTTCGCTTGACATGGGATTTCATCAGGTGCGTGTGCGGATTCACGGGATGATGGCGCGCATCGAGATTTTGCCGGAGGAATTTGAAAAGCTGGTAAAAGAAGAAAACCGGACACGCATTGTGCGGGAATTCAAGAGTTACGGGTTTACCTATGTGACCATGGATTTGATGGGATACCGCATGGGAAGCATGAACGAAACCCTGGATAAGCAATAGAAAATCCGATAAAAGAGTTTCTACAGGAAAGAGGGAAGCATATGACCAGAGAAGAAGCGTGGGAACTGCTGACAGAGTATAATCAGGATGAATTTCATTTAGAGCACGCGCAGATTGTCGAACAGACGATGAAATATTTTGCAGAAAAATTGGGCTACGGAGAGGAAAAAGAGTTCTGGGGAATCGTGGGACTGTTACACGACCTCGATTTTGAACAGTTTCCGGAGCAGCACTGCATTAAGGAACAGGAAATCATGCGGGAGCGTGGTGTGGACGAGCGCATCATCCATGCGACGGCAAGCCACGGTTATGCTATCACGGTGGACATTGCACCGGAGCATCAGATGGAAAAAGTGCTCTATGCGGTGGACGAGCTGACAGGACTTATCGGTGCGGTAGCGTTAATGCGGCCGTCTAAGAGCGTGCAGGATTTGGAATTAAAATCCGTGAAGAAAAAATATAAGAGCAAGAATTTTGCGGCGGGCTGTTCAAGAGAAGTCATTGAGCGTGGAGCAGAAATGCTCGGATGGACACTCGATGAGCTGATTGAACAGACAATTAAAGCATTGCGGACATTCCGCCCATAGGAGAGAGAAATGTTAAACCAGTTTTCAAGAACACAGTTATTGATAGGAGAAGAGGGATTAAACCGTTTAAAAGGGGCAAAGGTTGCCGTATTTGGAATTGGCGGCGTGGGCGGCTATGTCTGCGAGGCATTAGTGCGAAGCGGCGTGGGTGCATTTGACCTGATTGACGATGACAAGGTCTGTCTGACGAATTTAAACCGCCAGATTATCGCCACACGCAAAACCGTTGGAAAATACAAGGTGGATGTGATGAAGGAGCGGATTTTGGACATCAACCCGGATGCCGATGTGCAGGTGCACAAGTGCTTCTTCCTGCCGGAAAATGCGGCGGATTTTCCATTTGAAGAGTATGATTATATCGTGGATGCCGTTGATACCGTGACAGCGAAGATTTCGCTTGTCATGAAGGCAAAGGAGCTTAATATTCCGATTATCAGCAGTATGGGAGCCGGAAATAAGCTCGATGCCAGCCTTTTTAAGGTGGCAGATATCTATCAGACGAAGGTCTGCCCGTTAGCAAAGGTAATGCGCCGGGAATTAAAAAAACGCGGTGTGAAGAAATTAAAGGTAGTTTATTCGGAAGAGCAGCCGATGACACCAATCGAAGATATGGCAATCAGCTGTCGTTCTCATTGCATCTGTCCGCCGGGAGCAGCGCATAAGTGCACAGAGCGCCGGGCAATCCCGGGAAGCGTGGCATTTGTGCCATCTGTGGCAGGACTAATCATTGCCGGAGAAGTGGTAAAAGATTTGATTGCGGAATAAAGTTTTTCCTAATAAAAAAACAGGTTCGGAAAATGAATGTTCATTTCCCGGACCTGTTTTTACGTGATTTTATTTTTTGCGTAAAAAGAATACGACAGCGCCAATCACTGCAATCACTGCGATAACGATGACGGCGACAACAGCCGGATTTACACCATTTGTAGTTGAAACAGCTTCGTCTGTTTCAGAAGGAGCAGCCTGCTCCGTGTCATCGGTGGCGGAAGCGGCGGCATTTTCGCTCTTCACAAGAACCATAGCAGAAATCGGCTCTACGGTAGCGGAACCGGTGATGGTGGAAAGCGCTTCTGTTCCCGCAGTGGAAGCGTTCACGTATACATCCCAGGAGCCATCCGGAAGTTTGACGGAGGTTTCAGTGGTATTCGGGTTAAAGATAATAAAGAGTCCATCGGATACTTCGCCGTTTACCCCGCCGTTAATCTGGAAGGCAAGAACGTTTTCATCAAGCCCGTCGATAGCGGTAACATTGTCAGCCACATCTTTTGCATTAGTCAGACGCAGTGCTGCATGAGCCTTGCGGAATGCAATCAGTCCCTTGTAGTAATTGTAAACATTCTGATATTTTTCTTCGTCTAAGGTATCCCATTTTAAACTGTTGACGGCATCGGAAGAATTGTAGCTGTTTTCGATAAAGTTTCCGGTGGAGTCAATCTTGGTGCGAAGCATTTCTTCTCCTGCCTGCATAAACGGGATTCCCTCTGCGGTCATATAGATGGCAGCGGCAAGATTATTCATGCGTACACGGTCTTCCTTGGAAGCACTCGGAGTGGATTTTGCAATGCGGTCCATCAATGTCATGTTGTCATGGCAGGAAGCGTAGTTGATGCTCTGGGAAGGAGTGGTGCACCAGGTGCCCGCCTGTCCTAAGAAGCAGTCCTTAATGGTATCGGCAAGTCCGGAAGCACCGGATACATAACCGAGTTCTGTGGTGGAGAACACACTTCCTTTTAACGCATCGCGTAGCGTGTCACTGAAAAATGCAAACTCCGGTACTTCTGCAGAGTTGGTCTGTGTGGTCATGGTGTAACCGTCTTTGGTGACTGTGGTGTCCATTGTCCAGCCCTCGCCGTAGAAAATAACATCCGGGTGATCTGCATGAACCTCTGCAATAATTTCATTGATGGTTTCGGTGTCAATCAGTCCGACCAGGTCGAAGCGGAAACCATCGATATGATACTCGTCTGCCCAGTATTTCACGGAATCTACGATATATTTGCGTACCATGGAGCGCTCGGAAGCGGTGTCATTGCCACAGCCGGAGCCGTTGGAATATTTGCCTTCCTCGTCCACACGGGAGAAGTAGTTCGGAACAATTTTGTTGAAGCAGAAATCGCTTGCACTGTATACATGATTGTATACAACATCCATAACAACGCTGATCTGGTTGTCATGAAGCGCTTTTACCATCTGTTTCATCTCGGATACGCGGACAGCGCCGTTATAAGGGTCGGTAGAATAGGAGCCTTCCGGTACATTGTAGTTTACCGGGTCATATCCCCAGTTAAACTGCGGGGTATCAAGCTTTGATTCATCCACAGAGCCGTAATCGTAGACCGGAAGCAGATGCAGATGCGTGATGCCGAGATCTTTGATATGGTCTAAACCGGTCGGAATCCCGGATGCAGTTGTAGTACCTGTCTCGGTAAGCCCTAAGAATTTTCCGGCATTTTTGATACCGGAGCTTTCATCAACGGAGAGGTCACGCACATGAAGCTCGTAAATGACGGCATCGTTGTAGGTAAGACCGGCATTTGGGTTGCTGTCATTGTCCCATCCGTCCGGATTGGTGGAGGAGAGGTCGATGACCATTGCACGGGCACCGTTGACACCGGTTGTGCGTGCGTAAGGGTCGCAGGCTTCGTTTTCTTCACCGCCGACCGATACCAGATAGGTGTAGTAGGTTCCGTTTAAGTCGCCTTCTTTTTCGGCTACCCAGGTGCCGTTTGCATCAGCGGTCATCGGAATCTGTTCGGTCAGGTCATCCGTGCCCGGGGTGCCGGAAGCGTAGAGGTTTAAGGTGACAGCATCGGCAGTCGGAGCCCATACGCGGAAGGTGGTTTTTTCCGGCGTCCATACAGCGCCTAAATCATCGCCGGTGTACGTATATTCTTTTTCAAAATTTTCGGTAGAATAAATATTTGGCATGATAATCTTATACTCGTTTCCTTCAAAAATAATGTTGTAATTTCTGGTTGCCTCTAAGGGCTGTTCCAATGTTACAGTATAGTGGAATGTTTCGTCTCCGGCAACCCCTGCAACAGGAATTGTGCCCTCGCTGCCTTCAACAGAAAAAGCGGTAAGAAGGTCGCCGTCGATGGCACCGGTCATCGTGACTTCGATTGTAGATTCCCCATCATAGCGTGCAGTTGCAAGTTTGGTTCCGGTCACGGCATCCTCGCCGTATTCCTTTGTGTAGCCTTCCACACCGGATTCCACATAGATGTCTACCGTACCGGAGACCATCTCGGAAATGTCGATGAACTGGTCAGCGTCTACATCCTTTGTCCAGTCTGCGGTTCTTACGATAAAACCGACGGAGGTTGTACCGGGTGTGATAACCTTGGTGGCAACCATTTCGCCGTCTTCCTCGGCAAATTCATAGGCGCCGCCGTCTTTGCCGACCTCCCATAGCCAGACATCCCAGCCGTCGTAGGCTCCGTCATCCCTGTGATAGTGCAGCTTCAAAGTCAAATCTTCGGCTGCCTTTGTGACAAGTGCGCCCTGCAAAGAGGTGAAAACCGTCAGCAAAAGCATGCACAAAGCCATGGAAAATGCTTTGATTCGTTGTTTCATGTGTCATAGTTCCCCTTTCCTTTTTATTCCAGAATTGAAATCTGGTAAAATTGTAGCACAAAAGAAATGAAAAATAAATAGATTTTGGTAAAAATTCTGCAAAAATCGAAAAAATACGAAAAAACATCCGAAATATTTCGATTACAAGAAGTCATTCCCATTTTTGGAAAAAACAATCCCAAGAAATAAGACAACTTATGCCTGTCATAAGATAGAAATAAGGGAAAATCCGGGAGAATCGGATATGAAAGAGCAGAACATAAAGGTGCAAAAAGGGGAAAAAAACTGGGTTGTCACGCTGAAATTCCCAGAGGAGAGCGAAGAAAGCGAACAGATTCACAGCGAAGAAGGTGCTTGCAGCGAATCCCTTCAAATTGACAGCCTGCGCCGTGAAATTGTGGAGGTGCTTTCCGGCACGCTTTTGGAGGAGTGCCGTTGAAGCGGGTGCGGATGCTGCTTCGGGTCAGTTCCGGACAGCAGCTTGAAGCAGACGGCGATTTGTCCGTCCAGAGACGAATCTTAAAAGAATATATAAAAGCGCAGCCGCACTGGGTACTCGATGAAAAGGAATATTTTGAGGGGAGCAAGAGCGCATTTAAGAATACGGCAGAGGAGCGGGAGGTTTTGCAGGAAATTTTAAAGGATGCAAAGGACGGTGCGTTTGATATTTTGGTTCCCTACAAGGATGACCGGGTCGGGCGTCTGCTGCTTGATTCAACTGCATATGTGGTTGCGCTGAAACAGTATCGGGTGGATATTTATACGGTAAAGGACGGCTGTATTTCACCAAAGTCAATCGATGATATCAATGGGATGATGATGTTAATGTTCCGGTTCGCAAATGCGCAGAAAAGCAGTCTTGACACCGGAATGAGGGTCAAGGACACGGCAAAAAAACTTGTGGAAAGCGGCAAATTCATGGGCGGACGGGCGCCCTATGGCTATAAACTTGCGTTGTCCGGAGAAATCAGTAAGCATGGACGGGCACTGCATGAGCTTGTGCCGGTGCCCAAGGAAGTGCAGCTCGTGCGCTACATCTATGAATTATCGTTGACAAGGGAGTATGGTTCTGCAAAGATTGCGAAGACTTTAAATAAGGAAGAAGTCCATAAAAAGGCAGCGCCGGGCGGTGTCTGGAAAGCCGGAACTATCACCGGAATCTTAACCAACCCAATTTATGCGGGGTATCCGGCATATAAAAGGAGAGAGCGCATCGATGGCAGGTGCCACAGAATGGAGGAGGAGACGTGGATTCTGGCGCAAAAACCAAAAGAAGAGCTTACCGTCATCGACCCTGCGGTCTGGAGGCTGGTGCAGGAAAAGCGGAAGAGCCGCCGTGAGAAGTTTGCCGGAAAAAAAGACAGCTCCGTGATTGGCAGGAATGAGGGGACGCTTGTGTTAAATGGTCTTTTGTACTGCGGTTACTGTGGAGCGAAGATGGAGAATGCAACCCGCTACAGCTATTGGACGATTCAAAAGACCGGAGAAAAGCGGAGCCGGAAAAAAGAGATTTACAGATGTCAGGGCGCAAAAGAAGGAATTTTGCATGAGCAGAGCACACAGTATGCGGCGGAGCAGGTAGAACCTGTCGTATTTGAAGTCATTGCCCGCTGCATTGATGTGCTGTGCAGGGACATTGATGGCGCAGCTCTTTTAAGAAAAAAGCAGGAACAGAACGCGGGATTTTTGCAGGCGGCTGTCCATGCGGAAGAGAAGGAACTAAAAAAATTGGAGCAAAAGCTGGAGCTTTTGGAAAATGCCGTTCCGGATGCGATGGCGGGAAGCTATCCGCTTTCCTTAGAGGAGCTTGCCTCACTTTTGAAAAAGCAGAAGGAAAAATGTGTCATTCAGCAGAAAATCACCGACCAGAAGCGCACAGAATATGAAGCGGCAAAAAGAGCCTGCAAAATGCCATCTGCCGTGCCGCTTCCTTCATGGGGAGAACTCTTTTTGCAGGCAGATTCTGCGGCAAAGCGGGTGGTACTTCATAAGCTCATCCGGTGCATCGAGGTACGGCAGGGAGAGCTGGTGGTGGAGATGAAAATGGGAGGAAATCAAATCGCATAAAATAAAACAATCCGCAATATATATCCGCAATATATCAAATGCAGATTGATATATTGCGGATTATGCTGTATAATTTGCGATGAAGGCAATATACTGATTGTAAATGATTGGAGATGATGTGGGTGAAGTCCTGTAAACAAATGGCGATAG
>JBNMKM010000039.1:0-26237 GCA_050874345.1 Roseburia sp. | reverse complement strand
TGCGTACATAGTACCAACCTGAGAACGAAGTCCTTTTCCTAAATCTTCCAGACCAGCACCTACTGCAAGTCCGTCATCAGAGAATGCACTCTGAGTACGTCCGTAAACGATCTGTAAGAATAACTCTCTCATTGCTGTATTAATGGCATCGCATACTAAGTCAGTATTGAGTGCCTCGAGAATGGTCTTACCCTGTAAAATCTCGGCAGCCATTGCTGCTGAATGGGTCATGCCGGAGCATCCGATAGTTTCAACCAATGCTTCTACGATAACTCCCTCTTTTACATTCAGAGACAGCTTGCAGGCACCCTGCTGTGGTGCACACCAGCCTACACCGTGTGTAAAACCAGAAATATCTTCGATTTTTTTAGAATGTACCCATTTTCCTTCTTCCGGAATTGGAGCCGGCTCGTGCTTTGCACCTTTTGCAACCGGACACATTTTCTGAACTTCCTGTGTGTAAATCATGTTAAGACTCCTTTCGCTTAAATAGAACTGTATGTATTGGACTTTGTTATACATTTAACATACGCACATATTTTCGCACATTTTGTAGAATTCATCAAGTCCTATTCTGAATTTTTTCTTCAATTAATGTTTTTGCGCAATCTCGCCCTGCTTCTTATAAATGGAATGAGCCGGAATCACGCCGCGCACGGAAGAAAGCGGATAAACATTTGTGTGGCTTCCAATAACGGTTCCCGGATTTAAAACGGAGCCGCATCCGACTTCGACAAAATCTCCGAGCATTGCGCCAAATTTTTTAAGCCCGGTCTCAATCTGCTCTTCGGTATCCTTTACAACGACAAGTGTTTTGTCGGATTTGACGTTCGAGGTGATAGAGCCGGCACCCATATGGGATTTGTGTCCCAGAACAGAATCTCCCACATAATTATAGTGTGGCACCTGGACACCGTTAAATAAAACGACGTTTTTAAGTTCTGTGGAATTTCCGACAACTGCGCCTTTTCCGACAATGGCATTGCCTCTGATAAATGCACAATGGCGGATTTCTGCATTCTCATCAATAATTAACGGTCCATTTAAGCAGGCAGTCGGTGCTACCGTGGCATTTTTTGCCACCCAGATATCCTCCCCGCGTTTTTCAAAAATCTCAGGGTCAAGTGTTTCGCCGAGGGCACGGATAAAATCACCGATTTTTGGCAAAACCTCCCACGGGTAAGCGGCACCCTCAAACAGCTTTCCTGCAATTGTTTCCTTTAAGTCATACAACTGACTGATTTTTGCGTTTTCCATCCTGTTTTTCCTCTCTGTTCCTATTCCTTATAATTTTTATTTACATAACGTTCAATTTCTTCGCTGTCCTGCGGCATACGGCAGCCAACGATAAACTGTCCATCATTATCCGTACTGCGGATAATATGTCCTTCGAGTTTTCCTGCGCTTTCCAGTGGAAAATCTGCAATGGAAAGCACAATATCTTTCCCTATTGACTCTGCAAAGGTCTGGTTCTGTACGCTGAATGCAAATCCACCGGCACTGATATTGACCATCTTTCCAGCAAACTGTTTTCCGGAATTTTTCATTGTAATCGTACAGCTATTGGATAATGGCATACGTGGATACTTTCTGCGGTTTACAACTTTCGGATTTGTATCAACCAGAACACGCAAATCCGTCTGTTTTCCGGATACTCCTGCTATCTTTACATTTTCCCAGGTATAAAGTGCATTCTTGACACAAATCTGCAATTCATAGGTACATTTTCTGTCCCTTCCATCCGGCAACAAACCGTTTTCTTCTCCAAGGTGAATCAAAACTCCACCTTCCATATTCTCCCGGACTTCTCCGTGATACTCCGTCTTTCGTTCCCCGTTCGTTGCAACAAGACAAATCTTCATTCCCGGCTGCGCATCCTGGATTCCCATAAAGCCGCCCATACCAAGTTCTTCCATCAGCTTTCCGACAACCGTTTCAATCTTATTGACATTTACCGCAGATTCCTCGTATTTGCTGAGCATGGTTCGCGATACTTCATCAGACTGGTTGATACATTTTGTCATAACTTCCATTGTATCGCACACCTGTTTCATGTTCTCAACCATATCCTGATTGGAGACTTCCACTTCCTTAATGGCATGGTCAACGACCTGAATATTTTCTCCTAGCTTGCCGGAATCGCCTGTGATTTCCGTCACGCTTTCTTTTACATTCGTAATTTTATCTCTGGTTGCCTGGATTAATTCCAATGTTCTTGTGATGGACTGTGTCATCTTATCCGATGTCTCCTGCAAATGCTCAAGGGCATCCCGGATACGCCCGGAGGAAGTCTTTGTTCCCATACTAAGATCCTGAATCTGTCCCGCAACAACGGCAAATCCTTTTCCGGCTTCTCCTGCCCTTGCCGCTTCAATGGAAGCATTCAGTGCGAGAAGGTTGGTCTGGTATGTAATTCCCTCAATGGTTCCCGTCTCTTCTTTTACCATTTCAAAATCCTGTTTAAAATTTAAAAGAACCTGCTCCACTTCTGCAGAAAGTTCTGCCATCGTCTCTGTTGTTTCTACTACATCTGCAAGTTCATCTGCACTCACATTGGCATGTTCAACAGACGCCTGAATCAGGACAACCATCTCTTCAATCAGTCCCACCACATTTTGTACCTGCGTATTGATATCTGAGGTTTTATCCATGGAAGACATTGTTCTGTTGTAAAGGACCTCGTGATTCTGTGTCAGTTCCTCCATCCCCGCCACAACAGAATCTGCCCCCTGTTTATTCTCATCTGCAAGCTCCCGCACAACCGTAACGCCATCCACGATGGAGCTGCTGGCATCTTTTACCTGCCCAACTGTCGTGACTACCCGTTTTAAATTATCACGGATAGAATCGACTAACGCACCGTCCGATTTGTTCAGATGGTCGATGGATAATACATAGCAGATATAGCAGAGTAACAATGTTGAAAACTGCAAATAATAATCTGACATACTCACGTGCGGATTGATTCCGTAAAAATTGTGAAGCAGCATGCCGATGACAACCACTATTCCATTCGCCACAGCACAGCGAATCATATATTTGCGGTCCTTAAATAACACCATGATACTTGTCAGCGGCAGAATATAGGCAAATGTCATTGCAGAATCTGTGGTAAAAACAATCTCTGCATACAGAAAACCATATCCCAATGCAAGCACATCCTTATAGATAGAAGATGCGGTGCCCTTCCACTTTAAAACAATAAGACTGATTCCAAACGGAATCCATCCCATCAGTAAAAATATCACATAGTTTCTCGGCGTATATGTGCCTTCTGACACCTGCGACCCATAGGATAAAGTCAGAATCGCCACAAGTGTCAGCCACATCTTCATTGCCTTTAAATTCGCGCTTCGTTTAAATTCCTCCTCATTGTACTCCATCCGTATCTCCTCCTTCTTCCTGCTGTACATCATTTAACTGCTGCATATCATTTAACTGCTGCGTATCATTATTTATCTGTTGTGTATTATTGGTTGGCTCTGCATCAAAGTCAAAGCTGATCTGGTCCTGTTCAAATTTCAGACAGGCGTCAAAGGTATTTCCGGCTCTGGACGTAAAACCCGTTACCTTATCGCGTGTTCTTCCGGTTTCAAGCAGTTCCCGCATCTGTTCCTCTGAAAGCGCCACTTTTGCCACGGTGTGAGAAATCTTAAATCCACATTCACATTCGTAGTACCACTGGCTCTTCATCAAAAGTTTGCCACATTTCGGGCAGGCAACGGTCGTCTCCACCGGTTTTGGTTTCTCCGGAAAATCAAATGTAACCTGTCCCTCGATTGTCAATTTGAGCGGAGCATCAAATTTCATTCCAGTCTTTGCGATAAATCCGGAAATCACGCCTGTTTTTCCTCTGGTCAAAAGCTCCTTCACCTGTGCCTCTTTTAATTTCACTCCGGCAATCTGCCCAATCGAAAACCGGCAGCTTTCCGAATCATCCTTTTTATAATCCGCACAGCCGAATCCAAACGGCGTCTTTACAATATCTCCCCCACAGAGCGGACACTTTACGTCCTTTACCTTCGGCGCCTCAAGATCCTCAAAATCAAATTTAAGCCCGATAACTTTCCCGTTTTCATCCTTATTTAAAGCGACCCTCGCATCAAATTTCTTTCCTGCCTTTGACTTGAATCCCCGGATGGTTCCGGTGCGCCCCTCGGTCAAAAGTTCCTTTACGTTTGCCTCTGTCAGTGATTTTTCTGCCATCTTCCCGATGGAAAACCGACAGCTCTCCGGGTCATCTTTTTTATAGTTTGCACAGCCGAATCCAAACGGCGTCTGCACGATGTCACCGCCACAAAGCGGGCATTTCACATCCTTGACCTTTTTTGCTTCAACATGTTCAAAGTCAAACTTCAATCCGGTCACCTTGCCGTCCTCGGTGCGCTCTAACGCCACGCAGGCATCAAATTTCTTCCCGCTTTTAGCCTTAAATCCACGAATGGTTTCCGTCCGCCCTTCGGAAAGAAGCGCTTTCACCTGTGACACCGTCAAATCCTTTCCTGCCATTGTTCCAATCGAGAACCGGCAGCTTTCCGGATTTGCCGGGTCATAATTCGTACAGCCATAGCCAAACGATGTCATCTGGATTGCCCCTCCGCAGAGCGGACACGTCACGCCCTCGATTTTTTCCGCTTCACTCTGGGAAAAATCAAAGTTCACTGCCTTTTTCCCGTCTTCTCCCGTCTCAAGCACCAGACAGGCATTAAACTTCTTTTTATTTTTGGAGGTGAATCCCTTAATCAGTCCGGTACGCCCATTGGTTAAAAGTTCGGTCACGTCGTCCACGCCAATGGTTTTTCCGGCAATGCTTCCGATGGAAAAATAACAGCCTCCCGGCTCCTCGCTGCGGTTTACGCAACGGTAGCCAAACGAAGTGATTTCCATATTGCCGCCGCACACCGGACATTTTACATCCTCTAACAGTTCCGGCTGGTTCCTTGAAAAATCAAACTGGATTGTAATTTTTCCCTCTTCATCCTTCTGCATCGCAAGCGCCGCATGAAATTTTTTCTTAGATTTCGAGACAAACCCATCAAGGACTTCTGTATGTCCATCCGTAAGAAGGGCTTTGACCTCCTCCTCACTCAAGTCTCTTCCTGCAATGGTTCCAATTGAAAACTTGCAGCCGCTTCCGTCCCGCTTATAATTGCTGCAGCCATAGCCGAACGGTGTTGTCTCCATATCACCGCCACACACCGGACACGGAATGCCAAGGCTTTTCTTTGCTGCAAGACCTCTGCCACCCTTTCCGACAAACGGATGAATTCTGTCTGCCACCTGCGCGGTAAGGTCGTGCTCAATCATCGCCACCGTTTCTTTCCGGATAAAGTCCTCGAGCTTTTCCCGATAGTCTGCCATCACGACCGTTCCTCTGGTAATGCCGTCTAAGCCCTTTTCCCAGGATGCCGTCATTTTCGGGTTTAAAAGTGCCGGAACCGTCATGCTCACCACTTCAAAAACCATCTCTCCCATCCGCTCCGGCGTTAAAATCTGGCTTCTTTTATTCAGATTCAGATAACCGATACGGATTAATTTCTTGATGATTTCTGCGCGGGTTGCGGAAGTCCCGATTCCAGAACCCTTAATCTGTGCACGCAGCTCTTCGTCCTCAATAAGCTGTCCGGCATTCTCCATCGCAAGCACCATGGAACCGGATGTGTAACGCTTCGGTGGAGAGGTTTTTCCCTCTCGCAGAAAATATCCGTTGACACTTAAGACATCCCCTTTTGCAATTCGACCTGCAAACTCTAGCAGTCCTAAATTCTCGGGCTCGTTTTCTTCCCCACCATCTGTTCCTTCTGTCTCTTCCGATGTGTTTCCGGAAGTTTTTGGAATTCCCGCGATTTCCAAATATCCTGGAGAGGCCAATTCCTTTGCCGATGCAAACAGCTTTTCCTCTCCGGCCGCAATCACAATCTTCACCGTCTTATATTCTGCCGGTGGATAAAAAATACTTAAAAACCGGCGGACAATCAAATCAAATACCCTGCGCTGCAAATCATTCAGTGAAGATAGTTCCGTGAGCTGTCCAGTCGGAATAATTGCATAGTGGTCTGTGATTTTGGAATCATCCGTATACTGCGTCTTTCCGACTGTCTTATAGCTTCCCTGCTGCACAATTTTCTCTACAAATGGCGTCACAGGCGTATAACTTTTTAGTCTGCTGATGTTTCGTCCGATTTCCTTTGCCACTGCTGAAGAAAGGACACGTGCATCAGTTCGCGGATAGGTCGTGAGCTTTTTCTCATATAAGTCCTGCGCTACCTGCAAGGTTTCATCCGGGCTGATTTTAAAGCGCTTTGCGCACTCAGCCTGTAACTCTGCAAGGTTAAATAAAAGCGGTGCACGCTTTCGTGAAACCCCTTTTTCCAGGGACTCTACAACTGCAGGTTTTCCGGAAAGCTCCTCAATCAGCGTCCTGGCACTCTCTTCTTTCTTAAATCCATTTTCCTTATACAAAAGCGGTGAATCAAAATACTTTGAACCTTCCACTGCTTTCCATTCCGCTTCAAATCCGGTATCTGTCACACCCTCCGGTGCAAAATTTCCAACCACCCGGTAAAACGGCGTCTCCACAAAATTGCGGATTTCCCGCTCTCTGATTACGACCATGCCAAGCACACAGGTCATAACACGTCCCACCGCAATCGCCGTATAACTCTGTGTTGCCGCCGCATCATTTAAGAGTTTTCCATATTTTACCGACATGGCACGGGAAAAATTAATGCCCATCGCATAGTCTTCAATCGTTCGCATCACACCGGAATTTGCCAGATTATCATATTCCGCCATCGGTTTTGCCTCGCGGATTCCCCGGAGAATCTCCTCCTCTGTCTGGGAATCAATCCAGACCCTAAGCTCTGTCATGCCATCTCTGACTCCGCCGAATCGTCTGATATTCTCCTCGATAGTCTGTCCTTCTTTTCCGGCATCGCCTGCCCAGTAGACGGTTTCAATATCCTCCCTGTGAAGCATATGATGTACCACCTGATACTGTTTGCTCACGGCGGGAATTACATGATATTTGTAGTTTTCAGGAAGAAACGGCAAATCTTCCAATTTCCATTTTTTGTATTTTTCATCATAGTCCTCCGGGTACACCATCTCCACCAGATGTCCCACACACCAGGTAATGACGTATTCTCCGTTTTCAATATATCCGTCATTTCGTCCGGAAACGCCGAGAATCCGGGCAAATTCCTGTGCCACGCTCGGTTTCTCCGTGATGATAAGCGATTTTGCCAAAATTGCTTCCTCAACTTTCTCTCTTATAATTCGTTCATGTCAACCAGCAGAAACTGTTTGTTCTGTTCTGCCATCTGAACGACATCCTCTGCAAATCCTTTCGCAGAAAACAAAAAATAATATTCCGCCTTTATTTTTGCTTTTTTCATCGCCACAAAAAGTTCTTCGCACATCTCCATCGTAAGAAGCGGTGCTGCCCAGTTGCAGAGTCCGACCATGTTCTGGCGGATTTCATTTTGCGCAATAATATCAATATTGCCCTCTTTTCCGACCCAGGTTCCCATCTTTGCAATCTTAAGCGGTGTTTTTCCGACAACTCCAAGCAGTGCCAGATATTCCATGCACACCTCCACAAAATATCGGTTCAGATACGCATCGAGCCCCGGTGCGATATAGGCATCATAGAACTCCTCTGCACCCATCATATAGCTCTCCGAGAGGTGCGGGTAAATAAAATGAAACCAGAAATTGATATAATTATCTTTAATCCGATAGATGCCCTTTTTTGCATTTTCCCAGCCGCCCGTCTCAAAGGACACCACTTTTTCAATAATGTCGGATGCCGCGAGATTTTTCATATACACACTGATTTTCGCCCTGGAAAATCCGGTTGCCGCATACAAATCATTTAATTTATCACATCCTGCCGCAATGTTGGAAAGAATCGTCTCATATACAGACAACTCCCGCAGGCTTTCTCCAAGTCTGCTCTCTGCCGCTCCATACAGATAGCCGTTCCGCGATAAAATCTGTCTGCAGATATTGGTCTTTAAGTCTGCCTTCGGATGGAAACGGTTTAAATAGCCTGGAACACCTCCGATAATCCCATATGCCTTGATACACTCGCTGACCGGATATTCAGGCAGCGCCCGCACCACCTCCAGAAAATTCAGATTGCCGATTTTGATTCGTTTGTCAATCTTTCGGGCACCTTCGCCGAGACAGCTCTCCATTTCACGCTCCACCCAGGGAATGGCAGAACTGCATAAAAGAATCATCACAGGTCCCGGATACAGACGCTTTGCCCTTAATTTGAGCACTGCTTCAAAAAAGGCAGGGTCTTTTTTGGCAATCAGTTGAAATTCATCTACTACAATAACCAGTTTGGAAGGGTCTCCGCTTTTTACACGTTTAAAATACTCCTCATAGGTCTGTTTTGCAGGTGTGACATCGAACCGTCTCTCCACTTCAGCACCCATCTGGCGTACCTGCTCTGCCGCAGACACCTGACGTGCTCTATAATAAAAATACTTCTTATTCTGCACAAACGCTTTCAGCAGAAGCTCCTTTTCCGAATCTGTTCTTCCGTAAAGCACCAATAACTGATTTCCGGACTGCCCAAAAAGCGTCTCCAGCTCCTTGATTACCGCTGTCTTTACTACCATCTGTAACTTCCTCCATCCGTTCCATTATACTGCAAAAATTATATCATTTTTTAATTTTCATGACAAGCCAAAAAGACCCGGACATATCATTTCCGATACGTCCGGGTCTTCCCTATCTCATCAATTGCACTTTATTTTTTTGTAATATAGCCCTGTGCTTTTAACAGCTCTGCGCAAAGGACAGCGCCGCCTGCCGCACCGCGGACAGTATTATGGGATAATCCAACGAACTTCCAGTCATATACGGTGTCCTCACGAAGGCGTCCAACCGAAATGCCCATACCGTTTTCATAATTCACATCCAGTGCAACCTGTGGACGATTATCTTCCTCAAGATACTGGATAAACTGCTTCGGAGCACTTGGAAGTCCTAATTCCTGCGGAACGCCGCTGAAATCTTTGAGTGCTTCAATTAACTGCTCCTTGGTCGGTTTCTTTTTAAATTTTACAAATACGGCTGCGGTATGTCCGTTTAAAACCGGAACACGGATACACTGGCAGGTAATCACCGGAGATTCTGCCGGAACAATTGCTTTCTTCTCGTCATCAACATGTCCCCAGATACGAAGCGGCTCTTTTTCGGATTTTTCTTCCTCACCACCGATGTAAGGAATGATATTTCCGACCATTTCCGGCCAGTCCTTAAAGGTCTTTCCGGCACCGGAAATTGCCTGATAAGTGGTAGCAACCACTTCATACGGCTCAAACTCTTTCCATGCGGTTAAAACCGGTGCATAGCTCTGGATGGAGCAGTTTGGTTTTACAGCAACAAATCCACGCTTTGTACCAAGACGCTCTTTCTGATATTTGATAACTTCCATATGCTCCGGATTTACCTCTGGTACTACCATCGGCACATCCGGTGTCCAACGGTGTGCACTGTTATTGGACACAACCGGAGTCTCTGTCTTTGCATAATCCTCTTCGATTTTTTTAATTTCTTCTTTTGTCATGTCGACTGCGGAAAAAACAAAGTCAACCTGTGCAGCAACCTTCTCTACTTCGTTGACATTCATGACAACAATCTTTTTCACTGCCTCAGGCATCGGAGTGTCCATTTTCCAGCGCTCCCCAACTGCTTCCTCATAGGTCTTTCCGGCACTTCTTGGACTTGCTGCAATCGTTGTTACCTCAAACCATGGATGATTTTCCAGCAGAGAAATAAATCTCTGTCCCACCATACCTGTACCGCCAAGAATACCTACTTTCAACTTTTCACTCATTTTTCTAATCTCCTACTCTGTTTTGTCCGTCTCTCACGAACAGTTGTCGTTATAGAAAATATATTATGTTATTTTCTGAAAAATTGCAAGGTACATTATTGTAAAAAAAACCAGCGTTTTTCTGTTTTTCTTGTGCAATTCACACAATAGCACTGTAATGCGTGAAAGTTTTTAATTTTTTGCAGGAATCTGTCCGTTTTCTTTGAGATACTGTTTTTCAAGGGCAATGACCTGCTCCATCGCTTCCTTGCCCGGCGCTCCAACGGTCAGACGTTTATTGACACAGGTTTCCATGGAAATTGCCTCATAGACATCTTCCTCGAACACCGGACTGATTGCCTTTAACTCGTCAAGGCTCATATCATCAATCGCAATCCCCTTGTCAATGCAATATAGTACAATCTGTCCTACGATTCCATGTGCATCACGGAATGGCACACCATGGTTGACCAGATAGTCGGCAGCATCCGTTGCATTGGTAAATCCGTGATTTGCAGATGCACGCATCCGCTCCGTATTAAAGCGTAAAGTGGCAAGCATCCCGTTAAACAGCGCAATGCAACCCTTTACCGTATCCATTGCGTCAAATGATAATTCCTTATCCTCCTGCATATCTTTATTGTATGCAAGCGGGATTCCCTTCATGGTCGTAAGAAGAGACATCAATGCGCCGTAGACACGTCCTGTTTTTCCTCTGACAAGTTCCGCAATATCCGGATTTTTCTTCTGCGGCATAATGCTGCTTCCGGTGCTGTAGGCATCATCAATTTCCACGAACTGGTACTCATTGGAATTCCAGATGATGATTTCCTCTGAAAACCGGCTTAAATGCATCATAATAGTGGCACAGGCACTTAAGAATTCAATCAGATAGTCCCTGTCGGAAACACCGTCCATGCTGTTTAAGGTCGAACCGTAAAAGCCAAGCAGTTCGGCAGTATATGCGCGGTCTAACGGATATGTCGTTCCTGCAAGTGCACCGGAACCTAACGGACAGTAATTCATTCTCTCATAAATATCGAACAGGCGCTGTCTGTCCCGTTTGAACATTTCAAAATAAGCTCCCATATGATGTGCCAGCGTAATTGGCTGCGCTTTCTGTAAATGGGTAAAGCCCGGCATAATCGTTTCCGTATGTTTCTCCATAATATCCAAGAGTGTGGTAAGCAGTTCCTTTAACAGTGCATCCACCTCCTGCACCTGGCTTCTGGTATAAAGGCGCATATCAAGTGCTACCTGATCATTGCGGCTTCTTCCGGTATGCAGTTTCTTTCCGGTATCCCCAAGACGGTCGATGAGATTTGCCTCAACAAAACTGTGAATATCCTCGTATTCTGCTGTAATCTCAAGTTTTCCATTCTCAATTTCGTTTAAAATCTCATGCAACGTGCTGACAATGGCATCCCGCTCCTGCTCCGTCAGAATCCCCTGTTTTGCAAGCATGGTAACATGTGCAATACTTCCCTCGATATCCTGCCGGTATAATTTCTTATCAAAGGAAATAGATGCATTGAAATTGTATACAAGCTGGTCTGTCTCCTTCGTAAATCGTCCTCCCCATAACTGTGCCATATCAAAAACCTCTCTTTCTATTACTCAATTTTTTCTTTTGCCGCAATTGCCGTATGCTCTGCTTTCGCAGCAATCTCCTCATCCCGCTGTCGTTTGGAAAACACACATCCGCAGTAATACTGACGATACATGCCATATTCCTCTGATAATTCTACTGAACGCTTGTATCCGTTCTTCTTTTTAAAATCTGAATTCAGATAGGCTACGCCGTATTCCTCTGCAAGTGCATCTCCGATTTCATTTAATTTCTGTGCGTTTTTTAACGGACTTATCGAAAGCGTCGTGGTAAAATAATCCATTCCCTGTAAAACCGCCACCTCTGCCGCTTCCCGAAGTCTTAATTCATAGCAGCGAAAGCAGCGTTCTCCGCCCTCCGGCACATCCTCAAGTCCGCGTGCCATCTCATAAAACCGCTCTTTATCGTAGTTTCCCTCCAGAAAGGAAATTGGATAACGCACCGGCAGACGCTCAATAAAATGTTTCTGCTCCTTTACTCTCTTTACATATTCCTCTTCCGGGTAGATGTTTGGATTATAATAAAATACGGTTATCTTAAAATACTCACTCAAATATTCCAGACAGTAGGAGCTGCATGGTGCACAACAGCTGTGCAGCAGAAGGGTCGGAACCCGCTCCTCCCTCTGATTTGCCGCAATCGTCTCCTCAAGCATTTTCTGGTAATTTTGTTTCATGGAACTTCCTCTAGCCCCTTGCATTTGCTTTTGCCTGAAATTCCTCATTTTTGATAATGAAACGCTCGTGTGTTCCCTCACCGATTTTTCCAGCCTCATCATAGGCTTCCACATGGAACACCAGTTTTCTTCTGTCAATTGCGGTCAGTTCTGTCTTTGCAGTTACTTTCATTCCTACAGGTGTCGCTGCAATATGGCTGACATTCATGGAAATTCCAACTGTTCCCTGTCCCTCTTCAAGTTCTCCTGCCACGCTGCGGTAAGCAGCCTGCTCCATTAACGCAATCATTGCCGGTGTTGCAAAAACTGCCAGTTCTCCGCTTCCAACACTTGCTGCTGTGTTCTTTTCTGTTACGATTTCTGTTGCCTCTCCCTTAATTCCTGTCTCAAGCATTGTTTTTCTCCTTCCATTTGTATCCTTTAATTCCCTAGTATAAAAGATTCCGATTCGTAGTGCAAGCTATTTTGTCCACTCCAACAATTGTTCTGCCCGGTTCTCCCAGGTATGGTGCGCCTTAAACTCACGGTAGGCTGTCTCTTTCATCTGCTCCCTGTAATGTGCATCCTCCATCAGGCGTCCTGCCGCCTCACTTATGGTTTCAGGTGCTGCGAGCGAATAAAATGCGACTGTATTTTCCGGGAAAATCCGCTTCAGATAGGGATTCCCATCCGTCAGCACCGCTGTATGATTTGCCATTCCCGCAAGCACCCTGTCATGCAGCCCGTGTGCAAAAATCGGTGAAACATTGAGCAGAATCTGCTCTTTTGCAATTTTCTCAAATGACAGGGCAAAGCTCACCGGTTTTTCTTTCGTCAAAAGATGTTCATTCTTATGGCTGTATTTGTGCCAGCCCTCTCCGACCAGACAGACCGGAATTCCCTTCGCAAGCAGCTCATCGAGCGCCGCTTTGCGGAAATAGTCCCGGATGTAAGCATCCGCCGGATAAAGTGAATTTAAAAACAGCGCCAGTTTTTCTTCCGGCAAATACAAATCCTCCCGCTTTAAATATTGGTCAAATGCTTCCTCCATCGTAAGAAGCGGGTCTGCAATGCGCTGTTCAATCACTGCATCCATCATTTCCCGCACGCCTGCCGGTGCCTCCTCCACAAGCTTATACACCGCTTCCGGACTGTCATAGGTTCCCATAAAAAGCACATGGTCGGGTGCCGATTTTTCTCCCTGCCAGATGGCTTCTGTCGCAGCAAGCGGCATCGTATGCACCGTTTTAATCTGTGGATGAAATCTTCTGATATAAGCCGTCTGCGCCTCGTCAAGTGCGATTGCGTGAAAGTTTTTGACTGCTCCGTTTAAGCCGTTATAATGAAACAGCGGATGGTCGAGGATATAGTCATAAAAAGGGGCATCTATCTTATCTAAATAGCTGCTGTCATCGTCTAATACCATCCGCGGAAGCCTGGAATTAAAATCGAGAATCAGCCGATAGCTTTGTCCGATATAGCGCTCTAATTTTTCGTCTAAATCATCCCCCTTTGCAAGCTCACATACTTCCGTCTCCATTCCTAATTTTTCAAACGCCGCTGCAATCTGATTTGCAAAAAAATTGCTGGAAAAATAACAGATTTCGCGGGAACTAAATACCAGTACCTTATCGTGCCGCATAATCTCCTCCTGCAAAAAGAGACTTCTACAAAAAGAATCTTTTTGTAAAAGTCTCCCCTCTTATTAATCTCTGATAAAACGAAGCGTCAGGATGCAGAGTACATAAAGCACCACACACATGACGATAAAAATTACATTTCCACTCAAAACACCTGCCACTATCTGCCCAATGACCACCAGTCCGTGAAGCCAGAGCGGTACATCATGAAGGCATACCGCAAGTGCCGCCTCAATTACTACGATAATACAAACCGGAACCGCTGCCTCATTCAGTGACAAAATACTGATTAATATCACAGCAAGTGCTGCCACAATTACCAAAAACAGCATCAGCACGCTTTTGTTCTCTTCCAGTTCTCCTTTTACTGCTGCAAGTCCCCTGGGCGCTCTTCTTTTCCGCAGGGAGACGTGTTCTTCCCGCCTTATGTCTGTCAGGACAGGTTTTTCCCCATTCTGTTTGTTCTCGCTCATAGTTACCTCCAAATCATATCACTTGTTCCATTATACCAATTAACCGCAAAAAGGACAAGTTAATAGTGGAAAAAAAGCCAAATATCGTTTATAATGACGCAGAAATCATAAATTTAACCGAGGTTTAACACTATGAATGATACAAAATGGGTTGCCATGTGGGGAAACGCAATGTCGATTGCCGAACACACCCCTGCAGGCTATGCAAAAAACATTACGCTCCGCTATCCGGTCTATGCACCATTTTCCGGAGATGCACTCCGCATCACACTCGATAATTTCTGCGGCACGGAAGACATTACCATCTCTGCCGCATCCATTGGTACTGCCGTACACGCTCTGACAGAGAAGGTTCCGTTATCCTGTCCGGTTATGGAAACTACTTTTGCAGACATCACATTTGATGGACAGACACAAATCACCATTCCGGCAGGAGAACGCGTCACAAGTGATGCCATTTCCATTCCGGTTTCTGCCGGTTCTACGCTTTGTGTCAGCCTTTATCTTAAAAATTTTACCCAGATGCAGTCCGGCGTCCTTATCACAGGTCCTCTTTCCAAAGGCTATTTTTCCTATGGGAATCAGGTACACACTGCCGCACTGCCCATTGAAAAGACCAAAACCACGAACTGGTTTTATTTTCTCTGTAATATCGATATTCTGACTTCCAAAGAAAATCATGCAATTGTCTGCTACGGTGATTCCATTACCGCACAGGCATGGCCAGACGAGCTTACACTGCGCCTGAAAGACATGGGTATTTCCAACGTGTCAGTGATACGTCGTGCCGCAAGTGGAACAAGAGTTCTCCGCCAGTATGACTGCATCACGTACGATTCCTACGGATTAAAGGGAAGTATCCGTTTTCCGCATGAACTTCCTGTCTCCGGAGCTGATACGATTATTATCCAGCAGGGAATCAACGATATTATTCATCCGGTTGGAACCGAAGTCAACGAATTTCGTCCGATGAGCGATCTTCCGACTGCGGAAGAACTGATTGACGGGTTACGCTACTATATCCGCGAGGCAAAAGTCCTTCATTACCGTGTATACATAGGAACACTGCTCCCGATTTTCGGCTGGCGCACCTACGCTTCCTTCCGTGAAGACTTAAAAAATGAGGTCAATGAATGGATTCGTTCCACTGATGAAATTGACGGCTGTATCGACTTTGCGGCAGCACTTGCAGACAGCAAAAATCCCGCTGCCTTCCGGGAAGGATACGACAGCGGGGATCACCTGCATCCGAGTGCGGCTGCCTACCGCAAAATGGCAGACACCGTACCGGAAAATTTATTCTATTGATTATTTTTACGTGCAAGCACTCCTAACTGGATGGCGCCTAAGATTCCCGGATTGTCGCCTAATGCGGGCGGAACAATATAATCCGCAATCTCTCCTGCAACCGCCGGATGCTGTACATAACCACTTAAAAGCTTTGGCACCTTTGTACGAATCTGTTCAAACAACTGGTTCTGATGCATTACACCACCCCACAGGATAATTTTCTGTGGGGAATAGGTAAGGATATAATTGGTAATTGCCTGCGCAATGTAATAACTTTCCAATTCCCATACTTCTGTCTCATCTGCAAGCATTTCTGCTTTCTTTCCCCAGCGTTCCTCAATTGCAGGACCGGAGGCAAGTCCCTCAAAGCAGCAGCCGTGATACGGACATTTCCCGGAATACGTATCCTTTGGATGCTTCGCAAGCAGGATATGTCCTCCCTCCGGATGTACCAGACCGTGCAGCAGTCCACCGTTTACATAGACACCGACTCCGATGCCGGTTCCGACCGTGATATAAATTGCATTCTCACAACCTTTTGCCGCACCAAGCGTCACTTCTCCTAAGATGGCACCATTTACATCCGTGTCAAACCCCACGGGAACAGAAAGCGCCTTTTGGAATCTTCCGACTACATCTGTATTCTTCCATCCCGGCTTCGGGGTACTGGTGATAAAACCATAGGTGGCAGAGGAACGGTTTAAGTCAACCGGTCCAAAACAGCCGATTCCAAGTGCCTCTATCTGCTTATCTGAAAAGTAACGTATCATCTCTGCGAACGTCTCCTCCGGCTGCCTTGTCGGGATGGTCACCCTGTCAAAAAGTTGTCCCTTTTCATCCCCGACGGCACACACCATTTTCGTTCCGCCAGCTTCGATTCCCCCAATCCGCATTATTACGCCTCCGTCCCAATCAGATGCCTGCGCACCCGCTCAATCAGCATATCAAGTGCCACAAGGTTCTCGCCGCCCTCCGGGATAATGATATCCGCGCGGCGCTTGCTCGGTTCTACAAACTGTTCGTGCATCGGTTTTACCGTTGTGAGATACTGTGTAATAACACTGTCTAACGAGCGTCCACGTTCTTTTACATCACGGACAATCCGGCGGAGAATCCGCACATCCGCATCCGTATCCACAAAAACCTTAATGTCCATCAGGTCACAAAGTTCCGGCTCTGCAAAAATTAAAATTCCCTCTAAGACAATGACCGGTGCCGGATTAACGCATATCGTCTCCTTGGAACGGTTATGTATCGAATAATCGTACACAGGCATCTCGATTGCCTTTCCCTTTTTTAACTGACGGATATGTTCACAGAGCAGCTCCGTGTCAAATGCATCCGGATGATCATAATTTAATTTGCTGCGTTCCTCATAATTCATGCCATCATGGCGTTTGTAATAATTATCGTGGCGGAGGATGCTTACTTCATCCCTTCCGAAACTCTCCACTAACTTATCTGCCAGTGTCGTCTTTCCGCTTCCCGTACCACCTGCGATACCGATTAAAATTGTCTGCATGGAAACTGCTCCTTATTTTCCAATAATTGCCAGTGTTGCACTCGTGCCAAGACGGCTTGCACCGGCATCAATCATTGCCTGTGCTTCCTCTGCAGTATGAATACCACCAGAGGCCTTCACTCCAAGTTCCTCTCCCACTGTTTTTCGCATCAGTGCGACATCTTCTGCTTTTGCGCCGCCGGTAGAAAATCCGGTGGAAGTCTTTACATAATCTGCCCCTGCTTCTTTGGCAAGTTCGCACGCTTTTACTTTTTCCTCATCAGTCAAAAGACAGGTTTCAATGATAACCTTTAACAGAACCTCTTTTCCGCAGACGTCCTTTAATGTTTTGATGTCATTTCTCACATAGTCGTATTTTCCATCCTTGAGTGCGCCCACGTTGATTACCATGTCAACTTCCTCGGCTCCGTCCTCAATTGCAGCCTTTGTCTCGAATGCCTTTACTCTGGTGTCAGACATTCCAAGAGGGAAACCGACTACGGTACAGACTTTTACATCAGAACCCTTTAACTGTTCTGCGACAAATTTCGTATAATACTGGTTTACACAGACAGAAGCAAAATCATTTTCAAGTGCTTCCTTGCAGATTTTTGCAACCTGTGCTTCGGTCGCATCTGCTTTTAAAATGGTATGGTCAAAATATTTTGTTGAAATCATAAAAGTTTCTCCATCTTTCTTTGTAATTTTTACTGTTCTAAGTTCTTTGGTCCAAAGCCCATCGGCAGAATTTCACGCAGGGAATACACCTGATACTCCTGCTCAGATTTCGCCAAAATGACCTTAAAGTTCTCATAATCGCAAAATTCCATCATCACCTGTCGGCAGACACCGCACGGTGCGCAGTACTCTAACTCTTCCGCCGTCTCTGCGCCTCCTGTAATGGCAATTGCCGTAAACTCCCGTTCTCCCTCGCTGACTGCCTTGAAAAAAGCAGTCCGCTCGGCGCAGTTGCTTGGCGTATACGCAGCATTCTCAATGTTACAGCCGGTGTAGATTTTGCCGTCTGCACATAAAAGTGCCGCTCCCACCTGAAAATGGGAATATGGCACATATGCCATTTTCCGCATTCTCAGTGCTTCTTTTATCAGCGTTCTATCATCCATCGCAAACCTTATCCTTTCCTACTTCGATTTCATGTAAGGCTTTCCGTTTGCAGCCGGAACTCTTGCTCTTCCAACGAAAAAGATAAGTGCAAGAATTGTTACTACATAAGGAATCATGGAAATCAGGTTCGGGGAAACTGTATTTCCGGAACTTGCCAGGGACTTGATTCCGTTACAGAGTCCGAATAAAAGACATGCCTTTAACGTTCCCTGCGGTGTGAATTTTCCAAAAATAACGGCTGCAATCGCGATAAAGCCCTGTCCGACAATTACGTTTGCACGGAACTGGCTTACGGTTGCAAGTGTCACATAAGCGCCGCCTAATCCTGCTAAGAAACCGGAAAGAATCACACAGATATAACGAATCCGGTAAACATTGATTCCAAGGGTATCACATGCCTGCGGATGCTCTCCGACTGCACGAAGTCTCATTCCAAACCGGGTCTTATAGAATACAAACCATACGACTGCAACCACGATAAAGCACAGGTAGGAAGCCGAATACGTAGAGAAAACATTGTATCCAAAAGAGCCTGCCGGGAACACACCGTCAAACATCTTTGGAAGTTTGCTTGCAGTGTCTAATGCCGGTGAATCCGCAGAGTTGTCAAACATTGCCTTGCACAAAAAGATGGCAAGTCCCGGTGCCAAGAAGTTGATTGCCGTACCGGAAATCGTCTGGTCTGCACCAAAAGAGATACAGGCAATCGCATGAATCACTGCAAATGCAGCTCCGGCAAGTCCTCCACATAAAAATCCAAGCCAGCCGTTTCCGGTAAAATATGCTGCAACTGCACCCGTAAATGCTCCAATCGTCATCATTCCCTCAATTCCGATATTGATGACACCACTGCGCTCAGAAAAGCAGGAGCCAAGTGCCGCATAAAGCAAAGGAGGAGTTGCAATCAGCATTGCATTAATGAGAAGCCCCAGATCATTGATTATAATTTCCATTATTTGTTTCCTCCTTTCCGGTTCAACAGATACTTAAATACATGGGATACTGCAATAAAGATAATGATGGTTCCCATAATGATATCAACTACTTCTGCAGGTGCATTTACCATGGAAAGCTTTGTTCCGCCATACTTCATTGCTCCGTAAAACAGTCCTGCGAAGATACAGCCAATCGGATTTGATGCACCGATTAAGGCAACGGTGATTCCCTGGAATCCAAATCCCTCCTGGCTTGCAAACTGGCTGATTCGTCCTGACATTCCCATAAGCTGTACCGCTCCACCGAGTCCGGAAAGTGCTCCGGAAATCGCCATCGCTGTCATCACTGCCTTATTGGAATTGATACCACCATACTGTGCAGCATGATTGTTAAAGCCCACCGCACGCAGACGATAGCCGAGCGTTGTTTTATTAATTACAAGCCAGATAATAATTGCTGCCGCTACTGCAAGCACGATTCCCCAGTTTGCCGCTGCACATCCGGTAAGTGTTGTGATAAAGTTCGGTGCAAGAATCCGTGCGGAATCTAAAATGTCCTTGGTTGCCTCTCCGCCGCCCTCTCTATGAATCACTTCGAGATTTACTACATAGTTAGAAAGATAATAGGCAATCCAGTTAAACATAATAAAAGAAAGAACTTCATTGATGCCTTTTTTTACCTTTAACAGACCGACAATCACGCCCCACAGTGCTCCGGCGCCTGCGGCTGCCAGAATACATAACGGAACATGAATGACTGC
Source organism: Roseburia sp. (assembly GCA_050874345.1). Classification (GTDB taxonomy): domain Bacteria; phylum Bacillota; class Clostridia; order Lachnospirales; family Lachnospiraceae; genus Roseburia. The sequence goes on along the minus strand of JBNMKM010000039.1, from coordinate 6,413 downwards.
CGGAACATCCACAAGGATTCCCACGACACATGCCGCAAGACTTCCGACAACAAACTGTCCCTCTGCACCGATGTTAAACACACCTGTCCGGAAAGAAAACGCCACGCTTAATCCGGTAAAAATCAACGGTGTTGCATATACCACACTCCAGGTCAGATACTTGGGTTTACTGAACACACCCTCTGCGAGCTTTGCATAAGCCGCTCCCGGGCTGATTCCGGCGGTTGCCAGAAGAATTGCTCCAATTATGAATCCTACCAGAATCGCAATCAATGTATAAAACGCATTCGCCTGCAGGATTTTCTTCCCTTTATTCATTCTTTTTTCCTCCTGCCATCATGAGACCAAGTGTATTTTCGTCTGCTTCCTTTCCAGGTACGCTTCCCGCAATCTGTCCGTCAAAAATAACTTCAATGCGGTCGGAAAGGCTCATAATTTCATCCAGCTCAAACGATACCAGAAGCACCGCTTTATTTTTATTACGCTGTTCTACCAGATACCGGTGTACGAATTCAATCGCTCCGACGTCAAGACCACGGGTTGGATTTACTGCAATCAATAAATCCGAATCATTCGTCACCTCACGTGCAATGATAACCTTCTGCTGGTTACCGCCGGATAACTGTCCTGCCAGGCGTTCCTCACAGCCTCTCGGACGGATATCAAACTTATCAATCAACTCGGTTGCATGGTCTGTTATGACCTTCTTCTGAAGGATTCCCTTCTTTGCATAAGGTTCCTTTTCAAAGTTCTGTAAAATCAGGTTTTCTGCCACAGAAAATTCCAACACCAGACCATGTTTCTGACGGTCTTCCGGAATACTCGTAATTCCCTTGTCAAACAGCTCCTTCGGTGTCTTATTAAACACATCTTCGCCATTTAAAAGCACCTTGCCGCTCTCGCCCTTGCGAAGTCCGGTCAGAATTTCAACCAGCTCTGACTGTCCGTTTCCGTCAACTCCGGCAAGTCCGACAATCTCGCCCTTTCGCACGGAAAGATTCAGACCTTTTAAGATTTCGGCGCCACGGTAGTCTTTTGCATGAAGATTCTGCACATCAAGCACAACCTTTCCTGCTTCCTGTTCTTTCTTCTCTACCTTAAACTCCACATCTCTTCCAACCATCATGGATGCAAGTGCATTTTCATCTACATCGGACACCTTTACGGTATCAATGTATTTTCCCTGACGGATAATCGTGCAGTAATCGGCAGATGCCTTGATTTCCTTTAACTTATGCGTAATCAAAATGACAGACTTGCCATCTGCGGTCAGATTGTCAATAATCTCAATCAGCTCTGCAATTTCCTGCGGTGTTAAAGATGCGGTCGGCTCATCAAGAATCAGGTTTTGTGCCCCGCGGTAAAGCACCTTTAAAATTTCTACACGCTGCTGCATTCCTACGGAAATATCCTCGATTTTGGCATCCGGGTCTACCTTCATGTTGTAGCGTTCTGAGATTTCAATGACCTTCTGTCTTGCGGTCTTTAAATCCACACGGACGCCCTTCATCGGCTCCATGCCGAGAATAATATTTTCCGTTACCGTAAATGGCTGAACCAGCATAAAGTGCTGATGCACCATACCAATTCCCATCTCAATCGCCTTCTTTGGTCCATCAATGACAACTTCTTTTCCATTGATGGCAATGGTTCCCTCCGTCGGCTGATACAACCCATACAATACATTCATCAATGTACTTTTTCCGGCTCCGTTTTCTCCTAAAATTGCATGAACCTCACCTTTGTGCACGGTAAGATTAATATGATCGTTTGCCACAAAGTCACCGAACTTTTTTACAATGTCCTTCATCTGGATCACTGCGGTATTTTCATCGATATGACTTACCCTTTCCACGTAAACTCCTCCTTGTTTTATAATATGATGCTTTCAAATCCGTAGCTCTCCACAAGCTCTGCAAGCTCTTCCATACATTTCTGCGTGGGAATCTTATAATGTGCATAAGCCTCCCGCACTCCGTTGGGACGAAACCGGATTAATTTATAACGAATTGTTCCCTTCGTAAGATAAGGTGCAAGATACTCTGCGGTACGTCTGACATTCTCCTTCGCGTCAAATAACTCCGGCACAATGACCGTGCGCACCTCAAAGAGCTTTCCCTTTTCCGCTAATGCCACTGCATTTTTTAAAACCAGCTCATTATCGCAGCCGGTCACCCGCAGATGGTCTTCTTTTGTAAATGCCTTTATATCTAACATCACACCGTCTGTCACGGACAAAAGCCGCTCCTGTTCGTTCCAGTCAAACAGGCTTCCGTTGCTGTCAATCAGCGTGGAAAGCCCAGCTTCTTTGCAGCAGCCAAACAGTTCCTCCAGAAACGCCGGATAATACGTACATTCTCCGCCTGACACCGTAATACCACGAATGTAGGGAATCTGCTTTTTTACCTCAGCAAACGCTTCTTTTCCTGTCATGTTCCGAATCTTTGGACTGCTTCCGTTTGGACAGCTCTGAATACAGGTATCGCAGCCACAACATTTTAAAATGTCATAGTCCACGTGCCCCTGCCGGAGTGTAAGCGCCCCGGCAGGACACTTCGCCACACAGATTCCACAGGCGCTGCATAGATTTCTGGTCTCCGGATTGTGGCAGTAACGGCAGTCAAAATTACAGCCTTGTAAAAAAACTGCCGTTCGGTTTCCCGGTCCGTCCACCGCACTGAACGGAATAATTTTATTTACCGGTGCCTTCATTGCATCATCGTACCTTTCTCTCAAATACCCTGCCGTTGTGCTTTGCACCCATTCCAAGTGCCGTTGTATCAAGCAGTACGTTTTCTCCCGCTTCGAGTTTCTCGATTTCGGAACGTTTTACAAGATAACCGGTAATCCGCACAACATCGCTGTCTGCCGCATAGAAGGACAGATAACGGCATCCGTCTGCAAATGCACCTTTGATGATATCCACGATATATTCCGGATTCTTGTGTACCGTTGTATCAATCGGGAAAATATCACCGATTCCGGATGGAAAATATCCGTGGAATCTTGCACAGTGCTTTAACTGGTCTAACAGTTCATCCGGCTCCTCACCAATCGGGATACGGCAGCCCGGTGTAACACCGACATCCTGGGCAATTCCAACCTGCGCATGAAGCAGGAAATGTCCTCCGGTCACTTCGCAGTATGGATTGTGATGTGCCTCGTTAAACGCCTTAATCTGTTCCATGATTTCAACGCCAAGGTCATCTGCTTCTTTATCTTTTCCGTAACGGAAATGTTTTCCTTCTTTTTCCATCAGAAGATTGACACATTCTGCCATACCGACAAGTCCAAACATTGCCGTGAAATTCTCACGTTTGATAAATCCCTCTTTTGCAAGGAAGTTATTCTCAAAGAAGCCGCTCTCCTCTACTTCAAAACGGATTCGCTCGTCCATGTAGCGCGCCATGATATCGCAGACATATGGCAACTGATTTTCCTTGAAATCTGCAATGTTCTTCGCTCTCTTGGCAATGTTTCCAAGAATCAGACGGCACAATGTATAAGAACCGCCAGCCAGTTTCAGTCCGTTGTAGCAGCTTGCGATTACGTAATCCTCTCCAAGCTCATTTACAAACATCTGATGATTTGCAAAACTCGGCTTTGCCGTTGCGAGTGCTGATTTCACGCACTCCACTGCAAATTCATCGGATGTCAGCTTGGGGTCATATTTCATGCTGACATTCGGAACTGCACACTCGATTTCTGCTTCCACCTCAAGAATCAGACGTCCTGCCTTTGTCGCCTTCGGTCCAAGATTTGCATGTGCGAAGGAATCAAGCACCGTACGGTCGATGTGAATCAAAAACAGCTTAATTAACTTCTTTGCGGTCTCCTCATCCATATCCTGCACAAACGGGTCAAGCAGTGTATCCAGTGCACCCACATAGACCGGGAAATTTGTAACACTCGGCACATGCTTATAGAAAATAAGCAGTGCATTGATTGCCTCATACAAATCCTTCGGTGGATCAAGCTGTAAGAACTTGCTTCCCTCTCTCATAAATTTTTCGTAATCCGGAATGATATAACGCGGTCGCATCGGAGCATGTCCCTCGTAGAGGTCACAGATGCACTGTGTTTCAATCGGCTGATCTAAAAGTTCTGACAGTCCTTCCGGCAAATCAAGCACTTCTAACAGTGAATCCGCTTTTCCCGCCATCGTCGCAACTTTCTGCTCATGTGTCAGAACCGGACTTTTTATTGTCTCGAGAATTTCATTTCTGGTCTGGTTTACCCTTTCCATCGTAATATCTCTCATCTATCCCATCTCCCTTCCTTTCTATCCTTAACTCTTAAAAAAATTTTATCACAGATTTTCCAACAGATAAACATAGAAATCACATAAAAATGATTTATTTGCAAAAAAACGGGAACCTGTCATAAGACCTGTCCCCGTTTTCCAATTCTATTATTTCTGTCTTAACAGATTAGTCTAACTCGTATACATCACCGTATTTTGCTTCAAAATCGTCCTTGGTAGAAGGAACGGTAATTTCGCCGGAAATGATTTTTGCTTTTACATCTTCAACTGCGGAGATAACATCTTCCGGGAGATTGGTTGTAGTAGGAGCAATATCAACACCGCCGGATGTTAAATCATAAGTCTTAACACCGTTTGTAAGAGTTCCCTCTAATACTTCTTTGGAAACATCGTAGCAAGCATTATCTACACGTTTCATAGCAGAAGTAATGATGTTGTCCGGAGCAAGAGCACTCTGGTCAGAGTCAACACCGATTGCCCAGATATTAGCTTCTTTACATCCCTCGATAACACCAAGACCTGTTGCACCGGCTGCATGGAAGATAACATCAGCGCCCTTTGTAATCATAGCGGTTGCTGCTGTCTTACCACCAGCTGTATCACCAAAGCTGTTTGCATTTGTCTGAAGAACAGTTACATCCGGGTTTGCATCGATTGCACCTGCAAGGTAACCATAACCAAACTGGTTCATGGTATCAGTAGACATACCGATTACGATACCAATTGTATTGCTTTCCGTCATAAGACCTGCAACATATCCTACCAGATAAGAAGCCTGTGCCTGCTCGAACATCAGACAGGTTACATTGTCAAGGTCTGCGTTAGAAGCATCATCAATGATTGCAAATTTCTGATCCGGATTTGCTTCTGCCTCTGTTCTTAAAGCATCAGCAAGCTGATATCCTACGCAGATAATAAGGTCGTAGTCCTCGTCTACGAATGTCTCAATGTTTGGAATATAATCAGAATCTGCTTTTGACTGAAGGTAATCTACAGAAACACCAAGCTCGCTCTGTGCTCTCTGAAGACCTTCCCAGGATGACTGGTTGAAGGAACCGTCATTTACACCACCGATATCGGTTACCATACCAATTTTAATGTTGGATGCATCTGTGTTTGTGTTTGCATCTGCATCGCCTGCGTTGTCTGCGACATCAGATTTCTCTGTTGCGTCAACGTTTGCTGCGTCAGAATTTGCTGCATTTGCGCCGTTGTCTGTGCTGCCGGCATTGCTGCCACATCCAGCCAGCATACCTGCTGTCATCGCTGCTACCATAAGCAGACTAAGTACTTTCTTCTTCATAATAGTTTCCTCCTGTTTATGCATACTATGTCCCCGGCAAAACTGCCGTTTACAAGTGCCATAAAAATAAAATCTCCCAGAAGCACCATTGCCTGAGAGTCTTTACTTTGCACAACCAAAAGCCTGTGATACATTCTTCTGATTGTTTAAGCCGATAGCGGGACTCGAACCCGCGACCCCTTCATTACGAGTGAAGTGCTCTACCAACTGAGCCATATCGGCATAGCCAAATTATGCTTTTTAATAATCTGAAGTGATGTCAAACATCACACTAGGTTATTATAGCGGATACTGTGAAAAATGCAAGTCTTTTTTTATATTTTTTTAAGATATCTTTTCAAAAAAGTGCTTGCCATCTTACGATGTTTGTGTTACTGTAACCATACGAAGCACCTGCTTTACGGAAAGCATCTGCTTCTTCTTATCTGTAGTATTCCTACAGACTTCCCCGTTTGAAAGATTTTTACAATGCCACGCCTTCTTTTTGCGGACAATCCGCTCTGACAGGAGGTCAAATGACATATCAGGAATTTAAAGAAACAATCTGTGTAATGATGAAAAAACGTCTGAATGGACAGGCAGATGTATCGGTGCAGGATATCATCAAGAATAACAATACGCACTTAGACGGACTTATCATTGTATCGCACCAGTCCAATCTCTCGCCAACGATCTATCTCGACTATTATTTTAACCGTTATCAAAACGGCGTCTCTCTTTCCTGTATCTGTGAAGAGATTCTGTGCGCTTACAAGGCACATTCCATCCCACACGATATTGACATCTCATTTTTTACCGATTACAGCAAAATTAAATCGCGTATTATCTTCAAGCTGATTAATTACG
>JBNMKM010000038.1:0-30010 GCA_050874345.1 Roseburia sp. | reverse complement strand
ACTCCCCGATTCGTATCACAGAAAGCCCGTAGGACTTCATCCGCTCCAGGTCATCTGCCCACATGGATTTCTCCCAGTGCTCCGGATAGTAACATACCCCAAGTGTCAGTTTATCAAACATATTCCTCCACCTTCTCTTTTCTCTTATTTTGTATAGATGATAACACCGTCCTCCGCCAGACGTCCATCCTCGTAACCATAGGAAAACAACACCTTTCCGGGTATATTCACCCCTGCTGCCTCCTTCTGTCCGTTCAGCACGACACCGATTGTCTCATCCTTCTCATACCATACCACCCGCGGCATTTTCCTGTCAAGTTTCCAGGTGATATTTCCGCTCTTACACGCATCGTATTTTTGGCGTATGGAAATCAGTGTTTTCATCCGGAAGAGTTCCATCTCATATCTGCCCTCTGCAATGTCCGTCCACGGCATACACCGTCTGCAGTCCGGGTCATGTCCGCCTTCCATCAGAAGCTCCGTTCCGTAGAAAATACAGGGGCTTCCCTGCATCGTAAAAAGTACGGCAAGCTGCTGATAGAATTTTCCGGCATTTTTTCCCACTCTTGTATACAGCCGCTCTGTGTCATGGGAATCCAACAGGTTAAACAGCACCCGGTTCATCTGCTCATAGTAGAGACTGTAACAGCGGTTGATGCCATGTGAAAAATCCTCCGCCGTGCGGGTGTCATCCATATAAAAATCATTCAGGCTCTGACAGAACGGGTAATTCATCACGGAATCGTACTCGTCCCCTTTCAGCCATTCGATGGAATCGTGCCAGATTTCTCCGAGCAGATACACCTCTGGATTCACAGCCTTTAAGCTGTGCCGGAGCTGTTTTAAAAACGAGTGTGACACTTCATTTCCCACATCAAACCGGATACCGTCAATCTGCCATTCCTTTAACCAGTAACTGCATAGCTCTGTAAAATACGAAACGACTTCCGGATGATTCGTGTTTAATTTAGGCATCGGGTCTGCAAACGCAAATGCGTAGTAATTTCCCTCTCTCGTGTTATGGCGGTTCTTCGGAAACGGCCATTTTTTTATGAAAAACCAGTCATAGTACTTTGAATCCGGTCCCCTCTCCACGACATCCTGCCAGGGTGCAAATTTTTCCCCGCAGTGGTTAAACACAGCGTCCAACATCACACGGATTCCCGCAGTATGCGCCTCTTTTACCAGACTTTTTAACTCCTCTTCCGTTCCAAACGCCGGGTCGATTTTCCAGTAATCCGTCGTATCGTACTTGTGATTGGAGTCCGATGCAAAAATCGGTGTCAGATAGATTCCATTAATTCCAAGTTCTTTTAAGTACGGAAGTTTCTCCCGGATTCCCCTTAAATCTCCGCCATACACATCCCAAAGCCCGGTTTTTTTGTACTTCCATTCCTTTGTGTAAGGAGATTTTTCTCCGCTGCCGCCGTCGCAGAACCGGTCCGGGAATATCTGATACCAGACGGTATCTGCCACCCAGTCCGGCGTCTCGGCAATGTCAGACGGATTCATCCACGGAAAAAAGAAATACTGTTCCTTCCTGCCCGGAATGAGTAATCTCTCCTTTTCATAGCAGCCATCCTCAAAATAAAAAATCTCTTCCCCGTCTTCGCCATGAAGTTCAAAATAATATTTGCAGCGCTTGTACTCCGGCTCCACCGTAATCGTCCAAAGCCTATGGTACGCCAGTACCCTTCCCGGCTCCATCTTCACCCGCTCGCCGCTCCACTTGGTGTCGCTTCCCATAATTCCGGAAGAAAACGGATCACCGTAATGTAAAAATACTTCCGCAACGTCATATCCGGTCTTTATCGTAATCACAAGCTGCGCTTCATTTAACGCATAACATTCATTTCCGGCAGCGCGGTGTGAAATCATTCCTTTTTCCATAAAAAGTCCTCCCAACAATTCTACAATTCCTTTTCTTGTAACCAAAGTCATTATAATATGTTCCGTGAGAACTTTTCTTGTAATAATTCCTGTTTTAGTAACACAATCCTATCATTATTTTTTCAAGCAATCTGTTACCTTGTTGCACATTCCATCTTCTGTCCGATTTCCGCCTTCTGATTTAATGGCACAAAACCATCGTTTCGGCTGGTCCGAAATGGTGCCACCGGAATTCCGTTCTTTCCAAACAACCGCACCTCTCCGTAATTGGTCCACTGATAACGTGCAAAAACCGGTGTGCTTATCGCTTCATTTCTTACAAATATCGTTTGTTTTTCCATTACCGCCTCTGCTGGAACATAGACTCCATCCTCCCCGGCAATCTCAAATCCGATATCCGATACTTTTTCTCCTTCGCAAAGCATTTTTTTCTCCGCTCCACTGTCAAGAACAAAACCGTCCGCGGCATTTTCAAAATGAAGACGCAAACCGTCTTTCCGGATTTCTGCATAGGTAAACAGTGGTCCGTCTGCATCCGTCTGGTTCTCTTTTTTGTATGCCACCACAAGTGCCTGCGCACACATCCGCTCTCCTACTGTCTTTTTTGCCTTCGGATGAATGTCATTAAAGACACCCTGGTCAAGAATACATGCCATTCCGGTATGTTTTACCGTGTCATAGACGCCTTTTTGTGCCTCGCGAATTAAGCACCAGTTCTTAAAATCCGCATCCTGTTTGTAACGGTGCATTGGAAGCTGTGCAAATACGAATGGCAGTGTCTCATCGCCCCAGTCTTCTCTCCACTGGCGAATCATGCGGGTAAAAAGCTTCTGGTACAGATGCGGCAGATGGTCATCGCTTTCTCCCTGATAATAAAGAAAGCCTTTCAGGGAATACGGCATCACGCGCTTTAACATACACTCATAAAGTCCTGCCGGACGGTACGGATTGCTGCATCCCATCGGTCCCGGCCAGCGACATTCCCCGACGATTTCAAGCACCTGCGCCCACTCAATGTCCGGGTTTTCCCGATAGCAGGCGTCCGCTTTTTTATCAAATTCTGCCTGATAAATGACATACTCATCGTATTCCTTGCGCTGTTCTTCCTCGCTCTTTCCGGCTACCGCCTCCTCATAGAGGTCGACATAAATCTTTAAATCGCGGTCCTCCAAAAGCGCTTCTCTTGGCATCCAGGCAGATGCGGATGTACCGCCCCAGTTACAGCCGATAATTCCGACCGGAACCTGTAACTTTTCCTGTAGTTTTGCTGCAAAAAAGTAGCCGACCGCAGACCAGTATTTTGTTCCCTTGCCGCCGAAACACTCCCAAGCCGTCTGCTCCTCAGATGCAAAAAAATCTGCATCCATGTATGCCTTTTTCTGTGTGTAATAAAAACGAATCATTTCATTAGCAGGATTATTTAACACCTCATGTTCGGTGCAGTTCTGCAGTTCAAATTCCATATTGGACTGTCCGCCCGCTAACCACACTTCTCCGACTGCAATTTCCGTAAGTGTGACCGTATCCGCTCCATCCGTCACAGTAAGCGTGTGATGAAGTCCTGCTGCAAGCGGCGGCAGAAGAATTTCAAATCTTCCTTCCTTTACGCGTGCTTCCCCCTCGCTTTCCTGCACTTCCTCTGTCTCAAGCGTTTTTCCGCAAAGTTTCGCTTTGATAAGCGTTCCTTCTGCCCCTGTACCAAAAATTGCAATATTTTTATCCCGCTGCAGCACACATTCATCACTGAATACGGCTGCCAGTTTCAAACGTTCCATTTTTTACCTCTCTCCATATTACTTCATCATTTTCCATACACAGTTCTTATTGTGTAATCAATACCGTGCAACGCACATCCCTTGACGATGCTGCTGCCTGAATTTCGTAACGTCCGTGCTGTAATACAAAGCCCTTTTCCTTCTCATCATAACAGGTAAAATCCTTTGCAGTCAGCAGGAAACCAAGCGTTTTCTCCTCTCCCGGTGCAAGCTTTGTTTTTTCAAACGCTTTTAACTCGTGGGAAGGACGCTCAAACGGTGATTTATCAAGCGGTGCAACATAAATCTGCACAATTTCTTTTCCGGCTCTTGTTCCAGTATTTTTGACGGTCACAGTCACCTGCACGTCTCCGTCTTCCAGGACTTCTGCACTTAAACCACTGTATTCAAATGTAGTATAAGAAAGTCCGTGTCCAAAACAGAAGTTTACCTCTGTGTCCTTTGTATCGTAGTAACGATAGCCGACCATTACGCCCTCTTTGTACTCCACCACGTCTTTTCTGCCAAAGGTTCCAATCGTATGTGCCGGACAGTCGGAGCTCTTTTTAATAAAAGTTTCTGCGAGTTTTCCGGACGGATTGACCCTGCCAAATAATGTCTCTGCAAGTGCCGTTCCGCCTTCCATTCCGGCATAATAACTCCAGACAATTGCCTTTGCCTGCTCCTTCCACGGCATCGCAACCGGAGCACCAGCGTACAGACAGATAACTGTGTTCGGATTAGCTGCAAGAAGCGCGCCAATCAGCTCATCCTGCCCATAAGGAAGCGTGATATCCTCCCGGTCCTTTCCTTCCACATCGTAATCGTGGTTTAAGCCGCCCACGAAAATAACCGTATCACTCTCTTTTGCAAGACGCACTGCCTCGTCAAAGTATGTTCTGCGAAGCTCCTCTTCCCTTGCAATCCGTTTTGCTTCTTTCTCTTCCGGGGAAAGCGCTTCCTCTGCCGCACGCTCCTTCGCCTTCTCCTCCTCGATATGTCTGGTGCTGTCCGCCTGCCAGTTAATCTCAGATTTTCCTTCCTTACCCGGAACAAAATAGCCCGGTGCATATGTCACCTTCGCATTGCCGCCAAGAAGTTTCTTGATTCCAAGCAACGGAGAAATCTCATAAAGTGCCTTAATTTCTGCACTTCCGCCGCCGTTGGAGTGGATTGCTGCCGCATTTGCACCGATGACTGCAATTTTGCCTGCCTCGTTTCCCTCCGGAAGCGGTAACAGATGGTCTTCATTTTTTAACAGAATCACAGATTCTCTTGCCACATCAAGCACTGCCTTCTGGTGCTCATGGGAATCATAGGTACCGCTCTTACGCGTCTCTTTTCCTTCCCCAATCATATGCAGACGGTGCATCAGTCGCAGGATATTGCGGATTTTTTCGTCCACAAGGGATTCTGGCAACTCTCCAGATTTAATTTTTTCCAGTAACGGGTCTGCCATATGATGTTTGTCGAATGTATACACGACATCCATTTCAATATCCAGCGCAGACTCTGCTGCCAGGGTCGTATCGTGAACACCGCCCCAGTCGGATACCACCATGCCGTCAAAGCCCCACTCCTCACGAAGCACCCGGTTTAAAAGGCTCTTGCTCGTACAGCAGTGCTCACCGTTTAAGCGGTTATACGCTCCCATCAGAGAAAAGATGTTTCCTTTTTCTACCGCTGCCAAAAAGCCCGGAAAATAGATTTCCTGCAGTGTCCGCTCATCTACTATGGTATCTACTAAAAGCCGCTGTGTCTCCTGCGAATTTGCTGCAAAATGTTTCACACAGGCTGCCACGTCGTTCTCCTGGATTCCTTCCACCAGTGGAACCACCAGTTCTTCAATCAGACGTGGGTCCTCACTCATATACTCAAAATTTCTTCCGCAGAGCGGGCTTCTCTTGATGTTGATGCCCGGTGCTAAAATGATATCTTTTCCTCTGCCTCTCGCTTCTTCCCCGAGTACCTCACCGGCACTTTTTGCCAGTTTTCTGTTCCAGGTAGATGCAATTGCACTGTTGCAGGGCAGATAGGATACAAAGTCCTCCGTTGTCCCGGTATTGCGCCACTCATCATCGGCAAATTCCGCCCTAACGCCCATCGGACCGTCCGACATAAAAAGTGCCGGGATTCCAAGCCGCTCCACTGCCGCCGTGCGGAACAGTCCCGCTCCATGAATCATGGAAATTTTTTCTTCCAGTGTCAGTTCTTTCAACAGCTTCTCAATCGAAGCCTCCATTTTTTCTTCCTTCATAATCATCCTCAAAAAACCCGCGCAACTTTTTCTCCAAAGTATGCGCGGGTATTGTCCAATTGTTATTGCTCCGCCTAGTAAACGACTTTCACATCTGCGCTGCCGTCTAAGGAAATTACCACATTATCCTGCTCCATGGTAAAGGATGCACCCTCTACGGAAGCCGGAGTTCCTGCATTTACAAGAACAACCTTGCATGGCTTTTTCGCTTCCACATGAATCTGGTAGCTGCCATTTTCATTGCGGATAGCTGCTGTCAGCTCTTTCTCATTGTCTCCGCTGTATACGGCTGTCTCGGCACTCTTGCCCGGTTTGATTGCATATGCGCTTAAGGTTACGCCATCTGCATAATCGTAAACTGCATCGTCATCATGCGCACCGCGTGCCACAATGCTTCCCTCTCTGACATAAAGCGGGATGCTTAAATAGCCGTGTTTCTCTTTATACCACTTGCCGCCTTCTTTTACTTCTCCGGTCAGAAGGGAAGTCCAGGTTCCCTCCGGCAGATAGTACTCTGCCATGCTCTGGTCATTAAAGATAGGTGCAACTAACAAAGAATCACCTAACATATACTGGCTGGCAAGATATGCACAGTTCTTATCCTCTGTAAATTCCAGAACCATGCTCCGCATCATCGGCACACCGGTCTTAGAAGTCTCGATAGCATTGCGGTATAAGTACGGCATCAAAGATGCCTTTAATTTTGCAAAGAAACGAACGACATCAACTGCTTCCTCATCATATACCCACGGAACACGGTAAGAAGTAGAACCGTGCAGTCTTGAGTGGGTAGAGAGAAGTCCAAATGCACACCATCTCTTGTATACATCCGGTGTGGAAGTACTCTCGAAACCGCCGATATCATGGCTCCAGAAACCAAAACCGGAGCTTGTCAGAGAAAGTCCGCCGCGTAAGCTCTCTTCCATGGACTCATAATCAGACCAGCAGTCTCCGCCCCAGTGTACCGGGAATTTCTGACCACCTGCTGTTGCAGAACGTGCAAAGAGGATTGCCTCTTTCTCACCTTTTTTCTTCTTTACAACATTGTATACTACCTTATTGTAAAGGTAGGTATAGTAGTTGTGCATCTTCACAGGGTCGGAACCGTCATAGTAGACACAGTCTGTCGGAATACGCTCGCCAAAGTCTGTCTTGAAGCAGTCGACACCCATATCCATCAGCGCCTCTAATTTCTTGGAATACCATTCGCAGGCTGCCGGATTGGTGAAATCGACAATTGCAAGTCCCGGCTGCCACATATCCCACTGCCATACATCACCGTTTGGACGTTTTAAGAAGTAACCGCCCTTTACGCCCTCTTCAAACATGGAGGATTCCTGTCCCACATAGCTGTTAATCCAGACGCAGATTTTAAGGCCTTTTTCCTTAAGGCGCTTAATCATGCCCTCCGGGTCCGGGAATACTCTCGAATCCCAGGTGAAATCACACCAGTTGAAATCCTTCATCCAGAAGCAGTCAAAATGGAATACTTTCAGCGGAATTCCACGGTCGAGCATTCCGTCTACAAAGCTGTTGACTGTCTTCTCGTCGTAGTTTGTAGTAAATGAAGTAGATAACCACAAGCCGAATGTCCACGGTGCCGGAAGAGACGGTTTGCCTGTGATATCGGTATAGCGCATCAGCACGTCCTTCATGGTCGGTCCGTTAATCAGGAAATAGTCAAGCTGCTCGCCCGGTACGGAAAACTCTACCTTGGTCACCATCTCGGTTGCAACCTCAAATGATACCTTCTCCGGGTGGTTGACAAATACACCATAGCCTTTGTTGGAAATATAAAATGGAATGTTCTTATAAGACTGTTCGGTAGAAGTTCCGCCGTCCTCATTCCAGATATCCACGCTCTGCCCATTCTTTACAAATGCAGAGAAGCGTTCGCCAAGTCCATAGATTAACTCTCCTACGGAAAGGGATAACTGTGCTCTCATATAAGCATCTTCCGGTCCCTTGTCGTAAGCACTGCCCTTCCAGTCGGTCTTCATGTAAGCAAGGTCACGTCCGCTGCTTCCGGTAATTTTCTCATCTCCACGGAAAAAGCTGATTGCCCCGTTCTCTTTCATCATTTCAAAACGCAGACTGCCGGAGGAAACGATAATACGGTCCTCGGTTTCCTCTGCCTTTAAATTACCGCTCTGCGGCTCTGCAATCTCAAATGCAGGTGTCCGCTCCATCAGTCCCATGTGATGGTAGGTCTGCACACGCAGTACCTCCGGATAAGGCGCTGAAATCTTAATCGTAAGATTTACGCCTCCTAATGTATCTCCCCTCGTAACAATTTTATTGGTAGGAGCACAGATTGTCACCACGTCCTTCTCAATCTTGGAAAAATAAATTTCTGCAGGGGAAAAACAGGCATAACCTTCCTTTTGTAACCAGCATCCATTACTGAATTTCATAGTCGTACTCTCCTTCTTTTTCTTTTCTCATAGTACCTTTATCTTACATCATTCCGCCCCCGGAAACTACCTCGCAAATTGCACAAAAATCACTGCGGAAATTTGACAAAGAACCTTCTCTGCTTTATAATTTTCATGTGCTTTTTGGGGCAAAAGCAGCCAGCGGCACAATGATTTACAAAGCGAGGATTTTTTTGATGTATAATGTATTGATAGCAGATGATGAGGACATGATTCGTGAGGGTCTAAAATGTCTCCTTGACTGGGAGTCGCTTGGCTTTTGCGTTGCGGGGGAAGCCTCAAACGGAGAAGAAGCCTATCATCAGATTTTAAACTTAAAGCCCGACGTAGTGCTTATGGATATCCGTATGCCTGGCATGTTAGGTCTCGATGTTATCGGCAAGGTCCGGGAAGAGGGGTTTGAGGGCAAAATCATGATTCTAAGTGGCTACTCTGATTTTCATTATGCCCAGGAAGCTATCCATTACGGTGTACAGGACTATCTCACAAAACCGATTGACGAGGATGAGCTGACAAATAGTCTTCTCTCCTTAAAGTCCCAGCTTGATGCTACCCGTGCAAGCCGCGACACTGCCGACCACTATCGCCAGAAAGCGCATGATACCATTGTAGAAGATTTATTAACCGGAACTGCCGACCTCTCCCTTTTGAATCTGGAGGAACTTCACTTAAATGCGGATATTTATCAGGTTGTCATTTATGAGAAATACAGCCACAACACGGAGGATGCTTCCTACCGTTTTTCTGATCTTTTGCGTGTGACAAATCAGGACAACCACTCCTACGACAGCATCACGCTCGATTACCATGAAGTTTTGCTGTTAAAAGGACAGTTTGCCATCCAGAAGTTCAATGACTTTCTGGAACGCTACGAGAGGGAGAAACGCCCGCAGAAGGATTCCCCTTTAGATTCCCTTTTTATCACTTACGGCAAATGTGTCACATCCCTCTCTGATGTCTCTGTTTCTTATGCCGAGGCAAAGGAGCTGCTCTCCCGCCGCTTTTTCTGCGAACAGGAACAGCACACCATCGGATTTATGGCACTTCCTGATTTAAAGAACACCGTTCCGATTTTAAGTGATGCCTTGTTAGAAGAATACGCTGCAAGACTGTTAAATTACATTCAGGCGTTTAACCGCAATATGGTCGCAGAAACACTTCGGGACTTACAGAACCGGCTGTACAATGCTTCCGATTCCATCACCTCCATCAAACTGTTTTTAGCAGACCTCTATCTTCAGATTAAGGAGCAGATGAATCATTTATACAGCAATGTGTCCATCCCGTTTTCCAGCAACGCAGACATTATCCGGTTCATCGAAGAAAAATATTATCTGTACGAAATCGTGTTGTTTTTTACCGAGCAGTTTGAGATTATCATGTCTGCCATCGGTAACTCCACCCGTGACAGCGTTTTAGATGATATTCTTCACTATATCAATCATAACTACGCAAGTAATATCACGCTTGAAAATATTGCACCGCTTTTTGGCTACAACAGCTCCTACCTCGGCAAGATTTTCAGCAAAAAGATGGGCGAGAACTTCAACTCCTATGTGGACCATATCCGCATCGAGAAGTCCAAAGAGCTGCTTTTAAAGGAAGACATGAAAGTCTACAGCATTGCAGAAAAAGTTGGTTACCGCAATGTCGACTACTTCCATATCAAATTCAAGAAATATGTCGGACAAAGTCCTGCGGAATTCCGTAAGAAGAATCGCGGCAATTAAGTGATTATCCTATAAAAGAAGCCCCTGCTGTATTTCCGGCAGAGGCTTCTTTTTTCAATCTGAAATTTTAAATTTCTCTCACAAAGCAGATACGGTCTGCAAATTTCTTTGGAAAGAGTTCCTCAAAAATCTCGTGATACTCTTCAAATGCAACTTTACATTCAAAGGTCATGATTTCCATCTCTACTCCAAACAAATCCACCAGATAATTCATCGGCACCATTCCTGCCGCCTGGTAAAACCGTTTTCTCCTTATGCGCTCTTCGATTTCATGATCAACGGTACTCTCAATCTCCAAAAAGAAACGTTTTCCACAGTAGCGCTCCTGCAACAATGCAAGTGCCGCAGAACCGATTCCCATTCCCCGTTTTGCATCGTCAATCGCAAAATAGTCAAGTAACACCAGATCCTTATAAGCAAGTGTGATGACCAGCCCTGCAAAGCTTCCATCCTCTTCCTCTAACAAAAGGACCTCGGATATACCGGCATCCCGCATCTTAAGAATCATGGAAAACGGCTTGCGTTCTGCTTTCGGGAATGCTCTTAAGTACAATTCCTCTATGTTTTTTAACTGTGTTTCTGTTTCCGCCTGAATTAACTGCATCATACGATTTATTCTCCAAATACCAGATTGCTGAGCGTAAATGTTACTGTCACGCTCTGTGGATTCTCCACGCCTGCAATGTCCATATTGAGCACATGAGACTTCACAGACACTTCCTCCACTGCACTTCCGTCCCAGGAGTTGAACGGGTCATTCGTGTCAAAAATTCCGGATGACTTTAATGCCGACTTGCTCTCGGTCTGGTTGATGGTCAGCTCCACACCGTCTACCACAATGCTGTCGTAGCGGATGTCACAGGAAACCAGATTGGATTTCTTCTGCTCTCCGTCCGTTACTGCCTGGTCTTTGATGTAGATTGCGGTGAGATTGTTTAATCCGGTCACTCCGGCCGCTGTTGCTGCGGAAGACAAATCTGTTGCACAATCAAAAGTCACGGTATACTGACCGTCCCCTATCACCTCAATCACTGCACCTGTCTCATTTGCAAAATAAGAGATTGCCTCGTCATTATAAAGGACATTGAGTGCAAGTGTCAATGTGTTTTCCACCGTTTTCTCTGTGACCGTCACATCCACTGTTTTTTTCGTGCCATCGGAAGCTGTGATTGTGATAACTGTGCTGCCCGGTGCAATGGCAAGTATCTTTCCAAGTGTTGACACCGTTGCAACGGATGTGTCATCCGAATGATAGGTTAAAAATACACCTTCCGTATCAGAAACTGCATTTAAGAACTGTTTTTCGCCCTCTGCAAGCTCGTAGCTGTCCGCCTCTGTCGTAATCACAGATGCTGCCTCTCCTGCTGCCGTCACGGTCACCTTGATTTCAGCCGATACCGAGCCGCTCTGGGAAAAAGCAGTCACCGTTGTAACACCGATTCCTCTTGCACGGATTCTTCCGTTATAAACCGTTGCAATCTCCGGGTCTGCGGTCTTCCATAAAAGAACATCATTGTTCTCTTCCGGTTCCGTCACGGCATCGGCATCATAGGTGTTTCCAATCTCTAAGGACACTTCGCTGTCTTTTAACGTAATGCCTGTGATTGCTGTGATTTCCGGGGAAACGACAAGGTCTTTTACATCCTTATCATCATCCGCAAAAAA
The DNA here is from genome assembly GCA_050874345.1 of Roseburia sp. GTDB lineage: Bacteria > Bacillota > Clostridia > Lachnospirales > Lachnospiraceae > Roseburia. The sequence goes on along the minus strand of JBNMKM010000038.1, from coordinate 18,279 downwards.
TCCGCGCATCAGACCATCTGTGACTTCCTTATCGATGCTCTGATACGTTTTTCTGTCTACAAGTGTAAAACTGTAATCTGCCGGCTCTGCACTTCTGTCATACCAGCCCTGATCCCAGTATACCGGAACTACACCTGCCTTTTTACATAACAGGTTAAAGACTTCATTGTGATATGCACGCTGTTCTGGATTGTTCTTATTAATTGCACCATACTCTCCCATAATAACCGGAATTCCCTGAGAAGTAAAACGGGTAACAAGTTTCTCGCAGGCTTCTGCAATCGCATCTACCTTTGCTTCATCAAACTCTGTCTTGGTCATGGATTCTTCCATGCCAAAGCTGTAATCATAATAATGCACCGCTGCAAAAATCCGGTTTTCTACCGTATCCTCCGGCAGGTCAAAGCCATACTTTTCATTGGTCATATGCTCCACATTCGTATAGCGTCCCGGAACAGACAGCCAGCGGTTGGCATTGTTAGAGCCGGATGAACGCACAACATTTACAAAAATCTGATTTAAGTTCATGATGACTGCCGTATCATATTCTACTGAAGTCGTTCCGTCTCCGGTTACCTCATTCATCGACTCAAAGATAAGATGCTCGTCATAATCCTTAAAGTAATCTGCAATCGTTGTCCAGACGCCCTCAAATTTCTCATACAGTGCCGGAAGGTCATCCGTTCCCACACGAAGCCAGCCGGACTGGTCTGCACCGTCGTGATGGATATTGATAATGACATACATATCCTGTCTGATACAGTAATCGACAATGTCCTGTACTCTGCTGATCCATTTCTCATTGATGGAATAGTCTTCATCGTTAATCATCGTTCCCCAGGTGACCGGTATACGCACGGTATTAAATCCCAGGTCATGCACGGCATCAATCAGCGCCTGTGTTGTCTCATCATTCTGCCAGAGTGTCTCATTCGGGGTAAATCCGCTGTGTCCATCCATCGTATTGCCAAGGTTCCAGCCGGTTCCCATCTCCGCAACCATTTCATCCACACTAAGTACCCGGAACGGGCGCGGATTTCCGGTTTCTGACGCATTGTCTGAAACGTTTAATCCAATTTTTTCAAGCTCACTGCCCTGTGTCTCCGTGCTCTCCGTACCGGCACTTTCTGTATTTTCTGCCGCTTCTGTCTCCGTGGCACTGCTACTTTCTGTCTGAGTAATATTTTCTGTATTTCCCGTTCCCCCGGTGTTTTGTGTATTACTTCCACACGCGCTCATTCCAAGTGCCATGGCAGCGCATAACAGAATCGCCGTCAGTTTCTTTCCTGTTTTTCCCTTACTCCACATAAAAACCCTCCATTTCATTCTTCGTTTATTTTCTCCGGATTTTTCACCGCCCCAGGCTCTTTTTCAAGCATCCGGAAAAAGTATCTCGCATATCCGCTGATGGTCAGCATGATACACGCCGGACCAATCAGAAAGCCTACAAACATCGTCATATTATTCCAGAAAATCAATACAATTTCCAGAAAAAGAATAAAAATTAAAGACAATGTCCGTAAGAAAAATTTGGTTGCAATATCTACTGAATTTTTGAGCGTATGAATCCAGGTATTCTCATACCGCGCCTGCAGCGGAAATGCAAATAAGAACGCCATCACAAAGATAAATGCGCTGACCATTCCCATAATCAAGAGAATCATGGGATTCCCGTCAATCTGATTGAACAGAGAGAAATCCAGCCATACCACATAGATACAGAATAAAAACAGAATTCCCAGCCAGATTCCGTTCTTGAAATTCGCCTTAAATGATTTCACAAACTGATGTGCCACATAACCTTCTCTCTCATCCACCATTTTCATGGTAACATCAAATGCTGCGATGGTGGCACCTCCCAGCGTGATAATCGGAAGTGAAAAAATCATCCACAGAAAGTTGATTTTAAAAATATCCCATAACCGCTGCATAAACTTGTACAATGCACCATCCACACTAAAAAATCCCATATATTTTCTCCTTATGACTGCAAAAGGCTGTCCGCATCCGAACAGCCTTTTGTATGAAAACAAACTTAAATTAACGAACTGCCTCTTCCAGCTCATGTCTTGCTGCTGCCTGCTCTAAGGACCATTCTACACACTCATCATAACCATAGTTCTTAGCCTGCTCTCTCATTTCAGCAACAATCTGATCATACTCTTCATCAGAATTTGCATAAATTGCTCTCCAGCTGTAAGTTACAATTACATCTGTAACTGCGCTCCAGGTGGTCTTGAAGTCATCTGTCTTAGAAGCAAGTGTAAAGGAAGTTGCCGGAGCTACGACATATTTCTGTTTCTCCATGTACTCCTGTACAGAAGATACTCCGTAGTAGTCTCTCCAATCCTGTTCTGTATCGCAGCTTGCATCGGTCTGATTGCTCTTCCAGAATTCATAGTTGTATTTCTCACCATTGGAATCCGGGTTGGTTGCGTTGATACTCCAGGTTGTGTTGTTAAACTGCATACATCCATCGTTGAAGTTTCCGAGTCCCTCGTAATCATCAATCATGGCAGTTGTTCTGTCGGTGTAAGCTTTCTTACCGAAATCTGTGAAGTGGGTGTATCCATCCTCATCATAGTACCAGCATAATCCTTCCGGACCATAGTTATAAGTCATGGTTCCTTCCGGTGTGCACAGCCAGTTGATGATTTCCATACATAACTCCGGATACTGGGTGTTTGCACCGATACTCCAGATACGGTTACCACCCTGTACGTTCATACCGTAAGCAATCGGGCTTGCTTCGCTTGGAACCATGGAAAGCATCATCTTATTGTCTGCCAAGTGCTCCTCTGTGTTGTAACCGGCACTTCCGGAGTAGTTAAAGATGGACCAGAAAGTTCCGCCTGCACGTACTTTTTCAATCATGTTATCGTAGGTCTGTGTCATGGAGTTCGGGTCTAACAGATTGTTCTGATACAGTTTGTTGAAGAATTTTAATGCCTCAAGATAAGGTCCGTTCTCCTCAAGTGCATCATGGAATGTACCGGTATCTGAATCATAAACACCGATTCCGTGCTCATCATATCCGTGATATGCGGTTGCAAGCGCTTTTACATACATTACCATGTCTCCGTCCCAATCCGGCCACAGAGAAACTGCATAGGTTTCATTTCCGTTGTCATCGGTCGGGCAGATTTCTTTCATCTGCTTGAATACTTCTACCAGATCATCCAGATTCTTTACTTCCGGATAGCCTAACTCTTTGTAGAGGTCCCAACGAAGGTCCCAGGTATAGAAGAATGCCTCATGGTCTTCTGCAGAAGTTGCCACGTTATGTCCAAAACCGTAAACGGCATCTGATTCGCCATTTGTAATTGTCTTTGTCAGCTCTGAGTTTTTCTCAAGTGCATAGGACATATTTGCTGCGATATCCGGACCATACTCGGTTAAGAGGTCATCCTCGTTCCAGTCATATAACAGCCCTGCCTGTAATGCCTTGGAGTAGTTCTCTCCGTCGCTTCCCCAGATTACGATATCACCTAAGTCACCGGACTCCATACGTGTCTCATACACACCATCCTGCTCCGGGATAATGTTTAATACTACGTTGAATTTGTCAAGTAAAATCTTTGCGCTCCATCCCATCTGTTCTCCGGAATAGTTTGCAAGCTCACTGAAGACGGTCAGTGTCACCGGTTTGTCAGAAGAGGATGATGCACTGCCTGCACTTGCCCCTGCCTCTGTTGAATTGTCCACAGAACCGGAGGAATTTCCTCCACATCCTGCAAGACATCCTGCTGCCATTGCTGCAACTAACGCAATGGATGTTGCCTTTTTTACTGCCTTTTTCATTTTTTACCCTCCTTATTTGATTGCATCAGCCTTTAACGGCGCCGAGCATAATTCCCTTTTCAAAGTAGCGCTGCATGAATGGATAAACCAGAAGAATCGGGATTACCGAAATCATGGAAATTGTATACTTCTGAACCTTGACGTTCAAAGCATTTTCCATTGCCGCTGCAGCCGCTGAAGAGTTTCCGGAACTCATTGCTGAGCCCAGGTTAGAACTCTGGTTGAGATAATTATATAATAAATGCTGTAATGTGTACAGTTTCGGGTTGTTCTGCATTAAAATCAGAGAATCCGTAAAGGAGTTCCAGTGTCCTACCGCGCCAAAGATTGCGATGGTTGCAAGAATCGGCTTACTGAGCGGCCAGATAATCTTGCGGAATACGGTAAAGAAACTTGCTCCATCCATAAAGGCACTCTCTTCGAGTTCCGCCGGAATGGATTCAATATAGGTCTTTACAAGAATGATATTGTACGGTGCCACGATACCCGGAATGATATATGCTGCAAAGTGTCCGGTCAGTCCTAACATGGACATATTCATGTACCACGGAATAATTCCTGCGTTGAAATACATGGTAATGATGATGAAACGATACCATACTTTTCTGTGCCACATTTCTTCCTTCGTTACCAGGTAACCGATAAGACCGGTTGCTGCAACCATTAAGGCTGTACCGATAATGGTTCTTGCAAGGGAAACTCCAAATGCGTTAAATACGTCGTTTACCTTTAAGATATCCAGGTAGTTCTGGATGTTAAGTCCCTTCGGGTACAACGTGATTTTTCCCTGTGCTACCAGACTTCTCTGGGAAATCGTGTTGATGAAGATATAGTAAAACGGGAAGATACAGCTTAATGTAAAGATTGTAAAAAATCCATAGTTTAAAATATTAAAAAGGATATCTCCAGGCGTCAGTCTGTATTTTCTCTTATGCTTTTTTGCGTACTCTCTTTCACGCTTTTCGTCTAATTTTTCCTGTTTTGTCTTTGCCATATCCTCACCTCCTATACGACACCGTTACCACGGATTAATTTTGAAATACTGTTTGCCACAAACAGAAGGATGACGGAAATAATGGATTTCGCCATACCGACTACCGTTGACAATGGGATGGAACCATTTCCGATACCCAGATTGTATACATACAGGTCAAGTACCTCAATCATATCTTTGTTCATTGCATTCGTAAATACAAGATACTGATCCATACCGTTGCTTAACACACCGGCGATTGACATTACTAACATAACCACATAGGTTGGAAGCAGTCCCGGAAGCGTTACATGACGCATCTTCTGGAATCTTCCCGCACCGTCTACGGTTGCTGCTTCATAGAGCTGCTGGTCGATACCGGCGATACCGGAAATGTAAATGATGGCACTCCAGCCGACGCCCTTCCACATTCCCCAGGCTAACATCTTTAACCACATATGGGAAGTATCCTGTAAGTAGTTGACACTTGAATTTCCACCCATATTGTTGATTAAGGTGTTGATAAAACCGTCTGTGTTAAAAATTGCAAATGCAATTGCATATACCAAAACCCAGCTGATGAAGTTTGGTACGGTTGTGAATGTCTGCACAAACCGTTTGAACTTTGTGCTCTTTACCTCGGAGAGGAAAATTGCGAAAAACATCGGAACCCAGCTTGTTAAAATACCAAGACCACTTAATGCAAGAGTGTTCTTTAATACGTTTAACAGACGTCCTACGTATGTTGGGTTCTGTAATAAAACTTTAAACCATTTGAGTCCTACAAAATTGTCCGGTCCGATTTCTCCTCCGGCAGAGTAATCGTAGAATGCGTAACGCCAGCTGAACAACGGCAGATAGCAGAACGCAAGTACTAACACAAGGAATGGCATCAGCATTAAGAACAGCTTGTATTTGGATTCCATTTCCATCTTCTCGCCCTTTGCTGCCTTCGGTGTTCCGATAAACAGAACAATCGCAAACACAAGGCTTAGCACTGCAAGCACTGTAAAAATCGGAATACCGATTGGAAATTCATATGTAATCTTTGCCGGATCCGCAGCACCTGTAATCAGTTCATATGCGATTACAACCATTACAACACCAGCTGCTTCTACAATCGCCCCTCCAAGGATGAAGCGGTTTCCAACGGTTTTCATCCGGAGATTTCCAACGGACATACAGCTTCCGACTGCGGTAAGGATAATTCCAATCAGGATTGCCATACATGCGATAAACAGCAGAATGAAATGGCTCTGTACCAGCCAGCCTTTGTTAAATGCACGTTCCAGTCCTGATGTCAGGCTTGAATAGGAAACGCCGCTGGTGAACAGGGAAGACGTGCTGCTGATTTTCGCCTGTCCTGCTTTCTGTATGATGTTTGCCGGATTCAAATCCGGGAAGAACAATAATAGCACGAATACAATTGTAAGCAAACGCATTACTATGTATGGAATCCGCATCTTATTGACCTTTTCTGTCACTTTTTCTTCCATAATGACCTCCCTCTTTCTGATGGTTCAATTCATGATTTTATTATAATAAAATAACTTTCTAAAAAAAACCTTAAAAACTGAAACTAAAATACAGTACTTTTTCCACCCGAACCATCAGAAATCCCCATAAAAAAAGAGCCTTAAGCGGCTCTTTTTTTATGGATGGAAATTAGTTATTTCCTTTTTTCTTTTTGGATACGACTACAACTGCTACAACTGCTGCAATCACTACGATAACAACGATTACAACTACAACTGTTGTGTTGCTTCCGCTCTCAGCCGGTGCTGTTGTATCTGCTGCTGCCTGGGTATCTGCTGCCTGAGTATCTGCTGCTACCTGGGTATCTGCTGCCTGGGTATCCTCAGCCGGTGCTGCAGACTCATTGTCATAGTTGAAACCAGATACGGTAAAGGTCATCTCAAGGCTCTGGGTTGGTGCATTGTAGAATGGAATCTCTTTTACATCCTCATTCCAGATGTTCTGGATTAATGGTTTTAAGTACTCTGTCTCATCCGGATCATAAACCGGTTCAGCATAAGTAGTAATGGTCTTTCCATCAATCTTTAAGGTTACATCAGAAATCTTAACGGTATCATTCATCGGAATATCGGTAGAGATGTATAACAGGTTGAAATAATCCTGTCCTGCTGCTGCAAAATCATCTGCAAAGATGGTTCCGAAATCTGTGATAGAAACTGTGTAAGTACCATTTCCTTTGATTTCAGCATCTGTTACAGTACCATAGGTCTCATCTGTCTCATTGCCATAGATGAACTGTCCCCAGTGGTCAGAACCGATACCATTGTCAGAGTTCCATGCATCACGGTAGGTCCAGTTTGGTGTCTGTAAACCAAGATATGCATGATAGGTTCCGTCAAGGTCGATTTCACCGCTTGCTGTCTCAGCAGCTTCCGTAGCATCTGCTGCTTCTGTTCCCTCTTCTGCAACATAGTCTGTGGTTGCTAATGTGAAATCTACTGTCAGAGTGTCTTTAAATGTAAGGCTTGCTGCATCGATTGGTGCATCTGCTGCAGTATCACCATAGACATTGTAAATCTCAATTCTGTAGTTACCGTTTTCCTCGATATCACCAGTAACAAGTTTGCTTGTATCACATGCAACTTCCTCACCATCTGCTGTTACCTTTAAATCAGTAACTTCAAATGTCTTGCCGTCTGCTTTCATGCCTTCCTGTGCACCTACGATATCAACGCAGAATACCTGAGCTCCGTTTGCTCCGGTCTCTCCGTCCCCACCAACCTCTGAAGCATTTAAGGTTACGGAATAAGAACCGTCTCCGCTTACTGTTGTGGTAGCGCTCTCCAAAGTTGCATCCCAGTTTCCAAATGCCCAGTCATTGTCTGTGAACATCAGAAATGCCGTATAATCCTGTGTGTCTGCTTTTGCGCTCAGTGGATTTAAAGATAATCCTCCAAATGCAAGCGCTGCTGCAAGAACAGTGGAAAATACTTTTTTTACTGTCTTTCTCATCATTGCTTTCCTCCCTATTTACGCATGATAATTGTTCCCTCAGGAACTTTACAAGCTTACTTTAGCAGAAACCCATAAAGAAAAAAACATATCCTTTTCTACATAAAATACTTGAAAAATTTCACTTTTTTAGATAGAATCACTAAAAATCAGTGTTTTGTGCAATCGCCGGAAGGTATAAAATAACCTGTGTTCCCTCTCCGTAGCGGCTTTCAATCTCCATACCGTACTCCTGTCCATAGCAGAGCCGGATGCGCTGATTGATATTGTAAAGACCGATGCTTGACTGTAAGACCAGATCCGGCGTTGCAAGTTTCTCCCGGATTGTTTCTAATTCTTCCTCCGTCATTCCCCGCCCGTTATCCGAAACTGCAATTTTCATCTTCTCGTTCTCAAGCAGAGATACTGAAACCTCAATCTGTCCGTTGCCATCCTGCGACTCAAGCCCATGCACTACCGCATTTTCCACCACCGGCTGCAATAAAAGCGGCAGAATCTCGAATTTCTCCGGCCGGATATCTTCCATAATTAAGCGGTAGTTAATGCGTTTTCCAAAGCGCAGCTTCTGGATGGCAAGGTAGTTTTCAATGTGGTCAAGCTCTTTTTTGAGCGTTGTATAAGAAGTTCCGGTATTTTCAAGCACATAGCGCAGCGTTTTTCCAAGAATTTTGATGGCATTTGCCACCTCCTTATCCCCGGTTGTCACCGCTTTCATGCGGATGGTTTCAAGTGCATTGTATAAAAAATGCGGATTAATCTGACTTGCAAGCATCTTGTATTCCATAATCTGCTGCTCATTGCGAAGCTCTTTTTCATTTAACTCCGCCTCGTACATCTTGGCATCTTTTTCCTTGATTCCCTGCACCATGACCTTTAAATCGTCAAACGCTTCCGTCAGCTCATCGTGTCCGCCAAAATCCGTTATCATGTCATAGTCCCTTGTACGCGCCTTGTGCATCTCTTCGCGCAGCAACAGTACACGGTTTGTGAAGTAATGGGTAAATATAATCAGGATAATGCCCGGAATCACAATTGCAGACAGCAGAATCAAAAGACAGGTCTGCAAAAACCGGTCGATGGTTTCAAACCCGCTGTCATTTAACGTGCACACATACAGCCTTGAATTTGTCATATACAGATGGGTTGTTGACAAGGAAACAAAATACTCATTTCCGTCTACCTCTGCCACTCCCAGATACGAAAAATAAGCGTTGTCATAGTCAATGTCAATCAGCTGCTCTTTCCCGTACCAGTTCTTCTTGGAGCTGTAGATAATGCCGGAATCGTCAACCGATACCGCGTCAATAATGCTTGAATCAATTCTGGAACGGATGTACTGGTCGCTCACCTTGATTACGATAACTGCATTGTACTTGGAATCCGGCAGGGAAATGCGGCGCACCAGACAGAGGTTTGTGTCTTTTCCCCCATAGCTGCTGGCGTTTCGCATTCCAATCCAGAACGCATAGGAATGGTTGACCGCCTTCTGATACCAGTCCTGTTCCTCGATTTCCTCTGTCACAATATGAAACTGCTTATAGTTTTTGATGGTGGGGTTGTCAGTATAAATATAAAGCCCCTCTATTTCCTGATAACTGTATGCAATCGAGTCGAGCGTACTGCCATTGTTGACCGCAATGCTGAATTCGCTTCCCGATTCATAGTCCTCGGTCAGCATATTTTTCAGGGAACTGTTAAAGCAGATACTCTCCGAAATCTGGTAAATCTGCGTTGTCATCTCGGTGAGAAGCGTTTTGACACGCTGGTTATCAGCGTTTAACAGTTCCTTATAATGGTTGTTTAAAATTTTATTTGCATTAATCATCAGAAAGATTCCGATGACGGTAACCGGTGCCAACAGCGCCACTGCATAAATTGTATACATCTGATGTCTGATTTTGGTTTTTCCAAGCCCCAGCCGTTTCATCAGTTTCTGAAAAAAATGTTCTTTCATCGTATCTTACTTACTACTCTCTATAATTGCAACATCCGTCTTTTTCATGGAAAGCTCCATTCCCGCTTTGTACTCCGTTCCCGTCAAAAGATCCGTTCCACCTTCCGGCAAAACTACGGTGCGGTCTTCTGCCGCATGATTTAACAGAAACAGATATCTGTGGTCTGCATTACATCTTACAACTGCTTCTACCCCTTCCGGTGTCTCGCATACCGGAAGTACGCCCTGTTTTTCGCAGATTTCACGGACATATTTCCGATAAAAACCTGCGTCTGAGCGGGTTGCCACATAATATGCCTGTCCTTTTCCAAAATTATGTACGGTGAGTGCCGGCATCCCTGCATAAAAGTCTTCCTCATAGGAAGCAAGTGCCTCTGCCCCTTCTAAATGAAGCAAATCACACAGTACAACAGCCTCGTGCTCCTCACCTTTCCAGGTAAAATGATTTTTCATCTCCTCCGGGAGTGCATCGCTCTCTTCCACCCAGATTCCAAGAATGTCTCTTAATTTGCCAGGATAGCCACCGATGGTCACCAAATCATGTTCATCCACATATCCACTGAAGAAGGTTGTGACAAACGTGCCGCCTGCCTTTACAAACTGGCGGATTTTTTCATCAACACCCGGCTTTACCATATAAAGAAGCGGCGCAAAAATCACTTTATAAGAGGAAAAGTCTGCATCCACTCCAATGACATCTGTCTCAATATTTGCCGCATGAAGTCCGTCATAATAATTCTGCACCTCATCGCGGTATTTTAACAGCCTGCTCGGTCCTGCCGAATACTCGGCTGCCCACCAGTTGTCCCAGTCAAATAAAATTGCTGTCTGCGCCGTTTCCATTGTTCCGAGGGTCTTTTCACCGATTTTCTCCAGTTCTGTGCCAAGTGCTGCTGCTTCCCGGAACACTCTGGTATTCTCATTTCCCACATGGTCGATCATTGCGCCGTGATACTTCTCGCATGCACCGATACTGCGGCGCATCTGGAAAAACATCACCGCATCGGCACCATGTGCCACCGCCTGATAGCTCCACAGACGCATCACTCCCGGACGTTTTAAGGCATTATAGGGCTGCCAGTTTGTCACACTCGGTGTCTGCTCCATCAAAATAAACGGCTTTCCGTTCTTTAAGCCGCGCATCAGCTCATGGTTTAATGCCATTTTTGCAGCAGAATCCTGATTTGCAGGGTAACTGTCCCAGGAAATAAAATCCATGTATTTTGCCCACTTCTGATAATCCAGCGGCTTGTAAAATTCCATCAGGTTGGTGGTGACCGGAATCTGCGGCGTATATTTTTTGACCGCCTCATATTCCATGCGATAACAGTCTAAGATGCTGTCTGAATTAAATCTGCGGTAATCTAATGAAATGCCCTGAAACATTGTGCGCTCATATTCAAAATGCTCACTTAAGAGATTTGGCAGCACAATCTCATCCCAGTCGTAGAAGGTGTGCCCCCAGAAAGATGTATTCCATGCCCGGTTTAGTTCCTCTAACGTGCCGTAGCGGTCCTTAAGCCACACCCGAAATGCCTTCTCACAGTTTTCACAGAAACACTCTCCGCCGTATTCGTTTGAAATATGCCATGCCACAATATTGTCATAATGACCGTAGCGCTCTGCCAGTTTTTCGGCAAGGCGTGTCGAATATTTCCGGTATACAAGGCTGTTCGGGCAGGAATTGTGTCTGCCGCCAAATTTGCGTTTCATTCCGTTAAATTCTGTCCGCAGGATTTCCGGATAGCGCTTTGCCATCCATGCCGGATGCGCTCCGGTTGAGGTGGCAAGTACCACCTTAAGCCCGTTTTTCTGCACCAGTTCCATAATTTTATCCAGTTTGGAAAAATCATAGGTGTTTTCAGACGGCTGGAGGGATGCCCAGGAAAAGACATTTAACGTCACGGTGTCAATGTGTGCCAGACGAAACATCCGCATATCCTCTTCCCAGGTCGCCTCATCCCACTGCTCCGGATTATAATCCCCGCCGAAAGACATTTTATTGTGATTCCATACTTTCTCGTACATAATAAACCATACCTTTCTCACACGAACTTTTTTACTCAACCGTAATTTTTAATGTCACAGGAAACGCACTTGTAACACCTTCTGTCGTCACATGTAACCCTTCTTTGTCCGTCTTCCATTCTTTTACCGCACCGGAAAATCCAAGCACTTCAACGTTTTCAATAATTCCATGAAATTCCGGCACATTCTGGTCTGCGCTGTCCGCTAATGCCTTCACGGTAAAGGCTCCGTCCTCCGGACACTTTAATGCAATCGCATAAATGGCGCCGTTGTTTGCCGTAAAGCGGTAATCTGCGCTTGTATACACGGTTTCCTGCTGATCCTGAAACTGTCCCTCTTTTGCCGCCGTAGGTCCTTCCTCGGATTTACGCCATACCTTTGCGCCTACAATTGCCTCTTTATTATCCTTCATCCATGCCGCCAAATCTGTTAAAATCTGTTTATCGCCGTCCGGAATCGTACCGTCCGCTTTCGGTCCGATGTTTAAAAGAAGGTTTCCGTTTTTGCTGACAACATCGATCAAGGTGCAGATAATCTCATTGCTGCTCTTATAATCAAGGGTATCTGTATAGCACCAGGAATTTCTTGCCACCGCCGTATCGGTCTGCCACGGATACGGTTTCGGGTCCTTAAAGCCGCCTCGTTCCACTTCCACGATTCCACTGCCAAACATCATTGCATCGTGCTTGTAGCAGATTAAAACATCTTCGCCCCACTTTTTACCACAGTTGTAATAAAAAGCTGCCAGTTTTTTCAGATAAGGTTTAAATGCCTCATGCTGAATCCACCAGTCAAAGTATAAAAGCTTCGGTCTGTAATTTAAAATCAGCTCTGCCGTGCGCGCTAACCAGTCATTTAAATATTCTTCCGTCGGATACGGCTTGCTGAACAAATCCTCCGGGTCCGGTTCCGGCATTGCCGGCCAGTAGAAATCACCCTTTTGCATCGGCTCTTTGATGTCGCTGTCAAATTCTTTTCCGTGGCTCATGAAAAACCAGTGTTCCGCGCGGTGTGTCGACGTACAAAACGTCATGTTCTTTTTTTCTGCCGCTGCTTTTAAGTCTCCGAGCACATCCCGCTTTGGTCCCATCTCTGCCGCATTCCATTTAGAAAGCTCACTCTTATACATCTGAAAGCCGTCATGATGCTCTGCAACCGGGAAAATATAGCCCGCACCTGCCGCCTGAAACAGCTCCATCCACTCATCCGGGTCAAATTTTTCCGCGGTAAACATCGGAATGAAATCCTTATAGCCGAATTCCTTCTGAGGTCCATAGGTCTTGATATGGTGCTCGTATGCCGGCATCCCCTTAATATACATATTTCTGGAATACCATTCGTTGGAATTTGCCGGAACACTGTAAAGTCCCCAGTGCATAAAGATTCCAAGTTTCTGTTCCTTAAACCATGCCGGCACTTCTGCCTTCATCAAAGACCCCCATTCCGGTTTGTAAGGTCCCTCCGCAATCACCTGTTCTACCGTTTCAAGCAATTCTTTTTCCCGTTCTGCGCTCATCACATCTCCGCCTTTCTGCATTATAAGCATATTTCTCCTATTATTGGTATTGTAACAGGAAAATGCGGGAAATAATACCGCAATTTCCCGCATTTTCCTGCCCAAAGAATTGGATTATGCAAACCCCATCTCACTTAGATAGCGCTCTTCAAATTCTGCCTGCCCTGCAAGATTGATTTCCCTGGTATGCGTGCGCACATACTCCGCACGTCCTTTTGCACTTTTCTGTTGTGCGTCCTGTGTGATATTCTTGCTTTCATTATCGCATAACGCAAATGCCGCTCCTTCCAGCGCCGCATTTCCAACCGCCACAATTTTTTCCGAAAGCTCCGGTGGAAACATTCCGATTTGCACGGCACTTTTCACATCCATTTTTTTGCCGAATCCACCCGCAAGATAAACAGTTTCCACCTCATCTGCCGTAACACCGTATGCTTTCATCAAAAGCTCTATTCCTGCCCGTATCGCTGCCTTTGCCATCTGAATCTCACGGATATCTGCCTGCGTGATGCGGATACGGTGCGGTGCTTCTGATAAAGAAACGCCCGTTTCAAACCAGCGCTCCGCTAAAGTTCCATTTTCATCGACCAGCCCATTTCGCACCAGCTCACTCATGACATCTAATATCCCGCTTCCACAGATGCCCTTTGGTGGCTCTCCTCCCACCGTTTCAATCTCTGCCACTGCACCCTCCGCCGTCAATCTGACGTGGGAAATTGCTCCGGCAACTCCCGGCATCCCGTTTGTAATGCTGTTTCCCTCAAAGGCAGGACCAGCCGCCGCAGAGGTCGCAAGAAAACCGTTTTTGTTTCCAATAACCATCTCGCTGTTTGTTCCGACATCCAGAAATAACGAGACCTTCTCCGCTTCATCCATTCCAACCGCAAGGACTCCCGCCACAATATCTGCTCCCACAAATGCAGAGATTCCCGGCAGAATCACAACCTGCTGTTCTCCCCACTCCTTTTGCACACGGTATTCCTCCCGTTTTGTCGTGACCGGGGTAAACGGTGCCACACCAAGCGTCTCACAGGAATAACCCATCAGCAGATGGCACATTGTCGTGTTTCCGGCAATCGTGATTTTTTTCACAATCCCGGTTTCTCCGGAAAGCAAATCTTCCATTCCAACCGCCAAGTCCCGCCGCACCAGATTTTTCAGCAAATCCGCCCTTCCGCAGTCCGCTGCCTGAATCCTTGAAATCACATCTGCGCCATAGGCTCTCTGGTGATTGATAAGCTGTTTTGTTTTGATTCTCCTGCCATCTGAAAGAGAAATGAGCGCCATTGCAATTGTGGTTGTGCCAAGGTCAATGGCAACCCCAAGCGGCTCTGCGGACGGAACGTCCATCATCATCTCACATGGTTCATGCTTCCTACTGTCGTATGTAGTTTTGTCTGAGACCGACCTGTCTCTGACATTCTCAAATTCCGTCTCTACACCCATCCGCTCGCTGTTGCCCGTAAGTTCTATCTCACAGTCTTTGACCGGAACACACTGGCAGGAAAGCCGGAAACCCTCTTTTAACGCCTCCGCAGATAACTGCTCTCTCTCAACAGGCAAAGGTTCCGGCGCTCCGGCAAGAAAGCGCACCACACATTTTCCGCAGCTTCCCCTTCCGCCACACGGCGCATCCACATAAATTTCTGCCTGTGCAAACAGTTCCCGCAGTGTATGTCCTTCTGCTGCATCAAATTCAATTTTTCCTGTCCGGTTTACTAACAGCTTCATCCTAGCCCTCATTCCGAATCAGATTCCGGATTGCATGATAGATGCCACGAATCAGTGCAAACACCAGAAACATCACCAGAAAGCCTACCACACCAAAGACAATGTCCGCAAATTCCATCGCTCCGGTTCCTGTCACCTTCTGTCCTATTTCAATGGCAAATGTAATTACAAGAATAACTATGAACACATAGAGCCAGCTGATGACCATCACATGATTGTGTTTCACCAGCCACTTAAAAATCGGATGCACGACAAATATCATTGCCATTCCAAGCACACCGATTACCAGAAAATGCAGCTGTTTGTCCGAAAAATTATACTCATAGGCATCATTTAACCCAAGCAGATACGTATGGATATCTGCAATCCATCCAACGATTTTATATAAAAATTCTTTCATCTTTCATCCTCCAAAATAGGGTTTGTCTTTTTGGTTCCCGCACCTTATAATAAAGTCTGTATCAGGAAATCCTTTATGATTATACTGGATTTTCTCATAAATAACTATTAATTTTTCCTGAATTTCTTGAAAGAATTACAAAACAATAATGGAGGTTTTCTCTGATGAAACTGATTTCCTGGAATGTAAACGGACTGCGTGCCTGCGTCCAGAAGGGTTTTTTAGACTTTTTTAACGAAATTGATGCTGATATTTTCTCCATTCAGGAGTCCAAGCTGCAGGAGGGGCAGATTGCCCTTGACCTGCCCGGATACCATCAATACTGGAATTATGCTCAGAAAAAAGGCTACTCCGGTACTGCCGTCTTTTCCAAAAAAGAGGCTCTTTCCGTCTCCTACGGCATCGGCATCCCGGAGCATGATACCGAAGGGCGCGTTATCACCCTCGAATATGAAAATTTTTATCTGGTGAACTGCTACACCCCAAATTCCCAGAACGAACTGGCAAGACTTCCCTACCGGATGCAGTGGGAAACCGATTTCCGTTCCTATTTGAAGGCTCTCGATGAAAAGAAGCCTGTCATTTACTGTGGCGATTTGAATGTTGCACACGAAGAAATCGATATCAAAAATCCAAAAACCAACCGCAAAAACGCCGGTTTTACCGACGAGGAGCGGGAAAAGATGACCGAACTGCTCGCCGCCGGATTCACCGACACTTTTCGTTATTTTTATCCGGATCAGACAGATATTTATTCCTGGTGGTCCTACCGCTTTAAGGCGCGGGAAAAGAATGCCGGTTGGCGGATTGACTATTTTATCACCTCAAAGCGCCTTGAGGACAAGCTTACCGATGCCAAAATCCATACTGAGATTTTCGGCTCTGACCACTGCCCAATTGAGCTGACCGTGGCTCTTTAACTTCACACTTTTCTCCTTGCGATGCGCACCACCTCTTTTTCGGTGCCCTCTTTCAGGTATAAAAGAACCGGCTCCGTATATGTCAGGGTGTGGTGCGCCGCATCACACAGGGAAACAAAGTGTGCACAGAATATCTGGTTTTCCATTCGGAACATATTCATCGGGTCATAACCGCAAATACAGTAATCTCCTGTCTCTTCTGTTACTTTTCCTTCCAGAAATTCCCGGATAAGCTGCTTTTTGAGCTGCCTGTCCCGTTCCATTACTATTTGCACAGGCGTTTTTGCAGCTTCCGTCTGTTCCTCTGCAAATGTTTCTACAAACCTCTGTGTCATATTCCCAAGCTGCTCTCTCACCAGAAAATAGACTGTGCCAATCCAGTAAGACATTTTGCGGATATCCAGTGTTTCTTCTGAAATCTCCCGCAGTTTTTCCAGATAACCCGCAATCCGCCCCCGTCCTTTCTCCGGCGCAATCACAAGTAACGCCTTTGTTCCGGCGTACTCTGCCATCCCTTCTAAGCGCTCTATACACACTTCCTGCTCCAAAAATACCCCGATTTCTTTTTTTCTAAATTGCCGCACAGCAAGAAAACTTGCAAACAACGCTTCTTTCCGCTTTTCCCCAGCCTCATATGCCGCCGCAAGGAGCTGGTTTTCTGCGTATTTCGCCTGATGCACCATCAGATTTTCGGGATAGCTCATCAGTTTAAAATCGTCAGGATATTCTTCCACTCTGCATATCTTCTGATGTACATGAAACATTTCATGCACAATCTGTGCCGTAAGTTCATCCACATCTATTTTATTTTTATCCGGCACCGCATAGATGGCAAGATACCCATCCTCAAATTCTATCGCCGTATTTCCCAGAAATCTTGCATCTACCGGAATTTCCCGGTTTTTCAGGTAAACCGTCGTCTCGTCATAGATTGCAAATTCGTAACGGCAAAATCCCGGCACAAGTTCTTCGAACGCAAGTTTTTCCAGTCTTCGTTCTATCTCTTCATATAAACTACGCATCTTATTTACTCCGCCTGTTTGTTTGATACACTTATCATACCAACAGGCGGATGAGGGATTCAATTTGAAATCGAGGGAGTTTTTCCTGATAAAGGTGTCATAAATCCTTACCAAATCTTAACTTTCAGTTCTCTGCTACCGTGCTATAATATTCTCGGAAATTGAATCAAAAGGAGTGTTGAACAAATGAGAACTGTTGACATACAGGAATTAAAATCGACAGCAGACGAACTGATTACCAATGTCATCAATAACGATGAATTCTTTGAAGTTGAAACAAATTACGGACGGGCTGTGGTCATTAATGAGCGCGAATGGGATGTCTTTATCAATTCGCTTGGAGTGCATTCCAAAAACAGTAAGTAAATGGTTGTACTTATTTACTATCTTTTAATATTCCCCATTAATTCTGCAATCGCCTCAAATGATGCGCATAAAACGAATCTTCCCTGATTTGTCCTTTTATCAAAGTAGTAATTATAGGTTAATCCCTCATACGGTTTTTCATTGATAACTGCAAGCATTCTCCGGTTCAGTTCTTCTGCGGTCTCCTTACCAGGTTCATCATGGATAACACAGGTTTTTGGCTCGGATTTGTTCGTTTCTTCCAGGAAATGCTGTACCTGCATATTGGTCTTGATTAGGATTCCATCCATCACATACCCTTTTGAAAAGAATTGTTCTAAATCTTTCTCCGAAAAAAGCCACTTTCTTCCTTCACAGCTTCCCTGTAATGTACCCTCTTTTAAAAAGGTACGCAGCCTTCTTGTGGAATAACCGGTCATTTGTGCCAGTTCGTTTAGTGTGTAACCTGGATTCTCGGATTAACATGACGAGGTTGGTGCCTCAACTCCGAGTGCTTCATAAATCTCAGCCTGCTTGACAAGCATTTCACCAATTCTTAGCGAATGATTTGCATCCTCAAAGCATTCCAAGACGTCAAGTT
>JBNMKM010000037.1:0-30936 GCA_050874345.1 Roseburia sp. | reverse complement strand
GTTATGATCACAAAAGATGAGGGACCACGTCCTGGCACAACAAAAGAGACTCTTGCAAAATTAAAATGCTGCTCCGGTAAAGAGGGCGGACTTGTTACAGCAGGTAACGCTTCCGGTATCAACGACGGTGCTGCAGCAATCGTTGTAATGAGCGAAGAGAAAGCAAAAGAGCTTGGTGTAACTCCAATGGCTACATGGGTTGCCGGAGCACTTGGCGGTGTTGAGCCTGAAATCATGGGTGTTGGACCGGTTGCTTCCACAAGAAAAGTACTGGCAAGAACAGGACTTACCATTGATGATATGGACTTAATCGAGGCAAACGAAGCATTCGCAGCTCAGTCTATTGCAGTAGCAAGAGATCTGAAATTCGATATGTCCAAAGTAAATGTAAACGGTGGTGCCATTGCATTAGGACACCCGGTAGGAGCTTCCGGATGCCGTATCCTCGTTACATTGTTACATGAGATGCAGAAGAGAGAATCTAAGAGAGGTCTTGCTACCCTGTGTATCGGTGGTGGTATGGGATGCTCTACCATCGTTGAGAAATACGAATAATAAAGAACGCTTATCAGATGGACAGTCCGCATAAGATTGCGGAACTGCTCATCTGATAATCATATAGAACAATTCAAACATTTTTCAGGAGGAACTGACATGAAAGTTGGAGTTATTGGAGCAGGAACCATGGGACAGGGCATTGCAAAAGCATTTGCTCAGGTAGAAGGATATGAAGTAGCTCTTTGCGATATCAAGCAGGAATGGGCTGAAGGCGGAAAAGCCAAAATCGAAAAAGGATATGCAAGACTGGTAGAAAAAGGAAAAATGACACAGGAAGCTGTTGACGGAATCCTTGCAAAAATCACACCGGGTCTGAAAGAGAATCTCTGCGCTGACTGCGACTTAATCGTAGAGGCTGCATTTGAGAATATGGAAGTTAAGAAAACAACTTTCCAGGAACTTGACAAGATTGCAAAACCGGAATGTATTTTTGCATCTAATACGTCAAGCCTTTCTATTACTGAAATCGGAAACGGTTTAAATCGTCCGATGGTTGGTATGCACTTCTTCAATCCGGCAGACCGCATGAAACTCATCGAGGTAATTGCAGGTGTAAATACTCCGGTTGAGACTGTAGACGCTATCAAGAAGATTTCTGAAGAAATCGGAAAGACTCCGGTACAGGTAAATGAAGCTGCAGGATTCGTTGTAAACCGTATCTTAATCCCAATGATTAACGAAGCTGCTTTCATCAAGATGGAAGGTGTTTCCGATATCGCTGGTATTGATGCAGCAATGAAGCTCGGCGCAAATCATCCGATGGGACCTCTTGAGTTAGGTGACTTTATCGGTCTTGATATCTGCCTTGCAATCATGGATGTTCTTTACAAAGAGACTGGTGACAGCAAGTATCGTGCATGCCCGTTAATCCGCAAGATGGTTCGTGGCGGTAACCTTGGTGTTAAGAGCGGCAAGGGATTCTATGTATACAATGCAGACCGTACAAAGACCCCGGTTGATGCTCAGTAAAAAATATAATGATGGAGGAAAATCCTCTCCTCGTTCAGGGGAACTCGGATTTTTGCTCTGCAAAAACAAGGAGGATTTGAAATCATGGATTTCAGTTTAGATAAGAAACATGAAATGGCGCGTTCTCTGTTCAGAGATTTCGCAGAAAATGAAGTAAAGCCATTAGCACAGGAAGTGGATGAAACAGAACAGTTCCCGGCAGAGACCGTAAAGAAAATGGCAAAATACGGATTTATGGGAATCCCGGTACCGAAGGAGTACGGCGGACAGGGTTGTGACCCGCTTACATATGTAATGTGCGTAGAGGAATTATCCAAAGTTTGTGGTACAACAGGTGTTATCGTTTCCGCACATACTTCTCTTTGCATTGACCCGATTATGACCTACGGTACAGAAGAGCAGAAACAGAAATATGTAGCACCGCTTGCAAAGGGCGAGAAGCTTGGCGCATTCGCACTGACTGAGCCGGGTGCTGGTACTGATGCACAGGGTGCACAGACCAAGGCTGTATTAGATGGCGATGAGTGGGTATTAAACGGTTCTAAGTGCTTTATCACAAATGGTAAAGTTGCTGATGTTTATATCGTAATCGCTATTACAAGCATTACAGAAGACAGAAAGGGCAGAAAGAAGAAAAACTTCTCTGCATTTATCGTAGAAAAAGGAGCACCGGGCTTCTCCTTCGGAACAAAGGAAAAGAAGATGGGTATCCGTGGTTCATCCACTTACGAATTAATCTTTGAAGACTGCAGAATCCCGAAGGATGCACTTCTCGGACCGGAAGGCAAAGGTTTCCCGATTGCAATGCACACACTTGACGGTGGACGTATCGGTATCGCTGCACAGGCACTTGGTATTGCAGAGGGCGCATTAGACCGCGCAGTTGCATACACCAAAGAAAGAAAACAGTTCGGCCGCGCAATCGCTGCACAGCAGAACACCCAGTTCAAACTTGCTGATATGGCTGCAAGAATCGAAGCTGCACAGCTTTTGGTTTACAAGGCTGCAATGGCAAAAGCTACTCAGAAGGTATATTCTGTAGAAGCTGCAAAAGCAAAATTATTTGCTGCAGAGACCGCTATGGCTGTTACAACAGAAGTTGTTCAGTTGTTCGGTGGATACGGATACATCAGAGAGTACGATGTAGAGCGTATGATGCGTGATGCTAAGATTACAGAGATTTACGAAGGAACCAGCGAGGTTCAGAGAATGGTTATCTCTGGTGCATTACTTAAGTAGTCAAATAAAAACAAATATAAGGAGTGGACAAATACATGAATATCGTAGTATGTATTAAACAGGTTCCGGATACAAAGGGCGGCGTAAAGTTCAACCCGGATGGAACTCTTGATAGAGCAGCAATGCTTGCAATCATGAACCCGGATGATAAAGCAGGTCTTGAAGCAGCACTTAGAATTAAAGATGCAACAGGCGCAAAGGTTACCGTACTTACCATGGGACTTCCGAAGGCAGATGCAGTTCTGCGTGAGGCTTTAGCTATGGGAGCAGACGATGCAATCCTTGTAACAGACAGAGTATTAGGTGGTGCTGATACCTGGGCAACTTCTACCACAATTGCCGGAGCACTTCGCAACCTGGATTATGATTTAATCATCACAGGACGTCAGGCAATCGATGGAGATACCGCACAGGTTGGACCGCAGATTGCAGAACATCTTGGAATTCCGGTAATTTCCTATGCAGCAGATATCAAAGTAGACGGCGATTCTGTTATCGTAAAACGTCAGTACGAGGACAGATATCATGAACTCAAAGCAAAAATGCCTTGCCTTGTAACCGCACTTTCTGAGTTAAATGACCCACGTTACATGACACCAGGCGGAATCTTCGATGCCTGTGACAAAGAAGTAACCGTATGGGGCAGAGCAGATTTGAAGGATGTAGATGATTCCGACCTTGGATTAAAGGGATCTCCGACAAAGATTGCAAAAGCATCTGACAAGGTTCCGAAGGGAGCTGGTGAGAAGGTAAATCTTGATCCTTCTGAGGCAGTTGCTTACTTAATCGGCAAATTCAAAGAGAAACACATTATCTAATAAAAATAAGGAAAAGTGGTGAATAAAAATGGCATTAGAAGAATATAAGGGAGTATTTGTCTTTGCACAGCAGGTAGACAACGTATTAGATGGCGTTGCATTTGAATTACTTGGAAAAGGCAAGGACTTAGCAAAAGATTTAGGCACAGACGTTACAGCAGTACTGGTTGGTTCCAGTGTAAAAGGTCTTGCAGATCAGCTCGCTGAGTACGGTGCAGACAGAGTTATCGTAGTAGATGACCCGGAATTAAAAGAATACAGAACTGAGCCATATGCACACGCACTGGCATCTGTAATTAACGAATACAAACCGGAAATTATGTTAGTTGGTGCAACTGCAATCGGACGTGATTTAGGACCGACTGTTTCCGCAAGAGTAAAGACTGGTCTGACAGCAGACTGTACTTCACTAGAAATCGGTGACTTCCCATTAGTTGCAACTCCGGGAAAAGAGAGTGAGCAGAAGCACAATCAGCTCCTTATGACCCGTCCGGCATTCGGTGGAAACACAATTGCTACAATTGCCTGCCCGGATAACCGTCCTCAGATGGCAACGGTACGTCCAGGTGTTATGCAGAAGATTGCTCCAATCGCTGGTGCAAAAGCAAATGTTGTAGAATTCAATCCTGGATTTACTCCGAACAACAAGTATGTTGAGATTCTTAACATCGTAAAGGCTGTAAAGACAACCGCAAACATTATGGAAGCAAAGATTCTTGTTTCTGGTGGACGTGGAGTAGGCTCCAAAGAGAACTTCAAGTTACTTGAGGATCTTGCAGAGGTACTTGGCGGTACTGTAAGCTGCTCTCGTGCAGTCGTAGAGAATGGCTGGCTGCCAGTTGATTTACAGGTAGGACAGACCGGTAAGACCGTACGTCCGCAGATTTACTTCGCAATCGGTATTTCTGGAGCAATCCAGCACGTTGCAGGTATGGAAGATTCTGACCTCATCATCGCAATCAACAAAGATGAAGATGCACCAATCTTTGATGTAGCTGATTATGGTCTGGTTGGAGATTTGAATAAGATTGTTCCGGCACTGACTGCAGCATTAAAAGCTGAGTTAGGAAAGTAGGAAGAACCAGATAAACAAAAAGAAACGGCAATGAGAGAAATCTCATTGCCGTTTTTTTCATGAGCATTACGCTGCTATATTTATTTTGTCAGCGTAACCGTCAGCTTGCACTTTCCATTGGAAATAGAATCTACGGATATCGTATAACCGGAAGTAACGGTTTCCTTTCCAAGTTCATCGTACCAGTGAAATCCCGGAACAGATGCGTCAATCGTTGCACCTGTAGAATAGAAATCACCGTTTTCGTTTGCAAGGCGGATTAAACGTTTTCCAGTGCCGGACAAATTGTAATCGGGACTGAAATTGTCATATTTCAGATAAGGAGTGTTCCATTCGTCTACCGCACGTTCCAAATCCACATGGTAGATACGGACGCCCCCATCCGTAAAAAGACCGTCATAGTTTGCAGAAGGTGTCAGGTAATCCACCAGAAAATATTCCGAGAAATAGCCGTCTGATGATTCCTGTGGGAGGAGCAGGCAGCTTCCGGAGAGGGAATCGTCGGAAAGAGTAAAGGTCTGACTCTCTTTTCCTTCCAGGTTAAAGGTCTGAATTTCGGAAGAGGAATACCATCCGAGAAGCAATTTGGAGAGGGAACAGAAATCCCCTTCTGCCTCATCCATCCGTTCAATTCCGCTGGCACCTGTCGTTGCCTGCCAGCCATCCGTTGTCTTATATCGGTAGTAATCCGGCAGTCCCATGCAGTGTCCATATTCGTGTGTCAGGGTACTGAGGTAATAGCTCATCGTATCATCATATGGTTGTTCATCGCTGATGACATAGTGATAAAGTTTCATGCCATCTGTGTCTGTCAAATCCGTCATATACCAGGTGGCGGTACAGCCGTACCAGAAATCTGCATTTCCTCCGGTTGGAACGGAAAGACAGAGTGCATCGATATAGCCGTCATGATTTCCGTCATATTGGGTATAATCAATCGTATCATTCAAACCGGAGAGAACCTCCTGCACAAGCAGTTCGTAGCCATATTCGGAACTCTCATAGTCTGCAATATTACCGGAAGCAGTATAATGATAGACATCACCGGTCATGTGCACGGCACCATAAGAAGCGCGGTCAAAGTAATCTGTGAGATTTTCACAGGGATAACAGTCACTTTTCCCGGAGCCGAAGAGATAGTTTTGCATGGTCTCATCGGATAGACGGTTGTTTTCATAGGTAGTGTCCGCAAAATCCGTCACGATGACAAGCGCACGCACCTCACCTGTGGAAGCTGTGGCCTGCGGGTCAATTTCAAGAATCGGGGCAGGAATCAGAGAGCGATTGCTCCGTGCAGTGCCTGATGTAATCAGGGATGCGCCGCCGAGTACAAACAAAAAAGCGGTGGCAGCGCAGGTGGAATAAACAGTTTTCTTACGCATAAAATGCCTCCTAAAATCGAAACTGTCATGATTATAGCAGGTTGCATGTGCATCTTCCAGATGCTATACTTAAAATTAGGAATATATTAAGAAAGGCTTAAAAGAAAGCAGGGTTTTAAACTATGAGCGAAAAAAAGAAAAAGACAACAATACCGGAAGGCTTGCGTGGAAATGATAAGGCACCGTCAAAGGAAGACCAGAACGCGCTGATGTCGCTGGCATTCGGTGTTATCGGACTGGCATTAAGCTGTGCAGGTTACGGCGCAATTTTTGGCTTGTTTGGAATTGTTTTCGGGGCACTCGGACTGAAATCTGAAACCCGTAGAAAACAGGCGATTGCCGGAATCATTCTTTGTGCGTTGAGTGTTGTACTTATGATTGTCGTATATGCACTGGAAGCGACAAACGGGAATGTACAGTAAGATTCGCATAGTGATAGCAGAGAAGGGGAAGGCGCTGCAGGACAACTTGTTGTTGAAATTGTCTGGTGGTGGCGTTATAATGACTCTAAATGCTATATAGTAGGGGGAGTCGGTAGTTTTGCTGATTTCCCTAAAAATATGAAATGAGGAAATGTTTGAATGATTATTAGTGCCACTAAGAAGGATAAAACACCTGCGGCAATCAGTATTATCAGAGATATTGCAGGAAATCTAAAACTGATTTCGGAGCTTTCCAAAAATGACTTGAAAAAACGGTTTGCAGATTCGTACTTTGGAATTTTGTGGGCATTTGTAAGCCCGATTGTTACAATCTGTGTATACTGGTTCGTATTTACCGTTGGTATGCGCGGAGCTGCCCAGGATGTCAATGGATATCCTTATGTATTATGGCTGATATCAGGACTGATTCCGTGGTTTTTATTTTCTGAAATTATAAACAGTGGCACGAGCGTACTGTTGGAATATGGATATCTTGTCAAAAAAATTGTATTTAACGTCAGTATTCTCCCGGTGGTCAAACTGGTGACTGCCACATTTGTGCATCTGATTCTTTTGTTGTTTACGCTGATTATTTTTGCAGGAACGGGGCATTTTCCGGATATCTATATGCTTCAGATACCGTATTATATCTTCGCATTGTGGGTATTTTCCGTTGCCTGTGTTTTTGCAACAAGCGCGGTGGTTTTATTTTTCAGGGATTTAGGACAGCTTGTCAATATTTTCATGCAGGTATTTATCTGGATTACGCCGATTATGTGGCAGGATGAGGCAGTGGCTGTCAATCATCCGGTATTAATCAGCATTATCCGGTTAAACCCGATGTGCTACATTGTAAAAGGATACCGTGACGCACTGATTAATCATGTGTGGATTTGGGACAATATGGGAATGACAATTTATTTCTGGGTTGTCACAATTCTGTTGTTTATCATAGGAAGCAGTATTTTTGTCCGGTTAAAACCACATTTCTCAGATGTAATTTAAGGATGACACCGCAACACACAAAAAGGATGGAAAAGATTTAGAATGAGTGAATACGCAATTAGTGTGGAACACATTTCAAAAGTATATAAACTTTACCGGAGCAAGGCAGACCGTCTGAAAGACTCACTTCATCTGACCCGCAAAAAGAACTATGAGGAGTTTTATGCCCTCTCAGATGTAAATTTTCAGGTAAAAAAAGGTGAGACCGTCGGTCTGATTGGAACAAACGGTGCCGGAAAATCAACACTTTTAAAACTGCTCACAGGAGTACTGACACCGAGTGATGGACAGATTGAGGTCAATGGTAAGGTATCTGCATTGTTAGAGTTGGGAGCAGGCTTTAACGGTGAGTACACGGGAATTGAGAATATCTATTTTAACGGAACGCTGATGGGCTATACCAAGGAGCAGATGGAGAAAAAGGTACCGGAAATCCTTGAATTTGCCGGAATTGGTGATTATGTTTATCAGCCGGTCAAGACATATTCAAGCGGTATGTTTGCAAGACTTGCCTTTGCACTTGCAATCAACGTGGAGCCGGACATTCTGGTGGTAGATGAGGCATTAAGTGTAGGTGATATCTACTTCCAGTCCCGCTGCTTTAAAAAGATGGATGATATCAAGAAAAAAGGTACGACCATTCTGCTTGTCACACATGACATGAGCAGTGTTATCAAATATTGTGACAAGGTAGTTCTTCTAAATCACGGCAAGGTGGTAAAAGAAGGAAGCCCGAAAGAAATGGTCGACATTTATAAGAAGATTCTTGTCAACCAGTACGATGAGAATGAAGACGGAGGCGGAAAGAAAGCAGAAAATAATCTTTCTGCGGTGGAGGGAAGCTGGATGTCACAGCTTTCGTTAAATGACCAGAATACACTTTACGGAGACGGCAAAGCACGGACGATTGACTTTGGTTTCTTTGATGAGAACGGTCAGGTGACCGGAATGATTTTGAAGAAAAGCAATTTTGCCATCAAAATGAAAGTGGAGTTTTACGAGGATATTGAATATCCAATTTTTTCCTATACGATTAAAAATGCCCGGGGTGCAGAGATTACAGGAACCAATACGATGTTTGAGAAGATAGATTTCCCTCTTGCAAAGAAAGGGGAACAGTACATCGTAACCTTTACGCAGAAGGCGCTGTTGCAGGGCGGTGATTATCTGATTTCCTTTGGTGTCACAGGTTATGAGAACGGTGTGTTTACCGTATACGACAGGAAATACGATGTGGCAAACTTAAGCATTGTTTCAGAACAAAATACCGTGGGAGTTTTCGACATGGATGCAAAGATTACCGTGGAAAGGGTAGAACATGATTGATGAAAGTGTGGAAAACAGACTGATTCATGCGGTGCAGAGTGAGGCAGAAACGGAAAAATGCCTGTTGGAGGAACATTCCTGGCAGGTGCTTTACCACCTGTCTGCTATCCGGGAGAATATCCTAGAGTGGTATCCGTTTGACCCGGATGCTTCGTTACTTGAGATTGGAGCAGAATGTGGAGCATTGACCGGGATGTTCTGCGACAAAGTAAAACGTGTAGTTGCATTGGAAAAGTCAGAAGCGGGCGTCAGGGTCAATCTGGCACGCAATGGGAACAGACAGAATCTGACAGTTGTCGGGGAAGAATTTTTCTCCTGGCAGAGCGAAGAAAAATTCGATTATGTGACACTGATTGGCGGCCTTGGATATGCAGGACGGGAAAGTTCAGACAAAGACCCGTATCTTGCCATGTTAAAGAAGGCAAGAACCTTCTTAAAACCCGGTGGGAAGCTGTTTGTTGCCATCGAAAATAAATATGGAGTGAAATATTTTGCCGGCGCGAGGGAAGATCACACCGGCAGATGTTTTGATGGACTCGAAAATTATACGGTGGCGCGGGATGTGAAAACATTTTCGCATAAGACCTTAAACAAGTTATTGCTTGAGGCGGGATTTACGCACAATGCGTTTTACTATCCGATGCCGGATGACAAGCTGCCTTCGGAGATTTACTCAGAGGAGAATAAGCCTTCCTTTGGCAGCCTGCGGTATCCGTGTGTTGCTTATGATAATGACCGCTATGAGCTGATTGACGAGCGGCTTTTGTTTGACTCCGTCTGTCAGGATGATATGTTTGGAGATTTTGCCAACGCCTTTCTGGTAGTCTGCGATAACGGACAGCCGGTTTTGCCGGAAAAAGAAACGGTGCTCTATGCAAAATATAACAGACAGCGTGCGCCGGAATATCAGCTTTGTACCAAAATCATCAAAGAACGTGATGGCAGCCGGCTGGTGCGAAAAGAAGCGCTGGATTCGCGTGCAGCAGCCCATATTGAGCGTTTTTCAAAAAATCGCACGATACTGATGGATTTTTATCAGCAGATGGCAGGAAACGGGACAGAGATTCCGGTTACGGTAGAACTTCTTTCCAATGAAAACGGGTGTGCGTTATTTCCGTTTGTGGAGGGAAAGAGTCTCGCAAAGGAAGTAGAAAAAAGTCTTGGCGACTGGGATGCATTTGTTGGCGCAATGAAAGATGCCACAGAGGATATTTATGGCGGCTATTTAAAAACACCGCACGCACTCATGGATTTTTCCGTTACGCAGGAATTTGAGCATATTTTTGGAAGCCTTGATGAGACGGAAAAAGAAATCTTAAGGGATGCAAAGTCGCTTACGGTTTCTAATATTGACAGCATCTTAAGTAATTTTGTAAGAGCGAAAGAAGGCAGACTGGTCTGCCTTGACTATGAGTGGGTGTTCACCTGCCCGATTCCGGTGGAGTATCTGATTTACCGCACGCTGCATTATTATTACAGTGAAAATGTCAGTTATATCCGGATTGGCGAACCAGAGTTATGGTCTGCATTTGGAATTGCGGAGAACAAAATCCGCATTTTTGAGAAAATGGATGATAATTTCCAGCAGTATGTGCATGGAGAAAACCGCAGGTATGGATACACTGCAAATTATGCAAAAAAATCAATTAATATCGGAAAAGATATACAAAACGGTGAAGGCTGGTTTTTATCGATTATGGATGATGTCCATGAACTGAACACCCATCTGCGCGGTGAAAGACGTGACTTGATTGAGTGTCACGTAAAGGTCCGGCAAAAGAGTATTTTTGTAGACAAGTGTAAAAACAAGGCAAAGCAGATGGTGAAAAAATTACTGCGGTCGGGCAGATAAAAACCGCCAACAGGGTGCAGGCAGCAACACAGGGAGGAAACGGCGTATGTTGATGACACGTGTAAAAAAAGCATGTAATGTCTGGAAGAATGACGGAAAAGATGTGTTTTTCTACAAAGTAAAACAGAAATTGGATTCAAAAAATATTTTTCGTGCAAGCCTGTATGAAAAGTGGGTGGAAGCGAATGAGCGTGATATTCTGGAAGTCACAGAACTGGAATACAATCCGATGTTTTCGGTTGTAATACCGGTATACAACGTTGCAGACAATATGCTGCGGGAATGTATTGATTCTGTGCTGGCACAGACGTATAAAAATTTTGAAATCGTTCTCGTGGACGATGCCTCCACACAGGAATCTGTGCGCAAGGTACTGGGAGAGTATGAGGGAAGACCGGGAATTACTATCATTTACCGCAAGGAAAACGGGCATATTTCACGTGCAACCAATGACGGAATCCATGCGGCAAAGGGTGAATTTGTCGCACTTTGTGACTGTGATGACCTGTATGCACCGAATGCACTTTATGAAATTGCAAAAAAATTAAACGAGGATTCCTCGTTAGATTTTATCTATACGGACGAAGATAAGATTGATGAAAAGGGAAAGGTGCGTGAAAATCCATTCTTCAAACCGGACTGGTCACCGGATTCTTTTATGTCCTTTATGTATACCTGTCATCTTTCGGTTTACCGCAGAACGCTTTTGGAAGAACTTTCCGGTGTAAGAGTCGGATTTGAGGGTTCCCAGGATTATGACCTGGTACTGCGGGTAATGGAAAAGACAAAGAATATCGGCCACGTGCCAAAGATTTTATATCACTGGCGGATGCGTAAGGAGTCCACTGCAAATGCAATGTCAGCAAAGCCATATGTATTTGAGGCGGCAGAGAAGGCGAAGAAAGAGGCATTGGAGCGCCGCGGTTTAAAGGGAGAAATCACATTTCTTCCATCTGTGGCACAGCATCGCGTGACCTATTTTCCACAGGGAAATCCGATGGTATCCATTATTATTCCGTCGAAGGACAATACCAAAATTTTAAAAATGTGTCTGGATGGCATTTTTAAATATACAGAGTATCCAAACTTCGAGGTTATAATTGTAGATAATGGAAGTACCGAGGAACACAAAAAAGAAATTGAATCATTTATTTTAGAATATGCAAAGCCGGAAGAAGGAAAAATTCACTACATTTATAAACCGATGACCTTTAACTTCTCCCAGATGTGCAACATTGGAGCGGCAGCGGCAAAGGGTGACTATCTGCTCTTTTTGAATGATGATATTGAAGTGACAGAAGACATTGAAAAATACTGTCCACATGACCATGCGAAGGTCGGAAAATGGCTTTCTGTTCTGCTTGGACAGGCACAGCTTCCGGATACCGGTGCGGTGAGCTGTAAGCTTTATTATCCGGGTGGAAACATCCTTCAGCATACCGGTGTTACCAATCTTCCGATTGGCCCTGCACACTGCTTCTACGGAGCGAGTGATATCTATAATTTCTACTATGGAAGAAATATTTTAGACTACAATTACTGTTGCGTCACAGGGGCATGCCTGATGTTAGACCGCAAAAAGTTTGACGAGGCAGGCGGCTTTGATGAAGGTTTTCCGGTGGCTTATAACGATGTGTCCTTGTGCTTCCGCCTTGTGGAGCTTGGTTATTACAATGTGGTGCGCAATGATGTGGTACTGGTACATCATGAATCTGTCAGCAGAGGACTCGACAATGCGTCTGCTGAGAAGGAAGAGCGCAGAAGCCGTGAGATGCAGAGACTTTATGAGAAACATCCGAAATTTGCAGGCGGATATGACCCGTGTTACAATCCGAATCTGGTTGCGGACAGAGTCGATTTTTCAATGGATATGAAGAGTGCGTCTGCACATGGAAAAGTAAAAAAACTGTCAGCGGCAGAGTTTCAGAGTTACCGGGATGTCAGCGGCAGACAGGATGCGATTGCCTATCATGTTGATTTTGTTGAGGAGAAGGGACGTTATGTCCAGATGAATGGATGGCTCTTTAACAGACAAAAGAAAAACAACAATCATAATAAAACAAAAATTCTGTTGATTGCAGAAAACGGAGACGTCTATGCAATTGGGACATCGAAGCTTTACCGGTTGGATTTTGCAAATCCGTCAAATCCAAACTGCGGAGTGAAGGATGTTGCACTGGCAGGATTTGAGTCCATCTTCGATAAGGAAGAGTTCCCTAAAGGACACTATAAAATTGCACTGGAACTCGATAAAAATTATGTGATGTGCAAGGAACAACTGAAATTATAGACTATGACAATGGAAAGTACGGGAGACGCACAGCGTGTGTTTCTCGTATTTTTAAGATTCTAAGGAAGGAGCGGTACATGAATACACATAAATTTATGGTGGATGAGATTCGCTTTCATTTGAAAAAACCGGATGTTCTGATTTTTGTAGGATGGTTTTATGATGGCAATACCAAAAATCACACCCTGACGGTAACGCTTGATGGCAGAGAGCTGCCACTGGAACAGCTTATAAACAAGGGCGTTGAGATAAATCAGAAGTATATTCACAGTCTCAACGAAATCAGTGAGGAAGTGGTGGGGATTGTGACACTTCCGAAGGACTGGAAAAATGGACATAAGTTAGTGATTCAGTCTACCTATAAGGGAAAACCACACACGGATGAGGTCTGCCCGGTTGCAAAGCTGAAAAAACTCGAAAATAAGATTCGTTATAGTGTGGATAATGTCAGAAAGACAGCAGATAAAGTTGTCGTGAACGGTTTTTGCATCGGTAGAGGTGAAATAAAACTGTCACTTTTGGATGACAAAAAACAGCCAATCCCTGTGAAATGCGATTATTTTTACCGGAAAGATCCGGAACGGGTCGGACCGGAGGATGAGAATTTAGAGAGAATGATTTTTACACTGGAGTCAACGAAACCGGTGGAATCCGTATTTTATCTGGAGCTGCGCAACGAATATGCGGCAGTGGAGGAGCGCCTTGATAAGTGGAATCATTATTCCAAATGGATGAAGCTCTGGATCAAGGGCAAAAAAACAGTTCATTTTTTCAAACAGAATGGCATGAAGGCAACGCTTACGCGAATCAATGAGAGAGTTGGGCATGGTAATACGGCAGATTATGGAAACTGGCTGGTGAAATACCGCGTGACAGAGGAAGAACTGCAAAGACAGCGCGAGGAGCAGAAGGCTTTTAAGCTTCGCCCGAAATTTTCCATTGCAGTGCCGCTTTATCGGACAGAAGAACGCTTCCTGCGCGAATTGATTGCATCCGTACAGAATCAGACTTATGATAACTGGGAGCTGTGCCTGGCGGATGGAAGCGGAGATGGCGGTCAGGGTCTTTCTGCCATTGCAGAGGAATATACGAAGCAGGATGCGCGGATTCATTACCGGATTTTAGAGAAGAATTACGGTATCGCACAGAACATGAACGAGGCGATGAAGATGGCGGAAGGTGACTTTGTCGCGCCGGTAGACCACGATGATACGCTGGCGTTAAATGCCTTGTTTGAATTTGCAAAGGCGTTAAACGAAAATCCTGAAATTGAGCTTCTTTACTCGGATGAAGATAAAATTGACATGGAAGGAACACAGTTTTTTGAGCCGCATTTTAAAGCGGATTTTGACCCGGATTTCTTCCTGACGAACAACTATATCTGTCATTTGCTTGCGGTAAAACGGGAGTTAAAGAGCTTTCAAGAAGGTTTCTTAAGCGAGTATGACGGTTCACAGGACTTTGATTTTATTCTGCGCTGCTGTGAGGAGGCAAAGGAAATTTACCATGTGCCGAAGGTGCTTTATCACTGGCGCTGCCACTTTGATTCCACGGCGGCAAATCCGCAGAGCAAACTGTATGCTTTTGAGGCGGGAAGACGTGCGGTTGAGGCACATTACAGGCGCAGACAGATACCGGCGACTGTGGAGCATGCACAGTTTTACGGACTGTATCGGACACGGTATCACTGGGAGAAGCAGCCGCTTGTGTCGATTTTAATTCCGTGCAGGGACCAGGCAGAGGATTTGACAAGATGTATTGCGTCTGTTTTAAACTCAGATTACACCAACTATGAGATACTTGTAATAGACCAGGACAGCCGGAAAGAAGAGACGTGTACGCTTTATGAAAAGCTTCAGAAAGAGCATGGAAATATCCGGATTTTACAGGGTGCCGGAGCAAAAAATATCACCGCTCTTTATAATTTTGGCGCAAAGGCGGCAGCAGGAGAGTATCTGCTGTTTTTAGACTGCCGGACACAGATGATTCAGAGTTCCTGTCTGGAGGAACTGCTCGGACATTGTATGAGAGACGATGTCGGGGTGACCGGTGCCAAACTGATTTATGAGGACGATACCATTCATCATGCCGGAATTGTGCTTGGGTTCGGTGGAACGGCAGGCTATGTGTTCCGTGGAAAATCCCGTTATGCAGCAGGCTATGAGAGCCGTGTCATCTGTGCACAGAACTATTCTGCGGTTTCGGGGGACTGTATGCTGGTAAAACGGAGTATTTTCGATGCCGTGGGTGGAATGTCAGAGGAGTTTGACGATGTCTTTTATGATATTGATTTCTGCCTGAAGGTACGGGAAAAAGGCATGTTAGTGGTGTTTAATCCGTATGCGGAACTGTATTATTACGGACCGAAGGAAAAAGGAATTCCACTGCCGGCAGATAAGATAAAAGGAACTCCTGCAGAGCAGCTGTTAACGAAGTGGGGAGACGTGATTGCTGCGGGCGACCCGTATTACAACCCGAATCTGACTTTAGAAAAGCTTGATTTTTCACTTCGTGCTTAAAAAGAAGTGGCAAACAGGAATGTACAATAGCAGGTACATTGGTTGATAATTTTTTAACAGAGTGCTATACTACTTGACGTAAAAACATATAGAAAAGAGGAAAAGACCAATGAACAAAAAAAGTTTCTCCACAAAATATCTTGTGGAAATGGCACTGTTAGTGGCAATTATTTTAATCATGGCTTTTACCCCAATCGGTTACATTCGGACAGGCGGACTTGAGATTACCCTGATTGTTGTACCGGTAGCGGTAGGAGCTGTTACATTAGGACCGACAGCAGGTGCTATTCTTGGTGCAGTGTTTGGAATCACAAGTTTTATCCAGTGCTTTGGAATGAGCGCGTTCGGAGCGATGCTTCTTAGCATTAATCCATTTTTCACATTCCTGGTATGTGTGCCGACCCGTATTCTGATGGGATGGCTTACCGGAGTGATTTATCGCGGTCTGGTGAAAACAAAGCTGCCATCTCCGGCATCCATCACGATTGCCAATCTGTGCTGTCCGCTCTTAAATACCACATTTTTCATGGGAGTGCTTGCACTTTGTTTCTATCACACAGAGTATATCCAGTCGATTGCAACCAGTCTTGGAACCAAAAACGTATTGCTGTTTATTTTTGCGTTTGTCGGAGTCAACGGTGTAGTGGAAGCTGCGGTGTGCTTTGTAGTAGGAGCGGCAATTTCTGCTGCATTAAAGAAGGCGCTGCGCACAGCATAAATGCGTTCTTTTGCCTGTGAAAGAAAAGAGGAAAAGGAATGAACGATACCAACATCATGGATTATGATACCGTCCGTCTTGATGAGGAGAAGGGCGCCGTTGTCATTATCGACCAGACGAAGCTGCCGGGAAGCATTGAACTGATTTCATTGCATACGGCGCAGGAACTGTGGGATGCTATTTATCTGTTAAAGGTAAGAGGAGCACCGGCAATCGGAGTGGCGGCTGCATATGGCATCTATATTCTTGCCAGACAGATAGAGAGCAGCGATTATGCCACATTCCGGCAGGAATTTGTCAAACAAAAGGAATATTTAGATTCTGCAAGACCTACAGCGGTCAACTTGAGCTGGGCATTAAACCGGATGTTAAAAGTAGTGGATGAGAATGCAGAGAAACCGGTTGCAGAGATTGTAGAGGAACTGCACAAAGAATCCGTTGCAATTCAGGAAGAAGACATCTGGATTTGTAAGAAAATCGGTGAATATGGATTGTCCCTTGTGAAACCAGGGGATGGAATCCTAACCCACTGCAATGCCGGACAGCTTGCCACAAGCAAATATGGAACGGCAACGGCACCGATTTATCTCGGGCAGGAAAAGGGATATCATTTCCGGGTGTTTGCAGACGAGACAAGACCGCTTTTGCAGGGTGCGCGTCTGACGGCGTTTGAATTGCAGTCTTCCGGTGTGGATGTGACACTGATTTGTGATAATATGTCGGCAACCGTGATGAAAAACGGCTGGGTAAACGCTGTGTTTGTAGGATGCGACAGGGTAGCTGCAAACGGAGATACCGCAAATAAGATTGGAACTTCCGTTGTCGCTGCGGTTGCAAAATATTACGGCGTTCCGGTATATATCTGCGCACCGACCTCCACGATTGATATGGCGACGCCGGATGGAGCGGGAATTAAGATAGAGGAACGCCCGGCGGAAGAAGTCACTGAAATGTGGTACAAGGAGCGTATGGCGCCAGAGGGAGTGAAGGTATTCAATCCGGCATTTGACGTGACAGACCATGAGCTGATAGCCGGAATTGTCACGGAATACGGTGTGGCAAGACCACCGTATACCGATTCACTTCGTGAAATCTTTAACAGGAAAAAGAGTGTATAAACTTTACAAATTTATAAGGGAGTGTGTAAAATGGCAGAAAACAGCAGTTGCAGCAGTGCATCAAGCTGCGGAAAATCAAGTTGTGAGGGATGTCCGAGCAACAAAGGCGGTAATGGAATTCCAAAGGAACCGATGAACCCGTTTTCAAACATTAAAAAGGTTATCGGTGTTGTCAGCGGAAAAGGCGGCGTCGGCAAATCATTCGTGACTGCATCCCTTGCCTGTGCAATGAGAAAAGCAGGATATCAGGTTGGTATCATGGATGCGGATATTACGGGACCATCCATTCCAAAGATGCTTGGTGTTCACGGACAGATTGTCGGAGACGAGCGTGGAATGATTCCGATGGAGGCAGAAAATGGCATCAAGGTGATGTCTGTCAATCTGTTACTGGATCATGAGGACGATCCGGTTATCTGGAGAGGACCAGTTATCGCAGGCGTGGTAAAACAGTTCTGGAATGAAACTGTATGGGGCGATGTAGACTATCTGTTCGTAGATATGCCGCCAGGAACCGGTGACGTTCCGCTTACCGTATTCCAGTCACTTCCGGTGGACGGAATTGTGATTGTGACATCTCCGCAGGAGCTGGTGCAGATGATTGTCAAGAAAGCATACAATATGGCAGAGCAGATGCACATTCCGGTTCTTGG
Source organism: Roseburia sp. (assembly GCA_050874345.1). GTDB lineage: Bacteria > Bacillota > Clostridia > Lachnospirales > Lachnospiraceae > Roseburia. Next base: position 12,992 of record JBNMKM010000037.1, on the reverse strand, counting down.
AATCATCGAAAACTTCAGCTATCTGGCATGTCCGGACTGCGGCAAAAAGATTTCGCTCTTCGGGGAAAGCCATGTAGATGAGGTGGCAGAGGAGTTAAAGGTTCCTGTATTCGGAAAACTGCCGCTTGACCCGTCGATGGCACAGAAGGCGGATGAAGGAAAATTCGCAGAGATTGAGAATACCAATCTTTCCGCCGGAATTGAATGTCTTAAAGCACTTTCAAAATAAAATAATTACCTCTTACCGGGGAAAAATGACCTCTTGCTGTAATGCTATTTACAACAGGAGGTTCTTTTTTTATACTGGGTACAGGTGATGAGGAAAACCTCATGACGAGAGGAGAAAGCGGGTAGCTGGAATGAAAATACGGGTTGACATTGACGAAAATTTAACAGACGACGAGGTGCTGATTCGGTGCCGGAGTCTGACGGAACAGGTAGTGCGGGTGCAGCAGGCGGTAGACGAGGTACTGCATGTGTCCGAAAAGTTTCCACTGTACCGGGATAACACAGAGTACTATATTCCGTTAAATGAAATCCTGTTTTTTCAGACAGAGGGAACGAAGATTACAGCCCATACCAAAGAAGAGATGTATGAGACGCAGCATAAGCTCTATGAGTTAGAGGATATGCTTCCCGGATTCTTTATGAGAGTGTCGAAGTCGACGATTTTAAACACGAATCATATATATTCCATCAACCGCAGCCTGACCGCATCAAGCCTTGTGGAATTCCAGCACAGCCACAAGCAGGTGTATGTCTCGCGCTCCTACTATAAACCGCTAATCAGCAAATTAGAAGAAAAGAGGTTACAAAAATGAAACATACGAGAATTTTGTGGGGAATGTTTTTTATCTTAGCAGCCGTGTATCTGGTAATCTGCCAGATGGGAATTGTCCCGAAAGTCGGTGTGCTTAGTATCATCCTTACCGTGTTTATGATTTGGATGTTTATCGAGGGAGTCCGCAGAGTCAACTTTTTTGAGATGTTGTTTGCAGTTGCGGTTGTCCTGATTATTTACGACAAACCGCTCGGAATCACCGCATATACGCCGTGGACAGTATTAGGAGCGGCACTGTTGTTAAGCATCGGACTTTCCATGATTTTTCGCGGAAAAAAAAAGAAACACTGGTCTGTAAATATGGGAGACGGTGACACTACTTTTTCGGCCGGCTCCTCAGACGAAAGACGCGAGGATGGAGAACGGATTCATTGCGAAAATAATTTTGGAAGCGCGATCCGTTACATCAATTCCGATAATTTCTGCGAGGCAGATTTGGAAAACAACTTCGGAAGCCTTGCCGTTTACTTTGACAACGCCGTGATTCAGAATCCGGTGGCATATGTGAAAATAGACAATAACTTTGGAGAAACCAAACTGTATCTTCCAAAGAGCTGGAGAGTGGAAGAGCAGATAGACAGAAGCTGTGGAAGTGTCGTTTATCATGGAAAAAACGAGGCGACCAGCCAGGCGGTGCTGCGCGTGGAAGGCGATACCAGTTTTGGAGCAATACAAATTTACTTTGTTTAAAGTGTGAAAAATAAATTTTCCACACACGAGATTTGTGTCTGCGCGCACTAGACACAAACTCGGTATGCACAAAAAAATGTGCGCGGGAAAGAGGATTTACAATATGGAAGCAAAAAGAGAAGTTTTTCAGGCGGAAGAAGTACAGAAATTAAAGATGGAAGTGGGCTGCGGCACAGTCTATGTGAAAGAGAGCGCAGATTCAAACCAGATTGAGGTGGAGGTCATGGAGGATGATGAAATCGGAACTTATTCTTCCTCTCTGGAGAATGGGAAGCTTAAGATTCGCTTTAAGGTGAAGCAGAAAAAACTGCATATGAATGAGTGTAAGACCGTGATTACCGTGACAGTTCCGGCGGGAAAAGTGTTTGAGAAGGTAAAAGCAGAGATTGGTGCGGGAGTGTTTGATACGCAGGGGGCAGAGCTTCATTCTGACCGGATAAAATTCGAAGTCGGTGCCGGAAACGCAAAAATCGGTTCTATAAAGGCACAAAGCTTTACCGCTGAGTGTGGAGCAGGTGAATTGAGTGTTGCGAAAGCTGTGTTAAGCGATGCAGATATCAGTTGTGGAGTTGGGAAGTGCGAAATTAATCTGGAAGGAAAAAGCACGGATTACAATTTTGATTTGAGTTACGGAATTGGAAAGATTTATATCAATGATGAAAAGATGTCCAGAAGGGATGGAAGCCGCCAGGCAGCAGGAGAAGCGGCGGGAACCATCCATATGGCATGCGGAGTCGGAACAATCCGTTTGAATATTGCTTAGAAGTGTTCGGAAGTCCCTGTCTCTATCCGGTCCATCTCCCCGGTGGCATCCAAATAGAATGCCACATAGGTTTCTGTCAGGTAAGGATTTACCCACAGGGAGGCGAGACCGATGGAGCAGAACACCAGACATTCCCAGCCGATGAAACTTAATAGCAGATAGAAGAAACGCCCCTTATTTCCGCGCATCAGGCGTGCAGATTCCCGAAAGGCAGCGATTGTCTTCATCTGCGGGTAATCGAGCAGAAAATAGCTGGTAAACTGAAAAAACAGTGAAACACAGACAGTAAGAAGCAGCGAACAAAGTGCTCCTGCGGCAAGAAGCAGACAGGAGAAAACGGTAACACCGTTTACGTATACATTCGCTGCGGCACAAAACAGCGGAATATTTGCAGCCAGATTAAAAAGGCTTAAGAAAAATGCCGCAAGAAAGAAACGGTCGGCGCCCCTACGGAACGGATAAAAAATATCCGAAATCCGATAGGGGAGTTTTCGCGTCAGATTCAGGTGAATGTAAACGACGCCCATCTGAAGAACAGAGGCAATCAGCGTAATCAGATAGCGTGCAACAAGGTAAATTCCTGTCTGGAAGGGGTCTCCCTCCAGATTTAAGGTCATGGAAAATGGAATCTCTATTACAGAAGTAATTAAATTTGCAATGACAAACGCACCCATAGGGATGCTGTATTTGCCGTTTAATTGTTCACGGGCGAACCGTTTTAGCTCTTTGTTTGATTTTTGCATATGCGTCTCCTATTAATAATAAAGTGAGGAAAAGGATGAAACTATTTTTAATGTTGCTTGAAAAATACCAGATCCCGTGTCTGTTTCATACGGTAACCGGTTATTACTGTCCGGGGTGTGGCGGAACAAGAGCCGTAAAGGCATTGCTTTCCCTGCACATTATCGACAGCATCCGTTATCATCCGCTGGTGCCCTATACGGCAGCAGTCGGCGGGTGGTTTGTGATAAGCCATATTATTGAGCGCCTCACAAAGGGGAAACTTGGAATTGGGATGCACTACCGCGACCGATATCTCTGGATTGCGGCAGCAATTCTGGTATTTCATTTTCTTGTGATAAACCTGCTTTTAGCAGTGTGGCATATCGATATCCTGGCGTGAAAGCCAGTCAAAATATCACAGAAGTATCTGCGGCATGGTTTCTAACAGAGAATTATAAAAAGACATATAATCATCGCCATAAAGCAGATATTGTTCATAAATCGTTTGCACCATGTTGGAAAATCCACCATAGACGATACTTAAGAAAACAGTGCTGAAAACCAGAAGAGCCACAAAAAGTCCTAAGGCCGTGGCACCGAGCGCAATCCCTGCCTTTGCCTTTGAGGTGAGCGTGAGTTCTCCACCGCGGGAAAGAAGCCCTAATGTAATGCTCAAAGCCCCGCAGATCATTGGCGGATAGATGCAGCAGAACAGGGCGAGTGACAAAATTCCCAGAACCAGGGAAGCGGTCTCCATGCTGCTCGAGCGCTTTGGAGAAAAATTGGAATTCGGTTGTTGATATGTTTGATAATCCATGAAAAACCTCCTGAAAAAACTTCCTTTTATTGTAACATGGAACCGGGAAAAATACCAGATATGATTATGCTTGAATCTGCCGTTGGATTTCGGTATAATGACCACGAAAGCAATTCAGGAAGTATGAGGATTTAATATGGACATTATAGCAAAGATATCCGAAGAACTTGGAATACGCAGACAGCAGGCAGAGGCTGCGGTAAAACTGATTGACGAGGGAAATACCATCCCTTTTATTGCACGTTACCGTAAGGAGGCAACCGGTGCACTGAACGATGAAGTGCTCCGTAACCTGTATGAGCGGCTGAATTATCTGCGCAATCTTGAAGAACGCAAGGAGACGGTGCTTGCAAGCATAGAAGAACAGGGAAAACTGACAGAGGATTTAAGAAATCAGATTCTTGCAGCGGAGACGATGGTTGCAGTGGAGGATTTATACCGTCCGTATAAGCCGAAACGCCGCACCAGGGCAACAATTGCCAGGGAGAAGGGTTTAGAGCCGTTAGCGGCTGTGATTACGCTTCAGATGATAAAGACACCGCTTGACGAGGAAGCTGCAAAATATATTGACCCGGAAAAAGGAGTAAACAGTGCAGAGGAAGCGATTGAGGGCGCAAAAGACATCATTGCGGAATCAATTTCCGATGAGGCAGATTACCGTACCAGAATCCGTGACCTTACCATGAAAAAGGGACGTGTGACATCCACAGCGAAAGACCCGGAAGCAGAATCCGTCTATGAGATGTACTACGAATTTGACGAGCCGGTCGCAAAGCTCGCAGGACACAGAATCCTTGCGTTGAACCGCGGAGAGAACGAAAAGATACTGACGGTCAAGGTTGAGGCACCGGAGGAAGAGATTCTTCGTTACTTAGAGAAACAGGTGATTACGCGGGATAATAAAGAAACGACGGATGTCTTAAAGAAGACAATTGCAGATGCCTATGAGCGTTTGATTGCCCCGGCAATTGAGCGCGAAATCAGAAGCAGTTTAACGGAGATGGCAGAGGACGGAGCTATCCGCGTGTTTGGAAAGAACTTAGAACAGCTGTTGATGCAGCCACCGATTGCAGGACAGGTTGTACTCGGCTGGGACCCGGCATTCCGTACCGGATGCAAGTTAGCAGTTGTTGACCCGACCGGAAAGGTGCTTGATACGACGGTTATTTATCCGACGGCACCACAGAATAAGGTAGAGGAAGCAAAAGCCGTCTTAAAGAAGCTCATTGCAAAATACCATATCACACTGATTTCACTTGGAAACGGAACTGCTTCAAGAGAGTCGGAACAGGTGATTGTGGACCTTTTAAAAGAAATTCCGGTGAAGGTACAGTATATTATTGTAAATGAAGCAGGCGCATCCGTATATTCTGCAAGTAAGCTGGCAACAGAAGAATTTCCAAACTTTGACGTGGGACAAAGAAGTGCGACATCCATGGCAAGACGTTTACAGGACCCATTGGCAGAGTTGGTAAAGATTGACCCGAAATCCATCGGTGTCGGACAGTATCAGCACGACATGAACCAGAAGAAGCTCAGCGAGGCACTTGAGGGCGTTGTAGAGGACTGCGTAAACCGTGTCGGAGTGGATTTAAACACGGCATCGGCATCCCTTTTGGAATATATTTCCGGTATCAGTAAGGCAATCGCAAAAAATATTGTCACTTACCGCGAAGAAAACGGGAAGTTTACCTCCCGTGCCCAGCTTTTGAAGGTTCCGAAACTCGGACCGAAAGCGTATGAGCAGTGTGCAGGATTCCTCCGGATTAACGATGGAAAAAATCCGCTGGATGCCACAGGCGTTCATCCGGAGAGCTACGATGCGGCAAAAAAACTGCTTGAGCAGACCGGTCACACTTTAGAGGACGTAAAAGAGCGCAGACTCGGTGGAATTGCAAAGAAAATCACAGATTACAAAAAACTGGCAGAGACACTCGGGGTTGGGGCGCTGACTCTTGAAGATATCGTAAAAGAGCTGGAAAAGCCGGCGAGAGACCCGAGAGAGGATATGCCAAAGCCGATTTTACGAAGCGATGTTCTGGAAATGAAGGATCTGACACCGGGAATGATTTTAAAGGGAACGGTGCGCAACGTTATCGATTTCGGAGCATTTGTGGATATCGGTGTGCATCAGGATGGACTGGTGCATATCTCGCAGATGAGCGACCGCTATATCAAGCATCCACTTGAGGTGGTAAGTGTCGGGGACATCGTAGAGGTGAAGGTGATGAGCGTGGATTTGAAGAAACAGCGCATCCAGCTTACGATGAAATTAAACGGCTAGAATAGGAGCAGAAGATGAGCAGGCAGAATAAAATTATAAATGTCCGTTATCTGACGGTGACGGCAATGTTATCCGCAATCGCATTTGTGTTAATGCTTTTTGATTTTCCAATTGCATTTTTGATACCGAGCTTTATCCAGATGGATTTTTCAGAGCTTCCGGCACTGATTGGTTCTTTTGCGATGGGACCGGCGTGCGGTGTGATGGTGTGTCTGATTAAAAATGTATTACACCTTACGGTAAGCAGTACCGGCGGCGTTGGAGAGCTTTCCAACTTTATCCTCGGAACAGCATTTGTACTTCCGGCAGGACTGATCTATAAGCACAAAAAAAGCCGGAAAAGCGCACTGGCAGGCTCCCTGTTAGGGGCTGCGTTTATGGCAGTTATCAGCGTCTTTTCCAATTACCTGTTTGTATATCCGTTTTATTATAATTTCATGCCGGAAGAGACAATCCTTGCAGCATATCAGGCAATACTTCCATCGATGAAGAGCATCTTACAATGTCTGATTTTCTTTAATATGCCGTTTACATTTGTAAAAGGATTGCTGTCAGTTGTCATTACATTTTTGATTTACAAGCATATTTCACCGCTGTTAAAGGGTACCGCAAGATAAAGAAGCCAGAGAGGAGCAAAACAGGATGCAGGTAGAATTTGAAATTCGCTTAAAACCGGAAGATTTATATCGATTTAATATGTATCAGATGTATACAGGAATACACGGATGGATTTCGATTGTTCTTGGAATTGCGATGTTCGTTTTGACAGTCCACACCTTTGGAACCGTGGAGATGACCTATACGCTGCTTTATGCGGTGTTTGGAATTTTATTCCTGTTCTATGCACCGGTTACTTTAAAGCTGCGCTCCAAACAGAGCATTGCGGCATCGGAAGAGCTGTCAAAGCCGTTACATTACGTGGTGGATGCAGACGGATTTAAGGTATCCCAGGGCGAGGCATCTGCAGAACTTGCCTGGAACCAGATTTATAAGATGGTGGCAACGAAGAGAAATGTCCTGGTGTACAGCAGCCGGAAAAATGCCTATGTCATTCCAAGAGAACAGCTCGGGGAAAATTATCAGGTGCTCTCCGACCTGGCGAAGGAAAAATTAGAGAAATTTCGTGTAAAAATGAAATAGCGGAGGATGGATATGAGTGAACAGATATATGAGACCTATTCCGCAGAGGAAACCCGTGCGCTTGGGCGAAAAATCGGGGAGACTGCACAGCCGGGAGACGTGTATACACTGGTGGGAGACTTAGGTGTCGGAAAAACTGTGTTTACGCAGGGAATTGCAGAGGGGCTTGGCATTACAGAACCGGTCTCAAGCCCGACCTTTACTATTGTGCAGATTTATGAGGAGGGCAGGATGCCTTTCTATCATTTTGATGTCTACCGCATTGGTGACCCGGAAGAGATGGACGAAATCGGTTATGAGGATTACTTTTACGGAGACGGGCTGTGCATGATTGAATGGGCAAACCTCATCGAGGAGCTGCTGCCGGATGCGCGGTATGACGTCACCATAGAAAAAGATTTGGAACGCGGCTTTGACTACCGCAGAATCACAATCAGCCGCCGGGGTTAAAACTTTTAGACGGTGGAAAGGGCAAATTATGAAACTATTAGCATTGGACAGTTCAGGACTTGTAGCAAGTGTTGCAGTGGCAGAGGATACGACGCTGCTCGGGGAGTATACAGTCAATTACAAGAAGACACATTCCCAGACGCTTCTTCCCATGCTTGATGAAGTGGCACGCATGATAGAACTGGATTTAAAAACAATTGACGCAATTGCAGTTTCCGGCGGACCGGGTTCTTTTACGGGACTCCGGATTGGCTCTGCAACGGCAAAGGGATTAGGGCTGGCATTAGATAAGCCGCTCATTCACGTGCCGACGGTGGATGCGCTTGCATACAATCTGGTGGGACACAAGGACATGATATGTCCACTTATGGATGCCAGAAGAAATCAGACATACACCGGACTTTACCGGTTTGAAAACGGAGAATTTCAGATTATCAGACCGCAGTGCGCAGTTGGAATCGATGAGATTACCGCACACATAAATGAAATCGGGCAGCCGGTCGTATTCCTTGGAGATGGCGTACCGGTATTTAAGGATTACCTTGGCACACACTGTAAGGTGCCATACAGCTTTGCTCCGCTGCATTTAAATCGCCAGCGCGCCGGCGCGGTAGCAGCGCTTGGTATGGAGTACCTGAAACGGGGACAGGTGGAAACTGCGGAGGAACATACCCCGGATTACTTAAGACTTTCCCAGGCGGAACGGGAACAGAAGGAACGCCAGAAAGAAGGGAATGGCATTTGACGATAATCCGAAATATGAAACCGGAGGATGTGCCGCAGGTGGCAGAACTTGAAAGTCAGACATTTTCACAGCCGTGGAGCGCAAAGGGATTTCTGGATTCCCTGAAGCTTTCCAACACCATTTTTTTAGTTGCCTGTGACGGGCAGGAAATAGTGGGATATGCTGGAATGTATTTGTCTGTCGATGAAGGGGAGATTGTCAATGTGGCAGTGGCACAGAATATGCGAAGAAAAGGCATCGGAGATGCACTTTTGGATGAAATGGCAGAATGTGCCGCAAAAAAGGGAGCACAGAGGATTGTTTTAGAGGTGCGAGTCTCCAATGAACCGGCAATCCGTCTTTACGAGAAACACGGCTATGTGCGCTGTGGCGTCCGTAAGGGCTTTTATGAGCTCCCGAAGGAAGATGCCTATATTATGATATATGGCCAGTAATTCCCACTACAAACTGCCTTATGCGGCAGGTAAAATGGTGTCAGAAGGAGGCAGTATCATGAGCAGAAAAGAAAACGATATTTATTGTAACCGCTGTGGCAAAAAAATCTGCGCACAGGAGGGGCAGGATTATGCGTCCTACCTGGCAGTGAACAAAGAGTGGGGATATTTTTCCGATAAGAAGGACGGAACCCGCCATTGCTTTGACCTGTGCGAGGAATGTTATGACAAACTGGTGGAGCAGTTTGTCATACCGCCGGAAAAACAGTGGGTGACAGAATTATTATAGAAATGAATAGGAGAAATCCATGTTAGATGTATGTCTGTTAGGAACAGCAGGAATGATGCCGCTCCCTCACCGCTGGCTTACGGCGGCGATGATGCGTTATAATGGCAGCAGCCTGTTAATTGATTGCGGAGAGGGAACGCAGATTGCCATAAAAGAAAAAGGCTGGACATTTAAGCCGATAGACGTTATTTGCTTTACCCATTATCATGCGGACCACATCAGCGGTCTGCCGGGACTTTTGCTTACAATGGGAAACGCAGAGCGCACCGAACCGCTGACTTTAATTGGACCCAAAGGACTTGAACGGGTGGTATCCGCACTTCGGACGATAGCACCGGAGCTTCCTTTTACACTAAAATATATTGAAATTACGGAACCGGAAGCCGATATAGAGATAAACGGATACCATATCCATGCGTTTCGGGTAAATCACAATGTCATCTGTTATGGCTATGCGGTGGAAATTAAGCGCTGCGGCCGTTTTCAGGTGGAACAGGCGCGCGAGAGAAAAATCCCACAGTGTTACTGGAACCGTCTGCAGAAGGGTGAAACCATACACACTGAGCAGGGAGACGTTTATACGCCAGATATGGTGCTTGGAGCAGCCAGAAAAGGAATCAAGGTTACGTATTGTACAGACAGCAGACCTACAGACTCCATCGTACAGTCGGCAAAAGGCTCTGACCTTTTTATCTGCGAGGGAATGTATGCAGAGAAAGAGAAACTTGTAAAGGCAAAGCAGTACAAACATATGACGTTCTACGAGGCAGCAGAAATGGCAAAACGTGCGGAGGTGGCAGAAATGTGGCTCACCCATTTTTCGCCTTCACTGGTGCGTGCGGAGGACTATATGCCACAGGTCTTACAGATATTTCCGAATGCAAAACTCGGAAAAGATGGCAAAACAGTAGAACTGCTGTTTGAGGAGGACGAAGCGTAGAACAAAGGAGGAGGATACCTATGAGAAAAAGAAATTCAGTGATTGCAGCTATCGTATGTGTGATTGTGGTTGTCGGATTGTTCGGATATATTACCTGGAGCCGTGAACACAATACGGCAGATGAGACGGAACTTACGGAAGTACAGAAACTGATAGCAATGGACATTGAAAAGAACTATCCGGCAACACCGCGTGAAGTGGTAAAACTGTATAACCGGATTATCAGCTGCTTTTACAATTCGGACTGCACGGAAGAGGAAGTGACAGCGTTAGGAGACCAGGCAAGACTGCTATTTGATGAAGAACTGCTTGAGAACAATCCGAGAGATCAGTATTTTGAGGATTTAAATCAGGAAATTGAGGATTATAAGAGTCAGGGAAAAACCATCAACAGTGCGTCTGTGTGCTCTACAAATGAAGTGGAATTTAAAACAATCGACAGCAGAGAATGTGCATACGTGGCAGCCAACTATTTTATTTTTAATGGAAAGGCAAAATCTTATGAGCGCACGTATCAGACATATGTACTTAGAAAAGACACAGATGGAAAGTGGAAGATTTTAGTCTTCTACCTGACAGAAGGAGATTCCTCAAATGAGTGAAAAAGAAGTGAAAATATTAGCAATCGAAAGTTCCTGCGATGAGACTGCGGCAGCAGTCGTGGTAAATGGAAGGGATGTCCGCAGTAATGTCATATCCTCCCAGATTGCGTTGCACACGCTCTATGGCGGCGTAGTGCCGGAGATTGCTTCACGTAAACATATTGAAAAAATTAATCAGGTGATTACACAGGCACTTTCTGATGCAGACATGACGCTTGAAGACATGGATGCCATCGGAGTAACCTATGGACCGGGATTAGTAGGTGCATTATTAGTCGGAGTGGCAGAGGCAAAGGCAATCAGCTATGCTTCCGGGAAACCGTTAGTGGGTGTTCATCATATTGAAGGACATATCAGTGCCAATTATATTGAAAACAAAGAGTTAGAACCCCCGTTTTTGTGTCTGGTAGTGTCGGGTGGGCATACACATCTTGTGAAAGTTGCGGATTACGGAACTTACGAGATACTTGGAAGAACCCGTGATGATGCTGCGGGGGAAGCTTTTGATAAGGTGGCGCGGGCAATCGGACTTGGCTACCCTGGCGGACCAAAGATTGAGAAGGTGGCAAGGGAGGGAAATCCGCATGCCATTGAGTTTCCACGCGCAAAAATAGCGGACGGACCTTATGATTTCAGCTTCAGTGGATTGAAATCGGCGGTGCTTAATTATTTGAATGGGTGCAAAATGAAAGGCATCGAGATTGTGCAGGCAGATGTGGCAGCTTCCTTCCAGAAAGCGGTGACAGATGTCTTAATCGGAAATGCCATGAAAGCAATTGATGAATTTGGAATGGATAAATTTGCAATTGCAGGCGGCGTAGCATCAAATGGAGCATTGAGGGAAGGAATGCGTGAAGCATGCGAGAAAAAAGGCGTGGCATTTTACCATCCATCACCGATTCTGTGCACAGACAATGCCGCAATGATTGGTGCAGCGGCATATTATGATTTTATCGGTGGAAAAAGAGATGGGCTGGACTTAAATGCAGTGCCGAATTTAAAACTGGGAGAACGTTAAAAGGTGACAGGGATGAAAATCACGGCAATCGTACTGGCGGCAGGAAGCGGAAAACGCATGAATTCAAAGATACACAAGCAATATCTGATGCTGTCAGGAAAACCGGTGCTCTATTACGCATTGAAGGCGTTTGAGAAAAGTGCGGTAACAGATATTGTGCTGGTGACGGGGCATGGAGAAATAGAATATTGCAGACGGGAACTGGTAGAAAAATACGCTTTTGCGAAAGTAACGGCAATCGTAGAGGGCGGAAAAGAGCGCTATCATTCCGTATATGAAGGGTTAAAGGCGGCAGAGGGGGCGGACTATGTGCTGATACATGATGGTGCACGCCCTTTTGTGGATGCCGGACTTGTCAAAAGAATGATAGATGCTGTGAAAGAATGTGAGGCGTGTGTTGCTGCTGTTCCGGTAAAAGATACCATTAAAATTGCAGACCGTGACGGGTTTGTAAAAGAAACGCCGGACAGAAGTTTCCTGTGGCAGATACAGACGCCGCAGGCATTTTCATATCCACTTATCTTAACTGCCTATGAAAAACTGCTTGTCCGGGGAGAGGTACCCGTAACGGACGATTCCATGGTGCTTGAGCAGATGACAGAGCATAAGGTAAAGCTTGTACAGGGAAACTATCAGAATCTAAAAATAACGACACCGGAGGATCTGGTGGCGGCAGAGGCATACCTGTCATCCCTGTAATAACAGGGAATGAATGGACAATATGCAAAAAAATGAAAAAAATGCAAAAAAGATGTTGACACCATAAGAAACAGATGGTAGAATAAATTTTGCACTGATTTGTGGTGCTAACACATGGAGAGGTATCGAAGTGGTCATAACGAGGCGGTCTTGAAAACCGTTTGTCCGCAAGGGCACATGGGTTCGAATCCCATCCTCTCCGCTCGCCAGATAACATCTGGTAATACAATCATAATAGTGATTTATTATTCGGAGAAGTACCCAAGCTGGCCGAAGGGACACCCCTGGAAAGGGTGCAGGTCGTTAATAGCGGCGCGAGGGTTCAAATCCCTCCTTCTCCGCTCGCTTGAATAATTAATTTAAAAAAGTTCTTGACAAAGACTTGAGATTGAGTTAATATAGACAAGCTGTTCGAAAGAAAAAACTTTCGACAAAATAAAATAAAAAAAGTTCTTGACAAACCAGTCTTGGTAAGATAAAATAAACAAGCTGTCGACGAGAACGACAACAAAACAAAGAACCTTGATAACTGAACAGTGAAATAACCTTGAAAGATT
>JBNMKM010000036.1:0-32839 GCA_050874345.1 Roseburia sp. | reverse complement strand
CCTCAGCAGATTTCTCTACTGAGGTCTCATTAGCAGGGCTACAAGGATTCGAACCTTGAAATGACGGAGTCAGAGTCCGTTGCCTTACCGTTTGGCGATAGCCCTTTGTTTTTGTTTTCAGCGTTTCGCGCCGTCAACAATAGCTATTATATAGGACTAAAAGAATATTGTCAACAGTTTTTTTGAAAAATTTGTAATTTTTTTTCTATCATTGCATAGAGCACCTCTTCCCCCCAGGAAATATCAGCATTTCCGTTGGTTGCCTCGATCACATCTTTTTCTGTTTCGGCGGTCAGTTCTGCCGGAACCATCAGAATCAGCTCCACTTTGTCCGTATAAATCGTGTCTATCGTCGCAAGCCCTTTCTGCGCAATCAGATACTGCAGCTTTCCAAGTCCGGTATAGTCGGTGCCGATTACAAGTTTTCTGCCAGACTGCTTGTCAATGACCGTGCTGTTTGCAAGTCCTTCCTGCACCGCTTTCTGGTAGGCACGCACCAATCCACCGGTTCCAAGCAGCACGCCGCCGAAATAACGGGTCACCACGACTGCTGTGTTATGGATTCCTTCCTTAAGCAGAACATCTAACATCGGTCTTCCCGCCGTCTGCGCCGGTTCTCCATCATCCGAACAGCGGGTCAGCTCCTGGTTATCTCCAATTACAAATGCAGAACAGTTATGTTTTGCATCCCAATATTTCTTTTTCATCTCTGCAATAAATGCTGTCGCCTCTTCCTCCGTGGAAACCGGACGCACTGTTGCGATAAACCGGGATTTTTTCTCAACAATCTCTCCCTCGCCGCCCTCGAATACTGTTTTCATGAATTCCTACCTGTTCCTTTTTTGTTTTTTCCTATTTTAACATGGTGCACGTGAAAGCCGCAACAAATTCTTAAGAGAGTATTATATTTTCAGTTTTTTCTTTATTCCGACACATTTCTCTGGTATAATACAACATGGTTTATTTTAACTTTAAAAAGGAGGCCTCCTATGAATTATGGGAAAAAAAGTACCCGTAAGCGCGATGAAGAGCTTACTTCCAAGGGTACCATGATTCGCAAAAAATTCGGTGTAATTTTTTGCAAGGCGTTGCTTATATGCTTTTTTGCAGTTCTGGTGGTAGGAGGGTCCGCAGCTTTTGGTGTCATTCAGGGCATCATCGCTTCTGCCCCCTCCATCGATGATATTGACGCAACACCTACCGGTTATCAGACCGCCGTATTAGACAGCGAAGGGAACCAGATTGCCACACTCGTTGCTTCCGGTTCCAACCGTAAATTTGTCACGATTGACGAGATTCCGTTAAACCTCCAGCACGCATTTGTTGCTATCGAGGATGCACGTTTCTACGAGCACAACGGAATAGATATCAAAGGTATTCTCCGTGCCGGTATCAAAGGTATCGCATCGGGCTTTCATTTTTCCGAAGGTGCGAGTACGATTACCCAGCAGCTTTTAAAAAATACCGTTTTTACGGACTGGACCAGCGAGTCTTCCATGGCAGATAAGTTCGAGCGTAAATTCCAGGAACAGTACCTTGCACTCGAGCTTGAGAAAAAGGTCAGCAAAGACTGGATTATGGAAAACTACTTAAATGCCATCAACCTTGGACAGAATACCTTAGGCGTTGCCGTTGCTTCGGAACGTTATTTCGGAAAAGATGTATCAGATCTTACCCTCTCCGAATGTGCGGTGCTTGCTGCGATTACGCAGAACCCTTCCCGCTACAATCCGATTTCCCACCCGGACAAGAATGCGGAACGCCGCGAAAAGGTGTTAAACGATATGCTTGACCAGGAATACATCTCGCAGGAAGAGTACGATACCGCAATGGCGGACAATGTTTACGACCGTATCCAGCTAGTAAATATTGAGACAGACAGTGAAAATGTTTATTCTTCATTTGTAGACGAATTGACCGATGAAGTCATCCAGGATTTAATCGAGCAGAAAGGCTACACCGAGACACAGGCTTACAAGGCACTTTACCAGAGTGGTCTTACCATTTACAGTACACAGGACCCGGAGATTCAGGCGATTGCCGATGAGGAAGTCAATAACCTGGACAACTATGGTTTTGACCCGAAGGTTTCGTTCTCCTACCGTCTGTCCGTGTTATCCGCCGATGGCACCGTTACAAACTACAGCGAACAGACCATGCTTTCCTATTATCAGTGGTCAGATGCCAACTACACGTTAAATTTTGACTCTGAGGAAGATGCCGAAGCCGCTATTGAAGCCTACAAGGCAGAAATCATGAAAGACGGCGATACCATCATCGACGGAAGCGAGGTGGTTGCCTATACGCTTCAGCCGCAGGTGGCAATGACCATTATGGACCAGTCCAGCGGAGAGGTGAAAGCATTGGTTGGCGGACGCGGCGACAAGAACGCCAGCAAGACCTTAAACCGTGCAACCAGCACCACCAGGCAGCCTGGTTCCACCTTTAAAATTCTTGCCTGCTACGCACCGGCACTCGATGCCGGCGGTCTGACGCTTGCTACCGTGCAGGATGATGCACCTTACTCCTACACCACCGGAAGCGGCGCCGCAGTCAATAACTACGACGGACGCTACCGCGGTTTTACCACGATGCGTCAGGCAATTACCCTGTCCATGAATGTTGTTACTGTTAAGAACTACGTGCAGATTGGTCCTGCCCTCGGCGCAAGCTATATCCGCAACTTCGGAATCACGACCCTGTTAGACAGTGAAGTGGACAACCAGACTGTAACACTTGGTGGTCTGACGAACGGTGTTACCAACCTTGAGCTGACCGCTGCCTATGCAACGATTGCCAACCAGGGCACCTACATCAAGCCAAAATTTTATACCAGAATCTTAGACCACGATGGAAACATTTTGCTTGACAATACCGCTTCCGAATCCCACACCGTCTTAAAGCAGACAACGGCATGGCTTCTCACCAATGCAATGGAAGACGTCATGACACAGGGAACCGGTACTTCCGCTTACTTCGGATCTACAATGGCACAGGCAGGAAAATCCGGTACGACCACGAAAAACCGTGATTCTCTGTTTGCCGGCTACACGCCTTATTATACCTGTGTTGTCTGGGGTGGCTACGACGACAACAGCCCGCAGGCAAACAGCCAGTCTTCCTATCCGAAAAAAATCTGGAAGGCTGTCATGAGCCGGATTCACGAGAATCTTCCGTATGCCGATTTTGGCACCTGTGACGATATCGTAACTGCTCAGGTATGTTCCAAGTCCGGCAAACTTGCCATTGAAGGTGTCTGCGACAGCGACCCGCGTGGAAGCTGTGTCTACACCGAATATTTTGCCAAAGGAACCGAACCTACTGATTACTGTGACCACCACATCCGCGTAAATCTCTGTGCGGCTTCCATGGCACTTGCGACCAGCAGTTGTCCTGAGATTATCAGTGGCGTCTATATCATTGGCGGTTCCCAGGGTACTGAGGATTCCCCGTATCTTCTGACAGAAGATGCATACTCAAATCTGTGTCCGCTGCACGGCAATGCCGATTCTGTTTACCAGGCTCCTGTCACAAACACACCTGGCACTACGACGGATACAACGGATACGACCGGAACTCCTGACACGCCGCCGAACTCCGTGCTGCCGGATTCCGCTGGCACTCCCGATAACACGGACAACGGTTCAAACGATACGAATAACGATAACCAGAATTCAGATGGCGGGGAATAACCCCCTCGAAACACAATAACCCCCTTCGAAGAAAACTTCGAAGGGGGTTATCTATATCTCTCTTTACATCAATTCAGCTGTCCTACATCAGTTCAAATCTCTGCACAAGTTCATTTAACAATGTTGCCTGTGATGCAAGCTCTTCTGAGGTTGCAGAGCTTTCTTCTGCAATCGCCGAATTGTCCTGCACGCTCTGGGAAATCTCTTCGATTCCTTCCTTAATCTGCTCCATGTTCTGTGCCTGGTCTGACGCATTCTCTGCAGTCTTTTGAATCATTCCATTGACATTTCCTACAGCAGCTACCACCTCATCCAGAGAGTTCATAACATCGCCTGCAATTGCATTTCCTTTTCCAATCTCATCCATGGATACACCAATCAAATCTCTGGTCATGTTTGCCGCTTTCGAGCTTTCCAATGCCAGCTTTCCGATTTCATCTGCTACAACCGCAAAACCTTTTCCTGCCTCGCCTGCTCTTGCCGCCTCAATGGACGCATTCAACGACAACAGGTTCGTCTGGTCTGCAATCTCTTCAATGGTTGCGATGATTCCAACGACCTGCTCTGAGGTCTCATGAATCTTGTGAACTGCTTCCATCATTTCCTGCATTTTGTTCTGGCTCTGCTGTACCATTCCTGTCATGCGGTCTGTCTCTTTCGCAGAGTTCAGCGCATCCTGTTTACTTTCCTCAACCTGCTCTGTAACGGAGGTCGCCGTCGCTACCAGTTCCTCAACCGCAGCCGCCTGTGTACCGCTTCCCTCTGCAAGCCCCTGTGATGCCTTTGCAAGATCATTTGCACTTGAAGAAACCATCTGCGAACTGTCACTGATATTTTTCATGATATCGTTCATGGAAGAAGAAATATTCAACAACGCCTTCTTTAACTGCTGGAACTCTCCCACATACGCCTGTTTCAACTGAATATCCAGTTTTCCATCAGATATCTGGTTTAATGCAGCCGACGCCTCTGTCAGATACGCAATGTACTCTTTCAAACGGTTCACTGTAGCTCCAATGGAATCTGCCAGCTCTCCGATTTCATTGTTTGCCGTCACATCAAGGGACACATCCAAATCTCCCTCTGCCAGCTTCTGTGCGGTCACATTCAACTCCTCAATCGGCTTAGTTAACGCACGTGCACTCTTTACAATACTTCTCATAACAACAAGCACGCCTGCAGCAAAGATAAAAATAAATACAATAATTGTCCATATCAATGTCTGGTAAAATTCGGTAAGCGGCATATTACTTACAACAATATACCCTGTATTTCCTGCCATCTGTACGCTTCCGTATTTGGTCGTGCCGCTCACGTTGTACTTCAAAAACTGCGATTTCTGGTTTTGGATTGCATTTACTACATTATTAGAAATATTGATTTCTGTAACATTTTTCTGAATCAGCTCTTCGTTTGGATTATAGATAATCGTTCCGTCCGCCGATACCAGCCACACGTATCCTTTGCTTCCAATCTTATAGGTACTGAGTACCTCCGTCACATGATCCAGTGAAATATCAAGTCCGACTGCTCCCAAAACATTGCCCTGTTCATCGTATACCGGCGATGCCGCACTTAAAATCAATTTGCCCGTACTTGAATCCACATATGGCTCTGTCAAAACTGTCTTTCCCTTTTCAATACAGCTATACCATGCACGTCCCGTAATATCCCAGCCTTCGTCCGATGTAAAGCCATCTGACTGTGTGATGACGCTGGCATCCAGATCTGCAATCCATGCCGCCATAAGATTTTCTTTGTCCGCATCTGCCATACTCACCAAATATTTTCCAACGTCATCCATCTCAGATGCCTTTAAAATATCATCTCCGGCTTTCGTTTCCTGCATGACCGCGCGTACCTGCGGGTTGACCGCAAGCGTTTCCGTCTGTCTCTCATATTTTTCAAAAAATCCTGCCAGCTGATTTGCAGCCGACTCCGATTCCAGGTTTAACTGTTCCTGTTTGGAACTGTAAACCGACTGCGCCATAATAACGATTATTATCACACCGACAACGGTATATGCCATTAACACGCTTCTTCCGATACGGCTCCGTATCTCATCTGCAATTCTGCCTCTTTCGTTTCCTTTTTGCTTTTTCGTCATAACTTTTCTCCTTATCCTGTGAAAATTCACATCACATTTTAATAGTAGTCCTTTTTTCACTGTAATGCAATAAAATGTTTGAAATTTTTGTACTAAAATCATCAATTTTCTGTCATTTTGCGATAAAAAATTTTTGATTTTCACTTTCCATATCAAAATCTTATTTACAGAAAAACTTTCACAGACTTACACAAAACTTGAAACATTCTCCCTGTTTTATTTAGTAGACACTATTTTTTTTAGCAGTTACCCTCCATGTTCATATAAAAAATAAACAGGCGTTTGAAAATTCCTTATTTAGGTACAATCAAACGCCTATTTATAAGTTGGGCACATTATTATGCTTTTACATTTCACGCCTTCAAGCAAATTATAGAAAAAAATTCTTCTACATTTTATCAACAAATATATGCCACAATATTAGGTTTTTCCTTAATTCCTATTTCTAGTTGAAAGCTTCCTGTATAATTTGCAGAATTATTCTTTGTTATTTTTAATTCAGCTATCAACAAGCTCTTTTTCCGTAATTTTATCCTTCATATTACATTCCCCCCTTCCATTTTTTTCTCCATTCCATTTGTAATATTTTACAACTATATGTCAAATTATATTACTATCAGTTGTATTTTGCAACCAAAAGTAGTGACTCAACAACTATATTAATGCCATAAAAAATAAAGGAGATTTTTATGATACAGGGACTTGACAAACGATTACAAATATCCCGCATTAATTGCAACCTCACTCGCAAACAAGTTGCTGAACTGATTGGCGTGTCAGAAAGTATTATCGGTCTATATGAAACAGCTTCCAGACAGCCCTCTTTATCTACTCTTGTAAAACTGGCTACACAATATCACGTTACTACCGATTACCTTTTAGGATTCGATTCCACTGACAAAAGTTCCTTATCTTTGGTCGGTCTTTCAGAGAAACAAATTCAAGCTCTCACTTTGACAGCCCAATGCTTCCGAAATAAAAATTATTAATATATCCTCTTACACACAACAAAACCCCCGAAGTTACCTTCAGGGGTTTGTCTTCATGTGAAATGGTATTTTCTTGCTCCATATCGTCAATTTCTTTATTCAATTCATGAAAATGTTTTTTATTCCATTAACATATTTTCTCAAAATATTAGATATACTCACTGGCATTCCGCTTCTTCATTTTCCTAGAAACGCTTTTACTTCTTCATACAGTTCTGCAGCCTTTTGATACTGTTCCTCTGCGTCTTGCTTAGCTGCAATAAAGAAGTCATCATAATCGCAACTGTTACGAATCTGAAATGCTGTCTGCACATACTTTGAATACTTCTTGTCAAAAATACCTGTCTTAATATACTCCCTTTGAAAATACGCAATCACTCCTGCATGTTTTGAAAAATCCACACCATCCCTTGCAAACGATACTCTGTCAGATTATCCAATCCGCATCCCCTCCTTTGCAATGTTTCTATAATATGGAAGTTTCTCTTTATACTCCTCAAACTCATCATAAGGAATTACCGTTGGAGAAACGACCACATCATTCTCCAGACCTATATCCGCAGATACATCCCACACTGCTTTCAGCTTATTTTGTAACTCCAAACGAGACCCTTTTACAACAGCTGTTATATCAATATCTGACTGATTGTCATAGTCTCCTCTGGCATAAGAACCATACAGAAATACTCCCACAACATCTGTCCCATAAACATCACGATAACACTTTGCCATCCGTTTTGTAATCTGATGCAATTGCGTATTTGTGCACATGTAGTATTCCCCCCTTCAACAGCATTTTTATAGACATTCCTCTTTCTTACCATGAATTATAATAGAATCCCCACAACTATTCAATAGATACCTGTTTTCCCTTAGTATTCTCCATTTTACCCATATCAACAGCAAAAGCCCCAGGCTCTCGCCTGGGGTTTTCACTGTTGATGTATATACTAACTAAGGGGATTAGATTCACGAATCTAATCGTGTTAGATTCGTGCAATCCTATTCCACATCCTGCAATGCTGCAAGGTCTTCCTCGCCGGTACGAACCTTGACAACCTTGGCAACATCGTATACGAAAATCTTGCCGTCTCCAATGTGTCCTGTGTAGAGTGCCTTCTTGGCAGCTTCCACAACCTTGTCAACCGGAATCTTGCTGACAACAACTTCAACTTTTACCTTCGGAAGTAAAGTTGCATCGACTTCTGCTCCACGGTATTTCTCGCCGGAACCTTTCTGGATACCACAGCCCATAACCTGTGTCACAGTCATACCGGTTACACCGATATCGTTCATTGCCTTCTTTAAGTGGTCGTATCTTGACAGTTTTGCAATAATTACTACTTTATACATTCCAGTTGCATCATGTGGCATTGCAACCACCTTGACAGCGGCGTTTTTCTTAACATCAGATGCTTCCTCATAATCAGAAGTACCAAGGTCTGTATTTTCATTGACATCCATGGTCATTGTGTTGGAAACATCCATCAGGCTGAAGCCTGCATATGCGGATGGAAGACCATGCTCTTTGATATCCAGACCAAGAATCTCCTCCTCTTCTGTAACACGAAGTCCAATTGTTGCTTTGATAACGATAAATGTAATCGTGATGCAGACAGCTGCCCATGCGGCAACGGTTGCAAATCCCAATAACTGAATTCCAAGCTGATGGAATCCGCCGCCATAAAACAGACCTACTACAGAATCATTTCCCGGTGCAGAAGTTGTTGCAAAAAGACCTACTGCAATCGTTCCCCAGATACCGTTCATCATATGAACTGCGACCGCACCTACCGGGTCATCCACACGAAGCTTGTTATCTAATAACCAGACACCAAATACAACTAAAAGACCTGCTACAATACCAATGATTAATGCTCCGAGTGCATCTGTTACATCACATGGTGCTGTGATTGCTACAAGACCTGCAAGGGAAGCGTTCAAGCTCATGGAAACATCCGGTTTTCCATATTTTACCCAGGTAAAAATCATACATACAACGGTTGCAACTGCCGGAGCAATTGTTGTGGTAAGAAATACGGAACCTAACTGCTCAAT
Source organism: Roseburia sp. (assembly GCA_050874345.1). Classification (GTDB taxonomy): domain Bacteria; phylum Bacillota; class Clostridia; order Lachnospirales; family Lachnospiraceae; genus Roseburia. Next base: position 23,993 of record JBNMKM010000036.1, on the reverse strand, counting down.
GCTTGTGCAGGCAGCACCGTTAAATCCATACCAGCCAAACCATAAGATAAATACACCAAGAGCTCCAATCGGGAGATTATGTCCCGGAAAAGCATTTACTTTTACAATCTTACCACTCTTATCCTTTGTAAACTTGCCGATACGTGGTCCAAGGAAAGCAGCTCCAATCAGTGCGGAGATACCACCAACCATGTGGATTGCGCAGGAACCGGCAAAATCATGGAATCCAAGCTGTGCAAGCCAGCCGCCGCCCCAAATCCAGTGAGCCTCAATCGGATAAATCAAAGCAGAAATAACTGCGGAATAAATACAATAGGATAAAAACTTGGTACGCTCTGCCATAGCACCTGATACGATGGTTGCTGTCGTTGCGCAGAAAACTAAGTTAAATACAAAATTTGAAAAATCAAAATCTGCATATGCGGTAAAAATATCAAATCCCGGTTTTCCGATAAATCCAACCAGGTCTTCTCCAAGAAGAAGTGAGAAACCAATCAGGATGAACATTACAGTACCGATACAGAAGTCCATCAGATTCTTCATAATGATATTTCCGGCATTCTTTGCTCTGGTAAAACCAGCCTCAACCATCGCAAATCCTGCCTGCATCCAGAATACCAGCGCCGCTCCCATCAGAAACCAGACGCCAAATATGTTGTCCGATATAAATGTCATAATCTCTTCACTCATAATCTTATCCTCCTCATTTTCATAAAAAAACGACACTTTTCCCTTCTCCACAGCGTCGTGGTTCTCGAAAAAAGTGTCGTTATTTTAATTTTTTACATCAATCTTAAACTTCAAAGATTAAATCACCATAAGATGGCATCGGCCACATGGACTTATCAACTAACATCTCTAATTTGTCAACCGGTGCTCTTAAAGCATCCATAGCAGCTTTTACCACATCTCTGTAGTATACAGCCTGCTCTCTGCCCTCTTCCATTGCTGCACCCTTCTCTGTGACATCCTGAAGACTGCCAAGTGCTGTCTTTGCCTCTGCAAGCAGGTCAGAAACCTCGGTGAGAATCTCTGTCTGTGCGCTGACATCTGCATCGCAGGCTGCCTTTACAGAAGAAATGGACTGTGCCAGTACGGTTGTATATTTGATAACTGCCGGAATAATCTGTTTTGCTGCAATATCAATCATTGCCTTTGCTTCGATATTGATTTCCTTTGCGTAGGTCTCATATTCAATCTCTACACGGGAATCCAGCTCTGCCTTGGTGAATACGCCAAACTTCTCAAACAGCTTCACAGCCTTCTCGGTATTGAGTGCAGGAATTGCATCTACCATAGACTTGATGTTTGGAAGTCCACGTCTCTCAGCTTCTGCTACCCACTCATCGGAGTAACCGTTACCGTTGAAGATAATTCTCTGGTGATCGGTTGCATACTCTTTAATGAGGTCATGGACAGCCATATCAAAGTCGTCTGCCTTCTCTAATACATCACAAGCCTCTGCAAATGCCTCTGCAACGATGGTATTTAAAACTACGTTTGGCTGTGCGATAGAATCCTGAGAACCTACCATACGGAACTCGAATTTATTTCCGGTAAATGCAAACGGTGAAGTACGGTTACGGTCGGTTGCATCTTTCATGAAATCCGGTAAAGTCTTAACACCGGTCTCAAGTCTGCTTCCGCTTAAGCTGTGTGTTGCCTCTCCGGTGCTGACAAGCTGGGTGATGACATCCTGTAACTGCTCGCCTAAGTAAATGGAAAGGATTGCTGGCGGTGCCTCGTTTGCGCCAAGTCTGTGGTCATTTCCTACATCGGCTGCAGACTCACGAAGCAGGTCTGCGTGTGTATCAACTGCCTTTAAGATACAGGTAAGTACCAGAAGGAACTGAATGTTCTCATGCGGTGTAGTTCCCGGCTCAAGCAGATTGATTCCATCATCTGTGGTGATAGACCAGTTATTATGTTTACCGGAACCATTTACGCCTGCAAACGGCTTCTCATGAAGCAGGCAATGTAAGCCATGACGATAAGCAACTTTCTTTAAAGTTTCCATAACCAGCTGGTTGTGGTCTACTGCAATGTTTGCCTGTGCATAAATCGGTGCTAACTCATGCTGTGCCGGAGCAACTTCATTATGCTGGGTCTTTGAGGAAACACCTAATTTCCATAATTCGATGTTGACATCTTTCATGAATGCTGCGATACGCTCGCGGATGCTTCCGAAATAATGGTCATCCATCTCCTGTCCTTTTGGAGGCATTGCTCCGAAAAGAGTACGTCCGGTAAAGATTAAATCTTTTCTCTGTAAATATTTCTCTCTGTCAACAATGAAATATTCCTGCTCCGGTCCAACGGACGGTGTTACTTTCTTGGAAGTAGTATTTCCAAATAACCGGAGTAAACGGAGTGCCTGCTCATTGATTGCTTCCATGGAACGAAGTAACGGTGTCTTCTGATCCAGTGCCTCTCCTGTGTAGGAGCAGAATGCGGTCGGAATACAGAGTGTTGCGCCTGCTGCATCCTGTCTTACGAATGCCGGTGAGGTACAATCCCATGCTGTATATCCTCTTGCTTCAAAGGTAGCTCTTAATCCACCTGACGGAAAAGAAGAAGCATCCGGCTCTCCTTTGATTAATTCTTTTCCGGAAAAGCTCATCAGTACTTTTCCGTTCTCCATCGGTGCTGTAATGAATGCGTCATGTTTCTCTGCAGTCACACCAGTCAACGGCTGGAACCAATGGGTGTAGTGGGTTGCACCTTTTTCCAGTGCCCACTCTTTCATTTCATGTGCAACTACATCTGCGGTTTCAAGGTCAAGATCTTTTCCCTCGTTAATGACCTCTTTTAATTTCTTGTAAACTTTTTTCGGTAAACGCTCCTGCATTACTGCATCGTTAAATACGTTTTCACCAAAAATCTGTGCTACGTCTACGAATCCATTTTCGCTCATGTCATACATCCTTTCTTCTCACAATCTAAATCCCCTAAGATCAGATTTGCTTATTTTCGTGAGCATGCCGCCATGCGGAAATTTTACACCGATGTGCCCCTGATGTAAAAAAAAGGGCATTCCAAGCTTATTGGAACACCCTTGTTCATCTCTCACATTTATTTCGTTGGTATTAAGATACCGCACTTTCTTCTGAATTTCAAGTAGAATTTAAACAAAAATTGAAATTTATAAATTTTTTCTAAATTACTTTACAAATCCAGACATTTTTCGGCACTTTCAACAAGTGAGTTAGTTTGCCTTGTTTACAGAACCGAATAATTCCATCTTCTCTTTTACAGTTGCTTTGATTGCTTCTGCACCCGGAGCTAATAACTTACGAGGATCGAATCCCTTACCCTCTAAGTCTTTTCCAGCTTCAATGTACTTGCGGGTAGCTTCCTGGAAAGATAACTGGCACTCTGTATTTACGTTAATCTTGGATACACCAAGGTCGATTGCTTTCTTAATCATATCAGCAGGAATGCCTGTACCACCGTGAAGAACTAACGGCATAGCACCTGTCTTCTCCTGAACTGCTGCTAAGGTCTCGAAGCTTAATCCAGCCCAGTTTGCCGGGTATTTGCCGTGGATATTTCCGATACCTGCTGCAAGCATATCAACGCCAAGGTCTGCGATTGCCTTGCACTCGTTCGGATCTGCACACTCGCCCATTCCGATAACGCCGTCTTCCTCTCCACCGATAGATCCAACTTCAGCTTCGATAGACATTCCCATACCATGAGCAACTGCTACTAATTCTTTTGTCTTTGCAACGTTCTCATCGATTGGATAGTGAGAACCATCAAACATGATAGAGGTGAAACCTGCTTTGATGCACTTGTAGCATCCTTCGTAGGTACCATGATCTAAGTGTAATGCAACCGGAACGGTAATTCCAAGTTCTTCATCCATAGCCTTTACCATAGCTGCTACGGTCTTGAAACCTGTCATATACTTACCTGCACCCTCGGAAACACCAAGGATAACCGGAGAATTTAACTCCTGTGCGGTTAAAAGAATGGATTTTGTCCACTCTAAGTTGTTGATGTTAAACTGACCAACTGCATAGTGACCAGCTTTTGCTTTGTCTAACATTTCTTTTGCAGATACTAACATAATGATTCCTCCATAATTTAATATTTTTACCCGCTTCCTATTATATTCTTATTCTTCCCTGCGGTCAACCATAATCTCCACCGCCTGGTGCAGGTTCTTTACTTCCACCTCGCTGTGGTCTCCACCATATTCCCCATCAAGTGTCCAGGAAATTTCTTCCCGTGATGTAAATTTAACGTCACTTGATTTGAAGGAATAAATCATATCCGTATCGTCCACGAGATTAATCAAAGATGCGATAATCTCATTCAGCTCAATCGGATTCTTTGGCTTTTTAATTAATGTCACTTCAAACAGACCGTCGTCTAATTTTACATCCTTGCCGGTCATGCCCTTAAATCCACCTACTGATGTGGAGTTTGTAATCATTCCATAGATAAATTCATCCTGAATCCGCTTATTGTCGTATTCCACCTGCATATGGTAGGATGGGATATCGTGCAGGCTCTTCATTCCTTCTAAAATATAAGCGGCATGTCCCAACACATTTTTCCACTCCTGGCTGGTCTTATAGGAGACTTCGGTAAACAGTCCGAATGCTGCCACATACACAAAATAGTCTCCGTTAAATGCGCCGATATCGCATGGAAACTGTTTTCCTCTTACCGCCACGGCTGCTGCCTTTGCCATTTCCTTCGGAATTCCTAGCGAAGTTGCAAAATCGTTGGTGCTTCCCGCAGGTATGTATCCAAGCGGTCTCTTTTCCTCCCGGCTCATCATTCCGGTGACAGTTTCATCGAGTGTTCCGTCTCCGCCACTGCAAACCACAAGGTCATATTCTCCCGCTTCGTTTCTGACTTTCTCGATGGCATCGCCTCTCGCCTGTGTCGGATAGGCATTGACCTCATAACCTGCCTTCACCATCGTGTCAATGATTTCCAAAAGCTGGTTTTTAATCTGTGCTTTGCCGGAGTGCGGATTAAAGACAAATAATAATCTTTTTTTCTTTTCCATCAATTCCATAAATAATGCTGCCCTTATCTTTTTCTTATTTATACTCTTAATTTATACTCTTATTTACAACTCTCTTTTGGTTATGCCTGTGTGAGGAAACGCTCGATTTCTGCGACTGCCATTTCAGCATCTTCCCCTTCTGCTTCAATTGTAACACACTCGCCGTTTAACAATGCAAGGCTCATCATCCCCATAATGCTCTTTGCATTGACACGCTTGTCCTTCATGTTCAGATAAATCTGGCTTCCATAGCGGTTTGCCGTCTGAACTAAAAGCGCAATCGGTCTCGGTTCCATTCCATCGTTCATGTGGACAATGATTTCTTTTTTCATAATTTTCCCTCTCTTCTTTCTATCTTTTATGTTCTGAGTGAATCCGCCACCGCACTGATTTTGCGCAGTCTGTGATTCACCCCGGACTTCCCAACCGGCGGGTCTAAATAAGTTCCTAACTCCCCTAATGTCGCATCCGGATGTTCTAGCCGAAGCAGTGCAATCTCCTTTAAGTTCTCCGGCAGGCTGTCAATTCCAGCCGTCTGTTTGATATACTCGATATCCTCAAGCTGCTTTACCGCAGCATTCACTGTCTTACTGATATTTGCCGTCTCACAGTTTACCTGGCGGTTGACCGAATTGCGCATTTCCTTAAGAATCCGCACATTTTCGAGATTCATAAGCGCCACATGTGCTTCCATAATGCCAAGCATTTCCACAATCTGGGCGCCTTCCTTTAAGTAAACCACCTGATACTTTTTGCGGGCGACAATCTTGGCATCCATCTCGAAGCTGTTCATGCACTCCTGGAGCTGTTTTGCCTGTGCGAGTGTCCGGCAGACAATCTCAAAATGATAGGACTTATTCGGGTCACTGATGGAACCTCCTGCAAGAAATGCCCCGCGGATAAATGCCCGCTTACAGCAGCTCTGCTGTAATAAAAGTCCGTTTACCACGTCTGTAATTATCGGAAGTTTCTTTCCAGCATCCCACATTTTTACGGCTTCTAAGATGCGTTTTGCATCTGTTTTTTCTCCCGGGAACAGGCTTTCTTCTAACTTCTGATATTTCTCAAGCAAAAGCGGATTTTCGGTGCCAAGCTCAATGGAAACCGTTTCCTTCTCCACCTGCGCCTTTCCGTCAAATACTAACAGCGCCGCTAATTCCGCCAACTGGCAGTGCCTGCTTTTTCCGATGTGCCGGAAGAGTTCTTCTTTTACTTCACTTGAAAATGACATCTGCTTGTCTCCATTCTTCCGGTTTATTTGCCTCTCTGCGCATCCTTCGTGATATCCCGGTGTTCAATCTTAAGTCCGAACTCTTTTCTGCCGGACAGGCGCTTGTAAATCTCGTTTGCAAGCGTCACGGAACGATGCTTTCCACCGGTACATCCGATGGATATGACAAGCTGGTTCTTTCCCTCCGTAATATAATTCGGAATCAGAAATTCCAGCATATCTGTCAGCTTATCCAGGAAAATATGTGCTTCCTCAAACTGCATCACATAGTCCTGAATCTCTTTGTCATTTCCTGTCTTCTGGCGAAGTCCTTCCACATAGTAAGGGTTTGGCAGGAAACGCACGTCAAAAACCAGGTCGGAATCGTTTGGAATTCCATACTTGAATCCAAAAGATAGTATGGTAATAAACAGATTCTTATAGTCCTGATTCTGTATAAAAATTTTTTCCAGCTCAATTTTCAGCTCTCTTGTCAAAAGCTGGCTGGTATCTATAATATAATCCGCCTGTTCCTTTAAAAACTTCAGACGGCTTCTTTCTTCCTCAATTCCCTTATCCACGCGTTCACCGCCGGATAACGGGTGATTTCTTCTTGTCTCTTTGTACCGTTTGACCAGAACCGAATCCTCAGCATCTAAGAACAAAATTTCATAACTTGCTCCCTTTGCACGAATCCGTTCCAGAATTTCTTTCATTTCTCCGAGTGCCTGTCCGCTCCGGATATCAATTCCGACTGCCACCTTCTGCAGCTTGGCGCTTTGCAGACTCGACAGCTCCACAAATTTTTCCAACAATGGTATTGGCAGATTATCCACACAGAAAAATCCCATGTCTTCCATCATCTTGATTGCCGTACTTTTTCCCGCTCCAGACATTCCTGTCAATATCACAAATTTCATAACTGCCTCCTAAAACTCACCAACCAGCTTTACTTCCGGTTCCAGGGTCACACCAAACTGTTTCTGCACGTTCTCACACACGTCATCCATTAAACGGCAGATATCCGCCGCTGTTGCGTCTCCCCTGTTAATCACAAACCCACAATGTTTTTCCGAAACCTGTGCACCGCCGACCTGATAGCCTCTTAACCCGGCATCCATAATCAGTTTTCCTGCAAAATATCCCTCCGGGCGCTTAAAGGTGCTTCCGGCACTCGGATATTCAAGCGGCTGTTTCTCCACCCGCTTCTGCTTTAGTTCTTCCATCCGCGCTTCTATCTGTGTGCGATCACCCCGTTCCAGTTTTAAGACCGCCTCTGTCACAATATACTGTTTCGGAATGATACAGCTTGTGCGGTATCCAAGCGCAAGTTCTTCATTGGTAAGCTGCTTTTCGTCTCCATCTTTTGTTAAAACTTTCACAGACTCTATGATGTCTTTCATCTCACCGCCGTAAGCTCCGGCGTTCATCACAACTGCACCACCGATGCTTCCCGGAATCCCTGCGGCAAATTCCATCCCGCAAAGTCCCTCTTCTGCGGCTTTGCGCGCCGCGCGTGCGAGCAGAACGCCCGCACCCACAGTCAGCACATTTCCTGTTACCGTCAACAGCTCTCTGTCGCCGGTCATCTCAATCACCAGTCCACGGATTCCCTTATCTCCGACAAGAAGATTACTTCCATTTCCGATAATCAGATAAGGAACTTCATATTCTCTGCACAGTGCAAGGACTCCCGTAAGCTGTTCTGCCGCCGGTCGTACCAGCACGTCCGCCGGACCGCCGACACGAAACGTCGTATGACGTTTCATCGGTTCCTGCTCAAACACTTTTTCCTGCCCTATGCTTCTTTTTAATGTTTCCACAAACTGCTGATTCATTTTTTCTTCCTTACTTTATAAACATTTATGCCATTTCTTTTAAGAATGCAACATATCCTCTGTATGCCTCATACAGGTCTACCTTGCTGATGATTTCCCATGGTGCGTGCATATTCAACACCGGAACACCGCTGTCGATAACGAGCATACCGTAGTTTGCAAGAATGTAAGCGATGGTTCCACCGCCGCCCTGGTCAACTTTTCCAAGCTCTGCTGTCTGGAAAGCGATTTCATTCTTGTCGCAGAGCTGACGCAGTGCTCCGACATATTCTGCATTGGCATCATTAGAACCGGATTTTCCTCTGGCACCGGTGTACTTGTTGAATACAAGTCCTTTTCCGAAATAAGCGGTATTGCGCTTTGTCATAACGGATGGGAAGTTCGGGTCAAATGCTGCAGACACGTCAGAAGAAAGCACTCTGGAATTCTTTAAAGCACGTCTTAATTTTAATTCGGAATAATCTCCGGCAGCGTTCATGACCTCTGCAACCGTGTTCTCAAAGAAACGGGATTCCATTCCGCTTGCGCCCACGCTTCCGATTTCTTCCTTATCAACAAGCAGACACACGCTGGTGTACTCCGGATCCTTCATCTGGGCAATTGCCTGATAAGAAGGATATGCACAGACACGGTCATCATGTCCGTAACCCATAATCATGCTGCGGTCAAAACCGTAGTCTCTTGCCTCTCCTGCCGGAACCACTTCGATCTCAGCAGAAAGGAAATCTTCTTCCTCTATACCATATTCTTTCTCGAGGAGATTCATGATATTTGCTTTTACTTTTTCTTTGATTTTCTCATCGCTGTCTTCTTTTTCCTCTGCCGGGATGCTTCCAACCAGAAGGTCAAGGTTCTCTCCCTCGATTACCTTTGCTCCCTTCTTCTCTAACTGTTCACCGGAAAGGTGAATTAACAGGTCGCTGACACCAAATACCGGGTCACCCGGCTTGTCTCCGATAGAAACTTTTACGACACTTCCGTCCTTCTTTGCAATCACACCGTGTAATGCAAGCGGAAGAGTTACCCACTGGTATTTCTTGATACCGCCATAATAATGGGTGTCAAGCATTGCGAAATCGGTATCCTCGTATAACGGATCCTGTTTTAAATCCATACGCGGGGAATCGATATGCGCACCAAGGATGTTCATTCCTTCCTGCATCTCTTTTTTACCGATTACAAACAGTGCCATTCCTTTTCCCATATTGTTTGCGTAAACCTTATCACCTGCTTTTAAGGTTTTATTCTCTGCAATCACTTTATCAAGGTTTGCAAAGCCTGCCTTCTCTGCCTTCTCTACAAAGTAGTTTACACACTCACGCTCTGTCTTGCAGTCAGAGATAAATTTGCGGTAATGCTCTGCAAAATCAAATACTTCATTTCTTTTTGTTCCTTCCGGGTATTTCTCCCAGGCATTCTTTCTTTCCATTTTCAGTCTCTCCTATTCCTCGTCCTCAGACTTCTTTGTCAGATTCTCCTGCACGCGGCGGTATAATTCCTGTGCGGCATTGTATCCCATCTTTTTCTGTCTGTGATTTACGGCCGCCGTCTCACAGATAACGGCAAGATTTCGTCCCGGACGGATTGGCAATGAATGACATACCACTTTGTTTCCAAGGAATTCTGTGTATTCTTCCTCGAGTCCCAGACGGTCATATTCATTTTCCTTCTTCCAGTCCTCCAACTTGATTACCAAGTCAATCTGCTGTTTTTCCTTTACACATTCCACTCCGTAAAGCGTCTTTACATCGATGATTCCGATGCCTCGAAGCTCGATAAAATAACGGGTGATATCCGGTGAAGTTCCCACCAGCATATGCTCGTTGATTTTGCGTATTTCAACTACATCGTCCGTAACAAGTCGGTGTCCGCGTCGCACAAGCTCGAGTGCTGCCTCACTCTTACCGATTCCGCTCTCGCCCATAATGAGGATTCCCTCACCGTAAACATCTACCAGCACTCCGTGAATGGTGATACAGGGTGCAAGCTGTTCGCTCAGACAGTAGATTAACTCTGCCATAAATGCAGATGTGGTGCGTCTGGTTCCAAGAACCGGGATGTCGTTGTCCATCGCACAACGTAAAAATGTGTCATCCGGCTTTAGGTCCCGACAGAAAATAACGCACGGGATATCGTATGACATAAATTCCCGATAAATCTGTTCCTTCTTCTCCCCATCTAACTGCTGCAGGTAGGTATATTCTACCGTACCGATAATCTGAACACGCGACTGCTCGAAATGCTCAAAATAACCACTTAGCTGTAAGGCAGGACGGTTCACATCACTTACCATGATGCGGTGTCCCTTTAATTCCATATCCGGCATAAAGTTCCGCAGATCCATAATCTGTGCCACTTTTGCAACTCCAACACCATTACTGTTACCCATAATCGCTCTCCTCCGTGTGTGATCTGATCACTCTCAATATAGCACAGTTATCCCGATTCTTCAAGCCGCTGACTCTACGCTTCTGCTTCTTTGTGAAAAAACAGATACACCGCTTCCGCCGCCTGCGGACTCATGGATTCCGTTTCCTGTAAATCCTCTCTCGTGGCATTGCGGATTGCCTCTAAGGACTGGTATTTTCGCATCAGTGCCTTTCTTCTCGCAGGACCGATTCCCGGAATATCATCAAGCACCGAATGTACCTGTTCTTTGCTTCGTAAGGAACGGTGATATTCGATGGCAAACCGGTGCGCTTCGTCCTGGATGCGGGTAATCAGCTTAAACCCTTCTCCATAACGGTCAATCGGGATTTCTTCATTATTATAATACAATCCGCGCGTTCTATGATTATCATCTTTTACCATTCCACAGACCGGGATAGAAAGACCCAGTTCTGATAACACTTTGAGTGCAATGTTTACCTGCCCGCGTCCACCGTCCATCATAATCAAATCCGGAAAACGTGTAAAACTTCCGTATTCCTCTGACAGGTCTTTTTCCTCTAGTTCTTCCTGTTCCTGCATACCGTGCGTGAATCTTCTGGTCAGCACCTCATACATCGATGCGTAATCATCCGGTCCCGCCACCGTGCGCAGCTTGAATTTGCGGTAGTCGCTGCGCTTTGGTTTTCCCTTCTCGTAGACAATCATCGAGCCTACCGACTCGAATCCACTGATATTGGAAATATCGTATGCCTCTACCCTCGAGATATCCTTTAATCCCATCAGTTCTGAAATTTCTTTCATCGCCCCGATGGTACGGCCTTCCTCGCGCTTTAGCTTCTCTTTATCCTGCGATAATACCAGCAGCGCATTTTTGTATGCTAACTCCACTAACTTTTCCTTCATGCCTTTTTGTGGAACCCGAAGATACACTTTACTTCCACGCCTTGCGCTCAGCCATTCCCCGACAACCTGTGGGTCTTCGATTTCCTGTGGCAGCATGATTTCCTTCGGAATCATCGGAGTTCCCGCATAAAACTGTTTTATGAATGTAGTTAATATCTGTGCTCTCGTGTCATCATTTCCGATGCGTACATAAAAATGGTCGCGTCCTATTAACTTTCCATCCCGCACGAAGAATACCTGTACCACTGCATCCCGGTCGTCTGCCGCCATTGCGATGATATCCTTATCCTCCCCATCGTTATGCGTAATCTTCTGCTTCTGCGCAATCTGCTTCACACTGCCTAAAAGTTCCCGGTATTCAATCGCCTTTTCAAATTCCATCTTGTCTGAGGCATCAAGCATTTTCTCTTCTAACGATTTTAAAATGGGGGCATAATTGCCATTTAAAAATTCCAGTGCACCATCCACACGCTTGCAGTATTCCTCCTTGCTGATATAGCCCTGACACGGAGCCATACACTGATGGATATGGTAATTTAAGCAGGGACGCTCCTTGCCCGTATCCCTTGGCAGAGAACGGTTGCAGGTGCGAAGCTGATAAAGCTTGTTCATCAGCTCTATCGTATCCTTTACCGCCCCGGCACTCGTGTATGGTCCAAAATAGCGCGACTTGTCTTTCTTCTGCTGACGCGAAAAAAGGACCCTCGGGAAATCTTCTCCAAGCGTCACTCTGATATAGGGATAGGTCTTGTCATCCCGCAGCATGGTATTGTATTTTGGCCGGTGCTCTTTAATCAGGTTACACTCGAGCACCAGCGCCTCAAGCTCCGAGTCCGTTACAATATACTCGAAGCGGGCAATCTGTTTTACCATCTGCGCCTTTTTGATGCCCTCGTCGTGGCTTGCCTGAAAATACTGATGCACACGCTTGGTAAGACTTACCGCTTTTCCGATATAGATAATGGCATCCTTACTGTCGTGCATAATATAAACTCCCGGCTGATCCGGGAGTTTTTTTAATTCTTCTGCAATATTAAACATCTTTTCCTCATTCTCATGATTCACTATGCAGGGTTGTATTGTCATCCGCAGTGTAGTCCACGTTTTGTCCTACATTGCTCTCTGTCTTATGATCTTCTGCCTCCTGTACTTCCATTGCCTGCTCGAAGAAGGTCTTCTTCTCCCCGCCCTCCGGCTCCGGGATTCCTTTCAGTTCGCGGAAAATCTTCATAAATTCCTTACCGGTGATGGTCTCATGCTCATAGAGATACTCGGAAATCTTATCAAGCACTTCCCGGTTCTCTGTCAGCAGGCGCATCGCCTCATCATAGCAGTGATTGATAATCGAAAGAACCTCTTCATCAATCATTGCGGCGGTATCTTCTCCGCAGATTAATCCCGCACGGTTATCGAGATACTGATTCTCCACCGTTGCAAGGCACATCATGCCAAACTTATCCGACATACCGTACTGGGTAACCATCGCTCTCGCAATTGCGGTCGCCTGCTCGATATCGTTTGCCGCGCCGCTGGTTGCCGACTGGAATACCAGCATTTCTGCCGCACGTCCTGCCATGTAAGTCGTAATCTTTGCCAGAAGCTCATCCTTGGTCTGTAAATACTTCTCCTCTTCCGGCGTCTGTAAGGTATATCCAAGTGCTCCCATCGTACGCGGTACAATCGTAATCTTCTGTACCGGCTCAGTATTCTTCTGTAAAGCTGTCACCATTGCGTGTCCAACCTCATGGTAGGAAACAATCTTGCGCTCCTTATCGCCCATGATGCGGTCTTTCTTTTCTTTTCCACCTACAGCCACAAGTTCAAACGCATCAAACAAATCCGCCTGGTTGACAAATTTTCTTCCATGCTTTACTGCATTGATTGCCGCCTCGTTAATCATATTTGCAAGGTCAGAACCCACGAGCCCTGCGGTTGCAAGTGCAAGTGCGTCAAGGTCTACGGTTTCATCCATCATGACATCCTTGCTGTGTACCTTTAAGGTTTCCAGACGTCCCTTCAAATCCGGCTTATCGACAATAATCCGTCTGTCAAAACGTCCCGGACGAAGCAACGCCTTATCAAGCACTTCCGGACGGTTTGTTGCAGCTAACACGAGAAGTCCCTTTGAAGTGTCAAATCCATCCATCTCTGCTAAAAGCTGGTTGAGGGTCTGCTCTCTCTCGTCGTTGCCGCCGCCATACCGTGAATCACGGCTCTTTCCGACTGCATCAATCTCATCAATAAAAATAATACACGGTGCCTGCTTCTGTGCCTCTTTAAACAAATCCCTGACACGGGATGCACCCATACCGACAAACATTTCCACAAAGTCGGAACCTGCCAGTGAGAAAAACGGCACCTTTGCCTCTCCTGCAACCGCCTTTGCAAGCAATGTTTTTCCGGTTCCCGGAGGGCCCACTAAAAGGGCACCCTTCGGCAGCTTCGCACCGATGTCTTTATATTTTGCCGGATTGTGCAGGAAATCCACAACCTCCTGCAAGGATTCCTTTGCTTCATCCTGTCCCGCAACGTCCTTAAATGTGACACCGGTCTGCTTCTCCATGTCGTACATCTTGACGTTGCTCTTGCCGATTCCCATGGCTCCGCTTCCCATGCGGCGCATCAGGAATCCCATCACAACCCAAATTAAAACCAATGGAAGTACCCAGCTTAACACGCTGTAGATAAGCGTTGAAGTATTGTCCGGTATTACACCGCTGATTTCAATATTCTTTTCTTTTAACAGCGGAAGCAAATCTTCATCCGCCACTCTCGCGCAGTAATAGCTGACATTGCCGTAAGCTGATTTCTGTTCCGTATCATTTAACGTGATGTCTATCTGGTAGCTTCCTATCACAACGGATTTTACTTCACCGTCCTCAACCTTCTGCAAAAATTCCGTATAGGTAATCTCCTTGGAGCTCATCTGGCTGAAGCGGTTTGCGACCATGCTCATAATAAATAAAACTACAAGTGAAATCAAAATAAAGGTCATCAGAATCTGACCGTTATGATTTCCTCCGTTTCCGCCCCGGTTACCGTTATTGCCGTTTTTATTATCGCCGCCATTATTGTTATTGTACATATCAGGTCCCTGGTTGTCCATTCGTCTATCCTTTCTGACGGAAACAAAAACCTGCGATTTCGTTTCCGGATTTCTCTTTCCTAAAATATCCTCTTTATTATATTGAAATTATTTCACAAAAGCAATACGTACTTGGTGAACTTTTCTTGTCATTTCTAAAGAATTTATAAATTACACTGGATTTTACGCACACTTAGTTGTATACTATTTTAGTTATTATCAGCATCTTATATTATTTACCAATTTAGCAGCATATATTATGAGGAGGAAAAACCTATGCCTGTAAAATACGTCTTTGTCACTGGTGGTGTAGTTTCCGGTTTGGGAAAAGGTATCACCGCGGCTTCCCTTGGAAGATTATTGAAAGCCCGCGGATACAAAGTAACCATGCAGAAATTCGACCCATACATCAATATCGATCCTGGAACCATGAACCCGATTCAGCATGGTGAGGTGTTCGTTACCGATGACGGTGCAGAAACTGATTTGGACTTAGGTCATTACGAGCGTTTTATCGATGAGAGCTTGACGAAAAATTCAAATGTAACCACCGGTAAAGTATACTGGTCCGTCCTTCAGAAGGAGCGCCGTGGCGATTACGGCGGTGGAACGGTACAGGTGATTCCTCATATTACAAACGAGATTAAGAGCCGGTTTTACCGCAATTTTACCTCGGAAGAGACGCATATTGCCATCATCGAGGTCGGTGGAACCGTCGGCGATATCGAAAGCCAGCCGTTCTTAGAGGCAATCCGTCAGTTCCAGCATGAAGTTGGTCACGAGAATGCCATTCTCATTCATGTTACCCTGATTCCTTACCTCAAGGCATCCGGCGAGCTTAAGACGAAGCCTACCCAGGCAAGCGTAAAAGAGTTACAGGGAATGGGAATCCAGCCGGATATCATCGTCTGCCGTTCCGAACACGAGCTTGACCAGAGCCTTAAGGACAAGATTGCGCTGTTCTGTAACGTGCCAAACGGTCACGTTCTCCAGAACCTGGATGTGGAATACCTCTACGAGGCACCTCTTGCCATGGAAAAAGAAAATCTTGCAAAGGTTGCCTGCAAGTGTCTGCACTTAGACTGTCCGGATCCGGATTTGAAAGACTGGGAAGCAATGGTAGACGCACTCCGTCATCCGGACAAAGAAGTCAGAATTGCTCTTGTCGGAAAATACATTGCCCTGCATGACGCTTATATTTCTGTTGTAGAGGCTTTAAAGCACGGCGGAATTGCCGGACGTGCCACAGTTGATATCAAGTGGATTGACTCCGAGGATTTAAATGAAGACAACGTGGACGAGATGCTCGGCGATGTATCCGGTATTCTTGTTCCGGGTGGTTTTGGTTCCCGCGGTGTGGAAGGCAAAATTCTCGCTGCAAAATATGCCCGTGAGCACAAAGTTCCTTACCTTGGTCTCTGTCTTGGTATGCAGGTTGCCATCATTGAATACGCAAGACATGTCTGCGGCTTCAACGATGCACACAGTATCGAGTTAGACCCGAACACCACCCATCCGGTTATCGCATTAATGCCGGACCAGAACGGTGTGGAAGATATCGGTGGAACCTTACGGCTTGGTTCCTACCCATGTATTCTGGACAAGTCTTCAAAGGCTTATCAGGTATACGGCTCTGAGGAGATTCACGAGAGACACCGTCACCGTTACGAAGTAAACAACGACTTCCGCGCTGCTTTAACTGAGCACGGCATGAAGCTCTGCGGTACTTCTCCGGACGGCAGAATCGTTGAAATGATTGAGATTCCTGATCACCCATGGTTCATCGCAACCCAGGCACACCCGGAGTTAAAATCCAGACCAAACCGCCCACATCCGTTATTCAAAGGATTCGTGGAAGCAGCTATTCAGTTTGGAACAAAATAAACAAATTTCCAGAAAGGGGGATGCCACACAAAAGTGTGGCATCCCCCTTTTTCAAACGACTCCTTTTTATTCACTTAAAATCATTCTTCCCCATCTCTCCAGATTACCATGCTGTCAAGCAGCTTCTGTTCCTGAAACACCATGTAAATGCAGCCCTCCTCCGGTAAATCCATCTCCGGTGCAATATCCACAGCCACAACAACACAGGTTCCGTCATCTATCACAGGTGTAAAAAAGACAGCCTGCCTTCCATCCAGCCCTTTTTCCTTTTTATATTTTTCAATCTCTGCCTGCTCATACTCCTTGTCCATTTTTCTTATTTCTTTTGTGGTTTTGTTAAGCACATACGGTATCACATCCGCTTTTCCCGTATTCTCATAAATATTATCTCCCAGACAATATGCCTCGGTAAACCACAATCCCTCCTCCGTATCTGAGGTATAAGGAACCAGCTCACAGCTTCCATCCTCTAACCGGTATACCGCCAGTACCATCAACAATTTTTTCTCTGTCTCTTCCATGGAACGATTCAATTCCTGGTCAGTCGCGGGAAGCGGGTCAAACGTGAAATAAATTGCATTTTTCTTCTCATCATAAAAATATTCATTATCCGTAAACCCTTCCGCCTGCTCCCGATATTCACTCAAATCAATCTCTATCTGCTCCACCGTTTTGGAATCGTCTATCTGAATATCCCGGAACGTATACCGGTAACCATCCGCTGCCTCCGTCTCCTGCAATGCCGCGAGCCCCTCATCCCGGTATTTATCCTGTATGGCTGCTCTTCCTGCATCAAAGTCACCCTGCATCTCTGCTCTTATTTCTGTGAAATAATCTTCTGGATGCGCATTTGAAGCACTGCCCCCACAGCCTGTCAGACCAATATTGCAGATAATGACTGCCGTCACTGCACATAACATTTTTTTCATATTCATCCCCCCTTTTTCTTAAAAAGGGATATCCCCCTTCTCAAAGATATCCCTTTCCTATCACATAATTGCACATTTTTTAAACGGTGTATTTAATACCCCTTCTCTACAATCTGAAATCCTGTGTCACCATCCTCCTGCACCAGCCAGTACCCGTAATTCGGATATTCCACAACACTATCCCAGCCTTCTCCCTCTACCAAAACGGAAACCACATCTGCCTGCAAATATATCATCTTTCCCTGTATATTTTCGTCTGACAATTGATTCGTCTCCTGTAGTTTCTCATCGTACCGTAATCCGGAGAGATACTGCTTATAAGTTCTTTCTGTCGTAATATCATAATTATTCCCATCATCAAATTCGTGCCAGACAACCGCCATTGCTTTCTCAATATCTGCATCGGTAATATCATTTGTTTTATTTTCTTCTTTTCCACACCCGGCAAGCAATATTACACTGCATCCTAATATAATTCCCGTAGCTGATAACCATTTTTTCCTCATCATCTTCCCCCTTTAAACTAATACTCTTTCTATGATGCAAATTTTCCACTTTGAAATCTCATTTGCCGCATATAATTATATGAAAGCAGTAAATTTGATAACGTTCTTGTTTTGTTAGAACTGTGTTGTGCTATCACTATTTCTCCATAACTCGGATTACTTCCACCAGGTGTACTTATAACATAAACCGAATGTGTATATGACTTTCCATTGTTGCTTACCTGTAACACATCCCCCACGGAAATATCAATCGGTTGAACGCCCGTATATTTTCCCCCGTTATTATAGCCTTTTGCCTTTGGTCCATTTCCAGAATTTGATGTTGCATATGACCATAAATTATTCACACTCTCCCAATTACTGGAACCGCCTCCACTTCCAGCATACCAACTTCCAGACACCATTCTCACTTTATTAGTAATGTTAGATGTCATTTTCGTTGTAGACATAGAATTATTCCATCCTCCGTATGCTGCCCAAATACACTGTGAAACAAAGTTTGTACAATCTGCCGTTGTTGCATAAAAACTACTATTAGCATTTTTAGCATATTTCTTTGCATATTCTGCACCTCTAGAAGCCGAATACGAATATGCTGTAGTTCTTGCCCAATTTTCTGTTTCATTCTGTACCAACCTTGCTGTCTGATTACTGCATACAGAATCCATTTCTGATTTAAGTCTTCTAATATCCTCAATAAGCATCTGTAAATCTATCTGATTTACCTCTTTTTCTATGCCAGCACTTCTTCCTTTAAACGAAAGATTGTTCATAAAAGCATCAAAGCAGTCATCGTTCTGCACACTGATACTTTGTATACAGCCCTCATCAACTTCGATATCTAAAACCAATCCCATGCTAAATCCATGAAAATCTATGTTTGCATAGTGAAAATACTCATTAAATACTATTTTAATTTCTGTGTCTGAAACATCTGTCACATCAGTAATTTCGTAACTGTATGCATCATACCCATCCTCTAGTATTTCCATCGCAGCATATCTCCACTGAAGATATGTCAAAAACAACTCATTTTCTGGTGTCTCAGACATAAGACTTTCAAAACCGCTCATTTTTCCTTCAAGCATAGCATCTGCATACGCATTCATTACATCATTTTGAAACTGTGTATCAGGCGTTTTGGCAAATATTGTGTCAGAAGAACAAAATACCCACAACCAGCATAATACTCCAATTCCATTTTTTCATTGCTTTGTTTTTCATACGCATTCTTCTCCTTTTTAGTTAGTCTTTGTTGCCGACCCATCCGCCGCTTTACTGCTATTGTTTGCATCATACACATTAGCCGTACAAGACAGCGTATATTTGTGTCCAGACTTTACGCTTACATCTTTTGACAATGTGCACACAGCACTTGATGATGATATGTTCCATGTTTTTACACTCTTTTTTGCCGTTTCATCATAAAGCTGAACTGTTCCAGATATCTTTGTCGTTCCCTTTTCGCCCAATACAGTAACCACACATTTTGCGACATTTTTATCAAATGTCAGAGAAACTTTTGCCCTATTCTCAGTTTCATAATATGGTACTACCTGATGCTGCGGTACAAAAGCGTAAACATGAAGTGTTTGTGTAAATAAAAGTAAGCATAAAAACACACCCAAGCCATTTCTTATGTACTTCAAACCATTCTCCTCCTTTCCTTTTTATTGATGCTTTATTTCCTGCACCTATATAAGAAACGGAGAAGTCTGCGTTTTCTCTACAAAGTTTTCAAAAATTTTTATTTATTTTTTTCACACACCCCATCATATATTTCCAGCATTTCAGACATCGGCAAATATCCGCTTACACAAAACTGAATATCCTCGTTATCATTTAACCACACAAGCATCGTTGCCTTTTCCTCATTCGTTGACTCAAAGCAGTAAATCACTGTTCCATCTCTGGTAAACGATGCAAATTTCACTCCCTCATTATTCAAATACAATGAACTGTCTGCAAGACCATAATCAAATAGAATCAAGTCATCCTCTTTCTGATACGCAATAACCCCTGCAGTTTCCATGTATTCATCATGGATAAGTTCATACCCTTCCGGCACATAACTAAGGGTATATTCCGGCACCATCGTAAGCCCGGTATCTTCTTCCTTGAAGTGAATTTCGACATGGTCCGTAAACCATTCCCAGATATCCGCAAATGTCTGCGCCACCACGCTCGGATTTGCCATTCCAAAAAGCAGCAGGGCGATTACTGCCGCTGCTGCCACATACTGTTCTCGGCGCTTCCTTCTCTCCCTGCGTGTCATCCGTTCCACAAGCTGACGCATCTTTGCAAAAAAAGTTTCGGACAGCCGGTAATTTTCCTCCAAAGTTTCCTTTGCCGGCAATTGTTCCATCTCGTATCGGTGCATCTCACAGACAAATTTCCGGATATCATCCTCTTTTTCAAATCTTTTCATCGAGAATCTCCCTGAGCTTTGCTTTTCCGCGATAAAGCCGCATTTCTACCGTTTTTACCGGAATATCAAGAATTTTGGCAATTTCGCGGTTCCCATACTCATAATAATACTTTAACACCAGCGTCTCCTTTAAAACCTCCGGCAGTTCGGACAGGGCGCGCTGCATGAGCGCACTCTGCTCCTTCTGCTCTGCCACCCCTTCCGGTGAAAACTCTGCCGATTCTTCCGCAAAAATGAGCGTTTCTAGTTCCTGTTCGGACAAATGTTGTTCCCGGCGCCAGATGTCAATTGCTTTATGTTTCACTATCGTAACGCATAATCCCGTCATTTCACTACAGGAAATCCGGGAATATTTTTTAAAATTTTCTGCAATTCCAAGAAATGCCTCATGGACGGCATTTTCTGCCTCTGCCTGGCGCTTTAGGATTCCAAATGCAACGTGGTACATCCGCAGATAATTTTCTTCATAAATAATCTGGAAACGACTTTTGTCCTCCTCAGAATCCAGCACACATAAATAAATCAGCATCCCCGCACCCCAATTTACATCTGATGCCGTACCACCGCATATTCATCATCATTCTGATAATATGGGCAGCTCTTTAACTGTCCCTGCATCATGCGCGCTGCATCGTCCTCGTCCATGTCGACCTCACAGTACCATGCCTCATCATCCTCATCGTATACATTGTATACACAAGTATCACAATTTGCCTTTGCCATAATCGCCTCCTACTTCCAACCAGAAATCACATCGTCATAAAGCTGCTTTAAAAAATCATTTAACAGTTCTCTCTGCGTCTCCCAGTACTTCTCGGTAATCTCATCGCCGTCCGGCTGACTCTCCGTCACATCCATCACAGCGTCGAGAATTTCCGGGTTCAAATCGTCCATTGCCTCCTGTACAACCGCCTCAAAATCGCAGTACGCCTCGCTTGTCAGGTACAGGATAAAATTTTCCCGGTTTAAGTTTCTCGCTTCATAGCTTCCGGTAAAAATATCATTTCCCGCTGCCGCAATCTCTTCAAACTCCTCTTTTACCGTGGCATACTCCACTGGACAGTAGCTCTCTGTAAAAAATTTATCAAATACTTCTTTATCAATCTTTGGTTCCATTCGTTGCAATCCCTTTCCTATTGTGTTATTTTAAATTCACAAATTTCATTTTTAAAAATTTTTTTCAGGAGGTTTCTATGATGGAAACATACGCTGCACTCCCAAATGACCCGGTTATGCTGCTCAGCTTTGTCAACACACAACTTCGGGACAATTATCCTTCCTTTGAAGAACTCGTTCAGGCATTTCATGCCGATGCTTCTGCGATTACAGAAAAACTCGCATCCATCGACTACACCTACGATACCGCTTCCAATCAGTTTAAGTAGGATTCCAGTTGTTTAAGCTCTTTCTCACCCGCTTCCAGTCGGGGTAAAATGCCGTCATATATCCCCAGAAGCGCTCGTTGTGGCTTGCCTCTAAAATGTGGGTCAGTTCATGCACCACCACATATTCCAGACATTCCTCCGGCATATCAAGAAGCGCCAGATTCAGGTTGATATGGTGCGTTTTTACATTGCAGGAGCCCCAGCGCGTCTTCATCTGGCGGATGGTGATGCCGGATGCCTTAACACCCATAATGGGTTCCCATTTTGCAATGAGATGCCTCGCCTTCTCCAAAAGCAGGTGCTTTCTCTCCTTAAGCTCTGCCTCGGTGTACTGCTTCGCCGGCTCTGTTTCGCCCGGATGTTTTTCATATAATTTCCGGTACTTGCGAATCCAGTCAATACGTTCCCTCGCAAACGCAAGAATCCTCTGTTCACTCATTCCATGCGGTGCAGAAATCAGAACACTCCCGTCCTCCTTACGGATACGCAGATACATATTTTTCATACGCTTTTTCGTTACCGTAATCACGATATCTTCCACTGTAATCTGATAGGTCTTTTCTTTCATATTTCATCCATCCTGTTTTTCTGCAGCGTCCTGCTTTCCATTATAAAGCATTTTCCGCTGTAAAAAAAGATTGATTTTGACACTGCTGCTGTTATAATCAAATTATAACCAATTCATAAAATTTTTCATTTGCAAACATTTTTAAGGAAGGTGATTTTTCAATGAAACATTTTCGCAGGATTTCTACACAGTTGTCCGCAGTCACACTCTTTTTAGGGGTACTGTTGTTAAATGGCTCTCTGGCAACACAGACGCCCCTGTGTGCAGAAGTCTCCTCTGTAAACGGTGGTCTGTCTCTGACTCCTTATTATAGTGATGCTTTGGATGAAGGCACCATGGACTATTCCTTTGAAATTGAGGTTCCTGAAAACAATCCTATTTTGCTTCCCTATGAGGGCGAAACAGAAAATGCCCCGGGATTTATGTTTCTGAATTAATCACCTGCTTAAGCAGGTTTGCCAGCAGATGCATATCTTTTTCAAAAAAGGTTGATTTTGGCATCCGGTGTGCTATAATAGAATTAACTTCATAAATGTTACCGAGAGACATGAGCAAGGTAAATAAGACGAGTTGAATCGTTTTGTTTGCTTTGCTCTTTTTTTACCTAGAAAAGGAGAATGACTATGAATACTGCTTATGATGTAGCTATTATCGGCGCAGGGGTCACCGGAAGCGCCATCGCAAGAGAATTATCCAGATATCAGGTACGCGCCTGTGTCATAGAACGGGAGGAGGACGTATGTAACGGAACCTCGAAGGCAAACAGTGCCATTATCCACGCCGGATTTGACGCAGCGCCCGGCACTTTAAAGGCAAAATTAAATGTCCGCGGAAATGCCATGATGGACACACTTGCCAAAGAACTTGACATTCCGTTTAAGCGCAACGGCTCCCTGGTTGTCTGCACGAAAAATCAGGACCGAAGCGCTCTGGAAAAACTTTTGGAAAAAGGTGTTACAAACGGTGTTCCGGGGCTTCGCATCATAGAGCGCGAAGAGCTGCTTTCCATGGAACCAAACTTAAATGACGATGTCACCTGTGCTCTCTTCGCTCCGACCGGCGGTATCGTCTGTCCGTTCCACATGACAATGGCGTTTGCCGAAAATGCGTACACAAACGGCGTTGCATTTTTCTTAAACACCAGCGTGACAAACATCAGCAAAACACCGGAGGGTTATCATATCGAAACCCTGCACACCGACACGAAAAAAACAGACAGCATTGACGCCAAAATCGTTGTCAATGCCGCCGGCGTTTATGCGGATGTGCTCAACAATATGGTAAGTGAGCACAAACTTCACATCACCGCCCGCAAAGGAGAATACTGCCTTTTGGATAAAGCTGCCGGAACCCATGTTTCCCACACCATTTTCCAGCTTCCATCTAAAATGGGCAAGGGCGTTCTTGTCACCCCGACCGTACACGGCAACCTGTTAGTCGGCCCTACTGCGGTGGATGTGGAAAATAAGGAAGCCGTCAACACGACCCAGGCTGGTCTTGACAGTCTCGCAAAAACTGCCTCCCTCAGCGTCAAAAACCTTCCGATGCGCCAGGTGATCACTTCCTTTGCCGGACTGCGCGCCCATGAGGACGGAGACGATTTTGTCATCGGGGAAGCCGAAGACGCAAAAGGCTTTTTCAACGTTGCCGGTATCGAATCTCCGGGACTTTCTTCCGCTCCGGCAATCGGTGAACTGGTTGCCACACAGATTTGCTCCATGCTCTCCTTAAAAGAAAAAACAGACTTTATCAGCACGAGAAAAGGCATTTTACGACCGGAAACACTTTCCATGGAAGAGCGCAACGCACTCATCAAAGAACACCCGGAATACGGTAATAT
>JBNMKM010000035.1:0-33441 GCA_050874345.1 Roseburia sp. | reverse complement strand
GTGGATAATACAGATGGAGCTGCATTGGGAGCGTTATTACAGCAGGGAGCGCCTGTCACGATGAAAAATCTTCTGACGGCTGTACGAAGTGAGCATCGCAGTGGAAAAATGGACATTTCGGTCGATGATTCCTACGGCGGATTAGAAAGCCTTAAAACCTCCGGAGTATCTATTACAGAGCAGATTGAAGCCGGATATCAGTTTAACTGCTTAAAAGATGTACTTGGAGAAATGACGCCGAATATGATAGGTGCGGTTATGGAACAGAATCCAAACTGGCAGGATATGACACCGGAGCAGTTAAAGGAAGCGCTGACAGAGTTTCAGAGCACTGAGGAGGGAGAGGCACTTGCGAAAGAAGAGCAGAAGCTTTCCAATGCCTATGCGAAGGAGCAGCTAGCACAGTTTAAGGAGAGCGCAGAGGTTTCCGAGGATGTGTATGCAATTCTTGAGAAATACGATGTGCCGAATACATCGATGAATCTTCTGGCAATGGATGCGATGCTTGCAAACCGCAACCAGGTATTTGCACAGATATTTGGCGGCAAAAATGGAGCCGGCGCTAAATTTACAAGTGACAGCAGTCATAAGACGACAAATGAAGAAGAACGTGAAGATGCGGTACTTGATGCATTTGCCGACGCACTGTCAGATCCAGAGGGACTTCTGGCTGCACAGCAGCAGTTACAGGAGCTTGCGGCAGACAAGATGGAGACGGCTATGAATCAGGATGCGGTTACAAGTCTTGATATCCGTGGCATGAAGCTTTTATCCACGCAGATTGAGCTGAATACCTCTTTTATGAAAGAGGAACAGTATTCAATTCCGGTGCGTGTGGACGATGAGGTTGTTAATGTTTCCCTAAAGATTGTCCGTGGTACAGGGACAAAGGGGACGGTCGATGTGACGATGGAACAGGAGGAGAACGGTAAGATTGCGGCAACCTTCCAGGCAAAGGAGGAGGGAATCAGTGGTCTTATTACTTCCGACCGCAAAGAGACAAAGGAGCGCCTTGAGGGAATGGCAGAACGCCTGAAAGAACAGCTTTTTGGCGGGGATGAGAAAACAGTGGACATTCATTATGCGCAGATTTCTGACTTGGATTTGAATCATTTTTCCATGGGGGCGTATGGTGCAGGTGCCGATTTGACAGAGACCGCAGACGCGGCAGGAGAGTCTTATCAGGTACAGACTGCAAGACTCTACCGCATTGCAGAAAACTTTATTCAGTTGGTACAGCAGACGTTATAGCAGATTTTCTGCCTGCAGATATTCTAAAATACCGAGGTGGATGGCATAGACAAGCTGGTTTTGATAGTCATCGGTCAGCAGCAGGGCAGCCTCTTCCTCATTGCTTAAAAACCCACATTCTACGATTACGGTAGGTGTGGGTGTTTTTTTGAGCAGATAGTAGCTCTCGTTTGCCTTCGCTTCCCGGTGATTTTCCGGGTCAACTTCTGCAATCAGATTTTTCTGAATCAGCTCCGCTAATTCTTTCCCCTTGGCGGACTGCCCGTAGTAAAAGACCTGAGCGCCCTTGATGTCTGCGGTGGGATAGCTGTTCTGATGCAGACTGATAGTAAAAACAGGGTTGGCATCGGTGATAATCTGGCATCGTTTCTGCATATCTTCTATTTTTTTGTTCGTAGCACTTTCCGAGTATAATCCGGCATCACTGTCGCGTGTCAGTACGACGTCGATGTTGTCTTCCTCAAGCAGCGCCTTTAATTTCAGGGCAAGGGCAAGATTGATATCTTTTTCAAGTGCATCGTTGATTCCAACCTTTCCGGGATCCGAACCACCGTGCCCGGCATCAACGACAATACACAGTTTATTGGTGGATTCAGAAGATTTAGAAGACTCAGAGGATTCGATGGATTCATTGGAGGACTCTTTGGAGGCTGCAGTTGTCTGCACAAGGATAGCCCCCTGTCTGGCAAGAATAAAAGCTGCTGCTAACAGGCACAGTGTCATGGTAAGCTCAATCTTTTTTTTCATAAAAAACTCCCGGAAATCCGTTCACACTAATGTATGCGCGGACGCCGGGAGTTATGAATTTCTGTTTTTGGGAAATATTTCGAATGGTATCAGCCTTAATTGATATATTTGATGATGGTGTCCCATACATCACTGGTTTCCAGACCGAGTTTCCAGAAGGAACCGCCGGCAAGTCCGTTTTCTTTCAGGACTTTTAACTTTTCTTCCAGGGAAGCGGCATTTTCAATCCAGATTTTGTAGGTGGAACCATTGTTTTCATATTCTGCATAATACAAACCGTAATCCTCCCACCAGGTAGGAGTGACGCCGTTTGCGGAAAGCAGATTTGATATTTCACTCATGTTTGTTGCATAGCTGGTCAAATCATACAGTACGTAGCTGTCAGATGCGCTGTCTTCTGCGGAAGTGTCGTCTGTGTCTGCAGTCTCATCTGAAGAATTGTCTGCGGAGGCAGCCTCATCGGCAATCGGTGTTTCACACCAGACTCTGGTATAGAAAGGCATACCAAGAATAATCTGGCTGGCAGGGACTTCCTTTAAGGTGTTGGTGACGCCGTCTGTTACAAAACCGATGGAAGCGACAGGTCCTGCCTGCTCACAGCCGGCATAATATTCATCATAAGCCATGACAACCACATAATCGGCAAACAGTGCC
Source organism: Roseburia sp. (assembly GCA_050874345.1). GTDB lineage: Bacteria > Bacillota > Clostridia > Lachnospirales > Lachnospiraceae > Roseburia. The sequence continues at coordinate 30,789 of JBNMKM010000035.1, read as the reverse complement.
TGCTCTGTGCGGTTATAAAAAGCAGTGTAACTGCTGGGCACATAGTTGTCGACGGAGAGTACGATGTTATTGTTGGCGCATTTTAAAGAAAGTTCACGGATAAACTGGATGTAAGCATCTCCGACAGCAGAATCCACGGACTCAAGGTCGACATTAATGCCGTCTAAATCATACTGGATTGCCTCGGAAATAAGGTTGTTAATCAGATTCTCACGCTTGGAAGTATGGGTTAATACCTCAGTTGTGCTTACTTCGGTGTTCTCAAGGTTACTGAACAGTGCCCAGACCTCCACGTTGTTCTGGTGGCAGTAGCTTACGTAATCACTGTTTGCAAGGGAGACGATATTTCCATTATTGTCATTGAGGTAGTACCAGGTAGGCGATACCACATTGACGCCTTTGGTATTCTGTAATAAGGAACTGATGGCATTATTGGAATCCTGACTGGTTACCTGATGCCATACCATATTAATAGCGTAGTCCTTTTTAATATGTGTAAACTCTTCCGGAACATAGTCGCTGGTAAGTGTCTTTACGGTGGAAGCGTTCAGCCATTTGGATTTGAGATAACCCACAATACCGTCTGAGGTGGCAACTTTTGTCCAATCATCCTCGGTCTCAAGGACGGTAACCTCGGTTCCCTTCGTAACATCCGCTAAAATCGGGCTCTTGATGCCGCCGCGGTAGCGGATTTCCGTATCACGTTTTACAGTACTTACATTTGTATCACCCCAGGTGGTCGTCAAAAGAACGCGGTTCGGGTCTGTGTAAACGACATAATCGAAGTTTGAATACAGTTTTACAAAATCAATCGCAATATAGGCGGTCTCGGCACTTGCCTTTACAATAATATGGTCAAGTGTGGTAGAATCCTTGGAAACGGAATAGCTGTTGCTTTCAGCATGAACCGTAACCAGATCCGTCGGTGTGGTGTAACGCAGAATATTTTCATTTGCATCCCAGTAAAAGCGGTCATTGATGGAATCATGAACCGTCTCGTAATCAAGATATACAACGCCGTCAATGAGTTTTCCCTTCACATCTAAAAGCGTGTTATCCTGCATTAATGCAACTTCATCAGTGGAGGAAAGATTGTAATATTCCATCAGATCCTCGCGGTCCTTGGTGGGAGTGTATTTTTCAATAATTGCGCTTAAGACCATAAAAAGTATGATAACAAGAATCATTGCTGCGACAGCTAAAAATGGAACAATCTTTTTTTTCATGAAGTACCCTTTCTTTTCTGATGCGTTGTGTTTTTACTTTATGTCTGTCGACATTATACCACGTGCTTTGCACACGGTATATGGTAATTTATGCGCACTTCGGCGCGTATAATGTCTGCCGACATTATACCATACCCCACTTGCAATTGAAAGTTTTTTAGGGGATGGTTTGTAGGATGAAATGGGAGCCGGGTGTATGTGCCCGGCTCCCAATACTCTCTTTTTTCAAATTTTATAATTTCCGTGTGTACTATGACAGGGCGGGCATTGAGGACTTCGACTCGCCATAAATAAGAATAAAATAAAGCTGCCATAGTGTGATTGTCAGTGTTCGTTTAATTTGTCAAAATGAATTTCCTTTAACACCCCCTGTTCAAATACATAATCGCGCATATAGGCTTCTTCTTCCTGAATGCAAAGCTGGCTGGATACGTCTAAAGAATTGCTCGGAGTACCCTCCAGCCAGATGGTGATGCCCCGGTCCTCCATAGAGGCAAGCTCTAAGTAGAGCTGGTTTTTGTTCTGTGTGTTCAATTTGTACCCCCATATGTCTGTCAACCAAAAGGAATCCGCAAAGTTACATATTGTGATATACTATAAATTCAGGATGTCTCCTTTTTCTGTGCACAACTGCACCGGGCGGGTGAAAAGCAGCTTAGTGTAAAAGCTGTTCTAAAAATGCAAAATGTTCCCGCCCGATTTGAAACGGATTTGGAAGAAAGGGAATCCGTTCCATGGAAATGCCGTTCTTTTTTGCAAAGTCCGTAATGTCGTGTCGGTTCCCCGTTTGAACCAGATATACAAAGCCACCGCCGTTTTTCAGTGAAGTGGAATATTTGCAGAAAAGAGATTCATAGTAGCTTCTTTTCCATGGAGCAAGACTGCCAATGATAAGCTTTCTGTCACAGCGCAGATACTCGTTCCAGTCTGCCTGTGAGACGTCCCCCATGTCTAAAATATAATAGGAATAGTCTGCGTTTAACAATAATGGGATGTCGTCTGCGCGGACCGTGGGATAGTAGTCGGCACCGTAGATGGAAAATCCCGTGTCACAGAACGTTGTCTGCGGCACTGAGAGCGGGCTAAGCCCCGGCGAAAGCGCCAGAAAATTTCCGGGACGGTTCAGTTCCAGACAGGCGGTTTTCCCCTGCAGCTTAGAAGCACAGTAATTAGCCAGGGCGATGGATAGATGTGTGACACCGCATCCATGCTCGCAGCCCATGATTCCAATGGTCAGACGTCTTGATGGTTCCTTTCTTGTGTCGAAAAAAATGTTTTTTCCCCCCTTTCTCCTGTAAGATGGATAAAAACAGCCGCTCTTTTTCCGGAGTGATTCGGAATGGATACTCATCCAGAGGAAAACAGTAAACGTTTTTTCCCAGATGCTTAGCGAATAATTTTGCCGCTCTTCGATTATGATAGTTGCAGACAAAGACAACAGACTCGTCCGGAAGCAGACTTTGAGCGAAGGAAAGATCCTGTTCATAATCCCAGTCGCTTCCACTTAGAACTGCAATTGTAAGTTCACATGTTTCAAATGCTGCAGTATTTGTGTCGATGCCGAAGTCTCTGACCACCGTGCCCGATGTGGGCACCAGCGGGGAAATCCCCTTTCCGTATGCGGGTATTCCGGTAAAGTGATGCCCGTAGAATACGCCGTCGGTTTCGGTCAGATGCCCGGATGTCTCCTGTATGGCAGGAAGACTGCAGGAGCCGTCCGCCGCCAGATAGAAAGCAGGGATTCCCTGTCTGTTTAATGCACAGACCAAAGAGATAGCAAAATGTGTTGCGCCGGCACCGGTTCTGCTTCCCAGCACGGCAATTTTGGTTATGAGATGTGGCGCTTTCTGACACGCATGATTTGTGTGGACAGCGGTTAGGGCTGTCTTAAAATCGGAGACCGTTTCAAACCGCTCCGGGACGGAGACGGCGGCCGCTTTTTGCAGTATGTGCAGAAGTTGCGCGGAACAGGGAGGAACACACTGTGCAGCCAGGGTGAGCAGAACCTTCCCAAGGCTGTAGAGGTCTGTGGAGGTATCTACCGGCTTACCGGCAAGCGCCTCCGGCGACGCGTATTCTCTCGTTCCATAAATTTGGAAATTTTTTCCGGAACCGGTAAAAAATGAAGCAATTCCAAAGTCGATTAATTTCACCTGATTTCCGCATACTATAATATGTTCCGGTTTCAAATCCTGATATAGGATGGGATATGGAGCAGCATGATGCAGATAATCAAGGATATCGCACAGTTCGATGCCAATTTTTAATATCAGTTCCTGTGAAATGTTTTCTGGATGGACCATCATCCGGTCCAAGGATTCTCCCTGGATATATTCCTCAACAATGTAAAGCATGGTATCGTCTTCGTCGATATCATAAATGAGAGGAATACCGGGGTGTTTCAGATCTTTTAGAAGGTCTGCTTCCGTTGGTGAGCAGAATTCCAAAGAATAGGAGGAACCGTCGCTTTTGTATTTGGGGATACATTTGATGGCGCGGCGGGTTCCAAGCCTGAGATGTTCGGCAAGATATACAGTGCTTGTAGAACCGCTTCCTAATGTGCGGATAAGCCGGTACTTGCCGGACAGGATTGTTTGTGTTATGCGAATCGCTCCTTTCGGGCGTGTCAGTTCCGCATCTCATGAATATGTTTATAGCATAAGGAAAAATGCAAGGCAACTACTTTTCTCTTTTTTTGTGAAATATATACAAAAGTAATTTGAAAAATAGGGGTAAAAGCAGTTTAGAAAGATTTAATAATAAGGGATACTTTACATCAAATGGTCATTTGATTATAATAGATGTACAGTTTACAAGGGTTTCCGGAAGAAGGATGTGATTGTATGAAAATAGAAAAAGTAAATGACAACCAGATTCGCTGCACGCTGACCAGGGAAGATTTGGCAGAGCGTCAGATTAAGCTCAGCGAGCTTGCTTACGGCACCGAGAAAGCAAAACTGTTATTTCGGGATATGATGCAGCAGGCTGCTTATGAATTTGGCTTTGAAGCAGACGATATACCGCTTATGATAGAAGCAATTCCATTGTCAGCGGATACAATAATTCTAGTGATTACGAAAGTAGAATACCCGGAGGAGTTAGATACCCGGTTTTCCCGGTTTTCAGACCCCGACCCCGAGGATTTATACGAAGACGCAATAAGCGCAGGGCAGACGGCGCCGGAAGGTGCGGACGATATCTTAGGACTGTTTCGTAAGATTCAGGAAGAGCGTAAGCGCGCGTCAGAGCAGCAGGAGGAAACGAGTGCTTCCGACAGAGAGAATGGACAGCAGAAAGAAGAGCCGGTTCAAGTCCTTGTAGACATTACCAAGCTGTTTGTTTTTAATGACCTTTCGGAGGTGACACGTCTTGCGAGAGTTCTCGATGGTTTCTATACCGGAAAGAATGACCTGTACAAGAACGAGGCAAATCACAAATATTATCTGCTCGTAAGCAAGAGCAGCCAGTCGCCGGAGGAGTTTAACAAGGTGTGCAATATTCTGTCCGAATATGCGTCACAGCAGATGTGGACCCCGGCAACACAGGCATTTTTAGGCGAGCATTATCATCCGCTTTTAACAAAAAATGCACTGCATACGTTAGCAGAACTCTAAAAAAAGAGGATTTCCATTTTTGGAAATCCTCTTTTTATGTGTAATTCTGATTAGTTGTTAGCTGCGAGATCTTTTGCAAGAAAATCGTTAATCTCTTTTACCAGGGCATCCGGATCGATTCCGTGAACCATAGCAGCCTCCTCGATGGTCTCCATCTGGGAAGACGGACATCCGAGACAATGCATTCCGATATTTAAAAGAATTGGTGCGATATTCTGGTCAATCTGAAGAAGCTCACCAATCATGGTAGTTTTTGTTACCTGTGGCATATTAGGATCCTCCTTAATGTATTATTTCCAGACATTTCTAGTATGTCCGGCAACGTGTTAATTATAATATGAATCCGCAAATAATGCAACAAATTCAATAAATTTGTCTTTAGAGAAAGAAAGACGCGTCCGATATATAAGACAGTAAACGGGACAGGGATTGTCAAAGCAGGGTGCATGGATGCAGCAGTCGTAAGAATAGGAGAATGAATCAATGAAAATTAATTACAATATGTCCGCAGTCGTTGCAAACAAGCATCTGCATGGGATTGAAGACAATTTAAAGACTTCTATGGAGCGTCTTTCCTCCGGACTTAAGATTAACCGCGCAGGCGATAATCCGGCAGGAATGGCAATTTCCAGAAAAATGCACGCTCAGATTGAAGGCTTAAACCGTTCTTCCCAGAATGCATCCGACGGTATTTCCGTTATTCAGATTGCAGACGGTGCACTTTCTGGAACAACGAGCATCTTACAGCGTATGAGAGAACTTTCCGTACAGGCGGCAAGTGATGCGACCATGACACCGGCAGACCTGCAGGCGGTTCAGGACGAAATCGAGTCCTTAAAGCAGGAAATTGACCGTATTTCCACGGACACAGAGTACAACTCCAAGTCCCTGTTAGACGGAAGCATGGATACAAGAGTGTATGCAGACAATGTATCAAGAATCCAGGTTTCTGATTTTGTAAATCCGGGAAATTATTCCCTTACGATTACAGCCGCAGCGACAAATGTCTCTGAAAGCTCTACTGCGAACTACACTTCTACCGCAGCAGTAGGTGTTTCCGGAACCATGTCCATCAACGGCGCAACGATTGAGGTTGCAGACACCGATACTTACGCAGAAGTTTTTGCAAAAATCCGTGATGCGGCAGAGATGGGAAATGCAACGGCAGATTTAAACGGCAATACCCTTACCATCGAGTCAAACGTTTACGGTGTGGAGAGTATGGTAAAACTGGAGTTTGACAACCAGCAGCTTGCAACGGCACTTGGTTTTGCCAACGTAAACCAGACAGAGAACGGCACATTCGTAAACGGTACGGTCAATGCGGACGGCAGTGTGACCTACGAGACCGGAGACGATGCTGAGGTATCACTTACCGTTCCGGGCGATGGAACCGGATTCCAGCATACTGCAACGGTTGCAAAGGACGGCAATAAGATTATTGTTACAGACAATGGTGGTTTTTCTATTTCCTTCCTGGCAGATGCAGGCTATGCCGGAGATATTGATTTTGAGGTGACCGATATGGGAACCATGACGCTTCACATCGGTGCCAATGAGAATCAGGAGATGAATATCCGTATCCCGGAAATTTCAAGCGAGAGCCTTTACATTGACAATGCGGATGTAAGAACTGTTGGTGGTGCAGGAAAAGCAATTACACAGTTTGACGATGCGATTTCCATGGTAACATCTACCCGCTCCAAGCTTGGCGCATATCAGAACCGTCTGGAATCTTCCGTGGCAAGTCTTGATACTTTTGAGGAAAATATGACAGATGCACTTTCAAGACTGACAGATGTAGATATGGCGGATGAGATGACAAACTACACCCAGCAGAACGTATTGAACCAGGCAGCAATCTCCGTGCTGACCCAGGCAAATGATTTGCCGCAGCAGGTATTACAGATTTTACAGTAAGGTAGGGAGACAGTTTGAAAAAAGAGCAGATTCAGGATTTTACAAGGAGAATCAGCCAGTCAAACCGCACAGGTCTGACGCTGGTTACATATGATATCTTTTTTGCATACACTGCGGAGGCGAAGGAAGCATTTGATGCGGGGGACTGGCAGCGCTGCAAGGAAGCGCTGCGCGGTGCGGACCGTGCGGTGCAGGAACTTTGCGACACGCTTGATTTCACGTATGACCTTGCAAAACAGCTTTATCAGATTTATCATTTCAGCAGGGAAGCGATTTCAAAATCCATGTATAAAAAAGACCTTGCGGAACTTGCACAGGCAGAGCGGATGATGGAAGCGCTGCGAAGTGCATTTGAAAAGGTGGCGGCAGAGGATGATTCCGCGCCGCTTATGAGCAATACAGAGCAGGTGTATGCGGGATTCACCTACGGAAAAGAGAATCTGGTGGAAAATTATCAGAATCCAAACGGCAGCAGAGGATTTCTGGCATAAAAAAGAAGCAGTCATTTCGGTGACTGCCTTTTTTATGCTTCCGGGACGGATTTTTCCATTTTTTTAATACTTGCGAGAAGAAATTTGTAGCGCATCTGGACGGAATTTAACTCATAGATATAGCAGTCGATTAAATCTGGGTCCACGACATTTTCCAGATTATCATAGGCGTCTTTTAAATCCTTCGCTGTCTGGTGGAGGTCATTCATGAGCAGTGTATAATGTTTATCCTGAGGTTTTTCTGCGTGAAAAAAAGGGAACATGGCATCCTCCATATCGTTTTTTTTTTCCTGTGATAAGTATAATCAATAAAATTCCATTCTATACAAAATACGGAAAATAATTTCAGGCATAAATCTCCGGCGGACAAATATATATTTACAGAAAAATAAGGCGGGGGCTTAAAAAATGGATCAGAAACTGGCAATGGGTATCCTTGCAGGAATATGCGTCCTGGTTCTTGTGATTTTGCTTGCAAAAAAATACTTACAGGTGGTTTTTAACTTTCTGGTGCGGGGCGTGCTCGGTGCAATCGGCATTGTTTTCGTGAATGATTTTCTGGCAGAACAGGCATTGCAGGTGGCGGTCGGACTGAATCCGGCGACGCTTTTGACAATCGGAACACTTGGATTTGGCGGCTTCGTGCTTCTTTATGCGATTGTTGCCACAAATTATTTGTAAAAAATTTACAAAAATAGTCCAATTTTTCCCGGAACTATGGACAAAAAAGAGATGGGTTGTTATAATCCGGCTTATCAAAAGAGAAAGAGGTGATGGATTGGGGGATTATCAGAGTTGACGCTGCTGTCGGTTCTTACGATGGCAGCCGTAATGGATTTCCAGAACGGGAAAGTCAGTAACCGGCTGATTGTTCTGGGATGGACGGCAGGGCTGTGGTTCCGGATTTTGGGGCAGGGAGCCATTGGCATCGTGCAGTTTCTTATTTGTAGTTCTATACCGGTTATCTTGTTATATTTTCTATTTCAACTGCGTGCGTTGGGCGCAGGGGACATCAAGTTATTTTCCGTTGTAGGCGGTTTTGTGACATTGCGGCAGCTTTTGTTTATTGTCGCAGCTTCTTTTCTGGCGGGCGCCGTAATCGGGGTCGGCAAAATAATCTGCCGGAGAGCATCACAGGGATACGTGAGACGGGAAAGAACACTCATTCATTTTTCCATTGCAATTTTAATAGGGTATTTGTTGATAGTCTGGGGGTGTGCGATTGACGAAATATAAAGTGGCAGTGTGCGATGCTGACGATGCGTATCGCAGCAGATTTGTCACCTATCTGATGGAACACAGGCGAGAGGAGCTTGAGTTGCATGAGTTTTCACAGGCAGAAGGGCTTTCTGGTGACCTGGAATCCGGTTTTGAACTGCTTGTTCTTGGGGAAGGCTTTGAGACCCTGGAAGAGAAGGCGCGGGAGAAAAAGATTCCGACGCTTCTTTTGACAGAGGAGCCTGTTGTAAATGCAGAAGCATCTGCACCAGCAAATGCTTTCGCATTTGCTGGGGGGATACGGGTCTTTAAGTATCAGTCGATGGAGGTCATCTGGCATGAAATGTATGCGCTTGCGGGCGGCGAGGGGCAGCCCGGCAGAGCGTGTGTTTCGGGAAAGAATCTGGAGGTCATTGGAATTTATTCCCCGATAAAACATGAGATGCAGTTTGCATTTTCGCTTGTTTTTGCCGCTTCTATCGCAAAAGAGCGGAAAGTATTATACATTAACCTGATGGAAAATACTCCGGTGCAGCGGTTTCTTGAATTGCCGGAGAATGGCGATATGGGGGATTTGATGATACGTATCCGAAAAAAGCGTCTGTCGCCGGAGGGATTCAAAAGAGCGGTGTATTGCAGTGGAGAGATTTCCTGCCTGCCGCCGTTTTTAAATCCGGAGGATTTGTATGAGGTTTCGTTGCAGGACTTTGAGGAGATGCTTGCATTTCTCAGAGAAGAAACGGACTATGATGCGGTAATTTTGGATTTTGGGCAGGGAACAAGGCAGTTTGCGGAGGTCCTTGGGATGTGCAGCAGTATCTATTGCCCGATGAGAAATGGTTATTACTATGACTGCCTGAAGGAGCAGTTTCTGAAGTATCTTACGATGGCGGGGGCAGACGGACTGTTAGAGCATTTGAATTTCGTGGATTTGCCGTTTTCGGCAAAGGCACTCCATGCAGGAGGGAATCTGTCAGAGCAGCTCGTGTGGAGCAAATTTGGGGATTATGTACGCGCATACATGACAGGGGGGAAGTTAGAACATGAGTGGTGAGGACTTTTCTGCGCTGCGGGAGGCAGTTTTAGCAAGGCTTGACCTCACGAGAGAACTGCCGGACGAGGAAGTATATGACCTCATCGAAGACGCAGTTGCCGAATTTTCCAGAGGTCACCGGGTATTACTGTCAGAGCGGGAAGCGCTGATACAGCAGCTTTTTAATTCCCTGCGGAAATTCGACGTGCTTCAGGAACTGCTTGAGGATGAAGAGATTACGGAAATTATGGTAAATGGAGCGTCACATATCTTTTATGAAAAGAAAGGGCGCTTATACGAAGCAGATCGGCAGTTTGTCTCAAAGGACAAGCTGAATGATGTCATTCAGCAGATGGCGGGTTTCAGTAACCGCATGGTAAATGAGGCATCCCCTATCGTGGATACGAGGCTTGGGGATGGTTCCCGAGTCAACATTGTGTTAGAGCCAATCGCCATCGACGGTTCTGCGATTTCTATTCGTAAGTTTCCAAAGCAGCCCATCCGGATGGAGGAGCTGATTGCCATCGGTTCCCTTACAGCGGAGGCGGCAGCGTTTTTACAGGCATTGGTAAAGGCGGGCTACAATATTTTTGTCTCCGGTGGGACGGGTTCCGGCAAAACGACCTTTTTAAATGCGCTTTCACAGTACATTCCTGCGGAGGAGCGAATTATTACCATCGAGGATTCGGCGGAGCTGCAATTGTTAGACAAGCCAAATCTGGTGCGCTTGGAGACTCGAAATGCCAATACGCAGGGGGTAACACCGATTGCGATTCGTGACCTTATTAAGACGGCACTTCGCATGAGACCTACACGCGTAATTGTTGGCGAGTGCCGCGGTGCAGAGGCACTCGATGTCCTTCAGGTGATGAATACCGGACATGACGGAAGTCTTTCAACCGGTCACGCCAACTCCTGCCGGGATATGCTCTCCCGTCTTGAGACAATGGTTTTAATGGGAATGGAGCTGCCACTTCCGGCAATCCGGAGTCAGATTGCATCGGGCATCGATATTCTGGTGCATCTTGGCAGACTGCGCGACAAAAGCAGACGGGTTTTAAATATTACGGAAGTTCTTGCCGTAGAGCAGGGGGAAATCCGGTTAAATGAAATTTTCCGTTTCGAGGAGACTGGGGAGAAAGAGGGACGCGTTTGTGGAGAACTTAAATGGGTAGGAACATTGCAGCACAGTGAAAAATGCCGGATGGCAGGAGTAGTGCTGCCGGAAGCGGAGGGAAAGCATGGACTATAGACGTTATCCATTTGCAATCGCGGACTGGCTACGCTGTGTCCTAGTCGCTGTGTGCGGCGGAGGTCTGCTGGCGTGGCTGTTCTATCAGTCGGTATACGGGATGGTGTTAGCAGTCTTTTTGTTTTTCTTTTACCGCAGACGGTATACAGACCGCCAGAGAGAAAAGCGGCAGGAATTACTGTTATTGCAGTTTCGGGATGGGATGCAGGCTGTGGCATCTGCACTTCTTGCCGGATATTCGATGGAGAATGCATGGCGGGAGGCGGAACGCGAGTTGCGCAAGCTGCACGGAGAAAATGCAGATATGGTCTGCGAATTTGCAAAGATGAACGCAGCAGTGCAGTTAAATGAACCGTTGGAGAAGGAATTACAGGAGTTTGCAGACCGCAGTGGATGTGAGGACATTGAGAGTTTTGCTGAAGTGTTTTCGTTTGCAAAGCGCAGCGGCGGAGATTTTGTCGGAATCATCCAGACTGCGGTATTGCGCATCAGTGGCAAAATCGAGGTAGAGCGCGAGATAGCGACGGCGGTAGCGGGAAAAAAGCTTGAGGGGCGGATTATGAACGGGATGCCGCTTTTCATCCTGGGTTATCTGAATCTTACCTCGGGAGATTTTCTGGAACTTTTATATGGAAATATTCTTGGAGTGGTTGTGATGACAGCGGCACTTGTGGCATATGCAGGGGCAATCAGACTGTCAGAAAAAATTCTGGATATCCGGATTTAAGAATCCGGGGAAGGAGAAGGTTATGCTGGTATGCTGCCTGGTGTTGTCTGTTTCTGTGCTGGGGCTTTGTGTTTATAGAAAAAAACTGTCGTACACGCAAAGACAGATGGGATTTTTGCTGCTTGCGGCGGCTGCGCTTGGGCTTCTTGCGGGAATTTTTGGAGAGGACAATGATGCCGGAGAGAAGCTATACCGGAATGAAAACGGAGCCGGAGATTACGAGGAAATTTATTATCTGAGCGTGGACGGGATATTAGAAAACTACAGTTATCATGTGAATGTGCCACAGCAGACGTTGACGGGGGCGGAAGAATGGCAGCTGCTTGAGGAAGCGCGGGCAGAGATTGCGCAGGAATTTCCGGGGGAAAACAGTTCGGTGAATCACATTACAGAGGGGGTCGTGATTCGGGACAGCTATCAGGACGGAAAGGTTGCGGCGGAATGGTATTTTGATAATTATGAAGTGATGGACGCACAGGGAAAGGTCATCGCGTCTAAGCTGCCGATGGAAGGAATTTTAGTAAATGCCAGCGTGGAGCTAAGTTGTGGGGAAGCAGAGAGCAGTGAGACGTTTTACTTTCGGGTGTTCCCAGGGGAACAGACACAACAGGAGCGGCTCTTGGCGGAACTGGACACTTACTTTGAAAATCAGAAACAGACGGCAGGGCGGGATGTGTTGGAACTGCCGGAGCAGCTTTTGGAGTATACATTACACTGGAGCCGGAAGAAAGAACATTTGCCGGAGAAAATTCTAATATTCGGAGGTGTGCTGGCAGTCTGCCTTTTCTTTTCAGAAAAGGAGAAGGAAAAGAAAAGACAGAAAGAACGAAGACAGAAACTGCTGTTGGAATATCCCGATATGTTAAGCAAACTGGTGCTGCTGCTTGGAGCCGGAATGACAGTCGGTGGCGCATGGAAGAAAATTGCCACGACATATGAGAATAAGCGGCAAATAAAAGCAATTCCGGAAATGCCATTGTATGAGGAGATGCTCGTTACATGCAGGGAAATAGAAGGGGGAATCAGTGAAGAACGGGCATATGAACGGTTTGGAGAGCGCTGCAGGGAGCGCAGATTCCGAAAGTTGGGGAATCTTTTAACCCAGAACCTCAGAAAGGGAAGCAGAGGGCTTACCGCACTTCTGGCGCAGGAAGCTGAAGAGTCCTATGAAGAACGGAAAAGTGAGGCAAGAAAGTACGGCGAAGAAGCCGGTACGAAGCTGTTGTTACCGATGGTGCTTATGATGGGAATTATTATGGCAATTCTTATCGTACCGGCGGTTTTATCATTTCAATTATAGGAGGGAAAACAATGAGAGGTTTACGTGAATTTTGGAACGAGGAAGATGGAGTAGGCGTTGTAGAGGTAATACTGATTCTGGTGGAAATATTTACTGGGATATAGAGTGTAGATAATGTAAATAAAGGGGGATTAAGAGGTAAAAGTATAACACAATACACAGTAGATAAGTAAGAATGTGTATATAGTAGAACTAAGAAAACTGAATATAGAAGCCATAGATAGTAGAGTCCTTATGTCAGACAAACCACAGTTAATCATACAGAATAATGGAGGTAATGAACATGAAAAGAGTGGTTATTTTGGTAACAGAAGTTGTACTACCTATTGCAGTGGCTATCATCCTTGCAGCTGTATTCCGAACCGTATATGTGTCAGAAGATGGGTGCAATTTTTTATGGCTATGGATAGTAGTAGGATTTCCATTCGGTATCACGAAGATGGGACACTTCCTTGTACCAGTAAGGCACGACTTGGCATCAACAATAGGCATTTGGTTCTTAAATGTTATGTTTGCAGGTCTTATTGGTGGTGTGGTACTTGTCTGGCGAGTAATTAAGGGCATAGTAAGATGCCTGATAGCATAGGAGGATAAAATTTATGGCAGAGATTATTGTAGTAGCAAATCAGAAAGGTGGAGTGGCAAAGACCACCACAACATTTAACTTAGCATCATCCCTAAGAGCAATGGGGAAAAGAGTATTGGCAGTTGATTTTGACCATCAGGGTAATTTGACATCCTGTTTGGCAAAAGAGGGTAAGCAGTCTATTGATATGACAATAGCAGACCTTATGAATATCTGTATTGAGAGTGAAGATGAAATGGTACTGCCAGATAAATCAGAATACATCTATGACTGTGCTGGTGTGGATTTCATTGGTTCAAACAGAGCATTGTCAACAATCGAAGCAAAGCTGTTGGCAGAAGCAGGTGGAGAAAGAACACTGGCAGAAATCATTGAGCCATTAAGGGACGATTATGATTACATCCTGATTGACACGAATCCGTCACTTGGAATACTGACCATCAATGCACTGGCAGTAGCAGATGATGTGATGATTACAGTTAGTCCCCAGTATTTTTCATTGGAAGGGTTGGATGATTTGATTAAGTCCATTGTTAAGGTAAGAAAGAGAATCAATCCTAAACTTGGAATTTCCGGCATCTGTTTAACCATGTGCCATTTCAGAACAAAACTGTATCGTAGGGTATATCAAGACCTTATGGAATATACAGCAGACCGAATAAAGATTTTTGATTCAAAGATACCTTATACAATAAAGGTAGGGGAATCTCTTTATGCAGGGGAGAATGTAGCTGAATATTCTGCAACCTCTCCGGCAAGTATCGCATATCAATCATTGGCAAAGGAGGTAGTAAGCTGTGAGTAAGGGATTAGAAAAAAGAAAGCTGGCATCTGATGTACTTGATTATTTGGATGATGACAGTGTAAGCATAAGCAAGGATAATGAAATAAAGAAAGTACCTGTAGATCAGCTTGTACCATTCCATAATCATCCGTTCAAATTGTATGAGGGACAGAGACTTGATGATATGGTGGAGAGCATTAGAGAGCATGGTATCATGATACCGATACTTGTAAGGATGTATAAGGGAAAGCTGGAAATCCTTTCCGGTCACAATAGACTGAATGCAGCGATATTAGCAGGTCTTACAGAAGTTCCGGTAATTGAAAAGATAGGTCTTACCGAGAAGGAAGCCTATACTTACGTTATTGAAACCAACCTTATACAGAGAGGATTTTCAGAATTACTGCCAAGTGAACAAGCAGCTGCCCTTGAAATTGAATATGATAAGGTAATCAGTCAGGGAAAGCGTAATGACATCATCCGTGAGATTGAAAAAATGAGTGGCATTGAATCAACCTCTGGTCAATCTGACCAGAAGTTAGATAAAAGGGATGCTATCAGCAGTGAGTATGGAATGTCCGGTAGTAAGATGGCAAGAATGCTTAGAATCAATCATCTGGTGCAGCCCTTTAAGGATATGGTAGATAATAATGCCATAGCAAAGGGAGCATATTTCCATATATCATTTCTGCCGGAGGAAAAGCAGCTATGGGTATTTAAGGCAGTGAGCGAATACGGCTATAAAATCAGTGAAGATATAGCCAAGATGTTCAGAGAAAATGATGAAACGCTGACGGAGCAGTATGTGAATGACACCATAGATGATTTGGTAAATGGAAAGAAGCAGGAAAAGAAATTCCAGAGCGTGAAGCTCGGTACGGCAGTATATCATAAGTACTTTCATGATGTAGAGCCGAAGGAAGCGGTGGCTATCATAGAAAAGGCACTTGAAATGTATTTTACAAATAAATAGGAATGAAGCAGAGAGCATTTTGTCACATAGGCAGGATGCTCTTTTTTGATAGGAGGCAGGAATGTATTCACAAGAAGATGCTGACAGAATGTGCAGGGAACGGCAACAATATCTGGAGCTTATCCATGAGAATATTGAATACCCATACCTGCTGAATGAATACAGGAAAGAGGAACTGGATGAACTGGTGGAACTTATGGTAGATACCATATGCAGCCAGCGAAGCGTAATCCGGATTGCTGGGGATGATAAGCCAAAAGAGGTTGTAAAGTCACGCTTCCTCAAATTGGATAGCGGTCACATCCGGTATGTTATGGATTGCCTTAACAATAACTGTTCCAAGATAAGGAATGTAAAGCAGTATCTACTTACTGTTTTATATAATGCACCACTTACGATAAACAACTATTATCAGCAGTTGGTCAATCACGATATGAGAGGAGGATTTGAATGAGAATATGGTTATGGGAAAGGGTGCATCCACCCTGCATAAAAGGAATGCACCCGGTATCACAAAGGAAAGGAGGAAACCCATGCAGGATGAAATCAATGAAAAAGTAGTTGCCCTTGTAGTAAATAATGCAAAGATGGGTGCAGCGGAATTACGCCGGGCATTGGAAAAGTACTTGCAGGATCAGAAGAACAAAAAGCCAACCGCAGATGTGCAAAAGCATGGAAAGCAATCTGTAGCGGAACTGATGAAGCAGAATACCGGGCTTTCCAATATTGAGATTACGGATGGAAACATCAAGGATTTTGAGAGAACAGCCCGGAAATATGGTATTGATTTTGCGCTAAAGAAAGATTCGTCTGTGCAACCACCTAAGTATATTGTCTTTTTCAAGGCAAGGGATGTGGATGTGATGACAGAGGCTTTCAAGGACTATACGAAAGTAAATCTGAAAAAATCGCAGGTCAAGCAGTCAGTATGTGCGAAGCTGGCAAAGTCTGTGGAGATGGTAAAGAATATGAAGCAGCGTGAAAAGGTCAGAACAAAGAACAGGGGACAGGAAAGATGAAAAAGGATTTGAAGAAATTGCTTATCCTCAATCTTCCGTTTCTGTTTATCTGGTACTTTGCTGACAAGATCAGCTGGCTTTACCGTATGGTGGATGCCAAGAATGCAGGAATGAAGATATATGGATGTATGATGTATTTTAAGAGTGCATTCAAGAATCCACTACCCAGTATCCATCCGGTAGATATGCTGGTTGGAGTAGCGGTGGCACTTCTTCTAAAGCTGGCACTTTATATGAAAAGCAAGAATGCAAAGAAATTCAGACAGGGAGAGGAGTATGGTTCTGCCAGATGGGGAAAACCGGAGGACATCAAGCCGTACATGGATGAAAACCCGGAGCAGAACATCATTCTTTCCCAGACAGAGGGGCTTACCATGAACAGCCGTCCTAAGATACCGAAGTACGCAAGGAATAAAAATGTACTTGTGATCGGTGGTTCAGGTTCAGGTAAAACGAGATTTTTTGTAGAGCCTAACCTGATGCAGATGCATAGTTCTTACGTGGTAACTGATCCCAAAGGCACTATCCTAATCCGTCTGGGGCATATGCTACAGAAAGGTGGCTATCGAATCAAGGTGCTAAATACGATTAACTTCAAAAAGTCCATGCACTACAATCCGTTTGTGTATATCCACTGTGAAAAGGACATCCTCAAACTGGTAAATATCATTATTGAGAATACCAAAGGCGAGGGGGATAAGTCCGGGGAAGACTTTTGGGTGAAATCGGAACGACTTTTGTATCAGGCATATATCGGTTATATCTGGTATGAAGCACCGGAAGAAGAAAAGAATATTATTACCCTGCTTGAAATGATTAACGCATCTGAAACAAGGGAAGATGATGAAAATTTCAAGAATGCAGTTGACCTCATGTTTGAGGAACTTGCGGAGAAGGAGCCGGATCATTTTGCGGTAAAGCAGTACCGGAAGTACAAGCTGGCAGCCGGAAAGACAGCTAAATCTATTTTGATTAGCTGTGGTGCGAGACTTGCACCATTTGATATTGCAGAGCTTAGAGAGCTTATGAGTTATGATGAGCTGGAACTGGATACGCTGGGGGATAGGAAGACAGCACTTTTTATCATTACCAGTGACACGGACAGTACCTTTGATTTTGTGACAGCCCTGTGCTGCTCGCAGATGTTCAATATTCTGTGTACCAAAGCAGATGATGAATATGGGGGAAGGCTTCCGGTTCATGTGCGCTGTCTCTTGGACGAGTTCGCAAATATCAAAATTCCGGATATGCAGAGGCTTATAGCGGTAATCCGAAGCAGGGAAATTAGTGCAGCACTGATCTTACAGGCAAAGAGCCAGCTAAAGAGTATTTATAAGGATAACGCAGATACGATTGAGGGTAACTGTGACACCACCATTTTCTTAGGTGGGAAAGAGGGTACAACGCTGAAGGAGATTTCAGAAACGCTTGGCAAGGAAACCATTGATTTATTCAATACATCCGATACCAGAGGACAGAGCCAGTCTTACGGCATCAATTATCAAAAAACTGGTAAGGATTTGATGTCAAGGGATGAACTTGCGGTAATGGATGGCAGTAAATGTATTGTTCAGCTTCGTGGTGTCAGACCATTTCTTAGTGATAAGTTTGATATTACAAAGCATAAGCGTTATCGGGAATTGTCAGAAGCGAACCCGAAATATACTTTTGATGTGGAAAAGTATTTGAAACACCGACTTGTCCTGAAAAAGAATCAGCAGGTCGAGGTAATCGAAATTAAACTATGAGGAACTGAATATGAAAAGAAGGCACTGGCAGGCAGGATGTATCCGAATAAAGAGCATCCTGTCTTTTTTGTGCCTAAAAACAAGGAGGAGAAAGAATTATGGCATTTTTTAACAGCGCAGTAGGAGTATTGCAGACATTGGTAATCGCACTTGGAGCAGGTCTTGGTGTATGGGGTGTAATCAACCTCATGGAAGGCTACGGAAACGATAATCCGGGTGCAAAGTCACAGGGAATGAAGCAGCTGATGGCTGGTGGTGGTGTCGCACTAATCGGTACTACCTTAATCCCACTTCTTAGCGGTTTGTTCTAAGAGCAAACACAATAACAAGGATGCTTCCGGTAAATGCCGGGGCATCCATAACAAAATACAACAAAAAAACGGAGGAAAAAGAATTATGGCATTTTTTAACAGCGCAGTAGGAGTATTGCAGACACTTGTAATCGCACTTGGGGCAGGTCTTGGTGTATGGGGTGTAATCAACCTCATGGAGGGCTACGGAAACGATAATCCGGGTGCAAAGTCACAGGGAATGAAGCAGCTGATGGCTGGTGGTGGTGTTGCACTGATCGGCACAACCTTAATCCCACTTCTTAGCGGTCTTTTCTAAGAAACCGCAAAGAGTAACTGTTCACTTCTGGTCAGATTGACCAGAAGTGGAAGCAACGAAACTAAAAAAGAATATGGAGGAAAGAAAATTATGGCATTTTTTAACAGCGCAGTAGGAGTATTGCAGACATTAGTAATCGCACTTGGGGCAGGTCTTGGTGTATGGGGTGTAATCAACCTTATGGAAGGCTACGGAAATGATAATCCGGGTGCAAAGTCACAGGGAATGAAGCAGTTAATGGCAGGTGGCGGTGTAGCGTTAATCGGTACTACCCTTATTCCTCTGCTTGGTGGACTTTTCTAAGACAACAGGCAAAGGAGGAAGTAGCAGATGTTTGACTTATTTGAACAGATAAAAGAAGCAATCAAGGAAATCCTGATAGGTTTCGTAGAGTCGAACCTGACTACTATGTTCAATGATGTAAATGATAAGACAGCCACTATTGCTACCGAAGTGGGGCAGACTCCGCAGGGATGGAATAGTGGTATCTTTAGCATGATTCAGAACTTATCCGAATCGGTAGTGATACCGATTGCAGGACTGATTATCACGTTTGTACTCTGTTATGAGTTGATTTCAATGGTTACGGAGAGAAATAACCTGCATGATGTGGATACTTGGATGTTTTTCAAGTGGTTCTTTAAGGCTTGGATCGCAATCTATCTGGTAACAAATACCTTTGATATTGTGATGGCGGTCTTTGATGTAGGACAGCATCTTGTCTCATCAGCAGCCGGGGTAATCGGACACGATACCAACATTGATGTAGCCAGTACCTTAGATTCCATGCGTACCGGAATGCAGTCTATGGAAATCGGAGAACTGTTGCAGCTATCACTGGAAACCATGCTTGTCAGTATGTGTATGAAAATCATGTCAATTCTGATTACGGTAATCATGTATGGTCGTATGATTGAGATTTATCTGTACACATCCGTTGCACCAGTACCATTTGCCACACTGACTAACAGGGAGTGGGGACAGATAGGTACAAATTATGCAAGGGGACTTTTAGCTTTGGGATTTCAGGGATTTTTCATTATTGTATGCGTAGGAATTTATGCAGTCCTTGTAAACAGTATGACCATTGCAGCAAATGTACACTCTGCACTGTTTTCCATTGCAGCCTATACCGTGGTGCTTTGCTTTGCCCTGTTTAAGACAGGTTCACTTGCAAAACAGGTATTCAATGCACACTAAAGGGGGGAAAACAGATGGAGCAGAAAAAATATAACGTGATATATGCTGATCCACCGTGGCACTATGAGGTCTATTCCAAAAAAGGGGAAGGGAGAAGTGCAGAAAGCCATTATCCCACCATGCGGATAGAAGATATTCGTGCGTTGCCCGTCCAGAATGTAGCAGCAGAGGATTGTGCCTTGTTTTTATGGGTTACATTCCCCTGCCTTTTGGAAGGGTTGTCGGTTATCGAAGCATGGGGATTTACTTTTAAGACCGTAGCTTTTGTGTGGGTAAAGCAGAATAAAAAATCAGATTCCCTGTTCTGGGGAATGGGTTATTGGACGAGAGCGAATGCAGAGCTTTGTATTCTGGCAACGAAGGGCAGACCGAAGAGACAGAATGCAGGAGTGCATCAGATTATTATGAGTCACATTGAGGAACATAGTAAGAAACCGCAGGAAGCAAGAGACAGAATCATCACACTTATGGGGGATGTTCCCCGGCTTGAATTGTTTGCCAGACAAAAGACCGAAGGATGGGATGTCTGGGGAAATGAGGTCACGTGTGATGTGGATTTGGAAGGAAGTGAGAATATTGGCGTATGTACAAGTACCGAAAGACCTTACGAAAGTAAAGACAAAGGTAATGTTTAATCTGACAAAAAGACAGCTGGTGTGTTTTGGCAGTGGTGGAGCAATCGGTGTAGGTGTCTACTTTCTGACCAAGAATGCGCTGGGAACAACAATGGCAGCTACCATCATGATTTTACTGGTACTGCCATTTTTTATGTTTGCAGTATATGAAAAGGATGGAAGACCGCTTGAAAAAGTGCTGATGGATGTTATCCGTACCAAGTTCCTTGTACCGGGCATCCGACCATATCAGACGGAAAATATGTATGCGGTAATCCAGAGAGAAATCAAAGAACAGGAGGTATTAGGAATTGGAACAGAAAAAGAAAATCCAAAAGCCCAGTCCGGCAAGAGTAAGTCTGAAGGGCGCAAAGCTAAAGGTAAGTAACGGAAAGGAAATGGGACATATCCTTTCCGGCGAACAGAAGCAGATGCTTGTTAAGCAGAAATTAAAGGAGAAGAAGAAAAAGGATGTACCTAAGACGGCACAGCAGAGCATTCCGTTTAAGGAAATGTACAAAGATGGTATCTGCCGGGTAAATGAAAAGTACTTTACCAAGTGCATCCAGTTTTATGATATTAACTATCAGCTGGCACAGAATGAAGATAAGACGGCAACCTTTGAATTTTGGTGTGACTTTTATAATTATTTTGATTCCAGCATCCATATCCAGCTTTCCTGCATGAGCCAGTATGCAAACCGTGTGGAAATGGAGAATGAGATTGAAATTCCACTTGTCGGGGATGAATTTGATGATATTCGAGAAGAGTATTCCCAGATGTTAAAGGAGCAGTTATCCAAAGGAAATAACGGACTTGTAAGAAAGAAATATGTTACTTTTGGTCTGGAAGTGGATAACATCCGTACTGCAAAGGCAAAGCTGGAAAGAGTGGAGGCAGACATCATAGCAAATTTAAAGCAGATGGGTGTGGATTCCCATTCTCTTTCCGGTTATGAAAGACTGAAACTCATGTATGAGACATTCAATCCGGAAACGCAGGAGCCGTTCATCTTTAACTTTGATATGATTGCACGTACCGGGCTTTCTTCAAAGGATTTTATTGCACCTACCAGTTTTGATTTCAGGGACGGTAAGTATTTCCGTATGGGAAATACGATTGGTGCAGTATCTTACTTGCAGATTTTAGCACCGGAACTTTCCGATAAGATGCTGGCTGATTTTCTTGATATGGATAATTCCGTGATTGTCAATCTTCATGTTGAGCCGATTGATCAGGCAAAAGCAATCAAGCAGATTAAGTTAAAAATCACAGACCTTGATAAGATGAAGATTGAGGAGCAGAAAAAGGCGGTGCGCAGCGGATATGACATGGATGTGCTGCCAAGTGACCTTGTAACTTATGGTGGCGAGGCAAAGAAACTTCTGGAAGATTTGCAGTCCAGAAATGAAAGAATGTTCCTTGTAACAGTCCTTGTATGTAACATGGCAAAGACAAAGCAGAAATTGGATAATATTATTTTCCAGACATCCGGTGTTGCACAGAAATATAACTGTTCGCTGAAAAGACTGGATTTCCAGCAGGAAGCAGGGCTTATGAGTAGTATTCCCATTGGTCTGAATCAGATTGATATTCAGAGAGGACTTACCACATCTGCCACTGCTATTTTTGTGCCGTTTACTACACAGGAGTTATTTCAGGACAGTAAGGAAGCACTGTATTACGGCATCAATGCTGTCAGCAACAACATGATTATGGCAGACCGTAAGAAACTGAAAAATCCTAACGGACTCATCTTAGGTACACCGGGTTGTTTTACCGGGGATACGAGAGTAAGACTGTCAGATGGCAGAACCATGAGTTTTGAACAGATGGCAGAGATGGATCAGGGCATTCCACTTGTAAGCTATGATATGCACGAAAAGAAGAAAGTGCTTTCTTATGGTACGGATGCAAAAGTAATGAAAAAGGTAAAGGAGATTGTGGAGGTAACGCTGGATACCGGGGATGTGGTCAAGTGTACACCGGAACACTGGTTTTTAACAGCGGATGACGGATATGTGGAAGCACAGGACTTAAAGCCGGGTACTGCATTAGTGCCGGAGCATTCCGTAAGGGATGTGATGCGAGTGGTGCTTGATAAGGAAATCCCGGTCTATGATGTAACGGTAGACCTTTTCCAGAATTTTGAGCTGGAATGTGGTGTGATTGTTCATAACAGCGGTAAATCATTTTCTGCAAAAAGAGAGATTACCAACTGCTTTTTCATGACACAGGATGACATTTGCTTGTGTGATCCGGAGGGAGAGTATTATCCGCTAGTCAAAAGGCTTCACGGTCAGGTTATCCGTATTTCTCCAAACAGTACAGACTATGTAAATCCTATGGATATTAACTTGGATTATTCGGATGATGACAGCCCAATCAGCTTAAAGGCAGACTTTGTACTGTCCCTTTGTGAACTTATCATTGGTGGAAAGAACGGATTAGAGCCGATTGAAAAGACCATCATTGACAGATGCGTAAGAATCATCTACAGGGATTACCTGCAACATCCAGTACCGGAGAATATGCCGATATTGGAAGACCTCTACAACAGCATTCTCGCACAGGATGAACCGGAAGCAAAAAGAATTGCAACCGCACTTGAAATCTATGTTAAGGGTTCGCTGAACGTGTTCAACCATAGAACCAATGTAGATGTCAATAACCGTATTGTCTGCTATGATATTAAGGAGTTAGGAAAGCAGCTTAAAAAAATCGGAATGTTAGTCGTGCAGGATCAGATTTGGAACAGGGTAACAATCAACAGAGCCTTGCATAAGTCCACCAGATACTATATTGACGAGTTCCATCTTTTGCTGAAGGATGAACAGACGGCATCTTATTCCGTTGAAATCTGGAAGCGTTTCAGAAAATGGGGTGGCATTCCTACTGGTATCACACAGAACGTAAAAGATTTATTGGCAAGCCGGGAAATCGAGAATATTTTTGAGAACTCTGACTTTATCTATATGCTCAATCAGGCAGGTGGAGACAGACAGATTCTTGCAAAGCAGCTCAATATTTCGCCTCATCAGTTGTCTTATGTGACAAACAGTAATGAGGGAGAGGGGCTGCTTTTTTATGGAAATACGATCATTCCGTTTAAGGATAAATTCCCGAAGGATACACAGCTTTATGGCATCATGACCACAAAGCCGGATGAAGTGGAAGGAGGAGCGCAGAATGGATAAAAATGTAACAGTACCAGAGAGCATGATTACTATGCTCTTTGGGGATGTAACAGCATTACATGGGATGCTTGCAAGAATGATTTCCATGTATGCACTGGAAAGTGAACTGAAAAAGCATCATAAAGCATATCTCCATGTTAGGGATGAGGCTGATGAATTATGTCAGGTATATTCCTGTGCGTTGAGTGCCATGAAAAAGCGTTGGGACGCTATGCTTTTACAGGAATTTGGCAAGGATGCATTGAAAAATGTACCGGAAAAGAAAGAGCAGAGCGGAGTTCTCATGAGTAATGAGAGTTTTGAAAACATCATGGATGATACGCTGTGCCTTACAGAATGCATTGATGTGTTATCAGACAATCTGGAGAGTATTGTAAAGGCAGTGGCACTTCCGGAAACAGTAAGGAGCCAGTACATCAATATCACAAACAGCGCAAGAGCCGTTGCGGATGATGTACTGGAACGCTGGATGAACATGGGGGAAGCTGATGGAGAGTAAAAATATCGTTTTGACACAGGCAGACTATCTTCGTCTTATGGGCGATCTTAGTCTGCTTTTTGATGCAGTAAGAGA
Source organism: Roseburia sp. (assembly GCA_050874345.1). Lineage (GTDB taxonomy): Bacteria > Bacillota > Clostridia > Lachnospirales > Lachnospiraceae > Roseburia. The sequence continues at coordinate 6,704 of JBNMKM010000035.1, read as the reverse complement.
ATTATCCGGGACAATATCAAGCTATGAGAGTGCAGGATTTATCAGCGAGGAAAATATTACAGAAGCAAGAGAATACGCTGAAAAGTGCCTTTTGCTTGATAAATACTGGTCAAGAGCCATCTACGCTACCCATGCCCGGATGCCAGAAATACGAAAGGAGAAGCATGAAATATGTAGGCAGCAAGAACAGAATTGCCAGTGAATTAGCACCGATTATTCAGTCCTACATCACGGAAAATACGAAAGGCTATTTTGAGCCGTTTGTCGGTGGTGCAAACATGATTGATAAAATCCAGTGTGCAAATAAGATTGGCGCAGATGCTCATAAATACCAGATAGCACTATTGCAGGAACTTGCAAAGGGCTGGAAACCTCCAAGAGAAGTACCGGAGAGTATGTATCTGTCCGTAAAGGAACATCCGGAAAAGTACCCGGATTACCTTGTGGGCTATATCGGTTATCAGATTTCTTTTGGAGGGAAGTGGTTTGCTGGCTACAGCCGGGATAAGCAGGGCATAAGAAATTATGCGGATGAAGCGTACCGTAATGTAACAAAACAGCAGGAAAGACTAAAGGGAATTACCTTTTTTCAGGCAGATTTCAGAGTCCACACGTTAAAGGATTACAGCGGATATGTGATTTACTGTGATATTCCCTATAAGGGTACAACCAAGTATGCACAGAAAGATTTTCCATATGAAGAATTTTATGACTGGGCAAAAGTGATGAGCCTTAAAAATGTAGTGCTGATCAGTGAATATGCCATGCCGGATGATTTTAGGTGTATCTGGCAGAGAAAAGTGAAAACCCTGATTTCCAGTACAAAGGAGAGAGGGGATATGGGAAATGAACGTACAGAAAAGTTATTTATCTATAAAAACGGATTGGAGGTGGTAGCGTGAAGGATGAATTTATGCTGCACGCAAGGGATAAAAAAGTACAGCATATGACCAAAGATGGACTGGTAGAGAAAAATCTTGCAACCGGGGAAGGAGAGCGAGTCAGTAAGAGGGATGCAGAAACTTCCTTTGATACAAAGGAAGGGCGTACCCGGTATCATTCTGATAGGTCAGAGGAAAAAGTATCTTCCAAGAATCGTAAAAACTATTACCGGAAGAGTACGGATGCAGGGGGTAAGGATGCCGGGAAATCGGATCGAATGGAGAAGCTGGAAAATAAAGCAAAGACGGCAGATGAAAAGGCAGCAAAGGCAAAGGATAAGGTCAAAAAGAAAAGGGCAGTAAAGTATAAAAGGCTTTATGATGAACAGACCGGGAGAACAACTCACAGATTAAAATTTGAGGATGAAGTAAAATCTCCTACTGCTATCGGAAGTGCAGTATCGAAAGCCGGGGCAGCTGCATCCGGTATGATGCATGGTAAAGTGCATGAGGATGGGGATGATAATTATGCCGTTGGTGGAGCGCATACGTTGGAAGCCGGAGCAGAAAGTGGTGTCCGGACAGTAAAGCATCTAAAGGATGAACATGAAGCTCATCAGAGGAAAAAGGTATCCAAGCTAGAGCATGATGCAGAAAAGGCGCACTGTAAGCTGCGGTTTGAACAGGAAGTAGAAAAAAATCCGGAAATCAAAAAGAGCGTTTCCAGACAGATGCAGCAAAAAAGACAGATTAAGAGAGAATACCAGAATGCACAAAGGGCAGCCCAGCAAGGAAAGAAGACTGTTAGCAGTACCGGAAAGGCAGTTGAAAAAACTGCGGATAAGATTAAGGAGAAGCTGGCAGAACTTGTAACAAAGAATAAGGGTGTGCTTGTGGCATTTGCAGGGATTGGACTGTTTATCATTTTGATTGCATCCATGTTATCATCCTGCGGAGCAATGTTTTCTACAGGTGGCGGTGCAGTAGCAACTTCCACGTATCTGTCAACGGATGATGCAATCGTAAATACCAACAATGCATATTCGGATTTGGAAGCCGGGCTGCAAAGGCAGGTAGACAATATAGAATCCACTTATCCCGGCTATGATGAATACCATTACAATCTGGATGAAATCGATCACGATCCATATGCGCTTACATCTTATCTGACAGCACGGTATGGCAACTATAAGGAAGGAGATGTAGCCGGATATTTGCAGGGACTTTTTGATGAACAGTATGAGCTTACGGTAACACCAACTACAGAAATCCGTACCCGAACAGAAACCCGGACAGGAACAAGAACAGTTCATCATGCAGATGGTACGACTAGCACGGAAACCTACACATATGAGGTAGAGGTCGAGTATGAGTATCATATTTTAACGGTAACGCTGACCAATAAGGGACTAGATGCGGTGGTTACGCCACTACTTAATGAAAACCAGTTGCGTGAATACCGGATTTATCAGGCATCAAGGGGCAACCGTTCTTATCTGTTTGGAGATGCAGTATCCGGAAATGTAGCAGGTGGCGGTATTAGTTATGATATTCCGCCGGAAGCATTAGAGGATGAAGATTTCCGTGCAATGATAACGGAAGCAGAAAAATATCTGGGTTATCCTTATGTATGGGGCGGTTCTTCTCCGTCTACTTCCTTTGACTGTTCCGGTTTTGTGTGTTGGGTAATCAATCATTCTGTCGGAAATGTAGGAAGAACAACAGCAAACGGACTATTGGGAAGCTGTACTTATGTATCGCCGGAAGATGCCAGACCGGGAGATCTGATTTTCTTTCAGGGTACTTATAACACATCAGGTGCAAGCCACGTAGGAATTTATGTAGGTAATGGCATGATGATACACTGCGGTAATCCTATCCAGTATGCAAGCACAGAAACGACTTACTGGAAAAATCATTTTTACTGTTTTGGAAGACTCAATTAACAAGGAGGGGCATATGAATCCAAAATTGAAAAAGGTCAATGCAGAGATTGACAAGATGGAAGCAAGGCTTACGGAAACGCAGGAAGCCTTGAAAAATCTTCGGGCAGAGAAAAAGATGCTGGAGGATTTGGAAATTGTAAAAGCAATCCGTTCCATGAATACCGGAAATATGGATGTGCTTGAAATGGTAGCAAAGATACAGGAAAGCAGGGAAGAGAAAAGCCCTGCTTTTTCTGTGCCGGAAAACAAACAACCTATGAATATGAACAAGGAGGAAAACGACAATGAGTAAGAGATTAGGAAAAACAATGGCAATGGCAGTACTTAGCGGAGTACTGATGTTAGGTAGCAGCATGACGGTATTTGCAGGTGGAGGAGAAGAGGTAGATGAGCCTATGACCGAACCGATTTTTACGGAAAGCACAGAGACAAGTGAACCGGAAACCGAGGAAGAGAAGGAGCCGGTAGCATTTACTCCGGATGGCAATGCACAGCTTGTGGATGAGGCAACAGATGAAGATGATAAGCTCTTTTACACTTTCGTAACCAAGAATGACAATTACTTTTATCTTGTAATTGATAAGGCAAGGGAAAACGACAACGTGTATATGCTGAACATGATTGACGAACAGGATTTGATGGCACTGATGGAGGAGCAGGATGGCAATTCCGGTACTTCATCCGGTACAGCAAGTGAGGAAATCACATTAAAGCCGGAATCCGGAATTGAGGAAACGAAACCACAGGAAGAGGAAACCGAGCAGGAGAGCGAGCCGGAAGAGCCAAAGCAGACAAATAACGGTACATCCGTGCTTTTGGTACTTCTTGTAATCGGAGCTGGTGCAGCCGGGGCATTCTATTATTTAAAATTCGTCAAGGGAAAAAAGGAAGACTTCAATCTGGAAGATGATCTGGATTTCTATGATGACGAGGACTATGTAAATGAGGATGAGGAAGCACAGGAAGAAAATGCGGATGCAGAGGATGAAGAAGTAGGCGAGATTGAGGAGGACATCTAAGGGTATGAATTTTACAGGCAGTTCCATTGAGTACATGATGCAGCAAAACCGGGCTGCCGTGGAAAAGAGGGGCAGTAGCAGAGATGCACTGCCCTCTACCCATCCCTGCTATGGGTGTTCCTATGCAAAGGAAAGATGCTGTATCGGGTACTGTATGAAAAAACTCATGAGTAAAGGGGCGAGGAAAGATGAAACTTGTAATTGCGGAAAAGCCCAGTGTGGCACAGTCGATTGCAAAGGTAATCGGTGCATATGACAGAAAAGACGGCTACGTGGAGGGCAGCGGATATATTGTCAGCTGGTGTGTGGGACATCTGGTAGGTTTGGCACAGGCAGATGCCTATGATGAAAAGTATAAGAAATGGTCTTATGCAGATTTACCGATTATTCCGGATAAATGGAAATATGTAATATCACAGGCTACCAAAAAGCAGTTTATGGTATTAAAGGAACTGATGAGCCGGGATGATGTAACAGAACTGATTGAGGCTACGGATGCCGGGCGTGAAGGGGAACTGATTTTCAGACTGGTCTATGAAAAAGCCGGATGCAGAAAGCCATTTTACAGATTGTGGATCAGTTCAATGGAAGATGAGGCAATCAGGGAAGGCTTTCATGATTTAAAAAAGAGCAGTGATTATGATTCATTATATGAAGCTGCGGTGTGCCGTTCACAGGCAGACTGGCTGGTAGGCATCAATGGTACAAGATTATTTTCTACACTCTATGATACCAAGCTGACAGTCGGAAGGGTGCAGACACCTACACTTGCACTTGTCGTGGAAAGGGCAAAACAGATAGCCGGATTTGAGAAGCAGAAGTATTTTAATATCCATTTGGACTGTAACGGTATGGATGTAGTAAAGGAAAAGATTTTTGGAGAGGATGAGGCAGAAAAGGTTAAGGATGCCTGTGATGGTAAAAGCGCAACCGTAAAGGATGTGATCAGTGAAAAGAAGACCATCAATCCACCAAAACTGTATGATCTGACAACCTTGCAGAGAGAGGCAAACCGTGTATTTGGATATACAGCCCAGAAGACACTTGATTATACCCAGAGCCTCTATGAAAAGAAGCTGGTCACGTATCCAAGAACTGACAGCCAGTATTTGACAGATGAAATGGGAGATACGGCAGCAAAGGTAATCAAGGCGATATTTTCAACTTTTTCCTTTATGGGAGATATAATGTTTCATCCGGATACGGACAGGGTATTAAACAGCAAAAAGGTCAGTGATCATCATGCTATTATCCCTACCGTATCACTTACAAAGGAAAAGCTGGATGATTTGTCTGAAGGAGAGAAGAATACGCTTTTGCTGATTTCCCAGAGATTATTGTGTGCCACGGCACTTCCTCATGTATATGGGGAAACAACTGTAATCGTGGAATGTGCAGGGTATGAATTTAGCACAAAGGGGAAGAGCATCTTGCAGATGGGATGGAGGTCTTTTGAGGAGAGCTTTCGTGCCAGCATTAAGGCAAAAACTGGAAAGGACACGGAAGAAAAGGCGATAAATGCCAGTAAGGGGCAGGTATTTGAGCGTGTGGCAGCTTCCATCAGTGAACATTACACCACGCCACCTAAACCTTACACGGAAGATACCCTTTTATCTGCTATGGAAAAGGCAGGAAATGAGGAATTTGAGGATGACACGGAAAAGAAGGGACTGGGAACGCCAGCCACACGTGCATCCATCCTTGAAAAACTGGTAGCCAATGGGTATCTGGAGCGAAAAGGCAAGCAGGTACTTCCCACGAAAGCAGGGGAAAATCTGATTGCCATTTTACCGGAAAGGGTAAAGAGTGCAAAGCTAACGGCAGACTGGGAAAACATTCTGATGCAGATAGAAAAAAAGACAGCAGATGCGAGTGTGTTCATGCGTGATATTACCGATATGGTATCAGAACTTGTAAAAGAAAACAGCTTAGTCCCGGAAGGGGAAAAGGAGCGTTTTGCAGGTAGCAGAAAAGAAAGGGAAGCATTGGGAAAGTGTCCCAGATGTGGCAGCCCGGTTTATGAGGGACAGAAAAATTACTACTGTTCCAACCGGGACTGCCATTTTTCTATCTGGAAAGAAAGCAAATTTCTATCATCCATGAAGAAAAAGGTCACAAAATCAATGGCTGTATCTTTGCTGAAAAGCGGAAAGGTATTTGTTAAGGGGCTTTATTCCCAGAAAAAAGATAAGGAATTTGATGCTTACCTTGTACTGGATGATACCGGGGAATATGTGAATTTTAAGCTGGAGTTTCCCAAGAAAGGGGAGTAGGCATGAGGACAAAAGTAGAGAAGGAAACGGTAGTCTTGTTTAATGAGGCAGAGGATAGGGCAGAAATTTATACCCACAATGCCAGATGGAAAAACAGGCTGCAGGAACTTTCAAAACAATACCCGGATGAATGCAGTCCGGTCAGTGAGAATGCGGATGGTGGAATGACTTTTTCATTGGATAAAAGGCTTGTTACCATCCGTAAGCCTTACAGCGAGGAAAGGCGCCAAAAAGACCGGGAAAGAGCAATCAAAGAAAATCGTATTGGTAACTGTAGAAAAAATAATGAGAATTTGGAGGAAATGTAATTATGGAAGACAATAGAAATATGAGTTTTGAGGAATTTCAGGATACCTTAAAGGAGAAAGTAGAACAGACCTTATATGAAAAGGGAATGGAAGCAGAAGTGGTATTAGATACCGTGCAGAAGTTGAATGAGAATTATCATGGTATGCGAATTAAGCAGCCGGGAGAGAATGTAGCTCCTACCCTTAACATGGATAAGCTGTATGAAAGTTATGAGAATGGCACATCACTGGACGAGATCATGTCCCATGTGACTGATATTATCAGTCAGCCTGTTCC
>JBNMKM010000034.1:0-35416 GCA_050874345.1 Roseburia sp. | reverse complement strand
GTCCTCTAAGTAATACAATCTTTAATTTTTCAGACTAAGCAATCTGTACTAACCTGTACTAATCTTTTTTTGACTATGCCAAAAATTGGTCAAATCTTGTTCAAAACCCCTTGACCAACTATATATTTTAGTACATCCACGCTCTGAAACCCTTGATTTTCCTGCATTCCTACTTATCAATAGACTTCATCGTCGGGAAGAGCAAAACATCTCTGATGGCCGGGGAATCTGTCAACAGCATTACCAGACGGTCGATTCCGTAACCGATTCCACCTGTCGGCGGCATACCGATAGACAATGCGTTTAAGAAATCCTCGTCTGTGTGGTTTGCCTCTTCATCACCGGCTTCAAATGCGGCATCCTGTGCAGCGAAACGCTCTCTCTGGTCTACCGGGTCGTTTAACTCGGAGTAAGCGTTACACATTTCCCAGGTGTTGATGAAAAGCTCGAAACGCTCTACCTTCTCCGGGTCAGAAGGTTTTTTCTTGGTAAGCGGAGAAATTGCAAGCGGATGATCCATGACAAATGTCGGTTGAATCAGATTCTTCTCGCAGAACTCCTCAAAGAACAGGTTGATAATATCGCCCTTGGTGTGACGCTCTTCGTATGCAACATGGTGCTCGTCTGCAAGTGCCTTTGCTGCTGCGTCATCTGCTACGGTATCAAAATCAATTCCGGTATATTTCTTGATACAGTCGTTCATGGTGATACGCTCAAACGGCTTGCCAAAGTCAATTTCCATTCCGTTGTAAGTAATCACGGAACTTCCGCAGACGGTCTCTGCCAGGTAGCGGAACATGCTCTCGGTCAACTCCATCATGCCCTCGTAATCCGTGTATGCCTGATACAGCTCCATCAGGGTGAATTCCGGGTTATGACGGGTGTCGACACCCTCGTTACGGAAAACTCGTCCGATTTCATAAACGCGCTCAAGGCCACCGACAATCAGTCTCTTTAAGTAAAGCTCCAGAGAAATACGAAGCTTTACATCCTCGTTGAGTGCATTGTAGTGGGTATCAAACGGTCTTGCTGCTGCTCCACCCGCATTTGATACCAGCATCGGAGTTTCCACTTCCATAAATCCTCTGTTGTCTAAGAAATTACGGATTTCCTTGATAATACGGGAACGTTTTACAAATGTCTCTTTTACTTCCTCGTTCATGATAAGATCCACATATCTCTGACGATATCTAGTATCAGTATCGGTCAGTCCGTGGAATTTCTCCGGAAGAATCTGCAAACTCTTGGATAAAAGAGTCACTTCGGAAGCATGAACAGAAATCTCGCCTGTCTTAGTCTTAAAGACAGTTCCTTTCACGCCGAGAATATCGCCCACGTCAAATTTCTTGAAATCTGCATATGGCTCCTCACCGATATTGTCTCTTGCCACATACACCTGAATACGTCCCTTTAAATCCTGAATATTGCAGAAGGAAGCCTTTCCCATGACACGTTTAAACATCATACGTCCTGCGATAGAAACTTCTTTGCCCTCCATCTCGTCAAATTTCTCTTTGATGTCGATGGTATGATTAGTTACATCATATTTGGTAATGACAAACGGATCCTTGCCATTTGCCTGCAATTCCTGCAATTTCTCGTAACGAACCTTTAACAACTGGTTGATATCCTGCTGGTTGTTATTCTGCTCTGCCATGTCTTCCTCCATTATTCTTTCGTGCAGCCTGTCTGCTGCCGGTCATCTCTTAATTTGCTCTGTGAATGGAAAGTACCTTGTACTCCAACTCGCCTGCCTGTGTCTCTACGGTTACGGTATCGCCAACCTTTTTACCAAGGAGTGCCTTACCAACCGGAGATTCATTGGAAATCTTTCCTTTCAGGCTGTTTGCCTCTGTAGAACCTACGATTTTGTATTCCAGTTCCTCATCAAATTCGATATCTAAAATCTTTACGCTGCATCCGATGCTGACTTTGTCTAAATCTGCCTCTTCCTCTACAACGACTTCTGCATTCTTTAAAATCTTCTCTAATTCCTCGATACGTGCTTCGATATCTCTCTGCTCGTCTTTTGCAGCATCGTACTCTGCATTCTCGGATAAGTCTCCCTGCTCTCTTGCCTCTTTAATCTTCTGGGAAACCTCTTTTCTTCTTACAACTTTCAGATTTTCTAACTCGTCCTCGAGTTTTTTCAGCCCTTCATACGTCAGAATATTTTTCTTATCCATTGCCTTCTACCCTTCTTTTATTTATTGTAAACCTACGATTCCGTTCCGTAAAAAGCCTGCTCAAAACGGTCTCTTTGCGGCACCTTCTTCGCAGTTCTCACTCTCTTAACAATCACAGTATTATAACCGATAGGTACTGCAATGTCAAGATTTTCCGCCATTTCCCAAGGTTTTTTGTGAATCGGAATATAGGAAATGTCTGCTCCGAATGGATAACAACGTCCCTGCCATTCAAAGTCGAGCACAATCCACCGGTCGGACTCCTGCCCGCCCTTTGCCCTGCACAACCGCTGTTTTAGTTTCTCCTTCGGCTCTGTCACTGCAAGCAGCCCGTTTTCCTCATACATTGTCTCTGTAAATCCGGCAAAATATGCAGGACGGTTCGTATATATCTGCAAACAGCGCACGGACTCTGCAATCTGCACTAAAACGCCAGTGACATCCAACGGTTCAAAAATGCCCTCCTCCGGCTCCTCATCTATCACGAGAAGATTTCGTCCCGCCGCAGGAATCTGTTTTTCCCGCAGAATTCCATCGAAAACAGCGGCAAACTCACAGAGAAACGGATTGGAATATGCCATAGCCTCTCCCGGAAAATTCCTTTATTCATTATATGACAGCGCTTCCTCAAATAATGCCTTTAACTGCTCGTAGTTTTCCACCTCATTGATACGCCCGCGCAGCTTTGAAGAATTTTTGTACCCGGCGGTATACCATGCCGCATGCTTGCGGATTTCGCGGATGCCGGTATATTCCCCTTTAAATTCGAGCTGCATTGCTGCATGGCGCAAAAGCATCTGCGTCACTTCCTCAAACGAAGGTTTTTTCAACTCCTCGCCCGTCTCAAAATAGTGTAAAATCTGGTGAAACAGCCACGGATTTCCCTGCACACCCCTGCCAATCATAAAGCCGTCGCATCCGGTCTCCTCTGCCATTTTTTCAACATCCTTTGCGCAGGTCAAATCTCCGTTTCCGATTACCGGAATGGAAACCGCCTCTTTGACCTTCCGTATAATCTCCCAGTCCGCATTGCCGGAATAATACTGTTCTCTCGTGCGCCCATGCACCGCAATAGCCGCCGCACCGGATTCCTCTGCGATATGTGCCATCTCCACTGCATTGATGTGCTCATCGTCAAATCCCTTGCGGATTTTTACCGTGACGGGCTTTTTTACCGCATTTACGGTTTTCTCGATGATTTTGCCTGCAAGAACGGGATTTTTCATAAGTGCTGAACCGTCTCCGTTATTGACCACCTTGGGCACCGGACACCCCATGTTGATGTCTAAAATGTCAAACGGACGCTCCTCTATCTGATGTGCAATCTGTGCCATAATGTCGGGGTCTGAGCCGAATAGCTGAAGAGAAACCGGATGTTCCCGCTCGTCGATGCTTAAAAGCTCTTCTGTATTTTTATTTTTGTATAGAATCGCCTTGGCACTGACCATCTCCATGCACAGAAGTCCTGCGCCCTGCTCCTTGCATAAGAGGCGAAATGGCAGGTCTGTGACGCCTGCCATTGGAGCTAATATCAGATTATTTTCAAGTGTTACACTGCCAATCCCAAGTTGTTTTATGACACTCATCATTCTCCTTCCGCCGTAAAAGCTTATCTGATTTTTCCACTCTTACGGTTCTGTTTCTTATAAATCAGGTTCATGCCCTTTAGGGTCAGATTTGGGTCGTAGACATCTATTACGTCTGTCTCATTTGCAATGATTCTGCCAAGTCCACCTGTTGCAACAACCTTTACTTCTCCGAGGTTTGCCTCTTTTATCATATGCTTTACGATGTATTCGGTCTGTCCAATCTGTCCGTAGACAAGTCCCGCCTGCATGCTTGAAATGGTTTCTTTTGCCAGGATGCTTTCCGGTTTTATAATCTCAATCTCCGGAAGCTTTGCCGCATCTTCCCAGAGTGCCTTCGCTGAAATACGGATACCTGGCGCTGTCACACCCGAAAGGAAGGAACCGTCCTTGTCAACCAGATCATAGGTTGTTGCCGTTCCATAATCAAGCACTAATACCGGTCCGCCATAAATTCCGTAAGCCGCTGCTGCATCCACAATCCGGTCTGCACCAATCTGACGCGGGTTCTCCGTTACCACACGGATTCCGGTCTTCGTGCCAGGCTCCACGATAATCGGCGTGATTCCTAAATATTTTACCACAGCGCCTTCTAAAGAATGCATCACGTTTGGCACAACCGAAGCGATAATTGCATCCTCAATCTGCGTATGGTTGATTTCATTCTGCTCTAAAAGATTAATTAAAAGCATCCCATACTCATCCGATGTACGCGGCATCTTCGTCGTCATACGAAAAGTTGCTGCAACTTCATCTCCGTCAAACACACCCACCGTAATATTTGTATTTCCAACGTCAATTGTAATAATCATGTTTTACTAACCATTTCCTTTCCCGCGCGAAAGACATTAATCTTCGTCGTCAAGTCTTCCGTAAATTACCTTATAGTACATTTCAAGGGAACGAAGTAACTCTTCCTTCGTGCGCTGCAGTTCTCTGATTTTTAAGCCGCAGCCAATCTCATCATACAGCAAATCCCCCTCATCACAGGAGGTACGAAATTCAAGCGTTCCGTCTTCATCAAACACCAGCTCAAAGATGCCGCCAATGTCTTCCGTAAACAATACGCACATGATTTTCAGCTCATCCTTAATCTGCTGGGGCATCCCCTTGAAATTCTGGTTTAAATAAAATTTTTTATTGTAAGCACTTGCTCCGCAAAGTACAACTTCTTCCATTATCTGGGTCTCTCCATTTCACACTTAGATATATCCGTAGATTCCCCGCACCGATACTTCACCGGAAGAAACCATCTGGTTTCCTTCCTCCGTTTTTACGATAAGCTCTCCCCGGTTTGTAATTCCTTCTGCCACACCCTCAAACGGCTCTTTCGGGTCGAGCACCCGGACTTTTTTCCCGCTGTTTGCAAGGCTTTCATCATATTCCCGGACAAGTCCGCTTAAGTCTTCCGTCTCAAGGAACACTGCATAGTAGTGTTCAAAATGCTCGAGCACCTTTTCAATCAGGGCTGCCCGGTTATGGCGGACGCCCGTCTCAAGGTACAGCGATGTCGCAACATCTGCTATCTCCTCTGGAAAGGCGGAATTGTTTACGTTGATTCCGACTCCCACCACAATATGGTTAATATAATCGAACTGCGCACTCATTTCTGTGAGTATTCCGCAGACCTTTTTGCCATTCATCACAATGTCATTTGGCCACTTGATGCCAGCCTTACGTCCGGTGCAGTCCTCAATCGCCGCATTTACCGCAAGTGCAGCTACAAGTGTAATCATTGATGCATTGTTTGGATTTATCTGGGGTTTGAGCACCCATGTCATAAAAACCGCTTCTCCCGGCGGCGACTGCCAGGCGCGTCCACGCCTGCCTCTTCCGTTTTCCTGCTGTTCTGCGACAACCAGGGTTCCTCCGGGATGTCCCTCCTCCGCCAGTTTTTTTGCCTTGATGTTGGTGGAGTCAATGGTATCAAAATAATAAATTTCAGCGCCCATCCAGTCTGTTTTGCGGATGCTGTTTAATTCCATTTCACACAGTCTGTCCGGAACTGCGGTCAGGCGGTAGCCTTTATTCTGCACCGCCTCAATTTCGTATCCGGCTTCTTTTAGCTGATTGACTGCCTTCCACACCGCCGTCCGTGACACGCCGAAGCGCTCACACAGCTCCTGCCCGGAGATATATCCCTCTGCCTCCCGCAGCAGAGTCAGTAATTTGGTTTTCATATCATTAATCTCCTAAGGTTGCAAGCATCACAGCCTTGATGGTGTGCATCCGGTTTTCTGCCTCGTCAAATACCACAGACTGTGCACTCTCAAATACTTCGTCGGTCACTTCAAGCTCGCTGTAACCGAACTTCTCGTATACTTCCCTTCCAATCTTGGTCTTTAAATCATGGAATGCCGGCAGGCAGTGCATAAATACGGCTTCCGGCTTTGCATTCTGCATCACGGCACGGTTGACCTGATACGGCATCAAATCCTTTAAGCGCTCTGCCCAGATTTCGTCCGGCTCTCCCATGGATACCCAGACATCCGTGTAAATAACGTCCGCATCTTTGGTTCCGGCTTTTACATCCTCGGTAAATGTAAGCGTTGCGCCAGTCTCTTTTGCAACATCCTCGCAGTACGCAATCAGTTTTTCATCCGGGAAATATTTTTTCGATGTGCAGGCAACAAAATCCATTCCAAGCTTTGCGCAGGTTACCATCAGGGAATTTCCCATATTATAGCGGGCATCGCCCATGTATACAAGACGGATTCCCTTTAATCTGCCAAAATGCTCCTTGATGGTGAGCATATCTGCTATCATCTGTGTCGGATGAAACTCATTCGTCAGTCCGTTCCAGACCGGAACACCTGCATATTTTGCCAGTTCTTCCACAATATCCTGTCCAAATCCACGGTACTCGATGCCGTCAAACATCCGTCCCAATACGCGTGCCGTATCCGGAATACTTTCTTTTTTGCCAATCTGAGAACCTGACGGATCTAAGTATGTAACGTGCATACCAAGGTCATAGGCTGCCACTTCGAAGGAGCAGCGTGTTCTGGTGCTGGTTTTTTCAAAAATAAGTGCAATGTTTTTGCCAATCAGGCTGTTGTGCAGAATTCCCTTCTTTTTCTTTTCTTTGAGTTCTGCTGCCAGATCTACAAGATATAAAATCTCTTCCGGTGTGTAGTCCATTAATTTTAAAAAACTGCGTCCCTTTAAATTCATTGTTTCTGCTCCTCTCGTCCTAGTTAATCGGGCTATCATTTTCATGATAGCCCGCATTTGATATAGCCTGTAATATTAGTTCTTCTCCGGTACTGCTACTTCTGTCACTGCCTTGGCAAGTCCTGCAAGTCCCTGAATCTCGGATGGAATAATAATCTTTGTTGCCTTTCCGTCCGCTGCCTTTGCAAATGCCTCAAGGCTCTTAAGCTGGATGACACTGGCATCCGGTGCAGCTTCTTTTAACATCCGAAGTCCGTCTGCATTTGCCTGCTGAATCTTTAAGATAGCTTCTGCCTGACCTTCTGCCTCGCGGATGGTTGCTTCCTTCTTTGCCTCTGCGCGTAAGATTGCTGCCTGCTTCTCTGCCTCTGCATCAAGAATTGCAGATTCTTTTTTACCTTCTGCTACAAGGACGGTAGACTTCTTCTCACCTTCCGCACGAAGGATTGCCTCACGGCGCTCACGCTCTGCCTTCATCTGTTTCTCCATGGCATCCTGGATTGCTGCCGGAGGAATGATGTTCTTTAATTCCACACGGTTTACCTTGATACCCCATGGATCTGTTGCCACATCAAGTGTTGCACGCATCTGTGTATTGATGGTCTCTCTTGAGGTTAATGTCTCATCGAGTTCCAGATCACCGATGATATTACGAAGTGTTGTTGCGGTCAGATTCTCAATCGCCATAATCGGATTCTCTACACCGTATGCGTAAAGCTTCGGATCGGTAATCTGAAAATAAACAACGGTATCAATCTGCATTGTAACGTTATCCTTGGTGATAACCGGCTGCGGCGGGAAATCCACAACCTGCTCTTTTAAGGTGACCTTTCTTGCCACACGGTCAATAAACGGTGCCTTAAGATGAATACCAACCGGCCAGGTTGTAAGATATGCGCCCAAACGCTCTACAACTGCTGCATTTGCCTGCGGTACAATCTTGATGCAGGACACCAGAATTGCCAAAATCACAATTATCAGCACAATAAGTGCCATTACAACTCCACCACTTCCCATGTTAAATACCTCCGTTTTACAATTTTTGCTAATATCCATATTACTATATCTGGTATCAGATTACAACAAAAAAAGACTGTCACACTGACGAATTTTACCCGCCAGCATGACAGTCCTAGGATTCCATTTTTTATTTAATAAAATACATGATTGCCGATTACAACGCCCGCATGACCGGAACTTGCTCTGCAGAAAGATACTGCACCACCGGTATTGTCTGTACCGTTTAATGCCTCCTGCGCTGCCTGAACACAGGTTGCGCTCGGTCCGTTTGCAATTACCTTTGCAACAGAACCACTTCCTGCCGGTGTAAACTGACCTTTCTGATAAATGACATCGTAAATCGTTGACGGATAAGAACCACTTCTCAACCGGTTCATGACAACTGCTCCGACAGCCACCTGTCCCTCATAGCACTCGCTTCCTGCCTCACACTGAATGATTGCTGCAAGAAGTGTCACATCATCTGCGCTTGCTGCTACAGATGTATTCTGTACAGTCGTGACTTCGGTCGTCTGTGCCGCCTTTCTGGCTGCCTCTTCCTCAGCTAAGCGTTTCTGCTCTGCCTGTTCCTCTTCAATCGTAACAGCTTCCCCTAAATCAAGCTCGGTTGTTACGTACTCTGCACTGACATATCCGGTCTGTCCGCCACATTCTACTGCAACCCAGCCGTCTACTGCTTCTGCGTCCGTATCTACGGTAAGATTTGTTCCCGCATATGCAGTTGTCAATACGGAAGCATCTGTATTTGCCTCGCTTCTGACACGAAGTGCATCTGTCGTCAGCTCAGCCGTTGCATCAACGTTGGCTGTCGCATACGTATATGCGTCCATTCCAACAACACAGTAATCATTCTTTACATAACCGTCTGCATTTCCGGAACGGATATGGGTCCATTCCTCACCCTGCTCTACGATTTCTGCCACATCGCCTTTGTAGAGTTTTCCGATGACTTCTGAATTCTCATCTGCTGCTGCACGAATGTTCAGATACTCATCCACATCTGCCATCAGGCGGTTCTGCCAGGCAGCTTCTTCCTCGGATATTTCCGGTTCTTCGGAAGCTTCTGCTTCTTCGGAAACCTCAGCTTCCTCAGCCGATGCAACCACATCATTTGCGGAACGCTCCACCGTGATGGATGCAGACTCAAGATAGCTCATTGCTCCGGTCTCTACCTGGTTTAAGCAAATCACAACGCCAGCCATTCCGTTTGTATCCTGTCCGGCATCTGATGTTTTCTTTTCTTTTACAGCATCTGTATCTTCTACAAGAGAAACTTCTGTATCTGTCAGATACGCTTTTGCAGGTGCTGCATCTGCGATTGTACACATCAACGCAAGAGAACCTGCCACTATGACGCCACTAACCGCTTTCTTTTTCAAATTCATTTCAAACCTCCATCGGTGTATCCTATATCACTATAGTATTACACTTTTGTTCCGTTTTATTCATAAATTATTACATTTATTACGAATTTGTTACAGCGCGATTATAGCAAAGCGTTACATTTTTGTCAAGTTTTTGGAAAGAACAGGAAGGAAAAACGGCCCGTTTTCGAAAAAAAGAGCCGCCAAAGCCCGCTATTTACAAGGGGTTCGACGACTCTTTGTGCAATTCTTACAATCTTTTTAATAATGCTTCTCTTGCTTCCTCATAACCAGGTTTTCCAAGCAGTGCAAACATATTTTTCTTGTAGCTCTCTACGCCCGGCTGGTTGAACGGATTTACACCCAGAAGGTATCCGCTGATGCCAACTGCAAACTCGAAGAAGTAGAATAACTCTCCAAGATAAAATTCGTTCTGCTCCGGAATCTTTACCATAAGGTTCGGCACATTTCCATCGGTGTGTGCAAGAACGGTTCCGTTCATCGCACTCTTGTTTACGAAATCCATATCTTTTCCGGCAAGATAGTTTAAACCATCCAAATCTACCGGCTCCTCGTTGATGACAACTGTTTCACGGGATTTCTCAATGTTGAGAACGGTCTCGAACATGATTCTGGAACCATCCTGGATGAACTGTCCCATGGAATGTAAATCTGTGGTCAGGTCAACCGATGCCGGGAATAATCCCTTCTGGTCTTTTCCTTCGCTCTCGCCGTAAAGCTGTTTCCACCACTCAGCAACATAGTGAAGGCTCGGCTCGTAATCTGCGAGTACCTCGATTGCCTTTCCCTTGCGGAGTAAAATGTTACGGATTGCTGCATACTGTAAGGAATCATTTTCTTCAAATGATTTCTCAAGTGCAAGTTTTCTTCCCTCTGCTGCACCTTCCATCAACTTGTCAATATCTGCACCGCTGACAGCGATTGGAAGCAGTCCTACTGCTGTAAGAACAGAGAAACGTCCTCCTACATCGTCCGGTACTACGAATGTCTCGTACCCTTCTTCGGTAGCAAGATTCTTTAATGCTCCCTTTGCCTTGTCTGTTGTTGCATAAATTCTCTTTGCAGCGCCTTCTTTGCCATATTTCTTCTCAAGCATTTCTTTGAATACACGGAATGCGATTGCCGGCTCTGTTGTCGTACCAGATTTGGAAATGATATTGACGGAGAAATCACGGTCACCAATAACATCAATGAGTCCTTTTAAATATGTACCGCTGATGCTGTTTCCGGCATAGTAAATTTCCGGTGTTTTGCGCACTTCCTTCGGAAGGTTGTTGTAAAATCCATGTCTTAAAAATTCAATGGCTGCTCTTGCTCCAAGATAAGAACCGCCGATACCGATTACTACAAGCACCTCAGAATCAGACTGGATGCGCTCTGCTGCCTTCTTAATTCTTGCGAACTCTTCCTTATCGTAATCTACCGGGAGGTCAATCCATCCTAAGAAATCATTTCCTGCTCCGCTCTTGTCAGTGAGCTGCTTTTTTGCATCTGCCACAAGTTTGCTCATGTAAGAAACTTCTTCTTCGCTGATGAACCCGGCTGCTTTTGAATAGTCAAATGTAATCTTTCCCATTTTTAACACTCCTTTGTCCCTTCATAATTCCATTGCTAATTTTCAGCAATATTTTACCAAACCCTATTTCGGATAGCAAGAGCCAACACGCTTTTTCCCCATGCTTTCCTTAAGAAAACACCTCTTCGATGACATCGTGAATCAATTGTTCCGATGCCTCCTTCGTCTCCGGGGCTTCCGCCTGTTTTTCCTGTTCCATATGGATGTTTTCTTCCTTCACTGCAGAATCTTTTCTTTCCTGCTCCTCGCCTCGTGATTCCACCATCCGGCACTGCTCCATCTTTCTGATGCGCCCTGACAAACGGTTTATCTTATGCAATGTGACAACCACAAGGATGAACGTGAGGGTACTAATCCCCGTCAAAATCCAGGTGGAATTGTCTGTCAGAAAAATCATGATCTGCTCCATCGGTTTCCCTTTCCCGCAGGCTCCCTTCAGGCCTTCTGGCACCGTTATGCCAAAGCCCCGTCCCGCATCCTTTATTATAGAAGGAATCCATTTTTTTGAAAAGAGGAGCGGCATATGATTTCATCGCAACTTCCGACAAAGTTCTTTTTCCTGTCGTCAAATTTTTCCCGGATTTGTCAGCTTTTTTCATGCCGGTAACGTTTTCAGAAACATCCCTCTCTATTTTAATCTTTATTTTTCAATTTACAAGTCTTTTCTTGACTTTTTCGCATATGGGTATTATAAATAGGGAAGTGTATATCTTGCAGGAAAGGGATTGTTTTCTATGAAAAAGATTGTAATGACCGGAGGCGGCACAGCCGGACACGTAACACCAAATATTGCGCTGATGCCAGCTTTGCGAAAAGAGGGCTTTGAAATTTCCTATATCGGTTCCTATGACGGTATCGAAAAACGTCTGATTGAGGAGCAGGGAGTTCCGTACTATGGCATTTCCTCGGGAAAGTTAAGACGCTATTTTAATCCAAAGAATTTCTCCGATCCTTTCCGCGTCATCAAAGGCTACGGACAATCCATCAAATTATTGAAAAAGTTAAAACCGGATGTGGTATTTTCCAAGGGCGGCTTCGTCTCCGTCCCTGTAGTACTTGCCGCTAAGTTCTGTCGAATTCCGGCAATCATCCACGAATCCGATATCACCCCTGGTCTTGCCAATAAACTTGCCATTCCGGGCGCCGTAAAAGTCTGCTGCAATTTCCCGGAGACCCTCAACTATCTCCCGAAAGAAAAAGCTGTACTCACCGGTTCCCCGATTCGTCAGGAATTATTAAAAGGAAGTGCAGACGCCGGACGTACTTACTGCAAATTCCCGGAAGCTTCAAAGCCGGTTATTCTGATTATCGGCGGAAGCAGTGGCTCCCGTGCCATCAACAACACGGTTCGTGAACTTCTGCCGCAGCTTTTACCGGACTATAATGTGATACATCTCTGTGGAAAAGAAAATCTTGATGATTCCTTAACCCAGACTGCCGGCTATCTTCAGTTAGAGTACGCAAACCAGGAGCTTGCCGACTTATTTGCGCTTTCAGACCTTGTGATTTCCCGTGCCGGTGCAAATGCAATCTGTGAGCTTTTAGCACTGCACAAACCGAATATTCTGATTCCGCTTTCTGCAAATGCGAGCCGTGGAGACCAGATTTTAAATGCAAATTCATTCCAGTCCCAGGGATTCAGCTATGTTCTCGAAGAGGAAAATCTCTCTCCTGAAACACTGCGCTCTGCCATCACTCACGTGATTGCAGAAAAAGAATCCTATATAAACGCAATGAAAAACAGCCAGACAAGGGATTCCATCGAAACCATCGTAAATCTGATTGTGGATGCTTCCAGCAAGCGGAAATCCTGAAGGCTTTTCAATTAGAAATGAACAAAAATGTGCTTCGTATAGAACCAAAACAGGAGATTCAAACTGATATCCGTCAGTTTGAATCTCCTGTTTTTTATGCCTTGAGTGACGCACAGATTTCCTGCATTTCCTCCGGTGAAAATGTTTCATGTGTCCACATTAAAATATCATTATTTTTCGCATCCTTGTAGCGTGGAATCAGGTGCATATGGAAATGAAATACGGTCTGTCCTGCCACCTCATGGTTATTCTGCACCAGATTAAATCCATCGCATTTTAAAACCTCTGTCATATGGATTGCCAGTTTCTTTGCCAGCTTCATGGCATCTGCTGCCACATTCTCATCAATCTCATACAAATCTGCGTAGTGCTTTTTCGGCAGAATCAGGGCATGCCCCTTGCTTGCCGGGCTTGCATCAAGAATCACACGAAATGTGTCGTCCTCATAAATTGTGTTGGAAGGAATCTCTCCTGCCGCGATTTTGCAAAAAATACAGTTTGAATTTTCCATCTTTTTCTCCTTTTCTGTTTACAGTTGTCGAATTTTGTTATATTATTCTAATTGCACTTTAACATTGTAAATGATAAACTATTTCGTATCGGTTTTCATATTAAAAATAAGGCGGGGATAAGTGTGCTAAGCAACGAAGATTACCTTAATATCTTTCATGAAATTAAAAATTCCATCACATTAATCAACAGTTCTCTTCAACTGGTTGCCAAAAAGCACCCGGAAGTTGGTTCGTTTGACTATTGGAACGAGACCATGTCCGAAATTAATTTCTTAAAAAACATGATTACCCAGCTTTCTTCCGCCCGTTTATGCAATCATCTGAATTTATGCAGCGTTGATTCTGCTACCTTCATGGAGCAAATCAAAGATACGGTTTCTCTTTTTTCACAGGATTTCCACTGTGAACTCATCCTGCAGCCCAACCTCCCACAGATTACAATTGATCCGCAGCTTATCCGCCAGGGCATTATCAATCTGGTAAAAAATGCACATGAAGCCATGGGCTGTACCGGCACGGTCAAGTTAGAGGTTCGTGCAGACTCTGATTCCCTGTGCATTGCCGTAACCGATTACGGTGGGGGTCTTGACCCTGCTCTCGCTGCCAAGATTTTTGAACCTTTTATCACTTCCAAAAATGGTGGAAGCGGTCTCGGTCTTGTCATTACCAGACAAATCGTGGAATCCCATCACGGAACACTCGAATGTGATTCCCGTCCCGGTGATGGCTGTACCTTTACCATCACTCTCCCACTCGCCCAAAGCTGACTGTCTACATAAAATACGTTTTCCCATGCCAAAGTAAAGCAGATTGCCTACGCCAAGCAAAACAAATTGCCTATGCAAAATGGAACAGGCTGTCGAGCATCCGTAAGGTCTTGAAATTTCCCTTAGCCGTCATCTCACCCGTCATGAATGCACGCTGAAAGGTCATGCGCCCCTGAATGATTCCGTCGAGAATTGCCGTCGTCATTCTGACATATACATCAATGTTCTCTTCCTGTCCGTAGTGCAGCTCAATATTGTCATTGGTCACTTCTACAAACAATGGTTTTTTCTTTCCCTCTAACATAATCAGATATCTTGCATGAAAATCCTGCTGCGGCACAAAATGTTCCTCAAATTCTTTGAGATAAACAGAGTCATCCTCCACCTCGGATTTGCCAAGCATATCCTTAAACATGGATGCCAGCTCTTCGATATCTTCCTTCTGCTTCTTCACATAAGAATCATCGGAAACATACTTGGAAAGCTGCTCACTCTCCTGCGGTGTCAAATCCATCTGCGGCGTGCGTAAAATGCTCTGTTTTACCGCCTGATTGCTTGTCGGTAAATTCTTTAACTTCTGCGAAATCGTGCGGTAAAGATTTTCCGCCTTCTTCTCAATGATAACGGTAAAGTCCTTATTCTGCTCAAACTCTGCCAAATCTTCCACATAACCGCATAATCCCGCACATGGAAGTCCGCCTAAAATCTCCCACGCATTTGCCAGGGTTACCTCTCCCTCGCGTTCCCCATATGTGGTTGACATAACGATTGGCTGCATATAAGTGGTCTGAATCTTTTCCTTGTCTCCGTAGAGCCAGCAGGAATCCAGAAACTGCTGCATATAACCGCCAATTCCAAGCCACTCTACAGTTGTCGCAAGAATGATTCCATCTGCATCTTTCATCGTCTGAGGCAATGTGGCAATTTCGTTCTTATGCTCATAAATATTAATCCGCTCGACGCTGACACGAAGCTCCCGCAGTACTTCTTCCATTTTTCCTAATACATACAGGGTTGGATCATCCAGCAATCCACGCCCGCCATAATAAATATTTACTTTCATTCCATTGTATCCTCTCTCTGTTGCAACTGCTGCTTTCAGTATATAAATTTTCTCGGGCAAAATCAATCTTTTTGGCGTTTTCCATGATATAAAATCATGGAAACCACAAATCCCGTAAGGATTCCGCCCACATGACACCAGTTATCAATTCCAATTGTCGAAAATCCATAATACAGACTTAACGCAATCATAAGCATCATGCCGCGCGCCGTAACCCCTTCAAGGCGTCCACGATGTCTGATAATTGCCCATAAGAATCCACCGATGACTCCAAAAATAGCTCCCGAAGCTCCCGCAGACACTGCATAGTCACCGGTATGCACCATCATAAATAATGACAGCAGCCCTCCGCCGATTCCGGAAAGAAAATATATCACCAGAAACCGGATGCGTCCCACTGCCCGCTCAAGCCTTGAACCGACACAGCAGAATATCACCATATTGTTTAAAAGATGCGCCGCTCCAAAATGAAGAAACATCGCAGTGAGAATCCGCCACCACTGTCCATCCGTCAGCACAAAGTCCGGATACATTCCACCATGCTCTGCAATAAAAGCTGCACTCTCCGTGCTTCCCATACATTCTAAGACCACAAACACAATCACATTGACTGCCGCAATGATACCGGTAAAAAGAGGCAGTTTTTGTGTCTTCTCCCGTGGAATACTCTCTAATTTCTTTCGCAGACCAAAAAAATCCCCCGGCTGGTTCTCATAAATCACAAGTCTGCCGTTTTCCGGTCGATACGCCCAGATGCCGGACTCTAAGGCACAAAGGTGCTGCACCCATTCCATATTTCCACCTATGATAAGGGTCAGTATCTCCACACTGCACATCGGATATACCTGGGATGAACACTGCAGCATCCATTCTGCCATACGTTTGCGAATCCTCTGATACGTCTCCTCCGTCAGTTCCAGACCCCCTTCTGCATCCACCGCAAGCACACCATATACTTTATTTTCTTCCTGTTTATAAAACAGATTTGTTTCTTCCCAGTCCGTCTGCCAGAACTGATATCCTTCATCCTGCAACAGCTTTTTGATTTCTTCCCGCATCCTTACACTTCCCTGCATTTAATATGGTTTTATTATAATTTTACCTTCCAGGAAATGCAAACAGTAGTCTTCTATAAAAAACGATATTTTTCATTTGCAAATAGAATTACCTCGTTGGTCTGTAAACTTACTCTGGTCTTATAATTTAACAGTTCTCCACCCACTGTGGTCCCATTTGAAGAATTTAAGTCCTCGATAAAATAAATATCCTCTGTCTGCGTAATTCTTGCATGCTGTCTGCTCACAGCACGGTTTCTGATACAGGCATCACAGGACGAATCACTTCCAATTACAAATGGCGTCTTATCAATTGTGATATCACTTCCGCTTCCAGTTCCCTCATAGTGCAGGATTCCGCGCTGCGGCTCCGAAACTTCTGACAACAGTACCGTCGGATGCACAATATTTTCCGGTTCTGACTCCGGCGTAAAAACAATCGGCTCCTTTCGTATCCGCTTACGCCCCCGTGCAAGTCTGTTTTTCCAAAATTTCTGACATTTTACCCACTGTTCTTTCAAAGGCACAAACGCTCCCACCGTCGGTTCCTCAACAAAGCTCCGATTCACCGGAAGCTCTCTGTCAGTCCGGCTCTCCGGTACTGCACTGCTTTCCTCTCTTTCATAGGGAAGTTTTATGCTTTCCCGGATATCCGCTAATGTGTAGCCTTCTTTTAATGTTTTTTCATATACTTCATAGGCAATCTTAACCGCTGCGGTATCCTTATGGTCAATTTTGCTCAAAAGGTACTCTACAAATCGCTGCAAAGACGCTGCAAGAGTCCCCGTTTTCCCCGGAAGGTATGTAAATACCACCTGTCCTATCCCTCGGTCAATAAAAATACTCTCTGCCTCTAACAATATCCCATTTTCATTCAAAAGAAACGCATCCAGTTTCTCCACCACACTGCATAGTTGTGATAAAACCTGGCAAAATAATTCCTGCCCCATCTCCTGATTTGAAAGCACAAGTTCTAAGGATTGTTTTCCGGTAATTTCATACCACAATTTTCGTTCCATATCTCTGGTTTCCGAAAACGGAACCAACACCCCCTCTATCGGATTGTGCCGGAGCATCTTTTCTTGAAACGGCTCCGGCTCATACTCCGTGGCAATCACCATATAGCTTCCCTTTAAGTTTCTGATATATTCAGTCTTTATCCTCTCCATCCATCAAATCCTCTACCATCTGCCACCGGTAAAAGTGTTTTAACACCTCCGGTGATTCCTCCTGTTTTATTTCTATCGTCAGTTCCTTTGTCTCCTCGTAAAGAGCCACGCCCCCTCTGATTGCCAGCATAAAAACGCTTAAAACGAGCGGCACCATGATGGCTGCTTCCACGGTAAGACTTCCACGCACCTTCAACATATCATAAGCAACAGATCTGCCAGAAACAAAAACGGTATAAACGGCATTCTGTCTTTTCTCCCCTTTCTCTTTATGACTAAAAGATATCCCGCCGTAATCGCCGAAAGCATCAGTGCAAGAAATAAAAGCCTTAAGTTTCCCCAAAAGCCTAAAAACACACCGGTTGCCACAAGCACTGCACCGTCTCCCGCCCCAATGCTTCCACGGCTAATCCATGAGAGCACTAAAAAACCAGCTCCAAGCCCCGCCCCTGCAAGAATATTCCAAAGCTCCTGTTCCTGCCATACAACATGAAAAATCATTCCCAGAATCATAAGCACAAGCACTGCATACACAGAAACCTTTTGTTCCTTCCAATCCTTATATGCCAACGCCCCAAGCGCTCCGCATAACGTAACCGTTCCTATCATGGTTCCTCCTTTCCCCCGCACCTGCTGCACGGTTTTCGACCTTCCACCTCTGACAGATGGATTTTTTGCACCGTCCGTTTGAGTCCGCTGCAGTCCAGACTCGCATGATAGCGGTTCCCCTGCTCCGTAATATACAGACATTCCGGCAATGTTTCAGACCTTATGCACCTTTCACAGGCATAGTATTTTCCCCCATTTGCATTTCGCTGCTGTTCAATTGCGTTAGCATCTACAGATGTAATGGATAAATTCAAATAAGTGCACATCTCTGTCCTGTGATATACCGTTCCCGTCTCTGTCACATAGACAATCGGGTCGGATTCATCCTCTCCATCCTCCGCCTCCCAGCCTGTCCATTTTCTACAAACAACATTCCAAGACAGCTTTACAGTCTTTTTCCCAAGAAGTTCTACCGGAAGCTTCATATAACATTGTGCGACAAGATGGATGTCCGTTCCCTGAAAGGAAGATTGAAACAGATAAATACCAAAGGTTCCTCCCCTCACATACTCCTCTATTACCGGTTCCTCTTTCAGTTCCTTTACCAAAAATGCTGTTGCCACCACGGTTCCGGTCTTTTCTATGACCTGCCCGCTATTTTCCCCTGCCGCATAGACCGCCAGCAGTCTTCCGGTGCGGTTAAGCGCATTTTCCACCGTAAGCTGCACCTGCATGACTCGAAAGAAGAATAAAATTGCCACAAAAAAAGTTGCTAAAAGTGGCACCACAACCGCAGCCTCTAACGTAAACACTCCATTTAAGCGGGTGCACTGCGGTACCCCTCTTTTCTGCACGCCGCCAGATTCATTGTCTGCATCATGAGAAAAATTCATACCGGTACTTTCAGGGAGAGATTTTTTTCCTTTCATTTTATTTTGATAAAACCTGTAGAACAGAGGCACCGCAGTACACCCCCTTTTCATAGAATATAAGAAAATTTTGTCGATTTTTTAAAATAATAGTTTTTTGTCTTTAACTTTCCAATCGCCACCAGTTTTGAAAACAGCGGCACCGCACGATACTCTGTCTGTATCTCCAATGCAGTAATCATATAGTCCATTCTGCAGTTCTGGTAGCGTTCTATCTGTCTGAGATTCTGCTCCATCACATCCATCATGCGCATCGCAAGCACCTTTTGGGATTTTGTATACAGCAAAAATTTCAGATATTCCGAATAATTCCATCCATTGGAACAATTTTTTGCCTTAGCGGTCTTTTGAAATGACTCCAGCAGATTTTCGGTATCGACTGTCCACTGATTTGCACTTTTTATGAGCGCAATCTTATCTCCTGCCAAAAGTGCCCTGACATCCTGCACACTCTCCATATATGCCCACGCGGCGATAACTCCTGCCTGCACCACCTGAATGACTGCCGCATTTCCGGTAAAACCGGCTAACGCCTCCGCCATTAACGATGCACTCTTCCTTTTACTGCTGTCGCTTAAAATGTGCACAATATTTGCGGTCTCCCGCAGCGCAAGGAGCCTTATGACCGTTCCTTCAAGGTTTGCCCTGTCCTCTGCCTTCCCACAGAGCAGATACTCCATCTCATAGGATACCTTATGTCCATCTAAGGGTCTGGTATAATCCGAAAAATACTGCCCTGCATATTCAAGCACTAAAATCCGCTCGTACCAGTCCTTCTCCGGCATCTCCGACATGGTTCCCCTGTTAAGCGTGCGCCTTGATACCGTTTCTTCTATATTTAGTTTTCTTTCCGAAAGCGTATCCACATTCTCCACCACCATGCCTAAAATGGCATTCTGCTTTAATTTAAGCACAATTTCCAGTGGATTTTCTTTTTCTGGCACACTGCCTGTGTCTGCTTTTCCGGCTCCCTCTGTCTCCTCTTTTGCTGCCTCTTTTGCTTCTTCAAGTGTATCTTTTGCCGTCTCAACACTGTAGGAATCCTTCTCTTCTTCCAACTTCTGTCCGCTTTCGTATCGCTCCAGAATTGCTTTTGCAGCTTCCTTCGGTAGATTCTGCTTCATATAAGAGGAAACCAGTGCAAAAAATACACTTCCGTTCCCATCCGTCAACAACTCCCAGGAGGCCACTTCTGCATCTGATGCCGAGAGTGTAAAAAAATTTGCTCCACGCTGTGTTCCCTTACAGTTTTTGGACACCTGCTCCACAAAACGATCTGCCACACGCTCTGTCTGAAAATCCACTCCGCCATATGCCCCGTCCAGACACAGCAGTCCATAATCCTTCCATAATTTTATCTGGTATTCCCCGCAGACCGACTCGGCTCCAAGCTCCGTCAGAAGCTCCGCGCGGGCATCTAAGCCATACACCCGCGCAGATTCTAACAAAGCCAGAAGAAGGGATGCCACAAGCATCAGGGACAATGCCGAAAAAATGGTAATGCTTCCCTCTTTGCTTCGCTTCTTCATCAGATTTTTTTCACATTCTTTGTGATGGTTTCAAAAATACTGTTGACCAGTGCCGTGAGCTGCTTCTTAAAAATAATGACTAATCCAATCAAAACCACCAATATATTTACTATGGGATTTCAAATGCAGTGTTTTCAAGGGTTTTAACACCATACACACTGTATATACTGTATGAACTTTAGAACTGAATAACAGAATTTATAGATTTTTGATGAAGTTTAAATCCTTTTTGTTAAGTGCCTTTTGCAAATCTTGATTCTTCTTTGACAAGCTGCTATTCTCACTTTTCAGCTTTTCAATCTGTTGCTGTAACACCTGCAACTGCTTATCCATTGCTTTATCAAGAATTACTTTTTGAGGTCTGGTCAAGGCTTTCCCATCCTGCAAGTCTCTGGCATTCTCTAATGCCCTGCTGACTTCCTCATTTTTATAAAAGAACCCTCTGGATAATCCGGTTCGTTTTACCAGCTCGCCAACTGTTACCTGAATGTTTTCAGATACCATTTTAGAAATCTCTGCCTTCGCTTTCGCAATCTTGGCAGTACTTGTTGCCTTGTTCGTGGCAACCATTCTGTCATACTTAGTCACGATTACCACCCCTTTATCAAGTTTTGTAAGATTTCATCCATGCTTTGACGCATTTCTCTTGTTTCTTCCGCAAGCTGTGTATTTGACATTTTCCGGTAATATTTCACACTGGAATTATTTGCGTGTCCTAACAGCTTTGCTATTGTTGTATCATCTACGTGCATTTCCGTCAGTTTCCGACCATAAGTATGCCGGAATAAATGTGTGCCAACACCGAACTGCTCTCCGTTATCATCCCTTAAATCATTTTCATGGATAATCGCCATAAGCTGATACTGTATCTTTGCATATGTCATTGGACGGCTTGCATCTTTATCATTTGCAAATATATACGGACTGTCCGGAGAATGTGCCTTCGTATACTTAATCGCTGCGTTTATCAGTTCCAGTATCTCTTCATTGATGGTCTTGCGATATGCCCTTCGGCTTTTAATCTGGTATATCCGGATCATCAGCTTTCCATCCTTTTCAAACACACAATCCTGCTTTAGTGTCAGCGTATCAGAAATCCTTGTACCTAACATCTGATGTAAAATCAATACTCTTGCCACCTGTACATCAGCAGTAACAATAGCACTGTTTAATCTTTTCAGCTCTGCATCCGAATAGGACTTGTACAACTTTTCCGGATTGTTTGGAATATCTGTAATCAGAAACAGATTACAAATTCTCTGATTATCTGTCATCCTACCAACTAAATCAATGAGTGCCTTCAGATGAAAAATATCTGCTCTATAGGATTTCCTGTCATTCGCTTCCGTACTTAGGTATATCAGATAGCTCTCAACAATGTCCCTATTTATATCAGCCATTGACTGTACATCCGGAAAATTCTCCGCCAAATAGGAACTAAAGCGGTTTATCGCTACGATTTCTGCTGATACCGTACCGACTGCCCTTGTCTGCAATTCCATAAAGGCTGCATCCTTTACTTCCTTTCGCATTTTGTCTTGTACAATCTTTGTAAAGTTAATTGTTTCCGTATTTTTAATTGGATTATCAATCAGCATAAGTCCTAACTTATCCAGCTTCCATATATCCTTTTCCCTCTCCGGTCTTTCATCCTCTGGGGCAAGGTACTCATATACTTTTCTTAAATATCGGATATGAACGCTTTCGTTTTGCTGATCCTTACCTATACGCTTGCTTATCTCTCTGGTTGTTAAGGATTTTCCATTGGATAGCAGCCATTTCTTCATATCTTTTACCAGTGTATCAAGTGGAAGCTCTAAAAGGCTTTCCATCTTAGGATGCTTTTCTGATAAAAAACTGTTTACCACATTGTAAGAAGTGAGGTCTGTCCGAAGACTGGATGCCTTCAAAACCGTTCCCCGGTGCAATATGAACGAAGAAAATTCTTTCTGCAAACCCACGGTAGGAAGTCTGTCAATGCAAAAACATTGATTTCTACATTTATCTGCTGCTGAACCAGCCGTAATATCTTCCGTCTGATAGCATGGCAAATCATTAAATCTTAGTTTCATTTCCATTGTTTCCTCCCTTCCGTACTGCCTTTGCAATACTGTTTTCTTTCATACTGAAATATTCTTCATTCGCTTTATCAATCTTTTCCGGCAGGTAATCAATATACTGCTTTGTCATTTCCTCTGACTTATGCCCTAAGAAATCACGGATTGCCTGTATAGAAGCACCATGTCCGTGCATTGCCGTACTAATAGTGTGCCTGTAATCATGAGAACGGAATGTATAATCTCCGCAATCAATCCCAAGTTCCCGGCACTTACCCACCATCTGCTTATTGAATGTTCCCACATTATATGCACCGCCCTTTTCATTTTGAAATACATAATCATCCGGTGCTATGTGCATCTTTTCTATATAGGAAGTCATCAGCTGATAAAGCGTTTCCGGAATAGGTACTGTCTTCTCGGCTTTCATTTTATTTTGATAGAGCCTGATCCATGTATCCCCATTCATTACATAGTAGGCATTTCCCTTAATGGTACAGACTTCATTGATTCGTAAGCCCAGACACCATAAGTGGAGATACATGAGCCTTAAATGCTCCGGGAACAGATGCAGATTTGTAAGCATCTGACTTACCATGTCTTCCGGCAATGCCCTATCATGGTGTGTCGGCACTACATTCTTTAGATAATATTCCATATTAAACGGAACTTTCTCTATGTAGCCCTTTACGACCATGAATTTCATAAATTTATATATGTCTGCCACTTTGCCATTGAAAGTCTCTGGTAGGATGCCGTTGTCGATATGCTTCATATAGGCATCCATATCCTGTGCCGTAAGATGAAGTACCGATAAATTCTTTGCATCACAGTATTCCAAGAACTCCGACACCCGGTAAAACTGAAACCGGATGTTACTGATGGCAAGGGATGTAACACCTATCATATACTGCATATATGTCTGGAAAATCTTTCGGTTTTCCTTATCATGCACCTGCATAAACTGGATACGCACCACCGGATTTGCCGGATTCATGCGGTCACTTTGGAATTTGAAACGCTCCATGTACCACACATTTGCTTCCCAGTTTGTTTTCTTTGCTCGTAGAAAAAGGAATTTTCTTATATTGTCTACTATCTGGATATATATATCTGCCTTATCTACATTAAGCCCATCCAGCTTTTCCTTAAACTTTGCTATATCCTCTTCCTCCAGCCGTTCCAAGTCCTCAATCCCCTGCTCAATACAGAAATTGTACAGGAGCTTTAGAGGTACAAGAAATCTTTCCCTTCTTGCTTTCCAGTCTTTTTCATTCTCCAGTATGTAATTTAACATAAAGAATATCTGATACTTGACCTGCTCCGCTGCTTGTAAGGAAAAATCAAACAGCAGCTCTTCTTTATTCCGGATGTAATAGAAAGTCTTTGCAATCTCAATATCCGGATGGTACAGGAGAAATATCTTTCCCCCGGTATATCTTAACTTCCGTTCCTTAAAAGGTGCTTTATCACATTCCTTCTGGATGGAAGCAAGTTTCATGTTATCCAGTGCTTTTACATATTCTAATCTTTTCTGACCGTTGATGGACTGATTGACATAGGCTTCATATGAAGCACGGATTTCATAAGTAATATCCTCTGCCCTTTTGATGCCGTGTGCCATAAGATATACTTCCGTCTTCTTTATGGCAGCTGTCAACTTCCTGCCAGCTTCCAGTTCTTTCAAAAACGCTTCGTTCTGTGGAGCGAAGAAAGAATACTGTAATGTTTCCATGCATCCTGCATAAAGCACTTTCTGCTTATCAGAAAAATTTTCTTTCTGACTGATATACGCTCTGTAATCCTGTATATCCTCGTCTGTGACATCCTCTATAGAATAGATGCCCTCTTGTAAAAGGAAATCCCTGACAGCTGCTCTTTGTCTGCCCTGCACTGTGGCACAGGCATCAAGCTGTGCATCCAGTTCTGCAATCCGGGCAGTCATGTCAAACTGCAAAAGACTTAAAGCAGCCATCAGTCACACCCCCTTTATATCAATTTATCCACCATATATAGTGACTTGTTTTTACTGTAAAATTCATCTGTTGCCTGACTAAGTTCATCCGCATCTATATTCAGATACTTTTCTGTCGTGCTGATATGCCTATGTCCTAATGCTTTGGAAATCAGTGCCAAATCCCATCCACTCTTACGCCTTTCATTTGCAAAATAATGTCTTAGCATATGTGGAGTTGCCTTGATTCCGGTTTTCTCTTCCAGTCTTCCAAGCATGGCATAGACCGTATTCACATTTTCCGGCTCCCCGGCATTTTCTCCGGAAAGATTAACAAACAGATAATCGCCATCCTTTAATAGCTCTCTGTTTTCGGAAAGATAATACATGAGGATCTCCATAGTCTCTGCACTTATCTTTGCTCTGCGGTATTCCGCATTCTTGGCTCTGGCAGCATTCTCATTGTCCTCACGGTATTCCACCCGGATCACTCGCTTATCATAGTCAATGTCCTGCGTGTACCGGATGCCAAGAAGCTCTCCGATACGAAATCCGGTTTCTGACAGTAATAGAAGCATCAGCTGGTCACGGCAGTTTGCACACGCTTCCAATAAGGTAATGATGCAGTCCTTTTCAATGGTCTTTCCAACGTGTTCTTCTTCCTTCAAGTATCCTTTGAATGTCCGGCAGGTTACGGAGAACCTGACACCTACATTATTGGAAAAAGAAACTACCCGGCTTGATAATACCTTTAAGTCATGAAACTGCTCGTATTCCAGTTCCAGAAAAGAAAACCATCCAAACACATCCCTTAAATATGTGTTGCAGGTTGCATTCATTGGCTGCTTCCTCTCCTTATCTCCGTTATGCTTCCCACTTTTCAGCCATGCAAGAAATTCTGTGAAATGCAAGTGCTGTTCGCTATAGGGAAGTTCTGACACATCCCCCAGCTTTACATCCTTTTCCTCTAGGTAACTCATGTAATAGGAAATGGAAAATGCAATCCGCTTAACCGTGTTTGGAGATTTCTTTGCCCTTGTCATATGCGTAAGATACTTGGTAGGCAGTGGCATAATAGACATATCTTCCATACAGCGGATGAAGAAATAAGTAACATTTCCATCCTGCACCCTGTCAACTGTGTACGGATTCATCTGACCACCTCCATATTCATTTCTTACACAATACACATTATACACAAATTGACATGGTATGTCAATTATTTATTGATTTACCATGTCAATTCATATCAATTACGCTTAATCTGCAAATTATCTAAATTGACTTTTTGTGTCAATTAGTTTACTATATTATCGGAGGAATCTATTATGAACTCGAAATATAATCCACAAGAATTTGCTGCGCTTTTGCAGCTTGCAATAGGAAATACAATGAAAAAGGAATTTGCCAGTAAGATTGATGTATCCCCGGAATATTTATCAAGGATACTGAACTCTAAGCTGGCAAATCCTCCTTCCATAGGTAAAATTCAATCAATCGCCCAGAATGCAAGTAATGGTGTAACCTATGCACAGCTTTTATCCGCTGCCGGATATGCTGCACAGGATGAAACTGATCCATACCATGCCGTTATCGCATCCCTGTCCGAAAATGTTAAGAAATTCATGCAGGGTACAATATTGACTGCGCTTTCCGTATCCGGCATTCCCTGTACTTTGGAGCAGGAAAAAAAGGACACCGACTATCATTTGTCAGTATCCTTTCCCTCCGGTGCTATCTCGCACTGGCATTTTATTTTTCTTTCAAACGCTACAGAGGAAATGATGGAAAAAGATTTCCATGCTCTTTATCTGCAACTGGCATTTGAAAAAATATCCGATACGGAAAAAATCAGCTTCGTAACATCAAGCAAGGAAGAATTTGACCTGTATGCATCAAAGATACCGGAAAACCTCTCCCTTAATCTTTCTGTCATTCTGATTGACGAAAAGAATCTTACCATAGAAAAGGAATGTTGGATTAAATCCACGCCATCCCTTTCCAGTAAAGACATTTCCATTTATACTTTATGATTCATCCGAATTTAACAGCAAAATTATAGAGTGGAGCAGCTATTTGGTTGCTCCACTCCATCGTTTTCACTGTTAAACAGAATAATGTTCATAGTTGTTGTTCGCCATATTTGCCACGCACCCCTGACCGCATCCGACACATCCGGATACAGGGAGAAAATCAGCCCATCCATGTAGGTCTTTGGATGTCATAGGTAACTAGCCTCTCCGTGGTTCGCACCGAGTCGTACTTCTACGAAAGTCTCATTATTCCTAATATGTATCATGGCAGACAGTCCGTACCAATAGGGCTGTTTTAAGTTGCTTGTCCTCGCTCATGGCGCAAGTCTTACCTGCTGTCATATATAGGTTCTTGTAACTGATTCCTGTATATCCAATTTTCAAGCTGCAATAAGAAGCGGTATAAAACCCCTTCACATATAAGCCGAAAACTGGGCAGGGTGTCCGAAAGTTTTTTCATATTTTTTATATTTTTTTCCTATGCCTACAATGTACCATTTTCAAGCATATCAAGGACTGCTTTTGCATTTGTCTTAGATTCCATGCATCCTAATTTTTTCTCATTCGCCTCCAACACCAGCTGCATTGCATCCTTGACCTTATCCGATTCAATGATTCTGATCATGGCATTTGCACGTGTGGTTGTTCCGGAAATATCATCATCAATGCCCGGATACTCCAGATAGAGGCTCTTGATGAACTCTTGTTTTCTGTCTGCATTCTGCCATTCCGCTTTTCTTTTCAGAAATTCCAACATAAACGAACCCACATACCACAGACCTGCGCTCCGGCATACATCCTTTAATTCAAAGTGGTTTTCAATCTTCTTCGACATTGTTCGACCTCCATATCCTGTGTTTGTATCAATATTAGCATAAAAAAATGCAACCGGGTTTAACTAAGGACATCCGGCTGCAACATTTTTATAGACCACAGGAAAATTTTTTCATGGTTATTATCCGTTTATACTCTTTTTTGTCATGCTTCTTTAGATATTCCATGTGCTCCCTATGAGCTTCATCTATCTTTCTGGCTCGCTCAATGAGTGCTTCATATTCCTCATCCGAAATTTCAATGCATGGTTGATTATCTCGCTCTTCTGCGCAAAACAGTTTCTTTAGTATTCCCATCTTTTCCCCTATCATCACAATATGGCTGTATCATTTTGTACTACAATTATCAACGCTGATATATTATCAATAAAACAAAAAATTCTACTTGTCAAGTATCGTTCAACTTGGCAAGCAGAATTTTCAGTTTTTGAAAATAGTTAAGCCCCTCACTAAAGGATGCTATAGACTACTTATCATAATTTAATTTTCGTGATATATAATTCCTTCAGACCAATGGAGTATGTCTTATCGTTCCGGTGTCTGCTTTACTTTTGTTTCAGGCTTTTTTGCAGCATTTTCAGCTGCTTTCTCCTGTCCTTCCTTAATCTTACCCCGGATGGATGTCTTTTCCTTCGGCTCTTTTACTGCATCTTTCTCTGTCTGCTGTGCCTTTTCATCCACGCCATCCATTGCAATATCCTTTGCCTGCTGGTAAGTATCAAGAATCTGCTGATTCAGCTGCTCTCTGAACTCTTTCGTAGTCGGATAACATACATCCCGATATTCCGGATTTCCATGCTCGTCCGTCAGATTTGTCTTCACACTCGGCATAGATACGAAAAGCTCTCCATCCTTATTTTCCTTAATGGAAATGTTATTGACCACAAAGCCCTCATCAATCGTCATCCTTGCCAGTGCCTTTGTGACATTATCGCCCTCGATTGGAACTACCGTAATTGCAATATCCGGTGTATCCTTTCCTGTCCCGGTATCAACTTCACATCCTGCCCGGTCTTGAAGCTCTCCAGAATTGCACCATAAAGCTGCTCCCTAAACTCTTTTGTAATAGGATGGCAATAATCCTGAAATACGGTACGTTCATTTTCATCCACCTTACGTGTCGGGTAGCTCGGCATGGATACAAAAGGCTCATTATCCTTGCCTTTGTAAATATTCATGCTCCTTGCCTTAAAGCATTCTCCAAAAGTGACATTTGCTACGCCCAGCTTTCCGTTCTCCTGCTTGGCATAAGGGTTGGTTTTTACTGTTACTTCCATTTTTACCTGCCTTTCCAACAGCTTATACTGTTTTCACATGATTTTCTTTAGAGGAATTACCTCTTATCTATTAGCCGAAAATCTGGCAGGGTGTCCGAAAAAATATATAGTTTCCTCATGGGGGCTACACCCCCATACCCCTGTGAAATCAACGAAAGCAACGATTTCCTGTCAGAACTCGTTGCTTTCATTGATTGTAATGTTGATACTACTGGCTGTTACAGTAATTCTCCAATCATTTACAATCCAGCTGCTTTATAATTTTTGTGCAAGGCAAGTTACTATCTCTCCCCAGTTATTTCTGTCATGAAATAGGATTAAATATGGAAAGTGTCATTGCTATATTATCCGTACTTCCATATGCCAATTCATTCTGTACCTTTTCAACCGGATCATCAATTTTTTCAAAGAAATCCATGAAATTCTTACAGCTGTTCATGTTATCAAACAGAAACATTACTTTAGGACAGGCGATACTATTATTGATGTCCCCACTATTATAGAATAGCTGATTGATCTCCTCGCATTCCTTACATACATTCCGGTAATATAATCCGAACTGCAAAGTATCCATGCCTACAAGATATAGGTACTTATCCTCCACACTTTCCTTGTCAAGCATATTACATACCAGTGTCTTAATGCTATCGTTTGCATCAAATAATACCGTAATTCCTTTCCGAATATCCGGAAGACTGTTTTCATACACCATATCTAATCCTCATCAAAATCGCCCCATAATACAGATTTCCCTACCTGCAAATGCCATCCCTTATGTGCAGTATCATACTCAATCCATTCTCCGGCTACCCTTAATGTCTCAATGTATCGCTGCACACTTCTTGGGGAAATCTCCAGCTTTTCTGCCAGCTCTGTGCTTGTAATGTACGGCTGTCTTCTTATGGTGCTTAATATCAAAATTGCATTTGCCAGTGTCGCACTAAAATTCTCACTTTTCTTTTGTTTCCGGTATGCCGAAAGCAGTATGTATTTCAGGTTTTCCTTCAGAGTGTCAAAATCCTTGTAAACGGCAATATGATTCTTTAAGTTTGCCGGGATAGTCACATCTCCTATGAAAATCACTGTTTCTGAAAGTGGAGCAACCTCCCCATAATAATCATACAGCAATTCCATATCCGACTGACTCATGGCATCTGCTCTTACAATTACTGCAAATTCAGATGAAGCAACTATATCCGTTACAACATCCGTATCCATGATTTCGCATTCCTTCTGTGGCAGGTACTTCTCTATATATGCATTTTCCTCTTCATCAAGCCCGAATGTCGCTATCAGTTTTGCGTGCATAATCATGCTTCCTTTCTTCCCATTCATCTTCTGCCATCCGGCATATTGACATCAGTGCATAATAATTTACTCGATTCGGATAGTGACAGGCTGGATGGAAATAATCAATTACCAGCTTATCCTTCCAAAAACCATACATAGTATCCCATGTTTTTTCTGCATTCAGCTCATCCCCTAATACAGTATTGAGAAGTCCAAACGTATACCCACAAACTATAATATCCGGATTGATAATCTCCAGTTCTTTCTTTAGCAGGTCTTTGTCCTGCTCTGCGTAAACTCTTAAATCATCATCATCTGATTCTTTCATGCCATCACTCTTTTTTACATTCACAACAGCAATTTGCTTAATGGCATCATGCGACTTTAGCTTTATTTTTTCCTCATTGTATGCTTCCTCTCCGGAAAATGCCATCTGTATAGCCTGAGTCCAGACTGCCACTCGCTGCCATAACCGCCACGGTTCATTATTTCTTAAATCATCTGTGAGAATATAGTGTTCCTCTTCCGTTCTTGCTTCCTTTAGGAAGAAACATATTTTGGGTACAGTCTGATTTTCCAACCACCAGTTTTCATCCACAATGCCATCACGAATAAATCTTTTATGCCCTGTGTCAAAATGCTTCTTTTCCCATATATCAAATAAATCATTCAATTCTTTCATAATAACAACCTGCCCCTTCGTTTTTTCTATAGTTTACCACCTGTACACGACAACAGTATGGCAGAGCATACCTTTTATTCTTAATTATACCCCACCATACCTGCCTTAGAAACAACTATTTCTCTTCCAACGCTTTTCTTAACTTAGCCAGTATCCTATCACGTTTATTAAGAAGTGTGGACTTTGCTGTATCAGTCTTCTTCGCAAGTTCTCTGATTGACATACCTTTCCAGTACAAATCCCTTATCATTTCAATTTCATCATCAGTAAGTAAAGCAAGTGCTTTAGGGAGCTTATCCAGAAATATCTTCTGGATAACTTCCTCCTCTACATCCACACCGCTATCCTTTATCGGTACATCCGTTGAGCTGTCTTCTGCTCTTAGAGTAGAAAAAAGGATCAGGCTGTTATCCTGATCCCTTTCTACCAAGTAGCGTTCCCTACGCTCCATTCTGTGATAGGTTTCATATACTTCTCTACTGACTTTTACCAGTTCTCCGTCCACCTTAATCACATAGTTGTCTCTTTCCTTAAATTCTCTCATTGTCCTGTCCTCCCGGAATTTTAATTGTCTGGGAGTGTGGCAGGGCATAAAAAAAGCCCCATATGATTTCTCACATGAGGCAATGCCTGTTGGTATGCTTTTCTCCCAGCATACCAATCCTACCACTTGACAGGTCGGACTTTCAGTACGGACTATCTCGTACTTTTATCGTAAATCTGTCGGAAATAAGTCGGACTTTATTTTATTGTTAATGTTCTGGGCTTTGATTCTGCCGATTCAATCAGCCCCTCTTCTTTTAGCTGCACCAGATAATGATGCACACTGGATGTGGATTTCAACCCGGTCATCACGCAAAGTTCCCTGACAGTTGGCGGAAACCCTTTCTTTTCCGTATATGTACGAATGCAGCTTAATATTTCCATTTTCTTAATACCATTTCTTAGCATCAGCATAACACCTCCTGTGGCATTTCTTTCATTTCATCTGCCACCTCTGCAATAAACCGCATCATTTTAGGAAGTTCGTCTCCCCATAAGGACACTCCAAATACATAGATAGCCTCTCTTTTTCGGTCATAGAAGGTGCTTCTTTCTAAAGAAAAAAGTTCCAAAAGCTCTGATTCTGTATATTTGAATTTATCCAGATAACAGCGTGACAGTATTTGAAAATACAAATCTCCATTATACGGAAATTCTCTCACTTTAATCATGGCACTATTGACAAGCTCTATCATCCATCTGGTTTCAAATAAGCTCTGTACCCTTTCCTCAAACTGCATTTTCTTTTCCTGTGGTGCAAAACTTTCCAGATAAACCAATGCATCCGAAAGCTGACCGCTGCAATAGCACCCAAGATTTTCCTCCATCTCCTCTGCCCTATATGCGGTAGACCAGCATACATCCCGGTAAATGGATAACAGCAGTTTTGCCCTTGCATACACATCCTCCATTGAAATCTTCTGAATGTGGCAAATTCTCTGTATACTGTTTAATGCTTGCGTATTTCTTCTACTCATAGTCTTTTCTCTCCCTTGCATGAATCTTGTTGATCTGTGACTGGCATAATCCGTAAAGGGAAAGTAAACAGACTATACCGACAATGGTAAGTTCCGACACGCATCGCTGCGCTGCCATTGCCAAGATTTTTACGTTATCGAGGGATAACCTTTAAACCCAAATGATTTTTAAATATAATATTTGTCCCATCCGGTTGTTTCTACATCAAACATAACATATGCCTGTTTTTCGGTTCCATCATAGTGAATCTGAAATGCTCCGTCTGATAAACACATAATTTTTTCAATCTTAGTCATTTTATCTGCATCTATCGGAAATTGTTTTGCCTCTTCCCGAAATATTTCAATAAGCCTACTTTCTAATCTGCTCTTTTCTTTTTCATACTTTTTTATAAACCCCTTATCATCTCTTAATTCCTTCAGGCGATCCTTTATTTTTACATACTCATCATTTTTATATAGAGTATTTATTATATCTATGGAACGCTGCGAAAATTCCATTTCTTCTAGTGTAATTGGTATGGAATTTTGTTTCACATATTGCTCTCTCTCTTTCCAAATATCTGTAAATGCCTCCCTTACCTCTTCCACATATTCCTTTGTTATCTCCATTGCTTTATCCAAAAACTCCACTTTATTATCATATGTCAGATTAAATGTTGGCATCTGCATATAGTATGTCATATCATGCATCAGTCTCATAAAAGCATATTGCATATTCCACATCCGCACTGCTATGTGGTAATTTGTTTTCTGATGCATAATCTGCTGTTGTGCCATAATAGTCTCTTCATCAACTTCCAAATGCTGCAATATCTTATTAAGTCCATCCAAAAGTTTATAAACAACACCAATATCTGCTTTCGCAAACTCGCCTTTTCGGATCAGTTTCATGTCGGGAGAAGTGTATTCCTTTAATATCCATTCAATCAATTCTCCGTCTTCTCTTGGAATACGATATTCCCCCTCCTCTTTCAACAATTCGGGATAGAAATGTACCGCATTCAATATTTCCAACAAATGCTCATTATCTGTATCATATAATTTTTTTAGCCTTTCTTCTGGATTAGAATGGCTTTCAATATCGTCCTCATGTAAGTACTTCACAATCTGCCTTAAATTCACAAAATCTTTTGGCATAAGCTATACCTCCCACTTTTCGTATCAAAGTTACTTGCTATACCTTTATCATACAGATTCTTTTTCAGAAATCATTCCCCTTTTTTTCTGTTCAATTTTTAGGGGTACACACGATTGACAGTTTTGGGTATTAAAACATATTTTCATCAAACCGCATACGGTAGAAATATTCCAGCATAGTTTCATCATCCTCTGTAAATGGATGATTTTTACGGTATGCTCTCATGGATGCATAAAATTGAATAGATTTATCCAGAAGATTCCTGCTTTCATCCAAATCCTCCATAATAGTATCATCTACCGGGCGTGGCTTCTTAAAATCTGGCTCCCCATAAGCGTATTCTTCCGTACTCATGTATCCGTCTGCATTTCTATCCATGATATTTGCCAACTTCTTTGCCAAAGGTATAATTTGCTTTCGTTCCTGCAATTTGCCACCACCACACTCTATTCTGGCAAACTCTGACAAAGTTTCTGCATATTCCTCATCTTGCTGTAATTTATGCTCAAATAATGCCTGATGCTTCACTTTTTCCAGATATTCCAGTTTATCATCCGGGTTCATTGAATGAAGGAAATCTACCATCTTCTGATTCTCTTTATTTTGACGGTCTTCCTTAAAAGTAATATAGATTCCTCTTACCGCTTTTTTATCTGCACCAATATTCTCCTGCAACAGATTCAGAAAAACGTATTTATCAGAACTAGTCATTTGATCATCCTCGTCCGGCTCAAAATCAGTAGGCAAAAAATAATGCCTTTCCAGATCCTCACTAAATACTTCTGTTTTTGTATTTATCTCATTTATCATCGTGACAAAATCTGTTTTTGACAGCATCCGGTATTTAATCTTAAATAATTCGTCTCCGGTTATTCCATTATGTTTTGCAAGAGTTAGGAAAGCATCAATAAAAAATGAAACTGTATCTGCATATGCAAGTGAAAAGTCTTTGCATCTGATTCTCTTTCCTCCGCTACTCTTTGCTTTTTCTGCCATCTCTGCCAGTAGTTCTATATCCTCTTCATCGATCAGATACCCTTTTGCTTCCGAGAAATCTTCACGCAGATACAACATGTTAAAGTTAATCGCTTCCGCTATCTCATTCAGCAAATCAGATAATAAATTCTTGTTTGAGGATTGACTTTTCTTTCCATAGACTTTATAGTTAGCGTAGTTCATATCAATTTTTTTCATCTGTAATTTCCTCCGTTTTCTTTATGTCTATATTGTACTTGATGTACCCATCAAAGGAAAGAAATCCCATCCCCCAAAAAACTAACTACGTCTCTCCATAAACCATTTAAAGTTTTCTTCATAGAATAAGTAATGTTCGCTTCCTGCTATCATGCACGTATATCTTATACCTACGCCTCCTGCTTTTCGGCTTGCTGCTCTTTCACAATGCTTAATTCGTTCAATCTCATATTTTCTTCCATCCTCCCAAGTTACAGAAAGCGGTCTTAACTGACCATCTGCTGTAAATCTCGCTTCTACATCAACATATACCTTTTCGTCCATATGTTTTCTACCTCGCTAATTTTATATTATCTATGCCAGTTCTATTGCCACCTTCCATATAGCCATGCGGATGAACGGTATGATCCTCTTTTGCATTGACATCCGATAATACCCGGTCACAATACATAAGTCCTCTTTGAATACTCTTATATCCAAATCGCCTTCTGATTTCATCCACCGTGCGGTCTGCCCGGCGCAATTTATCACGATATGCCTCATCCACAAAAAGACTTAACTGTGTTGCATAACATGGGTTGGTCAAATCAGATGCCCTTACCCCAATGCTCCGGATTGGTTTCTCCCATTTATAATTTTCCCGGAAAAGTTCTAATGCCGTTTCTGCAATTTCATTTGTTATATCAGTGGGATTGCTGATTTTCTTCTGCCTTGTAAAGCTGTACAGTTCATTATCTCTTACAGATATTTCCACTACATTACAGGCAAAATTATTCTCCCGAAGTCTCGCTGACACACTTTCTGATAAAGCATAAGTTATGATTGCCACATCCTCATAGGTTTCTAAATCTCTGGGCGTAGTTGTACTGTTTCCAATACTCTTTATGGGCGCATGAATGTTTTCCCGGTTTACTGGTGTCTGGTCTTCTCCATTTGCAAACAGGCTAAGTACCAGTCCCATTTTTCCAAATACGGATTTCAACAGTTTCGGATCAGCCTGTGCCAGCTGCCCTATCGTAAGAATGCCAAGCGTCCTTAACTTCTTTTCCGTACTCCTTCCCACATACAGTAAGTCGGATGCCGGAAGTTTCCAGACAATATCCTTATAGTTTTCCTTACTG
>JBNMKM010000033.1:0-36432 GCA_050874345.1 Roseburia sp. | reverse complement strand
TTTTTTCTTAGGCATAAAATAGTCCCCCTTTTGTTGGAGGAATCCACTAACCAAAATAAGCATATCACAAATTGTGTAAGACTAAAATCGTCAAACACGAATTTAGTCGGTGAATCAAGAATTTAGTATTACATTTTACCGCGGCACCCCCTGAAAATTCTTGACTTAAACTTAGCTTTAAGTTGTACACTTAATATAAACTTACATATACAGATTATCTGTGTCTCACCAAAAATCAACAGGAGGTATGAGAAATGAACAGACCTTATATTTTTTGCCATATGATGACATCCCTTGACGGAAAGATTATGGGAGATTATATGGAAACACCGGAAGGCGAAGCAGCCGGCAATGTGTTTTACGACATCGCCTTTGGCAAAGAGCCTTACTATCACCATCAGGGATGGCTGTCCGGACGCATCACAACAGATGACAATTTTACTTTTTATGAAAAACCGGATTTGGATGAAAACGCTGCACCTGTACCGGAAGGCGATTTTATCAGGAAAGCAGATGTACCAATGTATTATGTATCTGTTGACCCATCTGGCAAGCTCGGCTGGAAAAGCAGTATTCTTCATTATGTAGATACAACCGCTCATGTAATTGAAATCTTAACCGAAAAAGCCAGCAATTCCTATAAAGCTTTTCTTCGTAAACTTGGTATATCCTACATCATTGCCGGCAAAGAAGAGCTTGATTATTCACTGGCTATGGAAAAACTTTATGATTTATTTGACATCCATACCTTAATGCTTGGTGGCGGTGGAATTCTCAACTGGTCCTTTATCCAGGCTGGAATGTGTGATGAAATCAGCGTTGTTATTGCGGCATCCGCAGATGGCTCGTCTGACACTCCGGCACTTTTCTCTACAAGAAACGGATTCAGCGCAAATAAAGCAAAGGGATTTATTCTCGAAAGTGCTGAGGTAAAAGACGGCGGAAGCGTTTGGTTACGCTATAAAACAAAATAAAGCTCAGAAGAAAGGACATTCACTATGAAACCATTGATTGTATATTACTCTTATCGTGGAAACACAAAACGTATTGCAGACTTGATTGCAAAAGAAACAGGTGCAGATATTCTGCGTATTGAAACTGTTACTCCATATGAGGGCAGCTATAATGATGTAGTAAATCAGGGACAGGATGAGGTAGATGCCGGATATTGTCCGGAAATCAAACCTTTATCCGCAGATATTTCCCAGTATGATACCATCATTCTTGGAACCCCTGTATGGTGGTACACATTTGCCCCGGCAATGCACACATTTTTAAAAAACCAGAACTGGAGCGGCAAAACCATTTATCCATTTGCTACTAATGGAGGCTGGATTGGTCATACCTTTAAGGACTTTAAAGATATTTGTACCGGTGCAGATGTGAAAGCCGGATTAAATGTCCGCTTTGATGAAGCTACCCTGCGTACATCCATGAAGGATATTGAAGACTGGATTCATAACATTACAGAGTAAATTTCCTCTTAACATTAGTTCGATACCAGAATACATCCTATTTGTACGGTACCGGACTTTTTAATTTTACTACCTAAAAGGCCGGAAAATCTGTAAATTAAAGGAACCTCAGATACTCCGTGAATTTTACGGTTGCCGGAGTCAACTTTTTTCTGTCTTTCATTGCCAATGCAATTTCCCGAAAATATGGTTTTCTAAAGGAGCGAACCGCAATCTGATATGGTATGCGTTTCAAAATCATTTCCGGCAATACGCCAATACCTAATCCTCTTTCAACCATTGACATAATTGCGTAATCTTCCCATGTTATAAAACGGATATTCGGATGTACCTTGTTTTTCTCCAGCAATTCGGATACTTCTGTTTTTCCTCCGTGCTCCAACAGTAAAAATGGCTGGTCATTCAAATCTTCGTAATCGAGCAATTCTTTTTCCGCAAGAGGATGATTTACCGGCAGCACAGCCTTATATTCATCCTTTTTTAGCGTTATCACATCAAAATCACTCCCTATGGGCAATCGTAAAAAACCACAGTCTACACGCCCTTCATCAATCCATTTTTCTACTTCGTCATAATCTCCCAGAAGCATTTCATAATCAATTCCCGGATAATCTTCCTGAAACTTTGCAAATATATTTGGCAGCCAGTTAATTGCCACACTCGAAAAGGTTCCAATTCTTACAATACCACTTTGAATTCCATGAATCTCATTTACCTTTTGCTGCATTTCCTCAAAGTCATTTAATATTTTTCTTGCATATGGCAAAATCTGTTCACCCGAGGAAGTCAGGCAAACTCCTTTTTTATTTCTCTGTAATAAAGAAATGCCCCATTCCTTTTCCAGATCTGCAATCATCTTGCTAACAGAAGACTGCGCATAATTTAAGCTGTCTGCGGCCTTTGTAAAACTCCCTTTATCTACAGTTTCTACAAAAGCAAGGTATTTCAATAAATTATTGTCCATTTATCATCATTCCTTTTTTCGATACTATCTATCAAATATATTCACTTTTTCTATTATAATAATTGAGCTACAATGATTCAAGATTGTTTTGAAAGGACCCAAAAATATGCGTTACCATGAAAAAAATATAGACATGCTAAACGGATCATTGTACAAGAGTATTCTTTTTTTCACCATTCCTATTGCGCTTAGCAGTA
Organism: Roseburia sp.; assembly: GCA_050874345.1. GTDB lineage: Bacteria > Bacillota > Clostridia > Lachnospirales > Lachnospiraceae > Roseburia. Next base: position 33,796 of record JBNMKM010000033.1, on the reverse strand, counting down.
TGCTTCAACAATTATTTAACGCCGCTGATACCGCAATCGTAGGATTCTTTGATACATCGGCTTCTCTTGCCGCCGTAGGCACCAATGGTGAAATTATTGCTTTGATTGTATCGTTATCATCCGGACTGTCTATCGGTGTAAATGTGTTAATCGCAAGACAGATTGGACAACATAAAGAGCATGATATGACATGCATGGTTCAAACTGCAATGGCACTGGCTGTCATTGTCGGTGTGATTGGTCTTGTTGTCGGGCAGTGTATTTCCGCTCCGTTGCTTTTCCTTATCAAAACACCGTCTGACATCCTTGATACCTCTATTCTTTATCTTAGGATGTATTTTGTTGGTTATCCATTTTTGATGCTTTACGATTTTGCTTCCGCAGTCCTTCGGGCTTATGGCAACAGCCGCTATCCTTTTATTGCACTTACCCTTTCTGGAATTGCAAATGTGCTGCTTAATCTCATATTTGTTGTGCTGTTTAAGCTTGGAGTCTTCGGAGTTGCTGCTGCCACCGTGATATCTACTATGTTTTCTGCAATCCTCATGCTTCACCGTTTAAAAAAAGAGACCTCGGCATTTCCATTTTCACTTTCTAAATACAATATGCGTTCGAACTATATAATAGAGGTTCTTAAGATTGGGGTTCCTTCCGCTGTTCAGGGTGCCGTATTCTGCTTTGCCAATATATTTGTACAGGCTTCCGTAAACGGATTTGGATCTTCTGCAATTGCAGGCAGTACAATTGCCATGAATTTTGAATACTTTGCCTATTATGTAATTACTGCATTTGGTCAGACGGCAACCACCTTTACAAGTCAGAATTATGCTGCCGGGCAGAAGAAAAGATGTAAAAAGATTATATGGATATGTACGATTTTCTCAGTTTTGAGCAGCATGATTATCATTGAACCACTCATTATATTCCGCGAATTTTTTGCTGGCATTTTTTCTACGGATCATATGGTTATACAACATGCCTGCCTTCGCATGATGTGTATTCTTTTTTTTGAACCACTATGCTGTTTATACGAAATTCCAGCAGGCGTATTAAGAGGTACCGGACACTCACTCTATCCGGCTATCGCTACAATTGTAGGGACATGCTGTTTTCGTATCATATGGATCTATACTTTTTTCAGGCAATCTTGCGAGTTGAAAATTTTGTATCTCGCCTTTCCCATTTCATGGATTCTGACGATATTACTTGTTCTGGTTGGTTTTATCCGTTTTCCAAGGTAGATGGTTATGGCTTATCTGTTTTCGTGATGCAACAAGTACAGGTTATATGCTCCGCATTGATTGCCTGTATAAATCATTCTTTCACAATTAACCTGATTACCTGCCGATACATCCATGTTTATCTTCACCACAATGATGTTCTCCCTTTCTTTAACTTTTATCAGATTTCAATTTCACTTGGTAATATCTGTAAAACAGTGTCCCTGTCGTACAAACTGCCACAAAGTCCGCGATTGGCTCTGCCAAAAATACTCCAATCGTTGGATTCGGAACAATATGCGGCAAAAGAAAAATTAATGGAATAAGCAAAACAATCTTTCTCCATATTGTTAAAAAAATAGCTGTTTTTGCCTGATCAAGCGCCACAAAGCTATACTGGCACGCAACCTGTATCCCATAAATACAGAGCAGACAAAGATATGTCCGAAGTGGTGTCACCGAATATTCTCTAAGCGAAACATTATTCGTAAATATTCCAATAATGCTCTCTGGGAAAACCATACATGCTACCCAAATGATACAACTTCCTGCAACACAGAAAAATAAAAGGTATTGAAATGTTTTCCTGACTCGTTCTACAAGCCCTGCCCCTAGATTATAGCTTAATATCGGCTGTGCCCCTTGCACCAGTCCCGGCAACAAAAGCATGACAAACTGCATAACGGAATTTAATATGCTCATTGATGCAACCGCCATATCTCCACCATAACGCTGTAATACAGTATTAAAACTGATTGCAACCATATTCTCTGTAATCTGCATAAGTGCCGGCGATGTTCCTAGCAGTATACATGGCAGCAATAATTTCCAGTCTATTCGTATGTATAATTTTTTTAATTTTATCGAGCTTTTTTCAGAGACTAAAAATCTCACAATAAAAATACATGATACAGCCTGTGCAATCACTGTCGCTATTGCTGCGCCTTTTATTCCAAGGCCACACCCATAGATCATAATTGGATCAAGTATTACATTTATTACCGCACCGATTGCCACATTTATCATACTTGTCTTCGCAAACCCCTGTGTTGTAATAAAGGTATTCAGCCCCAGCGACAGTTGTATGAAAACTGTTCCCAGGCAGTATATCCGCATATAATCCACAGCATACACTATAGTATCTTCACTGGCACCAAATACCAGCAGGATATCCTTTCCCCATACCAACATTCCTGCTGTCAATATAACTGATATAACAAGCAATAGTGCCATACAGCTTCCCATAATACGCTCTGCCATATCTTTATCATTTTTACCAAGTGCAATGGCTGCTTTAGGTGCCCCTCCCATACTCACAAGTGCGGCAAATGCTGATAAAAGCAGAATAACAGGTGTAGTTACGCCGAGTCCGGCAAGAGCCTCCGCTCCTTCGTTCTTCATATGTCCAATAAACATTTTATCTACCAAATTGTATAAAATATTTATCAGTTGGGATAATACCGCCGGAACTGCCATTTTTATAAACAGCGGTCCCACTGGCATTGTTTCAAGTATATTTGGATCTATATTTTTATTTTCCATAATATCGTCACCTCTTTGCATGTTCCATTATAGTAAAATGCAACAGTGACTTGAAGTTACTATGAAATTTATTAGTAGTTCCAGTCCCTTTCTTTCATCTCTGTCAATTCCACTTTGTCTCTCTGTATCTTTCTATCATGGCTTATCTTCACCCTCAAGTTCCTGCAAAGCATGATAATAGTTTTCCATCCATTCTGCCTGTTCCTTAGCCTTTAATGCTTCCGGATTCTCTTCCTCTATGTCCTCAGGCCACTCATCTCCTTCACTTAACCCTTGCATAAGCAGCCAATTGTCCACATCTTGAATCCTCCAATTAATCACATTTTACAGGAATACAGATTTCTGTTACAAATTTTTCAGGGTCATTTGTGATGCCATAATCAATAAGTGTGATCTCACGGGAAAATCCAACAATCTGCATCTGATGCTTTTTTATATAATCCAGTAATTTTTTATACTGTCCAAAAGCCTCTGCGTGGCTTCCCCGGAAACACAGCCGGACACATAATGTTTCCGCCACAGGCATCGTCTCTCCATCGTAGATATCTTCATCATCCAGTATTAAAAAAATGCCATCATACTTTTTATATTCTGCTGTCTGCAAATGCTCCGCTGAGATTCCAAGTCCCACCTTGCCAAGAAATACGACTGCCTCTGCCCGTGACTGGTCCAGCTTTCTGATGGGTGCTTCCATATCCTGTGAAGCTTCTATTTTCAGCGGAGCATCCACCCATACGATACGACATGCCGGAAGCTGCACTAATGTCACAATATCCAACGGCATACTCTGTGCTTCAGACAAACAATTCAAGCGATGATTTATTTTTTGCTCAATACGCTTTAACTCCTCTTGCTTTTCCAAAACAATCTTTTTTTGCTGTATCAGTTTTTCTTCAATGTTACTAATATCCCTGTTTTTCAGGAAATCCTCTATGTCAGCCAGTGGCATATCCAATGCTCTTAAATACCGAATCGTATTAAGCACTTCAAACTGTTCTGTTCCATAATAACGATATCCTGTATCCGGTGAAGTGTATTCCGGAGTAAGTAACCCTACATTCTCATAGTGCCGCAGACTGCTGACACTGATATGAAAAAGTTTTGATACTTCTCCTATGGAAAACAGATTTTTCCTGTCCATATCCATTAAGCTCCCTTCATAACCGTTTCTTTACGCCTTATCAGATTAAATGCCACGACACAGATAATCACAGATAAAAGTGATCCGGCTGCTGTAGCCAGTCCCATCGGGAACAATGTTTCAGGGAACATCTGTGATGTCAGGTAAACACCCGGAATACGAACGAGAGCAATTGCCAGAATATTGTGCATAAATGACAGTCCCGACTTTCCACAGGCACAGAAATAACCACTAAAGCTGAAATGGATTCCTGCAAATATACAATCAAAAATATAACCTCGCAGATACTGACCACCCAGGCGGATTACATCTGCACCTCCTGCCGTACTTCCATCTGTAAACAACGATACTACCGGTTCAGCAGCAAATTGCATAACAACAGATACTATTACGCCAAATCCCACAGCCAGTAAAATTGCATATCGTAAAGTTCCAATTGCTCTTTCCGGTTTTTTTGCTCCAATATTCTGTGCCCCAAGTGCCGAAACGGTAGAAAGCATAGATGATGGTATCAAAAACAGGAAACTCATAATTTTCTCTACAATCCCAACCGCCGCTGCATCGTTTAACCCACGTCGGTTTGCAATAATTGTAATCACAATAAATGCGACCTGAATAAGCCCATCCTGTAGAGCAATCGGGATTCCAATTGATAATATTTTTCCCATCACCGGACGATGAGGTTTGAAATCTGTCTTAATAAGAACAACACTCTTCCTTTTTATAATAACAATCAAAGATACTATCACACTAATTGCCTGAGAAATGGTAGTTCCAAGTGCAGCACCCGCAGGTCCAAGCTTAAAAGCACCCATAAAAACGTAATCCAATATAATATTTGCAACACATGCCACCGCAATAAAATACATTGGACTCTTGCTATCTCCCATGCCTCTGAAAATAGAACTGATGATGTTATACGCTGTAATAAATGGAATACCAATAAAACAGATTGTCAGATATGTGACCGTTCCGTTTACAGCCTCCGCAGGGGTAGACATTACTGATACAATAGGATGTACTAACATAAGAAGCAATGCCATTCCTGCGATAGCCACTCCCATAAACAGAACAATCGTATTCCCAACCGCCTTAGATGCCTGTTTTCTGTTATCCGCTCCAATTGCCTGTGCAATACTGACAGTTGTACCCATCGCAAGACCTACAATCATAACCGTAATCATGTGCATAATCTGGGAACCAACCGATACTGCAGTAGTACTTGCAACACCATCATACTGTCCAATAATGAATAAGTCAGCCATTCCATAGAGCGTCTGTAAAAAATAGGAAAGTAAATACGGTAGGGAAAATAGAATTAAATTTTTAAATACACTTCCAGTCGTAAGATTTTTTTCCATGATAATTTCCTTTCTGATCTGATATAATCATATCATAAACTCTACAACGGTTGTAGAGTCAACGGATTTTTCATAAAAAGTTCTCTGGAAAAATGTACTTAAGATTCTTTTACCAGCTTCCCGGTCATGCTTTCCGGGCTTAATTCCAGACAAAGGACCCTCCCACCAGAGTGCGAAAGCTCCTGCTCTATGTACGCCGCATCATCGGTAAATTTTTTGCACAGGCTGGTACATATTTCCACGACTTTTTCCTGCTCCTCTACCATCCGAATCCGTCCGAACACCACAACGCTTCGGATATGCAATGGCCAGTCGCCATCCTCCCGGTAACCTTTGTCGTATACGCAGAAGGAAACTTTGTCGCAATTTTTTATTGCGTCAATCTTATGCCCTTCCCTGGCGCCGTGAAAATAGATTTTTCCATCTTTTTCATTATACCAGTGATTCATCGGTATCCCATAAGGATATCCGTTCTCGCCAATGACAGAAAGCACGCCACGCGGCTCACTCTTTAAAACTTCGATACATTCCTCTTTGCTTAATTCCTGTTTAAATCTTCTCATTTTGCGAAACATTTGTGTTGCCTCCTATAGTTTTAGCACATAAGCCATTCTGTTATATCTATTACTTTTATTCCATCAATGTCATACTCCGGATAACCGGTTCTCGTTATAATCATTTTCGGATAAGCATCTTTTATTTTTTGCAATGGTGCAAGTTCGCGCTCTTTTGTCTTCTCATCTTCTATGCTATTGGCAACCTGAATGTATATCTTTTCATTTTCCTTTATCGCCACAAAATCAATTTCTTTTTTGTAAAGTATTCCGACATACAATTCATACCCTCTACGCATAAGTTCAATCGCTACAATATTTTCCATTGCCCTTCCATAGTCTGGATTCTTAGTTCCCAGCTTCGCATATTTAAAAGAGTGGTCGCATAAATAATACTTCTCCGTACTCGCCAGATACTTTTTCCCTTGAATATCATATCTGCGTACTTTATAAAAAGCAAACGCTCTACAAAGATAATTTATATACTTGTCAACTGTTTTGTGGTCCGCCGTATCACCTTTCCCTTTTATTGCTTCCGTCAACTTTCTTGGAGAGGTGAGATTTGAAATGTTATCTGTTAAATAGTCTGTTACCTTTTCCAACACAATATCATTTCTAATTTTATATTTTTGTTTTATATCTCGTAAAATCAACGTTTCAAATATATCTCTTATATATTTATGTTTGTCTTTCTCTGTTTTATAAACATATGCTCCCGGCATTCCTCCTTCCGTCAAATACTTAATATATGCCTGTTGCATATCTGTATATTGATAGTAATTCACAAACTCTTCAAATGAAAATGGATACACCTCTATTTCAAACGTTCTTCCTGTAAATAATGTTGCCAAATCACTGCTAAGAAGAAATGCATTCGACCCCGTAATATAAATGTCATATTTTTCAGATGAATGAAGACTATTTATTGCCTTCTCAAATCCATCACACATTTGTACTTCATCAATAAAAAGGTAGTTGTCCTTACCATTAATATACTTTTTCTTTACATAATCCAATAACGCATGATACTCTAGCAATTCTTCATATTCATCATCATTATAATTAATATGAATAATATTTGCCTCTTCTTCAATCTTTACTATTTTTTGAATAAACATCTCTAAGAGCTTTGATTTCCCACTACGTCGAATTCCTGTTATTACCTTTATATCCGGTGTTCCTTTCACATTTTCTAATTGCTCCAGGTAATCCGGTCTTTCAATAAGCCGCATGATTTTTCCCTCCAAAATCATAATAATACAGTTATTCCCCAAAATCAATATTTTATCAATTTTGGGGAATAGCTGTATTTTTCCATTAATATTAGTGAAACTCCAATCTTCTACACCATCTGCACAAGCCAGACGTTGCTTCGCACCATACAGTAACCAATGATTACTTTTATCAGCTCTGTTGCCTGCACGAAAAAGTAAACGCTTACAATTCCAAGCCCGGTAAAATGCGCCAGCACAAACGCTGTCGGCACGACAATGACCCAGGTGAATACGGAGTCAAACAAAAATGTAACCATCGTTTTTCCGCCAGAACGCAAGGTAAAATAAGATGCGTGGCTGAACGAGCAAAACGGCATGATGAGCGCTGAAACTGCGATAAAACTGGTTGCCAGCTCTTTAATTTCGTCGGTTGTGTTATAGATTTGCGGGAAAAATCCGCCGATAACCAGCATGACCGCCGCCACAATCACACAGCAGAACACGCTGAAAACAATCATCTTGTTGTCCGCATCCTTTGCTTTTTCCAGCTCTCCCGCACCTAAATACTGTCCAACAACAATGCTGATGCAGCCTCCAAGCTGTAAGTAAATGATATTGAACAGGTTTGTAATCGTCGTTGCAATATTAAGTCCCGCCACAACCTCAAGTCCACGGACAGAGTAACACTGTGTTACCGCGGTCATGCCTGCTGCCCATAAAACCTCATTTATCATGAGCGGGAATCCCTTGATGAGAATTGCCTTTAACTCCTCTTTGGGAATACCAAATCCTGTATAGGCACCCTTTAAATATCTGTTTTTGTCTGCGTGGCCATGCGCCCAGATAATAATGATGAGCGCTTCAATATAACGTGCAATCACCGTCGCAAGTGCCGCACCGATAACCCCAAGTTTTGGGAACGGTCCGATACCAAAAATCAGAAGATAGTCTAACACCGCATTGCTTCCGACCGCAACAAAGCTTGCAATCATCGGCACCATCGTCTGCCCGGTCTCCTTAATGTTCGTCGCATAAGCCTGATTTACCGCAAATGGAATAAGTCCCACGACCATGATTCCAAGGTATTGCAGACCATATTGTAACGCCACATCCGTTGCACCATTTCCCGCGGTATCGGTCAGATAAAGTGAAATCAGGTTCTCCCCGTTTGTCAAAAACAACAGTATCGTAAGTATCGTCACAAGCAGCGCCGCATACAGTTTAAAACGGAAGGAATACATATGTCCCTTATGATTTCCCTTCCCATAATACTGTGCGCCAAAAATACTTGCCGCCGAAACCGCGCCAAAGATTGCCAGATTGTATACAAAAATGAGCTGATTTACAATCGCAACACCGGACATCTGCTCCGTGCCGAGCTGTCCAACCATGATATTGTCCAGAAAGCTGACCAGATTCGTGATGGCATTCTGCACAATCATCGGCAGTGCCAGATATAAGTACCTCTTATAAAATGCTTAGTCTCCTATATATTTACTTCTAAATTTTGTGAACATAATAACCCTTTCTTTTGTTTCTTTAACGATTTTTCAATGCGATTCCAATCAATCGGTCCGCCTGGTCCGCCATAAATAATGGAATATTTAATACATCATCGTCCAACTTCAGATTGTCCAGCGAAAATCTCACACGGAGTTTCACCTTATCCGGGAACAGCTCCTTGAATTTTTTTAAGCTTCTGTTCGACGTGTTGGCTTCTGATTTTACTTCGACCGGAAAAATATCATTTTCTCTCTGTATGAGAAAATCAACCTCATACGGCGGATTGTTCTGGCTCCAGTAGCGCGGAACCACCTCAAACTGTGTCATTAATGTCTGCAGTACAAAATTTTCGGTCAATGCACCTTTAAACTCCGTGAACAGACGGTTGCCTTCTCCAAATGCCGTAGGTGCCAGTTGCGCCAGACGGCGTAACAGACCCACATCTACCAGATAAATTTTAAATGCGGACAGGTCGTCATACGCCGCAATCGGAAGTCCCGGAGCGGTACTCCGATAGATTTTGTGCACCAGTCTGGCATCCACCAGCCATTGAAGGGCATCCTCGTACTCGCGGGCTCTTGCACCCTCTTTGACGACCTTGTAAATAAATTTTTTGTTCTCCCTCGCAAGCTGGGACGGTATCGACTTCCAAATCATCGAGATTTTCGGAAATTCACTGATATTGGGGTGCTTGGCAAAATCTCTCTCATATGCGCCAATAATTCCGGACAGCGCCTCCTGCATTGCAGAAACGTCACGCGCCTCCGTCCACATCAGCACGGATTCCGGCATTCCTCCGGTGACATAATACATTTTCAGTTTTTCATAGAGCGGATTAAAAAACGCATCGGGAATGGGTTCTATCGTCTGCACGCTCTCTAAATACGCTGCGAGGTTTTCATCCCCGTTGGCAAGCAAAAATTCCGTAAAGGTCATCGGGTCAATCTGCATAAAATTAACCTTTCCCACCGGAAACGAGGATGGCTTTGCCAGAGCAATCCCAAGAAGGGAACCCGCACACGCAATGTGATACTGTGGGGCATTCTCACAGAAATACTTCATGGAATTAATGACTTTGGGGCAATCCTGCACCTCGTCAAAAATGATGAGCGTCTTTTCCGGCAGAATCTTCTGACCACTTGCCAGCATCAGGTTCTGCAAAATGCGGTCTACATCCTTGGTAGTCTCAAAAAACTGCTTATATTCCTCATTTTCATCAAAGTTAAAATATGCGGTATTTTCATAATACCGTCTGCCAAATTCCTTGAGAATCCAGGTCTTTCCAACCTGCCGCACCCCCTTTAAAATCAGTGGTTTGCGATAAGGTGAATTCTTCCAGTCCAGCAGTTTCTTCAAAATCAATCGTTCCATAGAAACGCTCCATCACATTTTTATTAGAATTTTCGTGTGTTTCATCACACTTTTATTATATGTAGTTTTGCCGGAAATTACAAGCCCTGTTATTTCAATAACCAGTTGTTATACATTCCAGCAAAAATATGCATTTTACTTATACCTTATCCTGTGTTATCTTAGCCATACAGGCTATATGCTATAGAATGGGGAGATTTATTGCTATGGAAAAGAAATCAAATCATTTTTCAGGACAGCTCGGATTTGTCCTTGCCGCAGCCGGAAGTGCTGTCGGCGTTGGAAACTTATGGAGATTCCCGTACCTCGCAGCCAAAGACGGGGGCGGATTGTTTTTAATCATCTATTTTATCCTTGTGCTTACGTTTGGATTTACGCTGCTCACATCCGATATCGCCATCGGACGACGCACCAAAAAGAGTGCCATTGGGGCTTACACCGAGATGCATCCGAAGTGGAAATTTTTAGGGATTCTGACATTTCTTGTGCCAGTTCTTATCATGACCTATTACGCGGTCATCGGCGGATGGATTACAAAATATGCAGTTGTGTATCTCACCGGACAGGCAAACGCCGCTGCCGCGGACGATTATTTTACTTCTTTTATCACATCGTCCACGTCACCGGTTATTTTTGCACTCCTTTTTATGGGAGTCACGGCTTTTATTGTATACAATGGAGTTGAGGACGGTATCGAAAAGGTATCCAAATGGATGATGCCGGTTCTTCTCGTTCTCGTTGTCATCATCTCCATTTACTCCCTGACCTTAGAGCACACCGATGCTTCCGGTCAAGTGCGCACCGGATGGGAAGGATTTTTGTATTACCTGACACCAAATTTTGAAGGACTTACGTTAGAACGTTTCTTACAGATTTTATTGGACGCCATGAGCCAGCTTTTCTTCTCCTTAAGCGTGTCCATGGGCATTATGATTACGTATGGCTCCTACGTGAAGCCTGAGGTAAATTTAAACACAGCGGTGAATCAGATTGAAATTTTCGACACCGGCGTTGCATTCCTCGCCGGCGCCATGATTATTCCGGCCGTATTTGTCTTCTCCGGAACCGAGGGAATGGGCGCAGGACCCAGCCTGATGTTTATCTCCCTGCCAAAAGTATTTGCCGCCATGGGAAAAGCAGGTACGTTTGTAGGTATGCTGTTCTTTGTAACTGCAATATTTGCAACGTTATCTTCCTGTATCTCCGTCCTCGAGTCCATTACCGCAAACTGCATGGAAATCTTTCATACCGGCAGAAAGAAGACCGTTATTGTTTTATCCGCCATTTATCTTGCTGCCTCCGCCGTCATCACGTTAGGTTACAGTATCTTTTATGTAGAGGTGAAACTGCCAAATGGTTCGACCGGACAGCTTCTTGATATCATGGATTATATCAGCAACAGCGTCATGATGCCTTTTATCGCACTGCTCTCGACCATCCTGATTGGCTGGGTTGTGACACCAGACTATGTCATTGATGAGATACAGCGGAACGGCGAAACCTTCCACCGGAAAAAACTTTACCGTGTGATGATCCGCTTCGTCGCCCCGGTCATGATGTTTGTTCTGTTTTTACAGTCCACTGGACTTCTGGCATCATTATAAGCGAAACTATCGGAATAGTGTTGACAAGTGCAAACTATTGTGATAGTGTGAGATTGTAAACTATTGCAATAGTGTAGGAAAGGAAGCTGATATTATGACCGTGAAACTCTTTGACTCTGAATTAAAAGTCATGGATGTACTGTGGAGAGAGGGTGATAAAACCGCAAAGCAGATTTCTGATATTTTAAAGGAAACCATCGGCTGGAATATGAATACAACTTATACCGTCATTAAAAAGTGTATTGCCAAGGATGCCATCGAGCGGAAGGAACCAAATTTCATGTGCCATGCGCTGATTACCAAAGAAATGGTACAGGAAGCAGAAACGGACGAACTCATTGGCAAGCTTTTTGACGGCTCCCCCGATTTGCTCTTTGCCTCTTTACTTGGAAGGCAGAAGCTTTCAAAGGAACAGATTGCATCTCTGCACCAGATGGTGGCTGATTTGAAAGAAAGTGGGGACAGCAGATGAGTCTTTTGCAAATGAGTCTGACCGGGAGCGCGGTTATCCTGTTTATTGTCGTAATACGGGCGTTGGCAATTCACCGTTTACCCAAAACAATGTTTCTGGCTCTGTGGGTGATTGCTGCATTGCGCTTACTTTTGCCGTTTTCTATCCCTCTGCCGTTTATCACGCATACTCCATATGTGGCAGATGCGATTAAAAATGCGGTCACAGCATATGCACCTGCTCCGTCCGGCGGCACAACGGTTTCAGGCTCTGCTCCCGTTTCTTTTTCCGTTTTTAAAATATTCTGGCTGACAGGCATGCTTCTGATGATGCTCTATTTTTTTATTTCCTATTTCCGGAGCATCCGAAAATTCAGAATGGCAATTCCAGATACCACGCCGTTTGTCAGGGAATGGCTGAATGGGCATCCGATGTACAGACCCCTTGAAGTGCGAAGCCTTGACCAGATTTCTTCCCCATTAACGTATGGTATTTTAAAACCGGTCATTCTTTTGCCAAAAAAGATGCAGCGCAGCAATGAAGCGCTGTTACGGTATGTGTTGACCCATGAATACATACATATTAGACGTTTCGACAATGTAACAAAGCTCATCTTTGCCACCGCGCTCTGTATTCACTGGTTTAATCCCCTTGTCTGGCTGATGTATTTTCTTGCGAACAGGGATATGGAGCTGTCCTGTGATGCGTGTGTCATCCGTATGCTCGGTGAAACGCAGAAAACCGGTTACGCGCTGGCATTGATACAGATGGAAGAAACCAAAAGCGGCGTGTCACCTCTCTATAGCAGCTTTGGTAAATTAGCAATTACAGAAAGGATTGAAGCTATTATGAAATATAAAAAATTTTCTGCCCTGGCAGTTGCTGTGGCGCTAATCTCCCTGGCGGGAGCCGCAGCCGCCTTCGCCACATCTGACGAAGAGCCGGCAAATTCATTTGTATCTGCCGAAGACGGCAGCACTCTTCCGGTTTCCGATAGTGAGGTCTCCGTTGCACAGCCGTTTTCTACCGAAGAAACTTCCGACGGCTCTGATTATTCTTTTGAGGAAGCAGAAGGCTCTACATTTGATGAACAGAATGATGCCAGACAGCAGGTTATTACGACCATCGAAAGTCAAAAGCTGGAGGCAGAACACAAAAAACTGGAGGAACTGCAGCAAGTGATTACAGACATTGAGAGCGGCAGGATTACAGGATATACCATGGAGGATTTTGAGTCGGGAAATGGTCCCGAATGTGTTATCATGGACAGCGCCTACGCCGCCTCATATTATTTTGAGAATTAATCATTCTAATCCTTAATAAAGTGTGCGCCTGACGCACACTTCGCGCGCTCGCGGTATGCGAAGCATAAACTTCTTTTCCGCGAGCTGCGCATTCTGCCCAATAGGGCTTTTTACATCTTTTCAATTCTCTTGCGAAGCTCAAGCATCTGGTTATCCACTTTGGCAATCACCGCCGAATAATTCCGGATTTCCCGTTCCACCTGCTCGATGCGCCCGGCACTCTTTTTATAACACATCTGTGTGTCAAGCTCCGCCCAGTAATCCATTGCAAACGAGCGAATCTGGATTTCCACCCGGACAGTGTCTTTGTGGTTTAAATACACGAGCGGAATCTCCACAATCAGATGCAGGCTCTGATACCCGCTCTTTTTGGGCTTTTTAATGTAATTCTTTTCTTTTACAATTGTAATGTCTTCCTGTTTGCGCAGTGCGTCCGCTATCTGCTCGACATCATCGCAGAAATAACAGACAACGCGCACCCCGGCGATATCGTTTAACGACTTTACCGCGCTTGCAAACGATACCTCCCGCTCTTTGCGGATTAACTTTTTTATCATACTGTCCGTGGTCTTTAACCGGGAGGAAAGCGCGCGGACAATCGGTCTTTTATTTTTTTCCGTCAAATCGGCATTGATGAGGGAAAGTCTTGCCAGCACCAGCTCCATTGCGCTTAAATACCGCTGCCGCACGACCTCGTTCTCAAATTTTTCCCGAAGCTCTAATTCTCCACTTGACGGCTTACTCGATTCCTTTTTGGGCAATTTTAACTCCTTTCACCTGTGTCTGCACTTCCGGCATACCATGCACGGCAAACAGCACAAATCCGATGACAATCATCAGCGCAATGACTGCAACCCCGGCTTTTGATGTGTGGAATACCTGTGTGGTGACACCCATTAACATCGTTCCCATGAAAGAAGCGCCCTTTCCAAAAATATCATAGACGCCAAAGTACTCGGATGACTTTTCCTTTGGAATAATTTTTGCAAAATGAGAGCGGGAAAGTGCCTGGATGGCTCCCTGGAATACACCTACAATTGTCGCCATCAACCAGAACTTCCACGCGGTATCCAGCCAGATAGCATAGACAGCCACGCCAAAATATGCCGCGATACATACCAGAATCAGATTTTTTGTCTCAAATCTGCGGGTCAGCTTTCCAAACAGAATCGAGCACGGAAATGCGACAAACTGTGTAAACAGAAGCGCCAACAGCAGATTCGTATCGCTGATTCCGACATCTTTTCCATAAGAGGTTGCCATCTCGATGATGGTATAAACGCCATCAATATAGAAGAAAAAGGATAACAGGAACAAAAAGACTTTTTTATCCTGCTTCATCTCATTCCAGATACCGGAAAGCCGCTCAAAGGCACTCTTTATCGTTCCTTTCTTGGATTCCACATAAAATTTCTGCTCATAATTTTTCAAAAGCGGCAGTGTGACAGCGCCCCACCAGACTGCATTGATAAGAAATGCAATCATCGTTGCCGTACCGGACGTAATGCCGAAGCTTCCCGCCTTTAAAACCAGAAGAAGACTTGCGATAAACGGCACGCAGCTTCCGATGTACCCCCACGCATAACCATGTGAGGAAACCTCATCCATGCGCTCATCCGTGGTGACATCCACAAGCATGGAATCGTAGAAAATCAGGCTTCCGCCAAGTCCGACCTTTGCAATGACAAAAATCACCAGAAACGCCAGATAGCTTCCGGACAGTCCAAGTGACGCCAGACCCAGCACGCCCATCATCAGAAAAAAGGTAAACAGCGGTTTCTTATGGTTCCGGTTATCTGCCACAGCCCCAAGAATCGGTCCAAGCAGTGCCACTATAATCGTAGAAATTGATATCGCATAGCTTAAATAGGCGGTGGAATCTGCCGCGCTTACCCCTGCCGCCGTTGCCATGTTTTTAAAATAAATTGGTATAATTGTAGATACCAGAAGTACAAATGCGGAATTTCCCACATCATAAAGAATCCAGTATTTTTCCAGTTTCGTTAATTTTTCTTTCATATGACCAACCATCCTTATCCAATGCTTTCTGTTTCCAGAAAGGTAAATAATGTTTCAAAATAACGCACTCTCGTCTCATATGCCGCATGAAAAATCTCGTGTTTTGACTCCGGCACAAAGACAAGCCTTGTATTTTTCGTTCCTTTTGCAAATGTGCGGTGCGCCTGCGATTTCACCATATGGTCTTTTCCCGCGGAAAAAAGCAGTATCGGAATTTTTATTTTTTCCCGCTCTCTTTTTCGCATCAGCGCATGACAGGCAAGCAGGCTCTCAAGCACCCAGCGGTAGCATCCCCCGTAGGTGCGATAACTGCGGTTTCCGAGCCTTTTCTGAAAAACATAATAATACCGGCTCTCCGACACACAGCTGCTTCCCTTAAAATCCGGCGTTGCCACAAATCCGCTCTGCCCGGGCGCATATTTTTTTCCGTTTCCTGCCGCCACCTGGGCTGCCGCCGCAAGAAACGCAATCACCGTCCCGTATTTTCCGGTCTGCATTGCAAACATGGGCGCTGAGAGCACCGCCTTTTCAAAAAATCCCGGATGCAGCTCAAGGTAGCGCACTCCGATTGCCCCGCCCATCGAATGTGCAAACAGATAGCGGTGCGGCTCTGCAAATTTCTCAAGACGCCTTGTGTAACAGTACAAATCTTCCACATACTGTCCGTAACTTTCCACATATACCATTTCACTGTCCGGCACAAAACGCTCGGAATTTCCGTGTCCTCTGTGCTCCGGCACATACACGGAATATCCTTTTTGCAGAAAATAATATACAATTTCGTTATATTTTTCCGCGAACTCGCAAAATCCGTGGCAAATCACAACACATTTATCCGCCCCAGGAAGACAGTATTCATATGCACTAAGCATCGCCTTTTCCTGTCCCAGAAACTTTACCTGCCTGCGATACCGGCGCAGATACGGCTCAATCTCCTCCCGCATCCGCTCTAAAAAGCCGCTCTCGCCCAGATAAAGCTCGCTCATTTCTGCTCCTCTTTCACAATGTGTCGCGCCACATCCGGATAATTTGTAATCATGGCATCCACCTGCATTTTGCAGACCTCGCGCATATAAGGCTCCTCGTTGACCGTCCACACATGAATTTTCTTATTGTGCTTGCGACATTCCTCCACGAAATTTTCGTACTGTAAATTATAAAGCGCCGGATGAAGCGCATCTGCGCCCACCACATAAGACGCATAGCTCACCGGATTAATAATTCCGTCACAGTAGAGCATCCCGGTCTTCGCATCCGGATTTTCCTCCTTTATCCGCTGTAAGGTGTAATGATTAAAGGAAGAATACAACACACGCTCTTCCATTCCCATCCGCGCCGTAAGCTCCAATACCCGTTTTTCGATTTCCGGGTAAAAGACAACTCCGGTTTTTATTTCTACGTTTATCGTCAAATCTGTCGGTTTTATCAGCGCATACACTTCCTCAAGGGTCGGAATCTGCGCATTTTCATATTCGGGGTGTGTCTTATTAAAATGAAACCGGCATAATTTTCCATAGGTAAAATCCTTTACCCAGCCGCTTCCCTCACAGACACGGTCAATCGTCTCATCATGAATGACGACAAGCTCGCCATCCTTTGTCATCTGCACATCCAGCTCAATGCCGTCTGCATTCTGTTCAACTGCTTTTTGAAATGCTTCCAGGGTATTCTCCGGCGCATAACCGCTCGCGCCCCGGTGTGCCCATACTTTTGTTCTGTTCATATGTCTCCTCCATTCTTCCCTAAGTATAAGAAGGAGACGTAAAAGAAAAGGGATATTTTTTGTAAAATGTTTGTAAGAAGCTGTGCTACAGCAGATATGCCAGTAATAACAGCACAGCTAAGAAACAGATATTAGCAATGGTAAAATAGAGCAGATACTTTCCTTTGGTCCGGTTGTAACTGCCTGCATAGATTTTATAAGAGATAAGACTTGCCATCGACGCAATGAGCGTTCCAAGCCCGCCGATATTGACGCCCACAAGCAATGTCTTGTAATTTGCCGTAAACTCCGACAGAAGGAGCGCCGCCGGAACGTTGCTGATTGCCTGACTCACGAGGACGCCCGCCAGAAGCTCATGCCCGCTCACCATCTGCTCTAAAAGCGCATACACCGACGGCAGATGCTCCATATTTCCGGTAAACACGAAGAAACAGACAAATGTGAGTAACAGGCTGTAATCAATCTCCCGGAATACTTCCCGCTGCATGACTGCCACCGTAAGTGCAACAACTACCACCGCAACAGGAAACGGCAGAATCCGCACAACCACAAGCAGACACACGAAAAACAGTACCAGATAAGCGATATTTTGTTTCTTACAATCTAAGAATTTATTTTCATTTTCATCCGAAAAATCAATCACAATCTTCTGCTTTCCCGCACCGAGCACCAGAATTACAAGCAAAATGAGCGCGCCGGATGCCGCCGTATAAGGAAGCATCACCCCAAGGAACTCTCCCATTTCCATGCCGGAAAGCTGATATAAATAAAGGTTCTGCGGATTTCCAATCGGGGTAAACATACTGCCAAGATTTGCCGCGAGCGTCTGCATGACAACCACCATAATCGTCAGGCGCTCCTGCCCGCATTTTTGCAGGGTAAACACCGCAAACGGGACAAATGTAATCAGCGAAACGTCATTTGTAATGAACATACTGCAAAAGAAGCAGAGAAATACCAGTACGAGCACAAGCTGCAACGTATTTTTTGTTTTCTGCAAGAGCTTCCGTCCAAGCCTGTCAAACACCCCGTTTTTCTTTAACCCTGCCATCACCGCCATCAGGGAAAACAGGATTCCAAGCACACGCCAGTCGATATAGGTAAGATATTCCGCACTCGGCGGCACAAAAAATGCCGAGATTACCGCAAGAATCGCGGCGGCAAGCAAAACGGTCTCTTTTTTTATGAACAAAAGCACTCTCTGCTTCATTTTTCTTCGCTCCTTTGATTTATACACATCTTGTCACAGTATACAACATCTTTTTCCACAATGCCAAATTATTTTATACACAGGAATTTTTTGGAGAAACCGCGGCATACTAACCCCAAATGCAGTGCGCAACGCTATGCGCAGAAACGAGGTTTTTATGCAGACAACGTTACCCATCACAAACGAAAACAGTTACTTTGAGATACGTCTCGAGAGCATCGGCGGATTAGGCGCCAATCTCTGTGGAAAAATGTTAGGCGAGCTTGGAGCACTCTTTCTTGATTTAAACGCTTCGAGTTTTTCCAGCTACGGCTCGGAGAAAAGAGGTTCCCCTGTCAAGGCGTTCATCCGCTGGTGCGAGGGCGATAAACCGGTCCGTATCAACAGCCCGGTAGTAAGCCCTCACATCCTTGCCATTTTTCACGAGGGGCTTCTCTCCACCTATCCCGTGTTGGACGGCGTCACCCAGGACACCCGGATTGTCCTTGCCACCTCCCTCTCCGAAAAGGAAGCCAGGGAGCGCTATCACATTACAACCGGAACTCTTTTCTGTCTGGATGCCCTTAAGATTGCAATGGAAACAAAATCCCGCATCAACATGGTCATGCTCGGCGCCATCGCCGGTATCAGCGGCTTCGTACCGCTTGACGTGGCAGAAACGCTCTGTAAGGACACCATCGGGAAAAAATATCCTGCCCTAATCGACGCCAATCTCGCCGGGGTCCGGCAGGGCTTTCACGCTGCATCCAAAGCAGCGGAGCAAGCGGCTTCCAATGAAAAAGCGCCTGGCTGTGCGTCCTGGGCGGACAGTTCCCGGACTTCTCCGGCGGACAGCTCTAAACCTTCCCACGGAGCGGACAGGACAAAGCAATCTACCACCAGACAGGAGCAATATTTCTGGGGCTATGAGAACGCCCCCATCGGCGGCATCAATCCGAGAATCGGAAGCACGGTTTCCAACAATCTGTCCCCTTCAAGAGAGGGCTACGTTCCGCTGTTTCTAAAGGAGCGCTGCATCAACTGCGGGCTGTGCGATTCGACCTGCCCCGACCAGGTCTTCCAGTTTTCCCCGGGTATCTATAAAGGGCGGGAAACCATGGTCAACAACGGTCTGGACTACTACCATTGTAAAGGATGTATGCGCTGCGTGGAAATCTGCCCCACCAATGCACTGGTAGAAGCACTGGAAGCTGAGCAGAAAGAGCTTTTGCATTTTCTTCCCAATCAGGATTTGCTCCCGGATTCCATCCAATACGAAAAGACCGGCGCAAATTCCTGGATTACAAGCGAATCCTTTCTGGATGAAAAAAGAATGGACGGAGGTGTCTCATAGATGGAACAGCAAACCATCCTTTACGACAGCGGCAACGAACTTGCCGCCTATGCAGCCAAACAGATTAACTATCATGTGATGGGCTATTATCCCATTACCCCCTCGACGCAGATTGCAGAGCAGCTCGATGTCATGTACGCCGACGGCGAACACGATATCCGCCTGATTGCCGCGGAAGGCGAGCACAGTGCCGCCGGCATCTGTTACGGCGCTGCTGCCGCCGGAGGAAGAGTCTTAAACGCCACTAGTGCAAACGGACTACTCTACGCCCTGGAGCAGTTCCCGGTACAGTCCGGCACGAGGATGCCGATGGTATTAAACGTTGCCTGCCGCACAGTCTCCGGACCTTTGAGCATCAAAGGCGACCACAGCGATGTGATGTATCTGTTAAATACCGGGTGGATTCTGCTTTTTGCGGATGAACCGCAGGCAGTGTATGATTTTAACCTGCTCGCCTTAAAGCTTGCCGAGCGTGTCCATCTTCCGGTCGCTGTTGCATTCGACGGATTTTTTACCAGCCATCAGAAGCGGAAATGTCAGGTCTTTTCCGATGATAAGACCGTACAGAACTACCTTGGCACACCAACGTATGACAATGAAAAAGCGGCGGAGGAAGGCAATCCCTCCCATGCTTCTTTTTCCTTATTAGACCTTGCACACCCGGTTACCATCGGTTCCTATATGAATGAGCCGGACCTCATCAACAACAAATATCAGCTCCACCTTGCGATGAAGGAAACGGATGCGCTGCTTCCCGAGCTTTTTGCGGAATACGAAGCCCTCTCCGGCAGACACTATGCGCCCTGCACGGGATACTGCCATGAGGACGCCGAGGTGCTCCTTTTTATCCTTGGCTCTTCCTACCACACGGCAATGGAAGCGGTCGACACCCTGCGCGCGAAAGGCATAAAAGCCGGTGTTATCACACTTCATGTGCTGCGCCCGTTCCCGGCTTCCATGCTTAGGGAGCTCTGCAAAAGTGCATCTACAATCATCGTTGCTGACCGTCAGGACAGCTACGGTGCGGGCGGCGGAAATATGACCCTTGAGGTAAAAGCGGCTCTCTGCGGACACACGGAGACTCCGGTGCGGATTCTAAGCCGTATCTACGGTTTAGGCGGCAAGGATTTCTTTGTGGAAGACGCCTGCAATCTGTTTGCACAGGCAATGAACCCGGATTCCCCGGAATTTGACTACTATGGAATGGACGCCGGATTCGGCACCACAAAGCAGCCCTCCTATTTTGCACCCTTTAAGGAAGAGGATGTTCGCCCGGGCGTTACCTCTGCCACCTATGACGCCGCTCAGAAAAAAATGCTGGTAAAAGGAGGTGCCGTCAAGGATATCACTGCCATGCCAAAGCGCCTTGCCCCCGGACACGGTGCCTGCCCCGGCTGTGGCATCCCGGTCAACTTGAACCTTTTGCTTTCGGGCATCGAGGGAAATGTTGTCCTCTTAGGACAGACCGGCTGTGGAATGGTCATTTCCACTTCCTATCCGAAAACGTCCTACCGCGTGCCTTATCTGCACAACCTGTTCCAAAACGGCGCTGCCACCTTAAGCGGCGTAGTGGAAGCGTTTCATCAGAAGCAAAAGCGCGGAGAATATCCGGCGGGTGACATTACCTTTATCATGGTAAGCGGGGACGGTGGCATGGACATCGGGCTTGGTTCCGCCATCGGCACCGCCCTGCGCGGTCACCACCTCATTTTGTTTGAATACGACAACGGCGGCTATATGAATACGGGTTACCAGCTTTCCTACTCCACCCCGAAAGGTGCGAGAAGCTCCACTTCCCATGTCGGAAGCGCCCAGTACGGTAAAACATTTTTCCACAAGGACAGCCCGGAGCTTATGGCGGCTACCCACATTCCCTACGTTGCAACCGTGGCGGAATCCTACCCCAGCGACTTTGTGAAAAAAGCCACAAAGGCTGCTGCCTACGCCCGCGATTTTGGCACCGCCTATTTAAAAGCACTCTCCGCGTGCCCGCTCAACTGGAACGATAAGCCGGCAACGGAGCGCAGTGTCATCGCCGGCGCCGTGGATTGTTGTTATTTTCCGCTTTACGAGGTTGAGCAAGGTATTACTATGCTTAATTATGAGCCAAAAAAGAAGATTCCGGTTTCCGAATGGTTTGCCATGATGGGGCGCACGAAGCACCTTGCCAGACCGGAATACGCCGAAATTACCGAAAGTATCCAGGCGGAAATCGACCGCCGTTTTGCCCGGTTAAAGGCGCGGGCAGAACACCCGCTGCTGTGATTGTGTCCTTATGTGAAGGTTATCTGAATGTTATGTGAAGTCGGTTTATTTTTTGTTTTCGCAGTCGATATGAACTGCGAGGACAAAAGCAAAGGATGGCAGACACTTCGGAAGGAACCGCCTCAGAAAGGAATGATTTTACTATGAGAATCGAGAGTTCAAGTTATGAAACCTACCTTCAGGCTTTAGAAGAGTGGAAGGCAAAAATGGCAAAGCAGAATACCGAGACAACTACTACCACGGAGGAGAGCCAGACCGACTCCTATATTCCGAGTTATTCTGCAATGGATATTCCCATGCCGACAAGCACCTACAATGCAAACGGTCAGATGACAGGCGATATGCCGCCAATGCCTCCGGCACCACCGGTTGAGGCAACAGAAGAGACATCTTCCTCTTCCACAAGTTCCACCGGAACAGACGCACTGTTATCCGAGCTTTCTGAGACGTTCCGGGCAAATACGGACAGCATTTTATCTACTTTAGACAGCCTTGGCTTAACTTTGGAAGACCTCTCCGATAAGGAAAATCTTGAAAAACTTGCAGAGGCAATGAACGAAGGTGCGGCTGCACTCGGTGTTCCGGTTCCGGAAGACTCTGACAGCCTCATTGAGGAACTTTACGAAAAGCTCACGGAAAACTGGAGTTCTTATTTTGAAGAAGAGTCTTGACAAACAAAGTTGCAGCGCCTATAATGCACTTAATCGAAGCAGATACAGGCTTTGACGGGAAGAAGTAGAAGTAGGTGGAACCATACAGAAAGCTGCCGGGTGATGAGAGGCGCATGGGAATCTTATTTTGAATACATCCCCGAGCTTCACACCGAAGGTATTTTCATACAGATAGGCTGTGACGGATTGGCGCACGTTATAGAGGCTGGAGTGTTGTCAGACACTCACGGAGATAAGCAGTGTGAACTGTTTATGAACAAAGGTGGTAACACGAGTTTAACCCTCGTCCTTTTATAGGACGGGGGATTTTTTGATTGGTAACAACAGATTGCACGCCTCGTGCTCCCCGCACTTTATATTATGAAAGGAGTCACACAATGACATTATATGACGAACTCGTTGCCCGCGGATTAATCGCACAGGTAACAAACGAAGAAGAAATCAAAAACATGATTAACGCCGGAAAGGCAACCTTTTACATTGGATTCGACTGTACCGCCGATTCCTTAACTGCCGGACATTTTATGGCACTCACTTTAATGAAGCGCCTTCAGATGGCAGGAAACAAGCCAATCGCTTTAATCGGTGGCGGAACCACCATGATTGGTGACCCGTCCGGAAGAACTGATATGCGAAAGATGCTGACCAAAGAAGACATCGAGCACAATGCCGAGTGTTTCAAGCGCCAGATGGAGCGTTTCATCGATTTTGGCGAGGGCAAAGCCCTTATGGTAAACAATGCCGACTGGCTGTTAAAGCTGAACTACGTGGACTTACTCCGCGAGGTAGGTGCCTGCTTCAGCGTCAACAACATGCTCCGTGCAGAATGTTACAAGCAGCGAATGGAAAAAGGTCTTAGTTTCTTAGAATTCAACTACATGATTATGCAGAGTTACGACTTCTATACGTTATACCAGAAATACGGCTGTAACATGGAGTTCGGCGGCGACGACCAGTGGAGCAACATGCTCGGCGGAACCGAATTAATCCGCAGAAAGCTTGGAAAAGATGCTCACGCCATGACCATCACCCTTTTAACCGATTCACAGGGCAAGAAAATGGGAAAAACTGCCGGAAACGCTGTATGGCTTGATCCAAACAAGACTTCCCCATTTGAGTTTTTCCAGTACTGGAGAAATGTTGCCGATGCTGACGTTTTGAAATGTATCCGTATGCTGACTTTCCTTCCGATAGAGGAAATCGATGCGATGGACAGCTGGGAGGGCGCACAGCTTAACCAGGCAAAAGAAATTTTAGCATATGAGCTGACCAAGATGGTTCACGGCGAAGAAGAAGCTGAAAAAGCAAAAGAAGCTTCCCACGCACTGTTTGCAGGTGGCGGAGATGCTTCCAATATGCCGACCGTTACCCTTTCTGCCGCTGATTTTGCAGAAGGCGACTTAGACATCCTTGCGCTTCTCGTAAAAGCAGAGCTTGCTCCATCCCGCTCCGATGCCCGCCGTGCCGTAGAACAGGGTGGCGTAACCGTTGCCGATGAGAAAATCACCGACATCCGCACCATGTACAATGCCGCTTCCTTTGGGGAGGACGGACTTGTGTTCAAACGTGGTAAGAAGAAGTTCGTAAAGATTATTGTGAAATAAAAGCGTAGTTTGACACATCTTAATTGATATGTTACTATAATAAAAAGTGCTACCGGCAAACGGTTAGCCCTGATTAGTAATTACATTTAAAAGTAATCGCCAGTTTTCTCAGGACCGGGCGGTTACTTTTTTTTGCCCTTGCTGTTTTTGCCTATGACATAAAACAACGTGGCAACACCGCGCACCAAACATTTGTTCTGTATGCAATGTCAAAACTATATTTTTAATAGATGCTCGTCTTCATCCACATCTGCGCGAGCGGAAGCCAACTCTGGCACTCCTTCTGAATCCCTGCTCCATCTGCGTGCGCAGCCTGCTCATCTGCGGTAGAAAGCCCATGGCGCCCCCTCGGGTACAGATGAAATTCTAACGGAACCTCATTTTTCCGCAATGCACAGGCAAACAGCAGCGAGTTTTCCACCGGAACGCTGGCGTCTGTATAAGTATGCCACAAAAATACCGGCGGTGTCTGCGGTGTCACCTGTTTTTCCAGAGAAACTCTTTTCAGCAGCTCCTCGTCTCTCTTCCCTCCAAGCAATGCCTCAAAAGAGCCCCTGTGCGCGTACTCCCCGGATGTAATAACCGGATAGCAAAGCAGCAATCCTGCCGGACGAAGTATATCATTATCTACATTTGTCTTCTTTGCAAGCCACTTTTCATGCCAGAATACTCCAAGACTTGCCGCAAGGTGTCCCCCCGCTGAGCAGCCCTGCACCACGATTTTGTCCGCATCCACATGCCAGTCATCGGCATGGGCATGAATCAGTTTCATCGCCTGTGCAAGCTCTAAGAGCGCTGTCGGATAAACCGCCGGTGCGCAGGAATAATGTAGCACTGCCACATGATACCCCATGGCAAGAAACCTCATCGCAAGCGGCTCCCCTTCCCGCCTTGAAGTATGTGTGTAACCGCCTCCCGGACACATTAAAATGAGCGGACGCTTTTTGATATAAAGCTCCTGGTCGGTGTCCAGAATATATGTGATAAGCTCTGCATAACTCTGGGAGCCTTCTGTCTGAATGGAAAATGTTTCCTGTAACATAACGAACTATCGCTCCTTTCTTTTTCTGCTTTAGCTTAACACAAACTATTTTTACTCTGCAATCAAAATCTTCGGGTCAACTTTTTTTATTCTTCCCGCTGCCGCCCAGGCAAACACCAGAAACAGCACCACAACAAATATGCCAGGTTTGGCTGCTTCCCAGAGTGTCAGATGCGCACTGAAATTTACGATGCCACAGTACCGCAGCATTGCAATGACAACCGGAGCGGTAAATAACGCACTCGCAATCATTCCAAGCACAGCACCAAAAAGTGATGCTATTCCAAACCGCAGTGCAAACGAGATGCGGAGCCGTCCCGCCGTAAATCCAAGCGCCTTGTAGATTCCAAGGTCATGCTGTTCCTGATAAAGAATTCTGCTTCCGGTCATAATGATGACGACAAATACAAAGACAACCGTAAGTATATTCATCAAAAGCGCTATTCCCTGCGCCGCCGAAACGATGACGTCGATTCCCGACCAGGAATGTGCATCATCAACCTTTAACGCATCCCCAAACCTGTTTTCCAGTTCCGCTATCAAACTCTCTACGTCCACATCATCCGCAAAAAGATAACAGTGGGAAAAAGCCGTGTTTCCGGTGCCACCGGTCAGCCTTCTATATCCATCGAGGCCGATTCCAAAATTTGCACCCATATCGTTTGCACACTGATAAATTCCGGTAATTAAAAAATCTGCCTGCTGCCCTTCATATTCAATCTGAATCGTGTCCCCGATTCCCACCTGCTGATCCTTTGCCACACTTTCCGTCACAACTGCCTCGTTGTCGTAACGGCAGGTTCTTCCTTCTAAAATGTGATAATATTCGGGACTTGAAATCACATTCATGACATAATCCATATTTCCACTGGAGCCGTGCATCATCCCATAATCAAACTCTGTGGAAACCTCCCCATAACTGTAAATAATCTGTTCTGCTTCCGCAAAAATCTCCGGGTCACTGCTTCTTATTCCAATGTCATAATCTGCCGTGTTAAAGCTTTCCATGATTCCCTGTCCGTCCGGACCCATCCACACATCAAGACGCACCAGAAGCGATGTGGAAAATACCAGTAACAGTGCCACCGCGCATACGCTTAGATACTGCCGTTTTCCGGAAACAAGCTGCCGCAGCGCCAGATGTACCCCAAGTCCACGCTTTGCAATCGGCATGGTAAAACGGCTTTTAAAATACACATCACCGGCACCGCCTCGAATTGCACGAATCGGTGAAATTTTTCCAACTTTTTTTACTTTTGCAAAAATAATGACTGCAAACACCAAAAGCATTGCACCAAGCATCAGCGCGCAGATTCCCGCCGGGAGATCTGCCGGAACCATGATTCCGCTCGCCTCCACCGTCATGCGGTTGACCAGCCGCACCTCTAACATGGATGCCGGAATTCCAAATACAATTCCGATAAAAATTGGCAGAAGATACTGCATCAGTTTTACCCGCAGCAAATCTTTTCCGGTAAATCCAAGCGCCATCAAAATTCCAAGATTGCTGTAATCCTGCTCAATTCCGGCGTGTATACTGTGTCCAAGCACAAGCACCGTCACCACAAAAAAGACCGCTACAAATGCTAATAAAAGTCCGGCAAATATTTTTTGCAGAATCAGCATAAAGCCCATCATCCCGCTTTTCGCATAAGTGATAAGCGAATACTGGCTCAAATCCGTGTTCTCATTCAGCTTTCCCTGCACATATGCGGTGCTCTCACCTGGATTCGCCTGAAAAATATGAAGCCACTCCGCCTCGCAGCCCACCGCTTTTTCTCCCGCTTCATCCAGCCGCTCCTTTACCGTTTCCATATCTTCCTTGCAGACAAGAAGCGTCTTGATTCCGGTCATGGAGCTTCCCATCACCGGGTCCTCAAAATAACCTTTTACCGTATAGGTTAAAACGTCCTCATCCCCGGTAATTTTCAGTGCCACGATATCCCCGATTTGCAGGTCATACAAAGCCCGAAAGGAAACAGGGACATACATTTCACCGGATTTCAGCTTCTCCAGCTCTTTTACCCTTCCGCTGATTGTATTATTATAAATGTAATACGTGTTCTCAGACGGCTTAAATTCCATCACCATTCCATCTGAATTGCCGGAATTTTCCACACTTTTCACATAATAGCCAGTAAAAAGAAATGGCTGTGCGGTTACCTTCTCGACCTCCGGCAGACTTTCTATCTGCTCCTTCAACTCCTCCTCACCGGGCAGCACCCGCACCCAGCTTGAGATATCACCATAGCCAATCCGGTCCATCTCCTGCTCCACATAGCGTTCCGAATTGTTTAAGATAGCAGCAACCCCACACAATGCAAGCGTAATCAGGAAAACCAGAATGGTAATTCCGATAAATCCAGCCTTCTGATGCCTTATATTTTCTTTTACAAGTGTCGCGTATTTCATCCCAAAACCTCCCCTACCAGTTTAAGGACGTAAGCCACGCGTCCAGCTGTTTTTCCCGGTTCTTGCTCTCCGTCTCCTCAAACGGCGGCATTGTCATCTCCCCGATGATTTTTCCATCCTCCAGATAAAGAAACCGGTTGCCGCGAACCGCCGCCCGCATATCGTGCGTCACCATCACAATGCTCTGTCCCCCGCGGTGAATCTGCGTAAACAAATCGAGCACTTCTTCCGTATTATGCTTATTTAACGCCCCGGTCGGCTCATCTGCAAAAAGAATCCCCGGCTCATTGATTAACGCTCTTGCAATCGCCGTCCGCTGTGCCTCTCCGCCGGACACCTGCGACGGCATCCTGTCCTTTGCCTTGGAAACATTCATCCGCTCCAAAAGCTTGAGCGCACGTTCCCTTGTCTCCTTTGTGCTGCGGCTTTTTTTCAGATACCCCGGAACCGCAACATTCTCCCACAAGGTCAGGTTGCTGACCAAGTGCATCTGCTGGAACACAAACCCAAATTCCTGCGCCCGAAGCTCTGCCATCTGCTTTTCTTTCAGCCCCGTAATTTCTTTTTCCTTATAAAATATACTTCCCATCGTCGGCGCATCCATCACGCTGAGCGCATAGAGCAGCGTGGATTTTCCCGCACCGGAAGACCCCATAATCACGGTAAAATCTCCCTCATACACCGCCAGATTTACCATATCGAGTACATGATTCTGCCCACCATTATTTGCAAAGCTTTTGCAGACATCGACTGCCTTAAGAATTTCTTTTTTCATTGCTTCCTCTCATTCTGCCGTTCTCCGGCGTTTCCTTCTGCCTTAAGAATAACAGAAAAGTTATTAAGAAGTCTTTAAGAGTTAAGGTTATACTCCCCAATCGGACATGTTTCGTGTATAATCCAATTAGGGAAATTATTGTTGTGCTATATTTTTATATATAAAACTGACACGCCGCTAAACGGATTATACCATATCGAATGAAAGGAGATATGAAGTTTGAACGACCAAGGAAATATTTTAATTTATCAAAATGAACGAGGCGATACAAAAGTAGATGCTTATTTCAACGATTCTACCATCTGGATGACGCAGAAAAGCATTGCCCAACTATATCAAACTTCTCCTCAAAACATTACACTGCATATAAAAAATATATATGCAGACGGCGAATTGATTGCAGAGGCAACTTGTAAGGATTACTTACAAGTTCAATCTGAAGGTGGACGAAATGTTCAGAGAAACGTTAAAATTTATAATCTTGACATGATTCTCGCCATCGGATATCGTGTGCGAAATAACATTGGAATGCACTTTAGAAACTGGTCTTCTTCTATTTTATCAGAATACATGAAAAAGGGGTTTGTTCTCAATGATGAGCGCTTAAAGAATCCAAAAAAATTTGGCGCAGACTATTTTGATGAACTTCTTGAACGTATTAGAGATATTCGCGCTTCTGAAAAACGTGTTTATATGAAAATACTGGATATATTTGCTACATCTGTCGACTATGATCCACACGGTGAACAGGCTGACCGTTTTTTCAAAACTGTTCAAAACAAACTGCACTATTCTGTTCATGGTCATACAGCTCCAGAATTGATTGTTGAACGGGCTGATGCCTCTAAAGATAACATGGGATTAACCTCTTTTAAAGGCGCAAAAGTCAGAAAATCCGATGTAACAATTGCTAAAAGTTATTTAAATCAAGATGAGCTTGAAAATTTAAACAGAATTGTTACTATGTATCTTGACTATGCAGAGGATCAGGCAAAACAGCATATTCCAATGTACATGAACGACTGGGAAAAACGCCTGGATGCTTTCTTACAATTTACCGGAAGAAAAGTTTTAGATAATATGGGACATATTACAAGAGAATCAGCGGACAAATTTGCAAAAGAACAATATGCTATTTTTGATCATAATCGCCATATTTTAGAAGCTGAATCGCAACCCGCACTGGATGCTTTGCCTGTTCTGCCCCAAAAATAAATGCCGCCAACTTTACCTGATAGGTACCACTTTGCTGCACAAAGATTAGCCAATGGGTACCTATTATTTTTATTTTACAAAATTCATTAAGGATTATCTTTAAGAAAAAGGAATCCACACCACTGCCTCAAGCCCATCACTTCTTGAAATCAGCTCTAAGTCCCCGTCCATCTGATTTGTGATATATTTCACAATGTAGAGCCCAAGCCCTGACCCCGGCTGCTCCGAAACGTTTCTGCCCCGATAAAATTTATCAAATACAAACGGCATATCCTCCGGCGAAATGCCGCTTCCATGGTCTCTCACGTGAAATTCATATCGAAAATCTTTCTGCTCTGTCCACACGTCAATCCGCATTCCCGGCGCATACTTGCGGGCATTGCCCAGAAGGTTTTCCACAACCTGGGCAAGCCGCCTTTCATCCACTGCCGCTTCTCCTCTGACAAAAGGAAGTTTTGCTGACACATTTTTATCCTCAAGGTCTCTCACAATCTCTTCGTACAAAGCCCCAAGCTCCTGCCGCTTCAAATGAATCTCAAGACTTTCCAGCTCCGAAAGGGAATGAAGCACCAAATCGTTGGTAAGTCTTGTCACCTCATCACATTTTTTCATAATGACCGAAAGATAGCGCTGCCGCTGCTCATAATCTGCCTCAAGCTCCGCCTCAAGCCCTTCCGCATACGCACGAATTGATGCAATCGGTGTTTTGATATCATGGGAAAGCGCTGCGATAATCGTCTTATTTTCCGTTACCGCCGCCTGCTCCCGCTCCCGCGTTCTTATAATTTCCTGCCGCATATGGTCAAATGCCCAGGTAAATGCTCCAAAAAAGTTGGTTCTCTGATAATTCAGCTCTACGTTAAGATTTCCCTTTGCAATCTGTCCTGCATACTGTTCCAGCTCGAAAAAAGGTTTTAGAATTTTTCTGTATAAATAGAGTAAAAGTGCCGCTGTATAAATCATAAACAGGCAAAAATATGCTATTACCTCCTGATCTTCCCTGATATATCCATTATTTGCACCATTTCCAAGCTGTACCCGTAATTTTTCAATTTGTGCTTTTGCGGGGCTGTCTTCCTCTTCGTCGCTGGTCAGTTTTTCAATTTCATTTAACAGCACCAGATTGTTTTCCCCTGCTCCCGCAAGGCTCGCTTTTCCCCGAAAATAAACATGGATTCCCACACAGCCCACAAGCAGCACTATTGTAAAAAGTAACATGATTCTGGCAAGTTCCCGTTTCATTCTACACTCCTTTATTACTCCGCTGTCCTGCACAATTGATAGCCAACTCCCCAGACCGTCTGTATCAGCTTCGGATTCGCCGGGTCTTCCTCTAACTTCTCCCGAAGCCACCGTATATGAACCGCAACCGTCGATGCCTCCACCTCAGAAAATGTTCCCCAGACTTCATGAAGCAGTTCCTCTTTGCGCACCGGCTCTCCGATATGGGCACACAGATACGCTAAAACATCGTATTCCTTGAGCGCCAGGCGCACTTCCGCACCGTCACGCCATACCTTACGGGCCCCGGTATCTACCTTTATTTTTCCAAAAGTGTACACCGTCTCCTCCCCGTCTTTCCCATAGGTTCGCCGCATCAGCGCATTTACCCTTGCAAGCAGTTCCTTGAGCGAATACGGCTTTGCCAGATAATCGTCCGCCCCCAAATCAAATCCCGTTATCTTATCCGTTTCCCCGCTCCTTGCGCTGATAAAAATAATCGGCACCTTCGAGCACGCCCGAATTTCCCTGCACACTTCAAATCCGTTTCCGTCCGGCAGATTGATATCCAGAATAATCATGGAAAACTGCCCGTCTGTCAGCCTTTTATACGCTTTTTCACAGCTTTCCACAATCTCCACCTGATACCCATAATTTTCAAGCAGATCTCTTGTGATTGCCGCCAAATCCGTCTCATCCTCCACAAGCAGTATATTTTTCATCCATTTTTCCCCATTCTTCCTGAATCTTAATAACGGTATTTTCTATAAAGTAAAAAGCCCCCGAAAAGCAACTGCTTTCCGGAGGCTTTCTGTAGAGGTGACTAACGGATTTGAACCGATGATCAGGGAGTTGCAGTCCCACGCCTTACCACTTGGCTAAGTCACCTTGTGGAATTATTGTATCAAAACTTCGCCGTCTCGTCAAGGAAGAGATAAAAGACGCTGAAAGAGTTTGATGGGCATTTAATCTGTTAGCTACATTACTATTATATAAAGAGTTAAGCTGATAGTATGCAACACTACGGAGTTTTTGCAATCGTTCTTGTGCCGATAACCCTTGACGTATCAAGTCAGCGTTCATGCTTTCTAACGTGCAACATTTAATATATCTGCTTCAGATGCGTATGTATAACTTTTTTCTTGTCTTGTCAATTCTGGTGAGATTAAACATTCCTTAATAGCGTCAGTATACACAAATGTTCCTCCATATCGCTCTGGTTTTGAAATAATTCCAATGGGTTTTGTGGAAGATATCCATTTTTGCGGTGATAATGCAAAAGAGTTTAATCCCGCATTATTTCTAAACTCCTCGAATTCGAGGGGAGGTAAAATTAGGATTATTCATTTGTTCCCATAAGCCAAAGTATTCTATGATGTTCCTGTTTCTTAACCAATTGCAATAAAGCATCTGGAAGCTACTATTCTACAATTGTCTAACCTTCTTCACGAACACTTGTAATATCGCAAGACTGTGGTTTCCAGTGATTGTTTGGATATGTGGTATATCAGCTTACCGCAACGGTAGAGCCGAGCAATACTGTAATTCCCAGTTATTACTTGGTGTGGTATAAGTATAGTCTGCGAACTAGGACAGGGGAAACTTTTCCCCTTTTACAAAAAGAAATTTGTATGCCAGAGTGAAAGGAAATGAATAACATTGGAAGCATCCAGAATGAAAATAAAATATAACCGTCTTTTTAAAAAGCTAAAGACAGAGCAAATAAGGCATTGTGACTACTTCCGTTGTATGCCTGAAGAGATAATTGAGTTCATTCCTGAAACAAACTATCCAGAACCATACACAAACAAACTCTACCATTCTGCCGGAAGAGAAATGCCTCATGGATTTTTTACGGATTGTAACTTTTATGCTATTTAAAAACATAATAACAGTAGAGAACGCAAACGGACAGCTTTTATATTACATACAGAAATTAAAATGCGCTTGATAATATGGTAAAAATACCATATTATATTCATATAGAAAGTACATCGAAGGAAATTTATGAATTTAAAGCAGAATTTTACGAAAACGGAGATGAAATTCCTGCAAAAGAATTTTTGGATAGTCTTGATGACAAGATGCGTGCAAAATTTTTAATGGAAATCAAGCTTCTGGAAGAAAAAGGCAATCAACTAAGAGAACCCTATAGCAAACCACTAGGAGATGGAATATTTGAACTACGCGCAAAAGTAGGAACGGATATTTCAAGAGTGTTATATTTCTTCTACTATGAAGGGAGAATAATATTAACACATGGGTTTGTCAAAAAAACTCAAAAGACACCACAAAGTGAATTTTTAAAAGCAAAACAGTATAGAAAAGATTTTATAGAAAGGAATGGTGAATAATTATGAAGTTTGATGACTATTTGCAGGAACAGTTAAAAGATCCTGAATTTAAGAAAGAATGGGATGATATTCAGCCAGAAATGGATGTTATCCGTGCTATGATTGACGCACGTATTGAGCAAAATTTAACACAGAAGGAACTTGCTGCACGTACTGGAATTGATCAGGCAGACATAAGCAAACTGGAAAATGGAACTAGAAACCCATCACTTAAGCTTTTGAAACGCCTTGCTCATGGTATGGGAATGCAATTAAAAATTGAATTTGTACCAATGCAAGCATCACGGAAATAGCCTACATTACTGCTTTATGTAGGCGAATCAAAACATAAATAATCCGATTTATATAGCATCTAACGGAAAATAAATCTGTTAGGTGCTATTTTTATACCCAAAATTAAAGAGAAACACAACAATGAAACACAAAATAATTTACACAATTATAACCACAGTACTCATTGCTGTAGTTTCCAGTTATTACTTGGTATGGTATAATATTACAGCCCTCAAATCTGAATGGAGATTTGCTGTAGTTCCCGGTTATTACTTGGTATGGTATAATAAAAGTTCCGACTTCCCTTTTCATCTTTCTGCTGTAGTTCCCGGTTATTACTTGGTATGGTATAATCTTGTCGTCTCAGTGAATAAATTATGGTCTGCTGTAGTTCCCGGTTATTACTTGGTATGG
>JBNMKM010000032.1:0-37770 GCA_050874345.1 Roseburia sp. | reverse complement strand
TGCCATATGGTCGGTTGGAATGTTTAATGATAGTTCAGTCAGACTCATCCGTCAGTTGCCTTTCTTCAAGCGTTATTTCCCGAACCTCGGCAGGATGCTTGGATACGATGGATTGTAACACTGTAATCGTCCCCTTTGCAACATACTTTCGATTCTTTTTTTCTATAATAACATCTTTTCCTATAATTTGAATACCTTTTTCTTCCAATTCTGTAAGATAATTCGTCAGATTTTTCTGCGCAATCGTCTGTATCTCCTCTTTAGTATGCGTTTTTTCGATGGATTCATATTCATAATACGTCCGCGTCGTAAAATAAATGGGCAGATAAAAATTGCGGGTAAAATGAAACTGCGCGGTATCTGCCAGCTGATTCCATTCTGCAAACTGATTTTTAAAAAAGGGATTGGTGATAACCGCACCCAAAAACTGCAGCTCATAGGTTGTCGCCGTATTTCCGGTGTAAACCGTATCTACGTAATCCGCCGGTATCACATCCTCATAGGGAAGCACCACCTCTGCGGTAATATCCGCATCCGCCCCCTCATAAAGGTACTCATAAACTTCTCCGTCATCGTTTAAAAGCTCGACACAGGCGCTGACGAGGCAGTCCCCCGTCTTTACCTCACTTCCGACCGAGACAAGCGGTGTTCCGCTTCTTGTAATCATTTCCCGGACAATCCCGTCCGCCCCCGCCGTAATATCATACACTGTCTCGTCTTTTTCGTTATAGCTTTCTTCCGGCAGCAGGTTTTCCTGAATATCCACCGTCATTTTGGTTCCGTAAATTTTGATGGAAGTCCAGATGACTTCCCCGTAACGGCTGCGCAGATGTTCTTCTAACGTTGCACAGCTGATGTCTTTTTTCCGGCTTCCAAAAGAGCTTTCTTCCTCTGAAAGAAAATCTAAGACCACCTCTTCCGAAAGATAAGAATTGCCATTGACTTCAATATTCCAGATAAACCCGGACAGATAATAAAGCAGTCCGCATAAACAGACGAGACCGATTGCAAAAAGCTTCCGTTTCCGGTAACGGTAAAGTTCAAACGGAATCCCTTTTCTTTTTAAAATGCGAATCTTTGTCTTCGTTTTCTTTAGAATCGGTTTTAAACGCCGGAAACCGTTTATGCTGATACAGAATTCATAGCCGTCCTCACAGGGCTTTAAATTCCAGATTAAAATTTCACGGTTTCCGCAGAGATTGAGGAAACGCTCCGGCGCATATCCGGTCAGCCGGACATACACGTACCCTCTTGTATATTTTATCAGAGAAAGCAGCATTGCCTAACTCTCGTATGCAATCGTATCGATAAACCCTGTGATTTTCATTTCCTCACTGGTGTAATAATCAATTGCAAGGTGTGCGCCGGAAATTAAAATCCTGCAATTTTTTGTCTGAATACGGATTTTGGAATCCTCATATTCGAGGATTCCGCGGTAATTGGCAATCACGGCCTCCCGTCTGCCCGTCACCGTGACAATTGCCGCCCCTAACATAAGGTCTTTGGGAAACTCTAAATCTCCAACGAGTTTCTCAGAAAAGGAAACCCCTGATTCCTCGGTTGTCTGATGATGTCTATTCGATATTCCAACATTTTTTTTCATATATCACTATATGAATTTTGTTAAAATTCTATTCATTCAGGCAAAATGAATTGTTTTACAACCGGTTCCTTTTCCTTCGGCTCATCCGAAAATTCGTATGCCGCTAAAATGCGTGTTCTTGCAGCTTCCATTTTTTCATGATCTCTTCCGCAGATTACTGCAAGCGTATCACCGGTCTCCACATGGTCACCGTTTTTCTTTTCAAGCAGGATTCCGACCGAAAGGTCAATCACGCTCTCCTTGGTCTCCCTGCCGCCGCCGAGTGTCATGCAGGCTATTCCGATTTCCTCTGCAAGAATCCGATGCACATAGCCGCTTTTTGGTGCTTCCACCGCCATGGTATACGGTGCTTTTTCAAACAGACTGGTATCGTAAACCGGCGCCGGATCGCCTCCCTGAGCCTTTACAAATTCTGCAAATTTTTCCAGTGCCTTTCCGTTGTCAATCACTTCCTGCATCAGCTTTTCTGCCTCAGTCTGGCTTTCGGCTCTTCCCGCAAGCTGTAACATCTGTCCACCCAATGCAAACACAACCTCTTTTAAGTCTGCCGGTCCCTCGCCACGCAATGTGTCGATTGCCTCTATGACTTCTACGGAATTGCCCACCGCAAGACCAAGCGGCTGATCCATATCGGTAATGACTGCCGCCATCTTCTTTCCTGCCATCGTCCCAATCGATACCATTTCTTTTGCAAGCGCGATGGAATCGTCAAGTGTTTTCATAAATGCACCGTTTCCGGTCTTGACATCAAGCACAATCGCATCACTGCCGGATGCAAGTTTTTTACTCATGATGGAGCTTGCAATCAAAGAAAGCTGGTCCACCGTTGCAGTCACATCACGCAGCGCATAAAGCTTTTTATCTGCCGGTGCAAGGTTTGCGGTCTGTCCGGCAATCGCAATCCCAATCTCATTGACATTTTTGACAAACGTCTCCTCCGAGATTCCTGTTGTAAAGCCCCTAAAGCACTCGAGCTTGTCAATCGTGCCGCCAGTATGTCCAAGCCCTCTGCCGGACATTTTTGCAACCGGAACGCCAAGAGCCGCAACAATCGGGGTCAGAACAAGGGATGTCTTATCGCCCACACCGCCGGTACTATGTTTGTCTACTTTAATACCATGAATGGCGGACAAATCGAGCACATCCCCGCTGTCCCGCATCGCAAGTGTCAAATCAACGGTTTCTCTTGGGCTCATACCCTGAAAACAGATTGCCATTGTCATGGCAGACATCTGATAATCCGGGATGCTTCCGTCCGTAAAACCATTGATCATATACCGGATTTCTTCGGTTGAAAGCTCCTGTCCCTTTTTCTTTTTTAAAATCAAATCATACATTCTCATCGTAAGCCTCATTTCTGCGCACGCCCTTGGTGCGTCTTTTGTTTTTCCGGTTACTCACTGACACGGTAATGTCCGACAATGTCTCCCCAGATTTCCTTTTAAAAATAATCTGAAATATAAGGCACCTGCTGTTCGATGGCATCCTCTAACATATCAATAATTTCGGCACTTGCCTGCAGCCTGCCGATTTTGGCAAGATAATCCGGGCGTTTATAGCCCATCAGCATGGTAGTCATGGTCTGAATACTGATTTTATCCGGACAAGACTCTGCAATACGCTCCACCTCCGCTTTTCCGGTCTTGGAAATGCGAAGCAGAAATGACCCCTGATTGCACTCCATAATCGGATCGGTCAGTGTAAAGCGCCACTCTCTGTCCGTAATATCCGCCTTAAACGGATAGTCCGCAATAAACGCCGGAAAATCGACAATGCGCCCCATATAATAAGGCGAAATCACTTCCTTAATGCTTGCATCCTCTAGCAGAAATGCCAGTGGTTCATCGGTGTAGGTACTGCCCTCCACCTGATTAATCATCGAAAAATGTGCGGACACAAAGTTCCAGAGTCCGGTACGCGCTTCTTCATTGTTAAAAATCATATCTTTGATGTAAAAGACTTCATTTTCAATCCAGTAGATGATGTAGCCGTCTGCAACGCCCGCCTCGTTATAATAGATTGCCGCCATAATGTCGTCTTTATCCCAGAGCCAGTATTCGTTCCACGCCAGTTCATCCCGCACGATTGCACCGTGCGTATGTGCCGCATATGCCGCATAGGTCTGCTTGAGCTCCTCGCTGTCTGGTTTTACACGCCGCACATCGCCTGCGACCTGGCGGTTCTTGGGAAGCTGGTAATCCTTGATATTATAGGAAATTTTATCAGAGATAAGCTCCCAGCCTTTTCTGCGGTAATAGGGAATCGAATACGGATACAGATAGCAGATATACTGCCCTTTTTTCTGCATATTTTTGAGTGCCTGCTCCAAAAGTTTGTGCATCAGTCCCATATTGGAATATTCCGGGTAAGTTCCGACTCCGGTCAGTCCCCCCATGGAGTATGTTTTCCCAAAAATCTGTACCTGCATCGGATAAACTGCCACCTGTGAAATCAGGTTATCATTGTCAAACCAGCCAATCACATCCGCCTTTTCCATCGTTGGAAATTTGGCGCGGATAATCTCTTTTTCCTGCCATCCGATGGAATTGAGTTCCTGGTCTGTCACCTGAAATACGTACCGGAGCAGTGCATTATACTGCTCCATATATTCACTGCCCACAGGGCGCATTTTTAAATTTCGTTTGTTCATTCTATCTATCTGTCCTTTCCATACCTGTCCTGCCTTCTAGTATAGCGGATTTAAGGTCTGTTTTAAAGTCCCATTTTGTCCATTATTTGTGGTAAGGCTCCCCATTCATAATCCGATAGCTCCGGTAAATCTGCTCTAACAGAACCACGCGCATGAGCTGGTGTGGAAATGTCATTTTGGAAAAGCTTAATTTCCAGTCACTGCGTTTTAAGATGCGCTCCGACAGTCCAAGCGAGCCTCCAATTACAAATATAATATGACTATTGCCAGCTGTCCCATATGCTTCTATTTTCTGCGAAAGCTCAACAGAGTCCAGTTGTTTTCCGTCTATTGCAAGCACACAGAGAACGGCGCCCTCTTTGATATATTTTTCAAGCCGCTCCGCTTCTTTGTCTTTTATCTGGCGTTCGACTGTTTCGCTGGCATGGTCAGGCGTCTTTTCGTCCGCCGCTTCTATGATTTCAAGGTTGCAGTAACGGCTTAACCGCTTCTGGTATTCCGCTACCGCCTCCCTGTAAAATTTTTCTTTTATTTTTCCGACACATAAAATCGTGATTTTCAAATGAATATTCTCCTTTCGGCTATAATTGATCCTGTTACAATATATCATTTCTTTAAGAAATCTACAACTGCGCAGGGAACGGTGTTTTTCATTTAAAAAGTGCCTTCCATTTAACGCTAATGGGATACTTCGTTTTCTCCTCTTGCACTTGTGCAAAAAATCGCCTATAATCTATTTAAAAAGTAGACGAGGTATCTGATATGTGGTGTCCACAATGTAAAACTGAATATGCAGACGACATTTACGAATGTCCGGTCTGTAAAACCGCACTGGTGGAAGAGGACAGTTCTCCCTCCCATGCCTATGTATCAAAACGTGCAAAAGCCGAGGATTTAAAGTCCACCGCATACACATTTACCGTGGTGAGCGTGATTGGTTTCGTGGTCTTACTGTTGTTTTTGCTCGGGGTTCTGCCGATTGCAGTTGCAGATTATATGAAGGTTCTGATTTCTGTTGTAATGGGAATCATGCTCCTTATTTTTCTGATTATCGGCATCCGCTCTTTTCGCGAATTAAAACCGTTATACCAGGCGGCCGATACGGAGGATGCACTCCTTGCCGAGGTAACGGCATGGTTTAAGGACACCTATTTCCCGTCCGACATCGACCATGACCTCTGCGGAAGCGATGTTGCGCAGTTATATTTTAAGCGTTACGCCGTCATGCAGCGTCTTATCCGCGAAAAATACCCGAATTTGGAAGAGGCATTTGCCGACCACATCATCGAAACCCTTTACGGGGAATTGTTCCCGGATGCCGTATCCGGTGACGAAACATGTTAGGAATGATAATTCATCATAGAAAGCAAGAGGTAAACGTACAATGAAATTACTGGAAGAAAAAATTCTTACAGAAGGAAAAGCAGTCAACAGAGATATCTTAAAGGTGGATGGTTTCATTAACCACCAGGTTGACCCACATCTGATGCAGCAGATTGGAGAAGAATTTGCGAAACATTTTGCCGGACAGGGCATCACAAAAGTTGCCACCATTGAAAGTTCCGGAATTGCCCCGGCACTTATGACTGCCTGCGCCATGAATGTTCCGATGATTATTTTGAAAAAACAGCCGTCAAAGGTTTTAAATGATGACCTCTATCAGACCGTTGTCACTTCTTTTACAAAAGGCACCAGTTATGAACTCACGCTTTCCGGAAAGTTTATCTCCGAAAACGATCATGTTCTGATTATTGATGACTTTCTTGCCAACGGAGAGGCAGCTACCGGCGCTATCCGTCTTTTACGCAAAGCACATGCAACGATTGCAGGCGTTGGTATTTTAATTGAGAAATCCTTCCAGCCTGGACGTGAGAAACTGCAGGAACAGGGAATCGATGTCTACTCCCTTGCCCGCATCAAAAATCTTGACACCGACCTCATTGAATTTGTCGAGGAATAATCTTCTGAATATATTTGTTCTAAAAAAGCTGTCTGGCGGTTTGCCAGACAGCTTTTTTTGTAAGAAAAATCTGATTTTTTACATTTCCTCTTCTTCCGGCCCCTCTTGAGGTTCTACCTCCTCCGTCACTGCACCGCAGTTATAAACAGCTCGGAAAATATTGCTCTTTAATCCCGTATTATCATCAATCACGAGTACCGAAAGTGTGTTCTCCCCTTCTGGAATAATAAGTGGCTCCTGATAACGCGCAGACTGTGCGGTCGGGTCAGTTCCATCCCAAGTATAATAAACGGAGCATCCGGTCTGTGCAAAAATCGAAATCACCGTGTCTGTGTTTACATCACCGCCCTTTGGTGTCACAATCGCGTCTCTCGGCGGAACTAATTTTATCACATAATGGTTTTCAGATACGTCACTGCAGATTCCCTTGTCATTGACACACACAGCGCGCACAGTATACTCGCCCTCCGCTGTAAGCGGAATCCCGATTTCAGGGTCATAAAGCATCCCATCCACCGCATCCGGTGTACTTTCATCCAACGTATAGTAAATCGTATCTCCGTCTAACGAATCCAAATTTACATTGATGTATCTGCCATACGTATCACTGATTGGGGAAATGACAGGTGCATCCGGGTGATAAGGAGCAAACAGTGCTGCAATCTCCTCGTTTGGAGCATAGGAGGCAAGCTCAAGAATACTGTCATAATCCTGGTTCCGCTCGTACAGATAAATCAGTTTTTCATAGGCTTCTTTTTCGGAACGGTCGAGCTGTACGGTCTCTAAATATAAGACCATCGCCGTATCATAGTCCGCCTGTTCCATATAAATCTCTGCCATCTCCATACGCGCCGTGATATCATCCGGCATCAGACTGAGCGCTGTACTGTAATATTTTAACGCCTGTGTCTGATTGCCGGATGTCTTCGCCTGCTCTGCCATCTGCATCTGATATTCATAGGAATTGGAATTCTGAACCTCTGTATAGATTTTAAATACCACGCAGACAATCAAAACAATCCCTGCAATACAGCCGAACAAAATCCCAAGCATTTTCTTTAACGGCATTTTGGAAGGTGGTTCAGGTGCCTTTTCAGGTTCTTTTACGGATGCTTCCGATTCTTCCTTTGCCCCGTTTTTTAAAAGTGCATTTAAGTATTCATCCTCTAATATTTCATCTCCGGTGACAAACTGCACCTCATGTCCGCACTTACTGCAATAAAGACATCCCTTTGGAATCTCGCTGCCACATTTTTTGCATTTCATATGAAAGATTCCTCTCTAATTCAAATCCATGGATTCTACACAATTGTGCATCAGCATTGCAATTGTCATAGGACCAACGCCTCCTGGTACAGGAGTGATGGCAGAGGTATGTTCTGCCACTTCATCGAATTTCACATCACCGCAGAGTTTGCCGTTTTCGTTGCGATGAATTCCCACATCGATGACAACGGCTCCCTCTTTGATATAGTCTGCTGTGATAAACTGCGGCTTTCCGATTGCGACAATCAGAATATCCGCCTGTCTGCAAAGTTCCTTCAGATTCTGTGTCTTAGAGTGCGCAATGGTAACGGTTGCATTCTCGCGAAGCATCAAAAGTGCCATCGGTTTTCCGACAATATTACTTCTTCCGATTACCACGCAATTTTTTCCAGCGATTTCAATACCGGAACGTTTTAACAACTGGATGATGCCTGCCGGTGTACAGGACACAAATCCGCGCTCACCAATCACTAATTTTCCTACGTTTTCCGGATGAAATCCATCCACATCCTTTTTCGGTGAAATAGCTCCAATCACACGGTCTTCTTTGATATGCCCCGGAAGCGGAAGCTGAACGAGTATTCCATTTACGGTGTCATCTTTATTCAGCTCCTCAATCAGCCCAAGGAGTTCCGCTTCTGTTGTCTCCTCCGGGAGTTCATAGGAAAGAGAACGGATTCCGATATAGGCACATGCTTTCTTTTTGTTATTGACATACACGGAAGATGCGGGATCATTTCCCACCTGAATCACTGCAAGTGCTGCTTCCCGTCCTTCCTTCCGATATTCCTCTACCTTTCTCTTTAATTCGTCCTTTATCTCCTGTGAAATACGTTTTCCGTCAATAATCTGCACCTTTTCTACCTCCATCCCAGTTTCTGACTGTTAGTATAAGCCTGTGATAACGCCCGCATCATTTACATCGATTCCGTATGCTGCCGGTGCCTTGGAAAGTCCAGGCATTGTCACGATAGCACCTGTTACGGCAACCACGAATTCTGCCCCCGCAGATAAATATACTTCTCTTACATTTATCGTAAATCCGGTCGGTCTGCCAAGTTTCTTTGCATCGTCTGACAGGGAATACTGCGTTTTTGCCATACATACCGGGAAATCTGACATTCCCATTTCTGCAATTCGTTTTAACTCGCGTTTTGCTGCAGGTGCATAGGTTACGCCGTCTGCCCCGTAAATTTCTTTTGCAATCGTCTCAATCTTTTCTTCCAAGGATAATCCGTCTTCGTAAAGCGGTTTGAAATGGCTTTCTTTTGTCTCAATTGTCTCTAAGACTTTCTCTGCCAGTGCGATACCGCCTTCTCCGCCTTTCTCCCATACCTCGGAAAGGGCAAATTCACAGCCGCGTTCTTTACAGAACTGCTCTACATAATCGGTTTCTGCCTTGGTGTCTGTCACAAAAGAGTTTAAGGTTACCACAACCGGAACCTGGTATTTCTGTAAATTTTCAATATGTTTTTCAAGATTCACAATTCCCTTTTTGAGTGCTTCAAGGTTCTCTGCACCAAGGTCTGCTTTTTCTACACCACCATTATATTTAAGTGCGCGTACAGTTGCCACTAACACAACTGCATCCGGCTTTAACCCTGCCTTGCGGCACTTGATATCAAAAAACTTCTCGGCTCCAAGGTCTGCACCGAATCCTGCTTCTGTAATGACGTAATCCGCAAGTTTTAATGCTGTCTTTGTAGCACGGACACTGTTACATCCATGTGCAATATTTGCAAATGGTCCACCATGTACAATTGCAGGTGTATGCTCTAATGTCTGAATCAGGTTTGGTTTTAAGGCATCTTTTAACAGAGCTGCCATTGCACCAGTTGCCTTTAAATCATTCGCTGTCACAGGCTTTCCGTCAAAGCTGTATGCAACTATAATGTTTCCAAGTCTGCGCTTTAAGTCGTGCATATCGTCTGCCAGACAAAGAATTGCCATGATTTCAGAAGCCACCGTAATGACAAAGTGGTCTTCCCGCACCATACCGTCCGCCTTGTTTCCAAGACCTACCACGATATTACGCAAAACACGGTCATTCATATCCATACAGCGTTTCCATACCACCTGTCTCGGGTCGATTCCAAGTTCATTTCCCTGCTGGATATGGTTATCAAGCAATGCAGCAAGCAGATTGTTTGCAGAGGTAAT
Source organism: Roseburia sp. (assembly GCA_050874345.1). Lineage (GTDB taxonomy): Bacteria > Bacillota > Clostridia > Lachnospirales > Lachnospiraceae > Roseburia. Next base: position 28,131 of record JBNMKM010000032.1, on the reverse strand, counting down.
GGCATGAAAATCTCCAGTAAAATGAAGATTTAAGTCCTCCATCGGCACAACCTGCGCATAACCGCCGCCGGATGCGCCCCCCTTGATTCCAAAGCATGGTCCAAGTGACGGCTCACGAAGGGCAATCACTGCTTTTTTGCCAAGACGACCAAATGCCTGCCCAAGCCCTACACTTGTGGTTGTTTTTCCCTCTCCTGCCGGAGTTGGATTGATGGCTGTTACAAGAATCAGTTTTCCATCTGGTCTGTCCTTTACCCGATTTATTAATTCATCGGAAATCTTTGCCTTATACTTTCCATAAAGCTCAAGGTCATCCTCCGTCATGCCAAGTTTTGCTGCAACTTCCTTAATCGGAATCATTTCTGCCTCCTGGGCAATTTCAATGTCGCTTTTCATAGTGCTTCCTCCTCATATTGTTCAAATTGTTCTTCAGACATTAACACTCTTCTCGGTTTGGTTCCTTCTTCCGGTCCCACGATTCCAGCCTCCTCAAGCTGGTCCATGATACGCGCCGCACGGTTGAATCCAACCTTGAAATAACGCTGTAACATTCCAATAGAGCCTTTTTCTTTATCAATTAATAGTCTCGCCGCATCTGCAAAATACGGGTCCCTGCCGTCTGAATTCGAGCCTGAGTCAATGCTTACCGTGGTATTGCCGGACGCTTCCAATGAATTCATTTTTTCAGCGACCGCAGAATTATACGTACCAGTTCCATTATGCTCCTTGATAAAGTCTACCACATCCGAAACTTCCTTGTCCGATACAAATGCCCCCTGCACACGAAGTGGTTTCGGAATTCCCTGTGGGTTAAAGAGCATATCGCCCTTACCAAGTAATTTCTCGGCACCATTCATATCAAGAATGGTTCTCGAATCGATACCGGATGTCACCGCAAACGCAATACGGCTTGGCATATTCGCCTTAATCAGTCCTGTAATGACATTTACGGAAGGACGCTGTGTTGCAATAATCAAGTGGATTCCCGCCGCACGTGCAAGCTGTGCCAGACGGCAGATGGATTCTTCCACCTCGCCGGAAGCGACCATCATAAGGTCCGCTAACTCGTCGACGATTACCACAATCTGCGGCATCTTCTCCGGTTTCGGGTCTCCCTCCACATCCGGAAGGCTTTCGACTTTGGCATTGTAACCTTTCACATCGCGCACATGTGCCTCCGCAAATTTGTTATAGCGGTCCGTCATTTCGGCAACCGCCCATTGCAGTGCACCGGATGCCTTTTTCGGGTCAGTCACAACCGGAATTAAAAGATGCGGAATTCCATTATAGACGCTGAGTTCTACCACCTTCGGGTCTATCATGATAAGTTTTACATCCTTCGGGTCTGCCTTATATAAAATACTCATAATAATCGTGTTGATACAGACGGATTTACCGGAACCGGTCGCTCCCGCAATCAGAAGATGCGGCATTTTTGCGATATCTGCCACCACAACTTTTCCGGCGATATCCCGTCCCACACTAAACGAAATCTTAGACGGATGTGTCTTAAATTCTTCCGACTCGACTAACTCACGGAACGATACCATGACATTTTCCTTGTTTGGAACCTCGATTCCAATCGCAGCCTTTCCCGGAATCGGTGCCTCGATTCGGATGTCAGCCGCTGCAAGGTTTAGCTTAATGTCATCCGCCAGATTTACAATTTTGCTGACCTTTACACCCATCTCGGGCTGCAGTTCATAACGTGTAACCGCCGGGCCACAGCTTACATTCGTAATTGTCACATTCACGCCAAAATTTTTTAGCGTCTGCTGCAGTTTATTGGCAGTTTCCTGCAGATGTGCCTTGGAATCTCCCGCTTTCTTTACCGGCTGGGAAAGAAGGGATACCGGAGGGAACTCATACGGTTTTACCGGCTCTGCCGCTTCAGACAGCGCTTCGTCGTAAATAATCTCCTCCTCATCGTCTTCTGTTTCCGTCATCCCCCGTGTCGGTGCCGCAGTCTCCTGTGATGATACGGTCTGTTCCTCGTAATCCGCATCCGGCTCTTCGTAATCCGGTTCCTCATAAACCGGTTCTTCATAAACAGTTTCTTCCTCATAAGCATCCGGCTCCTCATAGGCTGCCGGTTCCTCATAGGACAATGGCTGCTCATACGAAACTGACTCTTCATAGACAACTGGTTCCTCACAGGCTGCCGGCTCCTCATAGGATAAATCCGGTGTATGAATTGCAGGCTGCTGATAAGCCGCTGGTTCATCATAGGTGCTCTGCAGTGGAACTTCTTCCATCTCTTCAGCAAAAACCGGAAGAACCGCATCTTTTGGCTGCGGCGCTCCCGAAGTAAGCGCTACTTTCTTTTCTTCTTTGACATCCGGCATCTCAAGATAGCTGTCAATCTGGATTTCATTTACCTCATCAGAACCGCTCCGCTGCTGCCCTGCAGGCGGAACTACCGTATCCAGCGCAACACCCGTAACCTTTCGCTCTGCCCTGCGCAGCTGTTTATCCTCTTTGCGCATCTGTGCACGCTCGCGATGTCTTTCATTGCTCTGCCTTGCAGACTCATAAACCTTCTTGCCGCCCTTCTCCATTCCTTTAAAAATAGAGCGCTCTGTAATCAGAACAAGGGAAATTAAAAGGACAATTACATCAATTACATAAGAACCAACCCTTCCAAATGCCGTGCAGTTAAAGTGCGACAAAAGTCCGCCGAAAAATCCGCCGCCACTTTTCGTCTCAAAGCTGTTCTTATATGCCTCCGCCGCTGTTCTGACCCCGTTTCCGGTTGTTACAAGTTCTAAAAACATACACAGAAAAACGACCAACAGGCAGATTGCCACCACCTTGATGGCTGCGATGGTATTTCCTTTATTCGAAACTGCAAAAAATGTACTTACTAATAAAACAATCGGGAAAATATATGCAATTAAACCAAAAATTCCAAAGAAGAACCTGCTGACCGCATTTCCAATGGTTCCTCCTATGCCAAAATTGCTGATAAACAGGAGAATGGATATCGCGACCACAATCCAGAGCGCAATCTCTCTGGTATACATTTCAGATGCTTCCTGCTTTTTTTTGTTGTTTGTGCTTCCTTTCCGCGAAGAAGACGCTTTCTTTGCCGATGTTTTCTTCGAAGAAGATGTCTTCCTTGCGGATGTCTTATTTGCAGGAGCGCTTTTCTTTCTTCCTGTCGATGCCAATGTGCTACCTCCAAAAACTACAATTCTTTATGACACATAAAAATATCCTGCCACGGAAATAATTCCGATAATCAGACAGTAAATGGAAAAGATTGTAAATTTCTTTTTCCGTACAATCACGAGCATGGTTTTAATGCAGATATATCCCACAACTGCCGCTACCACCATACCAATGAGATAATAACAGATTTCTGTTCCCGTCACATGCATTCCGCCAAAATCTTTCAGTTCGAGCACAAGGCTTCCAAGGATTGCCGGAATCGACATGATAAAGGAATATTTTACTGCAAACTTGCGGTTAAATCCACTGAGCAGACAGGCTGTAATCGTGGTTCCGGAACGGGAAAGACCCGGAAGCGTTGCAATTCCCTGTGCAATTCCGATTGCAAATGCGTTCGTATATGTAACCTGCCGTGGGAGTTTTTCTCCCTGTGGCAGACGGTCTGCAATAAATAACAGGATTGCCGTGATAATCAGGCAGATGCCCGGTACAATTAAAATCTCGGATGCAAGTTCCACCGCGTCTTTTCCAAAAACACCGATAATTCCGGTTGGAATCGTCGACACGATTACTAACATGACAAACTTGCGGTAACTCGAATTTACGACTCTGCGATATGCCTGTTTGTCTTCTCTCGAAAGATTCTTAAAAAAGATTCCGACATTCACAAATGCGTCCCGTATCAGACATACTCCTTCCACAATCATTTTGGCAAGGTCTCTGTAGTAGACCACGCAGATTGCTGCAAGCGTGCCAACATGAAGCAGTACGTCGTAGAGCAGCCCCGTATCCGTATTTACATTGAAAAGTATCTTAAAAAGCGCCAGATGTCCTGAACTGCTGACTGGCAAAAATTCGGTCAGCCCCTGAATAATTCCCATAAAAATAGCTTGTAATAATGACATAGCAGCCTCCTTCTTCTGTCCAAACCGCACCCAAAATAGTTTTTTCTATTTTTGCATACATTGTTGATTTTACCATATTTAGGACGGATTGTCATTAAAAACTTCCTTTTTCCCAATCAGTTCATGCAGCTTGCAAAAAGCCGCGTCAATTCCTCCCACTTCGTTAATCAGATGCTCTTCCACCGCATCGCTTCCCACAAGAATCGTCCCCAAATCCTTTGTGAGCATCCCGGTATTCATCATCAGTTTCTCCAGGCGCTCTTTCTTTGCTCCGGAATGGGTGCTGATAAAATTTAAAATCCGGTCCTGCATCTGCTTAAAGTAATCATACGTCGGCTGCGCGCCAATCACCATCCCGTTCATGCGCACCGGATGAATGACCATCGTGCCGGACGGCACAATAAACGAATAGTCCGTTGACACCGCAAGTGGAACGCCGATGGAGTGGCTGCCGCCGAGAACTAATGACACGGTCGGCTTACTCAAAGATGCCACCATCTCTGCAATCGCAAGTCCACTCTCCACGTCACCGCCAACCGTGTTTAATAATAACAATACCCCTTCAATATTCTGGTTGTCCTCAATCTCTGCAAGCCGTGGCAGCACATGCTCGTATTTCGTGGTCTTCGTGGACGATGGAAGGCAGTCATGTCCCTCAATCTCCCCGATAATCGTAAGCATATAAATCCGGTGGTTGTTTTTGTTCTCCTTTAATTCCAACTGTCCAAACTCTTTGATATCCTCATTCTTTTTCTGCTGATTTTCTGCCATATAAGAATCCTCACTTTTCTTTAACATTCTGCCCGAAGGGCTTTTAGATTTATAGGATTTTCCTATAAATCTAAAAACAGGGTGCTGATTCGAGCACCCTGTCTTACTATCTGTATTCTGTGAGGATTCTATACATTCTAGCAGCATCCCATCAGATAATTATATAAACCTTCATAGCGGAATTTCGAGCTGTTCCATGAAAAATCATTTGCCATTCCGCGGTCAATCATCTGGTTCCACTGTTTCTTGCGGTCAAAGAAAATATGTTTGGAATAGTTGATGATTCCAAGCATTTCCTCTCCGTTGTAGTTCGTAAAGGAGAAACCGTCTCCGGTATTCTCGTATTCGTTATATGGCTTTACCGTGTCTTTGAGACCACCGGTCTCACGGACAATCGGAACGGTTCCGTAGCGGAACGAAATAAGCTGTGTCAGTCCGCACGGCTCAAACCGGGACGGCATCAAAAATGCATCTGCCGCTGCATATAACTTATGCGCAAGGTCGTCCGAATAACAGATGTTTGCGGATACCCTGTCACCATACTTCCATGCATAATGACGGAACATATTTTCATACTGTGGATCTCCTGTTCCGATGACAACAAGCTGTGTGTAATCATCCACAATGCGGTCAATCACATAATTAATCAAATCCAGACCCTTCTGGTCAGTCAGTCTTGAAATAAGACCAATCATATATTTCTTCTTATCTACGGTCAGCCCAAGCTCTTCCTGCAGCTTCGTCTTATTCATCCACTTCTTCTTGCGGAAATTTTCTGCATTGTAATTGACATAGATTTTAGAATCCGTATCCGGGTTGTAGACACCGTAATCGATTCCGTTGACAATTCCCTGCATATCCATATGTCTCGCATAAAGCAGTCCGTCTAATCCCTCACCGTAGTATTCAGTCTGAATCTCATTTGCATATGAATCGCTTACAGTTGTAATGTAATCTGCATAAACCAGACCGCCCTTTAACATATTGGCATCCTTTTTAAATTCCAGTTTGTCCGAAGTAAACAGACTTGACGGAAATCCGGTGAGCCCCTGCATGGTCTTTACATCCCAGACACCCTGGAACTTCAGGTTGTGGATGGTCATAATCGACTTAATTCCCCAATAGAAAGAATCTGCCTGGAATTCATTTTTCAGATAAACCGGAATCAGTCCGGTTTCCCAATCATGACAATGGATGATATCCGGACGGAAACCAATCGGCTTTAACATGGATAAAACCGCTTTGTCAAAAAAGCAGAATTTTTCGATGTCATAGCGGATATCCCCATAAGGCGCTGCCCCAGTAAAATATTCCTGATTGTCAATAAAATAATAGGTGATGCCGTCCTGTTCGTATTTGAGAACGCCAACGTACTTATCCTGTATGTAATTGCCGGCACTCATGTAAAAATGTGTCACATAGGTAAACTGGCTGCGGAAACGCTCCGGGATGCAGCTGTAGTTTGGAATTACAACCCGGATATCCCAATCATTTTTGTCAAACTCCTTCGGCAGTGCTCCGCATACGTCTGCAAGCCCGCCTGTTTTGATAAACGGCACACACTCTGATGCTGCAAAAAGAATTTTTTTCATTGTCTACCTCCCATATAAATAAACATACCTGCTGTTAAATCTGCTCTAATGCCTGCGCAAGATCTGCAATGATATCATCCACATTCTCGATTCCCACTGACAAACGAATCAGATCCGGTGCCACACCTGCTTCTTTGAGCTGTTCTTCTGTCATCTGGCGATGTGTATGGCTTGCCGGATGAAGCACGCATGTACGGGCATCTGCCACATGCGTCACAATTGCGGCAAGTTTTAAGGAATCCATGAATTTCACTGCGGTTGCACGGTCACCTTTCAGTCCAAATGACATGACGCCGCAGATTCCGTTTGGCATATATTTTTCTGCAAGTGCATGGTACGGATTATCCGGAAGTCCGGCATAATTGACCCACGCCACCTTCTCCTGCGCATTTAAAAATTCTGCCACCTTCTGTGCATTCGAGCAATGACGCTCTACCCGAAGATGTAAAGACTCAAGTCCGACATTCAAAAGGAATGAATTAAGCGGCGACGGAACAGAACCCAAATCGCGCATCAGCTGCGATGTTGCCTTTGTGATATAAGCTGCCTTTCCAAAACGCTTGGTATAGATAATTCCATGATAGGATTCATCCGGCGTTGTCAGCCCCGGAAACTTCTCTGCATGCGCTTCCCAGTCAAAATTACCGGAATCAATGATTGCTCCGCCGACTGCCATTGCATGACCATCCATATATTTGGTTGTGGAATGAGTCACGATATCTGCTCCCCATTCAAACGGTCTGCAATTAATCGGTGTTGCAAAAGTATTATCGACGATTAACGGTACGCCATGCTCATGGGCAAGTTTTGCAAATTTTTCAATGTCCAAAATTACAATTGATGGATTGGAAATTGTCTCTGCAAAGACTGCCTTTGTATTTGGTTTAAATGCCTTGCACAGTTCTTCGTAAGATGCGTCCGGGTCTACGAAGGTACATTCCACACCCTGTTTTTTCATTGTTGTACCAAACAGATTAAAGCTGCCCCCGTAAATGGAGTTAGAGCTTACAATATGGTCTCCCGCCTCACAGATGTTAAACAGTGCATAATAGTTTGCAGCCTGTCCGGAAGAGGTAAGCATGCCTGCCACACCGCCTTCGAGTTCGGTGATTTTTCTTGCGACCGCATCATTTGTCGGGTTCTGCAATCTGGTATAAAAATAGCCATCCGCCTCGAGATCAAATAACTTTCCCATCTGGTCGCTGTCATCATATTTAAAAGTCGTGCTCTGATAAATCGGAAGCACTCTCGGCTCTCCTGCCTTCGGTGTCCATCCGGCCTGTACACATTTCGTCTCAATCCTGTAATTATCTGCCATAGTTTCTACCCTTTCTCCTGATTGTCCAATTTACTACTTCCATGATATAACATTTCCGCATAGATTACCACCCAAATTTTAAAAAAGCTCCGACAGAAATTTGAAATCTGCCGAAGCTTTTTGCCATCATAACATTCCGTCATGACACGTTCTTTTATTCATCCCAGTTGTGGTATACTTCCTGAACATCGTCATCCTCATCCAAAAGGTCGAGAATACGATTGATATTTGTCAAATCTTCCTCTGCTGTCAGTTCTACATAATTCTGCGGAATCATGGTAACCTCTGCCTCTGCCATCGGAACCTTTGCTTCCTCAAGTGCACTTCTGACTGCCTCAAAATCATCCGGAGCGGTCAGAACTTCAAAGCTGTCCTCTTCCTCAGAGAAATCCTCTGCACCAGCATCGAGAGCCGTCATCATCAGGTCGTCTGCATCCATGTCGCAATCTTCCTTCGCAATAATAATCTGTCCCTTTTCATCGAACATGTAAGATACACAGCCCTGGGTTCCAATGCTACCGTGTCCCTTTGTGAACGCATTTCGCACGTTTGCTGCGGTACGGTTCTTGTTATCTGTTAAACATTTCACAATGATAGCGGTTCCGCTTGGACCATAGCCTTCGTAGGTGCAGTATTCGTAATTGACATTGCCGCCTTCTCCAGCAGCTTTTTTGATTCCACGCTCAATGGTATCGTTCGGCATGTTGTTAGCCTTTGCTTTTGCAACAACCTGTGCCAGCTTAAAGTTATTTGCCGGATCTGGACCGCCCTCTTTTACTGCAACTGCAATCTCACGACCGATAATCGTAAAGATTTTGCCCTTTGCGGCATCGTTCTTCTCTTTCTTATGTTTGATATTCGCGAATTTTGAATGTCCTGACATTTCTTTATCCTCTTTTCAATTATGTATTTCGGGGTATTTGTATTTCGCCGTCAGAAAAACAGCGGAAATATTATACCACAGTTTCATTGTCTCTGCAAGATGTTTCCTGCTCTGCCGCCGGTCTGGCGGATAATTTCGATACATGGACAGAAGAAATCATGCGGTTTTTTACCGAAAGGATTTCAAACAGATATCCATTTGCAGTCGTGGAAAACACTTCATTATCACTTGGGATCTTATCAATGAGTGAAATCAAAAAACCGCTCAACGTATCAAAGTCATCGTCCTCATCTTCGCCAAATTCCATCCCAAGCTCTTCGACGACTTCACTGAATTCTGCCATACCATTCATCAGATATCCCCCATCCGGAAGCTTCTGAATCATCTGTTCTTCTTCATCGTGTTCGTCCTCGATATTTCCAACGATTTCTTCGAGAATGTCCTCAAGCGCAACGATTCCGGATGTCTGTCCGTACTCATCGACAACGATTACCATATGGCTCTTTGCATTCTGCATCATCGTAAACAGCGTATTGATATTGCGCGTCTCCGGAATAAACTCGACATCACGGATCAGTCCTTCAATCTCCTTTACCGGACGCTCCATCAAAGACGGCTCCTGACAGAAATCAAGCACTTCTTTAATATGCAAAAGTCCGATGATATTATCGATATCATCAAGGTACACCGGATATCTGGAATAATTATTTTCTTTTAAGAATAACAGGGTCTCCCGGAACGTAAGATTTCCGTCGAGTGCCACCACATTCTTGCGGTGGGTCATAATATCCTGGGCTTCCTTGTCGCCGAATTCGAAAATATTATGAATCATTTCCGCTTCACTGGCTAACAACATTCCCTGCTCATGCCCTTCATTGACCATGGAGATAATCTCTTCCTCTGTCACATCATCGGTTCCGCTTAGCGGGTCGACGCCAAGAATTCTTGACAACAGGTTTGAAAGCGCATCCATTGCAAATATCAGCGGGAAGAAAAAAATCTCCACACCACGCACGACTGCCACAAGGCGAAGCGCCCAGACGTCCGGCTTGCGGGATGCAACCTTCTCCGGCGTATAAATTCCAAACACCAGCACCAGAATAATCAACACGGCAAATATCAGGATATCCGCCGGCAGGCGGACAACCCATCTGCTGTTATCCGGCAGAAAGAGATTCTCCCACAGGGGAACCTCCAAAAATCCAATCAGCATATGTATGGTCAGCATCACAAGCTGACACACGTGGGTATATCGCTCAGATTTGTCCATATACCCCATTAAAAGTTTTGCCTTACGGTTTCCTTCTTTTTCCTGTTTTTCTACCTGTGCTTCTCCAAGATTCTGCATTGCGGCAATGAATCCAAAGATGACAGCATCCAACAGAACCAAAATCACAAAAATGAGAGTCCCGGTCATGGGACTGACACCATCGTCCATCGTACAGCTCCTTTTCCATCAGTATAAACATTTGAAATCATATCATTTAAAACGAATTTCGTCAAGCCGGGTTATGTATACAGTTCCAGGCTGACCTCGAGTGCCTTGTCAATTTTTACCAGAATCTGTGAATCCAGATGGCAGACCTTATCTTTGAGTCTCTTTTTATCAATCGTGCGAAGCTGTTCTAACAAAACAACCGAATCCTTCACGAGATCATATTTTCTACTGTCAAGTTCTACGTGTGTCGGCAGTTTTGCCTTGTTCATCTGAGATGTAATTGCCGCACAGATGACGGTGGGGCTGTGACGGTTTCCCACATCGTTTTGAATAATCAAAACCGGACGCACGCCCCCCTGCTCTGAGCCGATTACAGGTCTTAAATCTGCGTAAAAGATATCACCACGTCGAATCACCATATACTTTCCACTCCATTTTCTTATTCGATGCAGATAGTATTGCCAATTTTACCGGGTGTATTCCAAATTCTTATTCTGAAAAATGGTCCTTTCTCGCAATGATTTTTCCATTGCGGCGGAAGACACGGGGAATTCGTTTTCCAAGGTTGCAGACAAATTCATAATTGAATCTGCCGGAAAGTTCTCCCACTTCTTCCATCGTAATTGTCTCTTCTCCGGCGGAGCCGATTAAAATCACTTCGTCCCCCATCTTTACCTCCGGAATATCGGTGACATCCACCATAAACTGATCCATGCAGACCCTGCCACAGATTGGCGCACGCTTTCCGTGAATCAGTACCGCACCTTTATTGGAAAGTCCTCTTGCATAACCATCCGCATAGCCCACTGGAATAGTTGCGATGCGCGAAGGGCGTTTCGTCACATAGGTTCCTCCATAGCTGATGGCTCTGCCAGCCTCTAAGTCCTTCACATATGCGACATGTGTAATCAGCGATAATGCCGGCTTCAAATCGATGATATCACGACGTACTTCCTCTGACGGCCACAAGCCGTAAAGAGTAATTCCAGCACGCACCATATCCATGTTTGCCTCTTTTAATTCCACAATTCCCGCACTGTTTGAGCAATGTTTTATCGGAATCTCTACTCCTCTTTCTTCCAGCATGGAAATCATTTTTTCAAAGAGGGCAAGCTGTTCTTTTGCAGATGTCTTATCCGCTTCATCTGCCCTTGCAAAATGGGTAAAGATACCCTCTACCATAATATGCGGCAGCCTTGCAATCTGCGCCATCTCATCTGCTGCTTCCTCGGTCACCTGATAACCGATACGGCTCATTCCGGTATCAACTGCAAAATGAATTGGGCAATCCACGCCCATTTCTCCTGCCGCCTGCGACAGCTCCTGTGCCATCTCTCTGGTAAATACGGTCGGTCTCATATCTGCAGCGATAAGCTGGTCATACTGGTCAGGGAACGCATATCCCAAAATCATAATCGGCTTTTTGATGCCGTGATTTCTAAGAATCAGCCCTTCCTCCACCGTTGCAACCGCATACCCTGCAAGGTAATCCAGGTGTTCGATACATTCGGCAACCTCTGCCGCTCCATGTCCATAGCCATCCGCCTTGATGACCGCCATAATTTTGGTGTTTTCTGAAATATTTTGGTGCATTGAGTTCATATTATATAAAATTGCATCCAGATCAATCACTGCACGCACTCTGGTATATCGATTCATTTTTTTAAACCTCTTTTTCTAATAATCCTGCAAATAGTTCCCGTATTCCGCAAATTAAATCCGATGCCATAAGCCCATAGCTTCCGGTATGTTCTGCCGCGGCGTCCCCCGCTCTTCCGTGAAGAAAAACACCAAGCGGTGCTGCAATATCCGCAGATAACCCCTGCGCCATCAGTCCCGCAATGACTCCGCCAAGCACATCTCCGCTTCCGGCAGTCGCCATCCCGTTGTTTCCGGACAGATTTAGAAACGTTGCTCCCTGCAAAACCGCCGTAACGGTATGCGCATCCTTTAAAACGCAGATTCCGCCATACATCCGTGCGAACTCCTCCGCCGTTTCTACAATTGTTTTTTGTATTTCAGGCACCGGCTTTCCAGTAAGACGGCTCATCTCTCCTAAATGCGGCGTCACCACCCAAGGGGTACGCGCCGTCCGTAGAACATCTGTATCCCTGGAAATCAGATTGAGTGCATCCGCATCCCATACCACTGGCACTGCCCCGTCCTTTAAAACATGATGTACGAGCTTTTCTGCCGCTTTGTCTGTTCCGATTCCCGGACCACAGAGAATCATGCCTGCCCATGCCAGTTTTTCTTCCAGCACCTTTTTTAGCGTTTTTTCATTGTAGGTGGCAAGGATTGCTTCCGGCAGAGCAGTCTGAATCACGACGCGGTTCTCTTCCGGCGTCAGGATACAGACTAACCCGCAGCCGCTTGCATAGGCGGCTTTTGCGCTTAAAATAGCGGCTCCTGCCATTCCAGGGCTTCCGGCAATCACAAGCAGTTTCCCGTAGGTTCCCTTGTTGGAGCGTTTTGTCCTTTCTGGCAGAAGCTTTGGAACATCCGAATCCTCAAGCAGACACATTCCTGGCTTTTCCCCTAAGAAGCTTTCCTCCCGGATGCCAATTTCTCCAACACGGACTCTGCCGCAACATTCACAGCCTGGGAAAAGATACAGTCCTCTTTTTTCATACGCAAATGTGACAGTAAGCTGTGCACGAAACGCCTCTCCAAGTACCGCACCGTTGTCCGCGGAAACCCCCGATGGAATATCAACTGCCGCTTTTTTTCCCGGAAGCACATTCATCTTTTGAATCAGCTTTTTATATTCCCCTTCGACCGCCCTCGTAAGCCCCACGCCAAAGAGCGCATCTATAATTAAGGTGTAAGGATGTTCTGTTTTTTCCGGAATCTCTGTGAGAACTGGTATCCGGTAGGCAAGAAGAATGTCCGCCTGAAGGCGGTTTTCTTCCGTCGCCTTATCGGGATTGCCGCATCGTACTACCGTAACATGGCTTCCTGACAGGGAAAGCAGCCTTGCAATTGCAAGACCATCTCCCCCATTATTGCCAGTACCGCATACTACCAATGTCTCCGATGTGTCATAGGCTTCCTCGTAAAGCAGCGACACAAACGCCTGTGCCGCCTGTTCCATCAATACAACAGACGGCACTTTGAAATGTTCACTTGTATTCTTATCATACTGTTTCATCTCACGACTGTTCACAAGATGTCTCATCCGACCGCATCCTTTCTTCTGACGCAAAACATACGCCATAAGGCATACAACCTACAAAGGCGCTTCACCCCGTCTGTGGTAAAGCGCCTCCTACTCATGACAATCAGTTGTCCGCCGTGCCTTCCACCGATTGCTTCGACGTCTGAGCCGACTGCTTTCTGTTTTTGACAACATTATAGGACAACTGCATCAGGCTGTCTGACAAATGTACGTTCTCAACAACGACATCCTTATCAATCAGTTCCAGATCGACATGGGCAAAATTCCAGATTGCATGGAATCCCAATGACACCAGACGGTTCGCAATTGCATCTGCCTTCTCTTTTGGCATGGTAAGCGCTGCGATATCCACCTGATTCTCCGCACAAAAGGACTCTAACTCATCAAGCATATGAATCTTGATTCCGCGAACCGTCACTCCCTCAAGTGCCGGATTGACATCAAACAATGCAATAATCATGAAACCAAGTTTTTCAAACTTGACGTAATTTGCCAAAGCCTGCCCAAGATTTCCAGCCCCGATAACAATAATATTATGCCGCTGGTTCAGTCCTAAAATCTTGCCAATTTCTTCGTATAAATATTTTACATTATATCCGTATCCCTGCTGTCCAAATCCCCCGAAATTATTGAGATCCTGACGAATCTGGGATGCTGTCACGTTCATCCGGCTGCTGAGGTCGTTTGAGGAAATCCGTTCCACTCCGGCATCCATCAGTTCACCTAAATAACGATAATACCGTGGCATTCTGCGTATAACCGCCTGGGATATTTCTTTTTCTTCCACTTCAAATGCCCACCTTTCTCTTTCTCATATCACTTATTATATTAATTTGACGGGCATCTGTCAATGTGTGAAATTTTTAACATATTATATTTCAAGCTCCATAGACAGCCGTTCCCATTCCTCATAGCACTGCTCCAACTTTTCTTTGCACTGCTCCTGTTTTGCAGAAAGCTCGTTTAGTTTTGCAGAGTTTGTCGCAGTTTCCGGCTTCTGACATTCCTCGTCAATTGCCGCAATTTCATCCTCGAGCGCTGCAATCTGCTCTTCTGTTTTCTTCAGGCTGTTCTCTAACTTACGGATTCTCGCCTGCTCTGCCTTCTGTGTCTGCCAGTCTGCCTTGGTATCCGGTGTGGCAGCAGAATCAGAAGTTGCCGCATCTGAAGCTGTCTCTGTCTGATTTTTTACATAAATCTGAGTCAGTGCATCGCGTTTTTCCAGATAATAATCGTAGTTTCCGATGTAATTAACCAATGTCTCCCCGGTAAGCTCCAATATCCGTGTTGCCGTCTGGTTGATAAAATAGCGGTCGTGGGAGACAAACAGCACCGTTCCGGTATACTGGTTTAATGCCGACTCCAAAATCTCTTTGGATGTGATATCCAGATGGTTGGTCGGCTCATCGAGAATCAGAAAATTCGCATCTGATAACATCAGCTTTGCAAGGGAAACACGTCCACGCTCTCCACCGCTTAAGTCCCCGATACGCTTGTATACATCATCCTCGGTAAATAAAAATGCTGCTAAAACATTGCGGATTCTCGTCTGGGTCAAAGACGGATATGCATCTGAGATTTCCTCAAAAATTGTCTTTTCCATGTGCAGTACCGCGTGTTCCTGATCATAATATCCGATGTAGACATTAGAGCCAAGGGTCACCGTTCCGGCGTCTGCCGGCAGCAGATTATTGATAATTTTTAAAATCGTTGTTTTTCCGGTTCCGTTATTTCCGATTAATGCCACACGCTCTCCACGCTTGATTTCAAATGACAGGTCGGAAAAAAGCTGCATCGGCGGATACGCTTTTGACAGATGTTCCACAAAAAGCACATCATTTCCGCTGGTGACATTCGGTTCTAACACCAGCTTAATGTCGGTATTCTCATCCGTTGGTTTTTCAATCCGCTCTATCTTGTCGAGCAGCTTTTCACGGCTTTCCGCGCGCTTAATCGATTTTTCACGGTTAAAGGAACGGAGCTTTGCAATAACTTCTTCCTGGTGCTTGATTTCTCTCTGCTGATTATAATACTGCTTTAACATTGCCTCCCGCACCTGTGCCTTTTTGCGGGCGAAATCCGTATAATTTCCCTGATAAACATAGCTGTGGTGCTGAAAGATTTCCACTACCTTTGTAACCACACGGTCAAGGAAATAACGGTCATGCGCAACAATCACTACCGCACCCTTATAATTCAGCAAAAAAGTTTCTAACCACCGGATGGATTCCATATCCAGGTGGTTGGTCGGCTCGTCTAAAAGCAGCACATCTGGTTTTGTGGCAAGCAGCTTGCCGAGTGAAACACGCGTCTTTTGTCCACCGGAAAGCTCATTCATCTTTTTGCCAAATTCTTCCTCGGTAAACCCAAGTCCTTTTAAAATTCCGGTCACCTCGCTGCGGTACGCATAGCCATCCACGCGCTCAAATTCATGACTTAATCTGTGATAACTCTCAAGTAACGCCTCCAATTCGGCACCGGAAAGTTCATTCATCTTTGCTTCCATCTCACGCAGTCTCTCCTCCATATCGAGAATCTCCCTGCGGGAATCAAGCACTTCCTCATAAATAGTCTTATGCCCGGACGTATCCTGGTGCTGTGCAAGATAGCCGATGGTCGCATCCTTTGCAAGAACGACTTCCCCGGAATCCGCCGTTTCCTGCTGCATAATAATTTTAAGCAGCGTAGATTTGCCGGCACCATTGATGCCGACAATCGCTGCTTTTTCATTCGCTTCAATATGAAAATTGATATCACGCAATACTTCATCCGTCCCAAAGGATTTCGAAATATTCTGACAAGCTAAAATCATAACCTACCTCTTGTAACGCTTAAAGCAGTCCCTCTAAGGTGCTCCGGATTGCCTTAATAAATTCCTCACTGTTTAATACCACCGGATTTGGATTCGTGGTAATTAACGCAAGGTCTTTTGTCATTTTACCATCTTCAATGGTCTTAATACAAGCCTTTTCTAACTGTTCTGCAAAATGTACCAGCGCATCATTGCCATCTAACTCTCCGCGCTTTTTCAGTGCGCCTGTCCATGCAAAAATCGTTGCAACCGAGTTTGTGGAGGTCTCTTCGCCCTTTAAGTGCTTGTAGTAATGACGCTGTACGGTTCCATGTGCAGCCTCATACTCATAATATCCGTCCGGAGAAACCAGTACGGATGTCATCATTGCAAGGGAACCAAATGCACTTGATACCATATCGCTCATGACATCACCGTCATAGTTTTTACATGCCCAGATATAGCCGCCCTCGGATTTCATTACACGTGCAACCGCATCGTCAATTAAGGTGTAGAAATACGTAATACCAGCCTCTTTAAATTTCTCCTCGTACTCTTTCTCGTAAATCTCCTGGAAAATATCTTTAAAGGTATGGTCATACTTTTTAGAAATGGTATCCTTTGTTGCAAACCACAAATCCTGCTTTGTGTCGAGTGCATAATTAAAGCAGCTCTTTGCAAAGCTCTCGATAGAATTGCAAAGATTATGCTGTCCCTGTACAACACCTGCTCCGGTGAAATTATGAATCAGCTCTCTTGTCTCGGTTCCGTCTTCTGCAGTGTATACCAGTTCACATTTTCCAGCTCCCGGAATCTTCATCTCAGTTGCCTTATAGACATCGCCATACGCATGACGTGCAATAGTAATCGGCTTCTTCCAGCATTTTACCACCGGCTCAATTCCTTTTACTACGATTGGCGCGCGAAATACAGTTCCGTCTAACATTGCACGGATGGTTCCGTTCGGGCTCTTCCACATTTCTTTCAGGTTATATTCTTTCATACGTGCTGCATTCGGTGTGATGGTCGCACATTTTACCGCAACGCCATATTTTTTCGTTGCATTGGCAGAATCTACAGTCACCTGGTCATCGGTCTCATTGCGGTGCTCTAACCCCAAATCATAGTACTCTGTATTTAAATCGATAAACGGCAGTAACAGCTCGTCTTTAATCATTTTCCAGAGGATACGGGTCATTTCGTCTCCATCCATCTCTACCAGTGGGGTTGTCATCTTAATTTTTTCCATGTTCGTCTCCTTTTCCTGCTTTTTTCTTATTTTAACAGATTGTTCCATCCAATTGCATCCATATTGAGAATTGTTTTCATCAGATGCTCATTTGCCTCCCGCTCCGCCATATCCGCATCATGAAGTTTTAATGCCTCCACAATCCTGCGGTGCTCCTCTATGGAGTGAGGTGCGCGTTCCGTTCCGGCAAGTGTGATTTTACGCACACGCTGTACATAATGGTGAAAGTCTGACAGAACGTGCCGCAATTCCTTGCTCCCGGATGCCTGATACAAAATCTCGTGAAAACGGTTGTCTAACTCCAAAAGCTGTTCATAATTTCCCTTGGACAGGTGAAAATCCGACAGATAAATATTCTCTTCAAGCTCATCTAACTGTTCCTTGGAAATTTCTTCCGCTGCCCACCTTGCACATAGTCCTTCCAGTCTGGAACGGATTTCATAGATATCACGCACATCTTTCTGGGAAATTCCAACCACATAAGCACCCTTATTGGGAATAATCGTCACAAGTCCTTCGAGTTCGAGCTGACGAAGTGCCTCTCTGACCGGCGTACGACTGACACCGATTTCCTCGCCGATGGTTTTCTCCTTCAGCTCTTCACCCTTTTGATATTTCCCGGAAAGGATATTTTCACGGATAATGTGAAATACCCGGGTTCCCAGTGAATAGTTGTCTTCGCTCATAATTTCTATGCCCCTAATGTGAGATTCAGTTTCTTACAACACTTGTTAATCTCTGCCACCAGCTCATTGTCAGTGAGTACGGTAACACGTCCGTCTTCGTATTCCTTGTCCACCCATACCTTGACCATCTTCACTAACTCAGAGTTCTTGTCCACCGTCTTATCCTTCGGCAGATGATAGTAGCTGTTAATCCAGTGTGCAATTCCGGCAAGACCGGATGTATTGGAAACCGATACCAGTGGTGGACGCTTTAAGAATTTACCGGTATCAAAAATGTTGTAAATTTCCTCATTCTTAAGCAGACCATCCGCATGGATTCCGGCTCTTGTCACGTTAAAGTTACTTCCTACAAACGGCGTACGGCTTGGCTGTACATAACCGAGTTCTTTTTCAAAATATTCTGCCAGTTCTGTAATAACGGTCGTATCCATACCGTCAAGCGTACCCTTTAACTGTGCATATTCAAATACCATTGCCTCAAGCGGCGTATTTCCGGTACGCTCTCCGATTCCAAATAAAGAACAGTTGACACCGCTTGCACCGTAAAGCCATGCGGTTGTGGAATTGTTGACTGCCTTATAGAAATCGTTGTGTCCATGCCACTCGATAAGCTCGGACGGAACACCCGCATGGGTTGTCAGACCATAAATGATTCCCGGAACACTTCGCGGAATCACGGCACCCGGAAAGTTGACTCCGTATCCCATTGTATCGCAGGCACGAATTTTAATCGGAATCTTATACTCGTCCATCAACTTCATCAGTTCCAGACAGAAAGGAATTACAAATCCATAGATATCAGAACGTGTAATATCCTCTAAATGACATCTCGGGCTGACACCAGTCTCCAGGCACTCACGGATGACACTTAAGTATAAGTTCATAACCTCACGGCGTGTCATCTTCATTTTATAGAAAATATGATAATCGGAACAGCTTACTAAAATTCCGGTTTCTCTTAATCCAATATCCTTTACCAGTTGGAAATCCTGCTTATTGGCACGAATCCAGCTTGTAACCTCTGGAAATTTATATCCTCTTTCCAGACATTTGTAGACAGCATCACGGTCTTTTTTGCTATAAAGGAAAAACTCGCTCTGTCTGACAAGACCCTTTGGTCCACCAAGTCTGTGCAGATAATCATAAATCGTTACAATCTGTTCTGTCGTATAAGGCGCCCGCGACTGCTGTCCATCCCGGAACGTCGTATCCGTAATCCAGATATTCTCCGGCATATTATGAGGCACGATACGGTCATTAAATGCAATTTTGGGAATTTCATCATAAGGGAACAGATTATGGAACACATTTGGCTCCTCGACGTCCACAAGCTGATAAAAATGCTCTTCCAATTGCAGCAGATTTGTTTTCTTATTCATCACAACTTCTCGCATAACTTACGTCCTCCTTTTGCATAATTGTATACAATTATACCGTTAAGCTATTTTAGTCATAGGAATCCTGATTTGTCAAGGAATAAAATTTTATAGATAAGATAACCTGTCGTTATACCTCTGTCTTTGCTTCTACTATCTATGGCACCGGTTAGGTTCTCAAATATTTTTTCAGAAATTCCGTAACACTTTTTTTAGAGTCTCATAAGATACACTGTAAGAAAAATTTCTGGAGGTTTTATATGAGTGATTTAGCAGCAACAAACTGTGGCGGTGGATGTTCCTGTAACGAGGGTGGATGTGGTTCCATTCTCTGGATTATCATCTTATTATGCTGCTGCGGTGGCAACAACGGTTTCTGCGGAAACAATAACGGATGCGACAACAGCTGCCTGTGGATTATCCTGTTACTCTTCTGCTGCGGCGGATGTGGCAACAACAATGGCGGATGCGGCTTCTGCTAAGTAATTGCTTTAACAAAAGGCGGTCGGTTTTCCGGCCGCCTTTGTGGTTTATAGCAATTTCCCAGAAAGCTCTAATGCTTCTCTTCCTCTTTCTGTTCTTCTTTTTGTCTTGCCTGTCGGATTTTCTCGTAGACCCCGCACTCCGGCGGAACCTTCCGGTGCTTCAAACATTCCTCATCTATTTCGTATACGCTGTTTTCTTCTACGATAAGCATTACACATCCCTCCCCTATATCTTATGCATGTATGGTTATAAAGACTCTGTTTCCTTCATAGAATAAAAGAAAAAAGGCTGTTTATGGACAATACACAACCAACCCCTTTTGACAATATGACCTGCACAAGAGAATTGCAGATGATGAAAACGATGGTTCCTTATATGAAAGAGTCACAAAAAAAGCAATTTGCCATATTGATAAAGTATATGGAATTGCAGAATACCATCCAGGTGTTCTCCCAGAAGGATAAAGTACTCTCCATGTGTTCCGTGGAGGAAGGCGGCAACACAACGCTTGCCATGTTAAACGAGCTTCGTCCGTTCTGCACGGACAAGGAGCAGGAAACACTCGATATGATTTACAATATGTTCTCCATGATGGAAACCTATGAGACGATTTTTACGTTATAAAAAAATTCTGTATCCCGGAAAAGATGCCGGCTTTTAATAAAAATCAGACCGAAAGGGGTTTAAAACCAATGCCAGCAGAATATGATTTTTTAAAAAATAACCCGTTACTAAACGGAATGTCACCGGAAAAGCTGCAATTTCTTATGAATTTTGCTTCCAGTCCAAAACCGACGGACATTAAGGAAATGATGCCGTTTCTCTTATCTGCGACAAACAGTGCCAAAAGTAAAAATATCCAGTTCACACAGCCGGAAACAGAGCTGCTGTTTCAGATTCTCAAGCAGAATATGTCAGCGGAAGAAGCCGCCAAAGCGGATAAACTGATACAATTGATGAAAGAACGAAGGAGCGGCTGAACTGCCGCTCCTTATTTTTACCAGATAGATGCCATTCCTACCTGCAATACCTTATCAATCGGGGAAGAACTGGTACCGTTTCCGTCCGTTCCTTCAAAATATTTGGCACTTGCCGATTCAAATAATACATACACGTTGTCATCCGCAATTGCAAGTTCTTCGGAACAGGGCGGCATCTCTACTTTTGTTGTTGGCTTATCCGGATTCTTATCGAGCGTCAGAAGGGAGGAATATACCTTCAAATATGAAGAAGCATTCCGCCCATAGGACGTTGACAAAAATACCGTTCCGTCTGCGGCAAATCCTACTCCCTGCACCTTGTTCGGAATATTGTAACTGCTTAGTGCGGTAAGCGTATCATTCTCTGCATCAAACATATAGGATACCATCTCGGAATCAAAGAATACGGTGTGGGTTGCCACCCAGATACGTCCACCATAGCAGGTAATGCAGGACGGTGAATTCCGTACCTTGTATTCATCCGACAATGCAGAACCATCCACATAACAGCCTGGCGCATCTTCTGCTATTTTCCGGATATACTCATAGGAAATTCGCTCAAGCGTATTGGAATTGGAATGGCAAATCCAGATATTCTCACCATCAAATGCAATTCCGCCGAGATGGCTTTTCTTTTTCATTCCAATTGTCACAAGATATTCCCCTGTGTCCTTGTCAAAAATCATCAGAGAACCAGCTTTCTTTGCATCCTCCGAATACGCCGTCACAAGAAGGTAATCATCGGTAAAACACATTCCCTGCAGGCACTGGTTTGTTCCGCTGATAACATTATCCAGATAATCCTGCTCTCTGGTAGAAGGCATCCCCGGAATCTTCACCTGGTCTAAGAAAGAATAGGAACAGTCCTTTAATTCTTTCTGGTCGCCAAGCATATTTCTGGACTGATAGGAATACATTTCCACATTATAACGGCTGTCAATGTTTCTCGTCCATTTTGCATATAAAACCATATCTGCTGCGTTGCTGCTGTCAATTTGTGTAATCTTAGTGGTGTAGTTGCTTCCTGTATACCATCCTGCGAAATTATAACCTTCACGCTCCGGCACCTTTAAACGGAACGGAAGTTCCGAGACAGACAGTACTTCCGGATTTTCTTCGTTGTTACTGCCGCCGTTTAACGCATAGGCGATATGAATCCGTCCGCTCTCCCAGTCCACCGCATTGGACGCAGTGGCACTGTTCATCTGGTATGTTGGAAGAAGTTCTAACCCACAGGCATGGATTAACTGAGGATCATTCACAAGAAATGCAAATACACATAAAATTACAACAAATTGTCTTCGCAGCTTCATTTCTTACTTCACCTCTATTCCTCGATGTTTTCTACTTTGCTTGCTCTCGCCGCAATCTCCTTTTCCTGAATATCAGACGGTGCCTGCTCATATCTTGCAAATTCATAGGAGTATGTACCGCTTCCGCCCGTCATGGAGCGAAGGTCTGTATTATATCCGTATAATTCCATATATGGAATATCTGCCGCAATTTCCTGGTATCCATTCTCCGCCGGATTCATACCAAGAACTCTTCCGCGCCGCTTATTTAAGTCTCCCATGATATCTCCGGAATACTTACCCGGAACGACCACTTTTAAGGAGGCAATCGGCTCTAACAGCATCGGGGATGCCTCAAGGAATCCCTTCTTAAATGCTGCGGATGCTGCAACCTTAAACGCCATCTCAGAAGAATCCACCGGATGATAGGAACCGTCATACAAAACTGCTTTTACTCCGACAACCGGATATGCTGCTAAAGGTCCTCTCCGGACAGATTCCTGGATTCCTTTCTCTACTGCCGGGAAGAAATTCTTTGGAACCGCTCCACCGACCACGCACTGCTCAAATACATATGGAGTTTCCAAATCGCCGGATGGTTCAAATGTCATCTTAACGTGTCCGTACTGTCCGTGTCCGCCGGTCTGCTTCTTATACTTATATTCGACATCTGCCTTTTTACGGATGGTCTCACGGAACGCAACCTTTGGCTTTGTCAGCTCAATTTCGACTTTATAGCGCTCTAACAGTTTGCTTGCCACAACTTCAAGATGCTGGTCTCCCATTCCGTAAAGAAGCGACTGTCCATTTTCGCTGTCATTGACCGCCTTAAGTGTCAAATCCTCTGCCATCAGCTTCTGCAACGCCTGTGAAATCTTATCCTCATCCCCTTTATTCTTTGCTTTGTAGCGCTTGTATGTGTAAGGGGTGGAAATGGAAGCCCGGATAAAAAGAATCGGGTTTGCTTTCGTGGACAGGGAATCTGTTGTGGCAGCTCCGGTCAGCTTTGCCAGTGCTCCGATATCCCCTGCATGAAGTTCCTTTACTTCCTCCGGTTTGTTTCCTCTCATGACATATAATTTACCGATTTTCTCTTCAATATCCTTATGATGATTCCATAAGAGGTCATCTGTCTTAATGACGCCGGAATTTACTTTGATTAAGGAATATTTTCCAATAAACGGGTCTGCAATCGTCTTCCAGATGTAAGCGGATTTCGGTTTTGCAAAATCATAATCGGCTGCAAATACTTCGTTTGTCTTGGCGTTGATTCCCGCGCAGGAGCGCTTCTCCGGGCTTGGAAGATACTTCACGATATCCACTAGCAGCGTGTAAATGCCTCTTGCAAGAATGTTCGAACCCATCAGCACCGGAACAATGCTTCCGTCTGCCACATTCACACGGAGCGCCTGACGGATTTCATCCTCAGAAAATTCATCTCCGTTAAAGTAGCGGTCCATAAATTCCTCGCTGGTCTCTGCAACTGCCTCCATCAATGCCTCACGGCAGATTCCAAGGTTCTCCATGGAGTAATCCGGCACATCGGTCTTCTCGACCTCGCCGTTGTCCTTCCAGCGTTTTGCTCTCTGTTGAAGAACATTGACATATCCGACGAACTGTCCATTTTCACGGATTGGAAGATGGAACGGTGCGATTCTCTTTCCATAAAGCTGCTGTAAATCCTCGACTACCTGCCGGTAACTTGCATCATCGATATCCATGTCCGTCACGAAAACCATACGCGGGAGTTTATATTTTTCGCACAGCTCCCATGCCTTTTTCGTTCCGACCTCGATACCTGCCTTTCCGGAGACAACAATAATCGCTGCATCCGCCGCAGAAACTGCTTCCTCTACCTCTCCTACAAAATCAAAATAACCAGGAGTATCAAGAATATTAATCTTGGTGTCGCCCCACGGAATAGGTACCACTGCGGTATTGATGGAAAAAAGACGTTTGATTTCTTCTTTGTCATAATCGCTGATGGTGTTGCCGTCTGTTACCTTGCCCATGCGGGTCGTCATACCAGCCAGATAAGCCATTGCCTCGACAAGACTGGTCTTGCCGCATCCGCCGTGTCCTAAGAGAACCACGTTACGGATTTTGTCAGTTGTGTAAACATTCATCGCAAATCCTCCAATTCCAGTTATTTTATTCATGGTTATATTTTACTAAATCAGAGCATTTTTTACAACTATTTTATTCACTTTTACTAATATGATATTATAGTAACATGAATTTGTTTATATATTATGTATGGTTTCTGAACATTTTATTGCCTGTTGTCCAAATATTTTACATAAAATTCATATTTTGTACATATTTCAAAGACAGGAATTTTCTTTTCTATCCTTTTCTCAGGTTCCCTTGTTGACTTTTGAGGTGGAAATCTCTATGATAGTTTTGGAATAATTCAAAGAAAAATGAGGAATTTAAAAATGCCTTTTTCAAAGATAGGATTTATCGGCTTAGGGCTTATCGGTGGCTCTATTGCCAAACGGTTAAAGAGCCTGTACCCGGAGCTCGTCATCATCGCAACTGCCGGTCATGAAGAAACCATCACAGAAGCATATGCAAAAAATCTCATTGCAAACAGCACCCGTTGTGCGATTTCTGATTTCTATGACTGTGACTATATTTTTTTATGCACACCGGTCCAGAAAAACATCGAATACTTAAAACTTTTAAAAGGAAATGTCAAAGATGGCTGTATTATTACAGACGTCGGAAGTGTAAAAACAGATATTCACAAAGAAGTGACAGCACTTGACATGGAGGACTGCTTTATTGGCGGACATCCGATGGCAGGCTCTGAGAAGACCGGGCTTTCAAATGCGAGCGAATTTCTTTTGGAAAATGCTTACTATATCATTACCCCGACTGCCAAAAGCAGACCGGAAGATGTGGAGGCTTTCCGGAAACTTGTCGTCTCTCTCGGTGCCGTTCCGATGATTCTTAACTACGAGGTGCACGACCATGCGACTGCCGCTATCAGTCATCTGCCGCACATCATTGCCTACAGTCTGGTGAACCTGGTCCGCACAGGAGATGATGCCAAGGAGACCATGAAAACGATTGCAGCCGGCGGTTTTAAGGATATCACCCGTATCGCCTCCTCTTCTCCTGTCATGTGGGAAAACATCTGTCTCTCCAACAAGACGCAGATTTTGCAGTTGATTGACGATTTCACTGCCATATTAGGACAGATGAGAACGGATATTGCAAACGAGGACGAACAGGCGTTGTTGTCTTCTTTTACCGCTGCAAAGGATTACAGAGATTCCATCACGATTTCCGGAAACGGTCTGTTAAAACAGGTTTACGAGGTATACATAGATCTTATCGATGAGGCCGGCGGAATTGCCACTGTTGCTACCCTGCTCGCAAGTCATCATCTGAGCATCAAAAATATCGGTATCATTCACAACCGTGAATTTGAAGAGGGTGTTCTGCGATTAGAACTTTATGATGGTGCCTCCCTTGCATCCGCAATCAGCCTGTTGGAATCTGAACAGTACCACATTTACAAACGGTCATAACACAAAAAATGTGCGCTTTCGCGCACATTTTTTTAAAGGTCATTAAAAATCTGATAGATATCAATTTTGAGTGCATCCGTGTCTGTCATTCCGATAAAGGTTGCACCGTATTTGTATTTTCCGTCCGGGCGTTCTTCCTGACGCACAATCTCGATGACTGCATCTACAACTTCCTTCGTCCAAATCTGGATTTTGGCGTCATAATAGCTTCCAATCTCCAATTTTTTTCCTGAAATAAATCCTACGCCGCTTCTTGATACATCTGTAACGTCGACGTGCATATACTTGAGGGTTGTGATTCCGTCTTCATCCAGACGTTCCAGTTCTACCGTAACATCCAGTTCCAGACGTTTGTGTTTTCTCTTTTCTTCCATCATGAACTTTTTGCCCTTTCTTGCTTTTTCAGTGTATAAACATTGCATCTCCAAAGCTGAAAAACCGGTATTTCTCCTGTACTGCCGTCTCATAGGCAGACAGTACATGCTCTCTTCCTGCAAGCGCAGAAACAAGCATGACAAGTGTCGATTCCGGGAGATGGAAATTCGTAATCAGTGCATCAATCACCTTAAACTGATATCCCGGATAAATAAAAATCTCTGTCCAGCCGCTGCACGCACTTAATCTTCCATTCTCGTCCGCAGCAGCCTCCATCGTGCGGGTACTTGTCGTTCCGACTGCGATCACCCGGTGACCACTCTCTTTTGCCGCATTAATCTTATCGGCTTCTTCCTGCTCAATCCGATAAAATTCCGAGTGCATATGGTGCTTTAAAACATCTGTTTCCTTCACTGGACGGAATGTTCCAAGTCCCACGTGAAGGGTCACTTCCGCAATCTGTACCCCTTTGTCGCGCACCTGCTGCAAAAGCTCCGGCGTAAAATGGAGTCCTGCAGTCGGTGCTGCCGCAGAACCGTCATATTTTGCATAAACGGTCTGGTAACGGTTTTTATCCTGTAACTGGTGCGTAATATAAGGTGGAAGCGGCATCTGTCCCAGCCGGTCTAAGATTTCCTCGAAAATCCCCTCATAATGGAACTGAATCAGGCGGTTTCCTTCCTCCACAATATCAATGACCTCACCGCGTAAGATTCCATCGCCAAAAGAAATCCAGGTGCCCACTTTACATTTCTTTCCAGGTTTTACGAGGGTCTCCCAGACATCATTTTCCTTTCGCTTTAAAAGCAGAATTTCAATTTTTGCCTCGGTTCCCTCTTTCACGCCGTAAAGACGCGCCGGAATAACCTTTGTGTTATTGATGACCAGGCAGTCTCCGGGATTTAAGTAATCCACGATATCCCGGAAAACCTTGTGTTCGATTTCTCCCGTCTTTTTGTCAAGGAGCATCAGTCGTGAACTCGAGCGGTCCTCAAGCGGATCCTGTGCAATGAGTTCCTCCGGAAGCTCATAATAAAAATCTTTTACATCCATATATCTTTCCCACTATCCTTTGAACCTGTTTAGCGAAGGGTCGCATTTAACTTCTCTTTCATCTGTGTTAAAATCTGTTCCATCAGACCTTCCATGAACTTCGCGTTTAATTCTTCCTCACGTGGTGTGAATACAACGGAAAATGCCATGCTCTTCTTGTTCATAGGAAGCTGAATTCCCTCGTACACATCAAATAACGTCACTTCTGTGACATAATCACACGCCTCTTTGATTCCATTTACCATCTGCTCGCAGGTAATCTGTTTGTCTACTACAAATGCAAGGTCTCGTTTTTCCTCGGCAAATTTTGGAAGCGGAACAAACTTGCGTTCCTTGCCATACCATTTTGAAAGAACGCGGAGATCTAATTCCATCACATAAGCCGGAACTCTCATATCAAGCTCATCCTGAATCTCATAGGAAAGTTTTCCAAGATATCCCACTGTCTCTCCCTCACAGAGAACCTCTGCTGTCTGGTACGGATGCAGGAAGGTCTTCTTTGCCGGAGCATAAGAAAATGTAATGTTTAAGGTCTCTGCTACAAGCTCTGCTAATCCCTTTAACGTAAAGAAGGACTCGTTTTCTCCGAAAATTCCAACACAAAGGGTCTCGCGCTCATCCGGGTATTCGGTCAGTGGCAGTTCCTTTGGAATAAAAATATTTCCAAGTTCAAAGATACGGCCTTCTAAAATGCCCTTCTTCTGGTTTCTTGAAATGGCATATAACATCTCAGATGCAAGCGTTGTACGCATCAGGGATAATTCCGCATTAATCGGATTGATCAGACGAATCGCATGACGCTCCTTTGCATCCTCCGGGAATTTTAACAGGTCTAAATCTGCCGGTGAGAAGAAGGAATAATGGATGCCCTCGTAAGCTCCTGCCGCACAGAGTGCGTTTTTAATTTTCCGCTCTGTCTTCTGCTTTAAATTCAGTCCGCCTGAAGTTACCTGTGCAGTCGGCATGAAGGTGGAAATTACATGGTCATATCCGTACATACGGATGACTTCCTCTGCCACATCCGGATAAGAATCCATATCCTCACGAT
>JBNMKM010000031.1:0-39346 GCA_050874345.1 Roseburia sp. | reverse complement strand
GTCTTGAAATATCAATTCCGGCTCCGATGGCTGCCGCAATCGGCTCCTCAATGATTGCAACTTCTCTTGCGCCTGCCTGATAGGTTGCATCCTCTACCGCTTTCTTCTCTACCTCTGTGACACCACTTGGTACGCAGACACTGATTCTTGGCTTGCGGAATGTCTTTTTTCCAAGTGCTTTCTGGATAAAGTACTTAATCATCTTCTCTGTAACAGTATAATCAGAAATAACTCCCTGACGCAATGGACGTACTGCCACAATGTTTCCCGGGGTTCTTCCTAACATCAGACGTGCTTCCTCACCGATTGCTTTTATCTTATTGGTATCACGGTCAAACGCCACTACGGACGGCTCCTTTAATACCACACCTTTTCCTTTGATATAAACTAATATACTGGCGGTTCCCAGATCAATTCCGATATCTGTACCCATCATTCTTTTCTTTTCCCCTTTCTGTTTCTGATATTTGTCTCATCGAATCTCAAAATCTATGGAAATTATTTCCATGCCCAAACGGACATAGGAACTCATTTAATCATATTTTTGCATACGCAGTCTCATTATATACAAAAACTGGGATTTTTCCAAGTTTTTTTTTCTGTTATTTTCGTTTTCTGTAAAAAATAAGATTTTCTTCATTTTTCATTTTTTCATCACATAATTATCACATTTCCAAATTATATTATAAGAGTACTAGCTGATGTGTCCGGTGCATTTCGGACGGCTAATATAATTTTTCATAACTCATGCTTCCCGGATTCCGAAAGGGATTCGGGGAGTACTCCCCGAAATAGACCGCATCTGCGGATTTGATAAATAAAAATATATCCTTGCACACAACAAAAAAGCAGGTTTCCAATTTGGAAACCTGCTTTTTTGTTGTGCTTTGCACGCATCTTATTTCTTTTTCAGATATTTCTTTAAGAACTGTCCGGTGTAGGACTTCTTCACCTTTACAATCTCCTCCGGTGTTCCCTGCGCAATCACGGTTCCGCCGCCTTCTCCGCCTTCCGGTCCCATATCAATGATATAGTCTGCGGTTTTGATAACGTCAAGGTTGTGCTCAATGACAACCACCGTGTTGCCACCCTCTGACAGCCGGTGCAGAATCTCAATCAGCTTATGCACGTCAGCAAAGTGAAGTCCGGTAGTCGGCTCATCGAGGATATAGATGGTCTTTCCTGTACTGCGCTTGCTCAATTCTGTCGCAAGTTTGATTCGCTGTGCCTCGCCTCCGGAAAGCTCCGTGGATGGCTGTCCCAGTTTGACATAAGATAATCCCACATCGTAAAGCGTCTGAATCTTGCGGTGGATACTCGGCACATTCTTAAAGAACTCAAGTGCCTCCTCCACAGTCATATCCAGCACATCATAGATGCTTTTTCCCTTGTATTTTACTTCCAGTGTCTCCCTGTTATAGCGCTTGCCCTCACAGACCTCACACGGCACATATACATCCGGCAGAAAGTGCATCTCAATCTTTAAAATTCCGTCGCCGGAGCAGGCTTCACAGCGTCCACCTTTTACATTAAAGCTGAATCTGCCCTTCTTATAGCCGCGTGCCTTCGCATCCGGCGTGGCGGCAAACAAATCACGAATCATATCAAATACGCCCGTATAAGTTGCCGGATTGGAACGCGGTGTTCTTCCGATTGGTGACTGGTCAATATCAATCACCTTGTCAAGCTGTTCTAACCCAAGAATCGCATCGTGCTCTCCCGGGATACACCGCGCACGGTTTAAGGTTCTCGCTAAATGTTTATAGAGGATTTCATTTGTCAGTGAACTTTTTCCGGAACCGGAAACGCCAGTGATGCAGGTCATGACACCAAGTGGAATGTCCACGTCAATATTCTTAAGGTTATTCTCCCTGGCTCCTTTTACCGTAATGTAGCCTGTCGGCTTGCGTCGCTCCTTTGGCACCGGAATCTGAATTCTGCCACTTAAATAGGCTCCCGTGATGGAGTTCTCACACTTCATGATTTCTTCTGCGGTTCCGCATGCTACCACTTCTCCACCATGTGAACCGGCACCGGGTCCGATATCCACAATGTAATCCGCCGCTAACATGGTATCTTCATCATGTTCTACTACAATTAACGTATTTCCAAGGTCCTTTAAATTCTTCAGCGCATTTAACAGCTTGTCATTATCTCTCTGGTGCAGACCGATGGACGGCTCATCAAGAATATACGCCACACCGACCAAACCTGAACCAATCTGGGTTGCCAGACGGATACGCTGTGCCTCCCCGCCGGAAAGCGTTGCTGTTGCCCTTGACAATGACAGATAATCCAGTCCGACTTCATTTAAGAAGCCAACTCTTGCACGGATTTCCTTTAAAATCTGGTCTCCAATCAGATGCTGCTGATTGCTTAATTCCATCTTCTGAATAAAGGCATTCAGATTTTTGACCGACATCGAAGTCATCTCATAAATATTTTTTCCTGCAACGGTCACCGCAAGGGATTCCTTTTTCAGACGCTGTCCCTTACAGTCTTCACACGGCGTAATCCGCATGAACTGCTCGTATTCCTGCTTCATCACATCCGAACCGGTCTCGCGGTATTTGCGCTGCACATTGCGAATCAGTCCCTCAAACGCAACGTCATAGACGCCTTCCCCGCGCATCCCCTTATAGCGGACCTTTAACACCTTTCCGTCCGTTCCGTTTAAAATCACATTCTGGATATCCTTCGGATAATCTTCAAACGGCGTGTCCAGATCAAAGTGATACTCTTCCATCAGCGCTTTTAAGATTGCATAGGTAAAGCTCGAAGGGTCTGTGCAGGACTGCCATCCCATCACCTGAATTGCCCCTTCATTGATGCTGAGGCTCTTGTCCGGAATCATCAGATCCTCATCAAATTCCATCTTATAACCGAGTCCAAAACACGTCGGACAGGCGCCAAACGGATTGTTGAAAGAGAAGCTGCGCGGCTCGATTTCATCAATGCTGATTCCACAGTCCGGGCAGGCAAAGCTGTCAGAAAACTGAATCCGCTCTCCATCTATCACATCCACAACGACCAGTCCGCCGGAAAGCTCTAACACATTCTCAATCGAATCTGTCAGACGCTTCTCGATGCCCTCTTTCACCATCAGACGGTCTACGACAATCTCAATATTATGCTTTTTGTTCTTGTCGAGCTTGATTTCTTCTGTCAGTTCATACATACTGCCGTCTACAATCACACGTACATAACCGCTGCGTTTTGCCTGTTCAAACAGCTTGACGTGCTCTCCCTTTCTCCCCCGCACAACAGGGGCAAGGAGCTGGATTTTCGTGCGCTCCGGAAGTGTCAGAATCTGATCGACCATCTGATCCACCGACTGCCGTTTAATCTCTCTGCCGCACTTCGGACAGTGCGGAACACCCACCCTCGCATAGAGAAGGCGGAAATAATCATAGATTTCTGTGACCGTTCCGACGGTTGACCTTGGGTTGCGGTTCGTGGACTTCTGGTCAATGGAAATTGCCGGGGATAATCCTTCTATCTTGTCGACATTCGGTTTCTCCATCTGTCCCAAAAACTGTCTTGCATAGGAGGAAAGTGACTCCATATAACGTCTCTGTCCCTCAGCATAAATGGTATCAAATGCCAGAGAGGATTTTCCGGAACCGGAGAGTCCTGTCAGTACTACAAACGAATCTCTCGGAATGTCCACATCAATATTCTTGAGGTTATGCTCTTTTGCACCCCGGATTTTTATATATTTTATCT
Source organism: Roseburia sp. (assembly GCA_050874345.1). Lineage (GTDB taxonomy): Bacteria > Bacillota > Clostridia > Lachnospirales > Lachnospiraceae > Roseburia. Next base: position 35,620 of record JBNMKM010000031.1, on the reverse strand, counting down.
CTTCTTTCTTCATGATTTCCTCACTTCTTGTGCCGTTTTCCTGCTGCCCCGTCATCGTCTAAATCACGCAGCATATTCTTCAGCTCAATCATCTTGTCTCTGTACTCGGCAGCCGCCTCAAAGTTAAGGTCTGCCGCCGCTTTCTGCATCTTCTTCTGGATATCTGCAATCAGCTTGGTCAGTTCTGCCGCATCCATCGCCTCTGGATCACGTTTAAAATTCAGCTCCTCTGCCGCCACCTTCTTCGAGACGCTGATTAACTCCCGCACCGCCTTCTGAATAGTCTTCGGTGTGATGCCGTGCTCCTTATTGTAGGCTTCCTGTAAACTGCGGCGGCGTTCCGTCTCACTGATGGCGCGCTGCATGGAATCCGTAATGCGGTCTGCGTACATGATAACATGCCCCTCGCTGTTTCGCGCCGCACGTCCAATCGTCTGAATCAGTGACGTCTCTGAGCGCAGGAATCCCTCTTTATCCGCATCCAGAATCGCTACAAGTGTAATCTCCGGTATATCAAGTCCCTCACGCAAAAGGTTGATTCCCACTAACACATCAAAAACATCCAGGCGCAAATCCCGGATAATCTCCGCGCGTTCCAGTGTGTCGATATCCGAGTGCAGATATTTCACACGGACACCAACTTCCCGCATATAGTCGGTCAGATCTTCCGCCATCTTCTTCGTCAGTGTCGTAATGAGCACCTTATGATGTGCTGCAATCTCCCGGTTGACCTCACCAAGCAAATCATCAATCTGTCCTTCCACCGGGCGCACTTCCACCTTCGGGTCAAGTAATCCCGTCGGACGGATAATCTGCTCTACCCGCAGCAGCTCATGCTCCCCTTCATACACATTCGGCGTGGCGGAAACAAATAACATCTGGTCAATATGCTGTTCAAATTCTTCAAAATTTAACGGACGGTTATCCTTTGCAGAAGGAAGACGGAATCCATAATCCACAAGTGTGCTCTTACGGGACTGGTCTCCGGCATACATTCCGCCAATCTGTGGAATCGTAATATGTGACTCGTCCACGATAATCAGATAATCATCTTTAAAATAGTCCATCAGCGTATGCGGTGTCGCTCCCGCCGGAAGTCCTGCCAGGTGTCTGGAATAATTCTCAATGCCACTGCAGAAACCGGTCTCTTTTAACATCTCGATATCAAAATTCGTCCGCTCCGCAATGCGCTGTGCCTCTAAGAGCTTATCCTCCCCCTTAAAATACTTCACGCGCTCCTGCAGTTCTTCCTCGATGGCATCACACGCCTTTAAAATCTTCTCCTGCGGCACTACATAATGGGATGCCGGAAATACAGCAAAATGCTGCAAACTGCACTTTACCTCCCCGGTCAGCACATCTATCTCGGTAATGCGGTCAATCTCATCCCCGAAAAATTCCACACGTACTGCGGTATCTCCAAAGTTGGCAGGGAATATCTCTAGCGTATCCCCACGCACCCGAAACGTTCCTCTGTGAAAATCCATATCATTTCTGGTGTACTGAATGTCAATCAGCGCACGGATTACATCATCCCGGTCACGCTCCATGCCGGGACGCAGTGATACCATCATGTCCAGAAAATCGTCCGGGCTTCCCAAACCATAGATGCAGGAAACCGATGCAATTACAATGACATCTTTGCGCTCTGCCAATGCCGCTGTGGCGGAAAGCCGCAGCTTATCGATTTCCTCGTTGATTGCGGAATCCTTCGCGATATAGGTATCCGTCTGCGGTACATACGCCTCCGGCTGATAATAATCATAGTATGACACAAAATACTCGACTGCATTTTCTGGAAAAAATTCTTTAAACTCCCCGTAAAGCTGTGCGGCAAGTGTCTTGTTATGGGAAATAATCAGTGTCGGTTTATTCAATTGTGCAATTACATTTGCCATTGTAAAGGTCTTACCGGAACCGGTGACACCCAACAACGTCTCAAACTGATTCCCCTCCCGAAATCCCTGTACCAGCGCTTCAATTGCCTGCGGCTGGTCCCCGGTGGGCTGGTATGGGGCATGTAATTTAAAATGATCCATAAAGCCTCCAATGAATTTAGTCTGCGCCATTTGTGCTTGTATTATAGCAGACTTTCCCACAAAAGTACAGAGAAAATCGAACTTTTGTTCTGTTTTTCTCTTTCCTATGCGGAAATCCTATGTAATAAAGTGTGCGCCTGACGCACACTTTCGCGCGCGAGCGGTGCTGCAAAGCAGCTATTTTCTTCTCCGCGAGCTGCGCATCTTGCAAGCTTGCTTGCTTTTTTATAGGAAGTTCCGTTGGAATTTCCTATAAAAAAGGACTGGCTCCCAGACGGAAGCCAGCCGTTTTTTCTGCTCTTCTTATGCACTCTGCCCAGCCGCAGCAAGCGGTGGACGCGTTCCCTTCATAAATTGACGGTAAAAAATCACGCCTACCAGTGATGTCAGAATTTCCGTAATCGGAAATGTCAGCCAGAACCAGGTCAGTCCGAATCGTGAAAACAGATAGCCCAACGGTACAAACAGTATCACCGTCCGCACGACTGTCAAAAAGCTGCTTTTGATACCGCTTCCAACTGCCTGAAAGAACACCGGATAAATCTGGGAAGTTACCATCGGTACAAAGCTAAGCCCGATAAACCGGAATCCGACCGTTCCAATCTCAATCACGCGCGCGTCTCCCGTAAAGACACCAAGCATCTGGGCTGGGATGAATTCAAAGCACAGCGTCCCGATAAACATCAGCGCCATTCCCCATACAATCGAGGTGGAAAGCGTTTTTTTACAGCGGTCGATTGCAGCGGCGGCATAATTGTAGCTGATAACCGGAACGATACAGGTCTGCAATGCCCCTAGCGGGATAAAAAAGAACGTCTGCCATTTGTAGTAAAGTCCTAATGCTGTCACCGCCTGGTCCGAAAAACCTGCCAGAATCAGATTCAGTCCCAGAATATAAAATGTGTAGGCAGACTGCATGACGATATTCGGAAACCCCAGCCGGTAAATATTTAAAATTCCCTTTGGATATTTGCGGATATTTGGCGACTTATGATAGCCTTTTGGCATGACAATGAGTGCCGCCACAATCTGTCCGGTCACCGTTGCGATTGCCGCACCCTTAATTCCAAGCTCCGGAAGCCCAAATAGTCCGAAAATCAAAAGTGGGTCTAATACAATGTTTGTCACCGCTCCGGCAATCTGTGCATACATCGGTGTTTTCATGTTGCCGTTCGCCTGAAGAATCTTCGTCCAGATACTCTCCATAAACAAACCGATGCTGAACACGCTGACGATTCTTCCATATATAATGATATCCCGGATGACCTCCTCGGAATCGGTCGACATCCGTGCATATGCCGGCATCAGGAAATAGCAGGCGGCTGCAAAAAGCAGCCATAACGCAAACGCAAGCGGCGTTCCGATTCCTGCCGTCTCCTCTGCCTCTTTTTTCTTCTGGATTCCCATATTGTAGGCAATCGCCGTGTTGATTCCGACTCCGGTACCAACTGCAAGCGCAATCATCAAAAGCTGCAGCGGATAGATAATGGAAAGCGCCGTAAGTCCGCTCTCCGAATTTTTCCCGACGAAAAAGCTGTCTACAATGTTATACAATGCCTGGATGAGCTGTGCGAGCATCACAGGCGGTGCTATTTTCAGTAAAATTTTACTGATTTTCTCTGTGCCAAAAAAGCTGTTGTCCATTTCTATGCCTGTTTCATACTTGCTGCGATGGCATCAGCAAGTGCATCGAGTTCCCCTTTCTGTTCTGCGTGCATCGCGGATTTCACTGTAACCTGTGCATCGAGAACCGTCATATCCTTCATCGTCTCAAGTTCCGCACGCATCTGCTTTACAGTAGTCGGTGCCCAGGTACCGTTTTCTAACAGTGCCACAGTCTTTTTCTGAACTGCAAGTGCCTTCATATCAGAGAGAAGGTTCTCCATCACCGGATAGATACCACCGTTGTAGGTTGGTGTTGCAAATACAAGATGGCTGACACGGAAAATTTCGCTGATTAATTCGGATACGTGCGTATTGGACACATCGTATACCGCAATCTTTTTGATTCCTCTGTCTGCAAGTGCTCCTGCAAGCGCATCTGCCGCACTCGCCGTATTTCCATACATTGACGCATATAAGATTGCAACTGCGCTATCCTCTGCCTCATAAGTGCTCCATTTCTGGTACTTGTCCAGAATATAGCCCAAATCCTGTCTCCATACCGGTCCATGCAGCGGACAGATGACCGCGATTTCAAGAGAAGCCGCCTTTTTTAATAATGCCTGCACTGATGCGCCATATTTTCCTACAATATTCGTATAATAACGTCTTGCATCGTCCAGCCAGTCTCTGTCAAAATCAACCTCATCGGCGAACAGATTGCCGTTGATTGCCCCGAATGTTCCAAAACCGTCTGCGGAGAACAATACCTTGTCCACGTCATCGTAAGTCACCATTGCTTCCGGCCAGTGTACCATCGGCGCCATTACGAAGTGTAACGTATGTTTTCCGGTCGAAAGGGTGTCCCCCTCTTTCACGGTAATCGCGCGCTCCGCATAATCCGTTCCGAAGAACTGACGGATCATTCCAAATGTTTTGGCGTTTCCGATAATCTGAATCTGCGGGTATCGGCGGATGATATCACCAATCATCGCACAGTGATCCGGCTCCATGTGGTTTACCACGAGGTAATCAAGCGTTCTCTCCCCGAGTGCTGCTTCCAGATTCTCAAAAAACTGTCCAGCCACTGCTGCATCCACGGTGTCCAGCAATACATTTTTTTCATCCAAAAGCACATAGGCATTATACGATACCCCACGTGGAATCGGGAAAATGTTCTCAAACAATGCCAGTCTTCTGTCACTTGCGCCTACCCATACGATATCTTCTGTCACATTTTTAATATTGTACATCCTTCTTACCCTCCTGATTTTTATTAATTATAGATTAAAACACCCTGCATAAAATTATGCAGGATGCTTTTGCTTATGCCATTCTTCCACAGCACTGTTTATATTTTTTGCCAGACCCACACGGACATGGATCATTCGGATAAACCTTTGCAGCAACACGTTTCTTTGGTGTATTTGCAGAATCATCCTTGTTGGTTCCGGTCACCTTTGCAACCTGCTCACGTTCTACCTTCTGTTCAATCTTCACATGATAAAGCAGACGTACCGTATCTTCCTGAATGTTTGCAATCATATCGTCAAACATATCGAAGCCTGCCATCTTGTATTCTACCAGCGGATCTCTCTGTCCGTATGCCTGTAATCCAATTCCCTGACGAAGCTGTTCCATATCGTCGATATGGTCCATCCACTTGCGGTCGATCACCTTTAAGAGTACCACGCGCTCTAACTCGCGGAACTGCTCCGGCTCCGGGAACTCGGTCTCTTTCGCCTCGTAAAGTTTTACCGCACGCTCCTTTAAGGTATGCTTTAACTCTTTATTGTTCTTAATCGAATCCAAATCTTCGATTGTCACCGGCTCTAACGGAATAATCGAAGTCAGAAGCTGGTTCAACTCATTAAGATCCCATTCTTCCTTCGGAAGGTCGGAAGAGATACAGGTATCTACACAGCTCTCCACGCGGTCGGTAATCATCTTAAAGATAACATCGCGCATGCTCTCGCCGTTTAACACCCTAAGACGCTCTGCGTAAATAATCTCTCTCTGGTCGTTCATTACCTGGTCGTATTCCAACAGGTTCTTACGGATTCCAAAGTTGTTACCCTCGATACGGGTCTGTGCCTTCTCAATCGCATTTGTCAGCATCTTATGCTGAATCGGTTCGTTCTCCGGAACACCGAGTGCATTAAACACTTCCATTAACTTCTCGGAACCGAACAGACGCATCAGGTCATCCTCAAGAGAGATAAAGAACTGGGATTCACCCGGGTCTCCCTGACGTCCGGCACGTCCGCGTAACTGGTTGTCGATACGTCTGGACTCATGGCGCTCGGTACCAATAATCTTAAGACCTCCTGCAGCCTTTGCCTCATCGTCAAGCTTGATATCCGTACCACGTCCTGCCATGTTGGTTGCAATCGTTACAGCTCCGTGTGCACCTGCTCCTGCAACAATCTCTGCCTCCATCTCATGGAACTTTGCGTTCAATACAGTGTGCGGGATTCCCTCTCTCTTTAACAGTCCGCTGATAATCTCGGATGTCTCGATGGTAATCGTACCGACAAGCACCGGCTGTCCCTTTGCATGTGCTTCTTTGACAGCCTCTACGACTGCATGATATTTTTCCTTCTTGGTCTTATATACAATGTCGTGATGGTCGATACGGGCAACCGGACGGTTGGTCGGAATTTCAATTACGTCCATGCCGTAGATATCACGGAACTCTTTTTCTTCTGTAAGAGCCGTACCGGTCATACCGGCTTTCTTTTCAAACTTGTTGAAGAAGTTCTGGAAAGTAATGGTCGCAAGCGTCTTGCTCTCACGTTTTACCTTAACATGTTCCTTCGCCTCGATTGCCTGATGCAGACCGTCTGAATAACGGCGTCCCGGCATGATACGTCCGGTAAACTCATCTACAATCATAACCTGGTCATCTTTTACAACGTAATCCTGGTCACGGAACATTAAGTTATGTGCACGCAGTGCAAGGATAACATTGTGCTGGATTTCAAGGTTCTCCGGATCAGCAAGGTTGTCAATCTTAAAGAACTGCTCTACTTTGTGGACACCTTCCTGGGTCAGGCTTACAACCTTGTCCTTTTCATTTACAACAAAGTCGCCGGACTCTTCCTGCTCTACACCCATGATGGCATCCATCTTGGTGTACTCCGGAACATCCTCTCCACGCTTCATCTGATTGGCAAGGATATCACATGCCTCATATAATCTCGTAGATTTGCCACTCTGACCGGAAATGATAAGCGGTGTACGCGCCTCATCGATCAATACGGAGTCCACCTCATCGATGATTGCATAGTGAAGCCCGCGCTGAACAAGCTGCTCCTTGTAAATGACCATGTTATCTCTCAGATAATCAAATCCAAGCTCGTTGTTGGTCACATAGGTAATATCGCAATTATAAGCATCACGACGTTCATCGTTACTCATGTCGTTTAATACAACGCCGACTTTCAGTCCGAGAAATTCATGTACCTGTCCCATCCACTCCGCATCACGCTTTGCCAGATAGTCGTTGACGGTGACGATACAGACTCCTTTTCCTTCGAGTGCATTTAAGTATGCCGGCAATGTGGAGACAAGTGTCTTTCCTTCACCGGTACGCATCTCTGCGATACGTCCCTGATGTAAAATGATACCACCGATAATCTGTACACGGTAGTGCTCCATTCCAAGCACACGTCTTGCTGCTTCACGCACGGTCGCATATGCTTCCGGCAGCAACTGGTCTAATGTTTCTCCTTTTTCTAACCGTTCTTTATATTCTTTCGTTTTGTTTCTTAATTCTTCATCCGAAAGTGCCTGCATGGCATCCCGGTAAGATTCTACCTTATCTGCGATAGGATAGATTCGTTTCAGTTCCCGCTCACTGTGGGTTCCGAAGATTTTTGTCAATGCGCTCATTTACAAACTCCTATTCCTGTCCTGTTTTTACAGATTTGCGGTCTAATCCCCGCACAATACCGATATTGTAACACTTTTTCCACGCTACCACAACATAAATAGTGGTAAAGGTTTTATAAATTTTTTGTGAACGGGCGGAAAATGGCTTGCATCCGGTGAATCCTGCGTATATACTCTAGTTGGACACAGTTACCGTAAGGTCAGGTTACATCAATTGATAATAGGAGGATTTTTGTTTATGACTTATGCATACAAAACCAAAGGAACCTGTTCCACGCTGATTGAGCTGGAACTTGATGGAAATATTGTACACAATGTAAAATTTACCGGCGGCTGCAACGGCAACCTTCAGGCAATTCCAAAACTTGTCGAGGGACTTACCGTTGAGCAGGTCGAGCAGAAAATTGGCGGCATCTCCTGCAACGGAAGAGGTACTTCCTGCGGAGACCAGCTTGCAAAAGCATGCAGAGAGGCATATGAAGCGAGCAAAGCTGCCAACTAATTTGGAGGAGCTTTCATGATTACCGCAAAACGGATTACAGAAGAAACAAAACAGGATATTTTACTTCCCAACGAGCCTTTTTCCCTCTGGGGAAAGATGATTCCACTCTATGACGGAACCACCTGGTCGTACCGCACCGAGACGTTCCCGGATGAGGAAGTAAGCGAGATGGTCTTCCCGGATGAAGATTATGATTTTGAGGAATTAAAAAAAGACCACTTTTTTGTCGGCGCTTACAATGACGATGGAACCTGTATCGGACTTGCCATCTATTGTAAGGACTGGTTTCGTTATCTGTACCTAGATGACCTGAAGGTCTCAAAACAGTACCGCAGTCAGGGTGTCGGCAGACTGTTACTGGAAGAAGGCAAAAAGATTGCATCCGAAAATGGTTATCGCGGAATTTACACCATCGGACAGGACAACAACTTGTCCGCATGCCAGTTTTACCTGCACAACCAGTTTGAAATCGGCGGTTTTAATACCCGCGTATACCGCGGAACTTCCCAGGAAAATAAAAGCGACATTTATTTTTATCTGGATTTATAACAATTTGAGCATCTTACCAGAAAAAGCTGCTACGTCATGCAAGCATGACGTAGCAGCTTTTTTATTTTCTTATTTAACTGTTCAAATCACAGATCACCGGCTGTAACTGCTTTCCATTTAACGCATATTCAATGGTTTCCGGCAAAAGCTCCATCTTCGCTACCAGCGAGTTTGGTTTACTTTTGTAGTTATCCTGTCCGAATGGGACAAAATACACGTTTTTCATATTCAAAAGCATCCCGATATTCTTAAAATTCGCCCCCAGCGCATCGTTTGTGGAAATGGCAATCACAAGCGGCTTTCCGTTTCTCATGTGTGCCTTTGTCGCCATGAGCACCGGCGTATCCGTAATTCCGTTACACAGTTTTGCCGCTGAATTTCCGGTACACGGCGCAATCACCATAATATCGAGGAAATTATTTGGTCCGATAGGCTCCGCCGCACAGATAGTGCGGATTCCCTCATTTCCGGTAATCTCACAGATTCCCTCCACATATTCTCTCGCACTGCCAAACCGTGTATCACAGGTCTGCGCATTAAAGGAAAAAATGGGGATCACATTCGCCCCCATATCCTTTAACCGCTGTATCTCTTTGCGTGTCTTCGCAAACGTACAGAAAGAACCCGTTATCCCCAGTCCGATATTATATTTTGAAAAATCCATTCTTATTCCCTGCTTTCTGCAGCCAGAAGGACATCCTCCTGCCGCTGTTTGCGGAGCGTAAATCTTTCAATTGCCCGGTCTAAGATATAGGCGCTTTCCTTCGGCGCATACTTTCCGGGGATACCAAGCAGCAGATCTGCCCTGATTCCGTGCTTTTTCGCACACTCAAAATCACACCCGCCCGGGGCAGAGGCAATGTCTAAAATATAGGCATCCCGGGGCAGTTCCCGGATAATCAGCTCCGAGATAACCGGTGCCGGCACCGTGTTGACTAACATGGCTGCGCCCATGGCTTCCTCCGGTCCAAACGCAAAATCCACCGCGTAAAAACCGTCACTTTTTGCCTGTTTGCGCACCTCCCGCCTTCTCGCCAGCACCGTAACCCGCGCACCAAGTGCCGCAAGGCGCACCGCAACTGCCTTTCCGCAATATCCGTATCCGGAAACCAGAATTTTGGCATCTTTAATATTATACGGGCTCTGCTGTACCAGTTCTGCGATGACGCCCTCCGCAGTCGCCACGGCATTCTCCTCGGTCACAATGGAATCCTCCATAAAATCGAGATAGGAAATTGCACGGCGCTCGAGCATTTTTTTCTGCTCGCCGGAAAAACATCCCCCCAGCACAAGTGTGTGTTTGGTCAGGTCTTTGTTCAATATATCGTTCAGTCGTTCCTGTTCCGGAATTTTGGATACGGGAATGGGCAGAATCAACGTGTCTGCCTCAGCCAGAAAATCACTCAGTTTTTCCAGTTGTTCCAGGACGGCATTGCTGTTTCTGATATCCAGGCAGCGTACGTTGCGTCCTTTTTTCGTCAGAATCTCTGCCAGATATACCTGACGCATATCACTGATAAAAAGTATGGTCTGTCTGTTCATAAAAATTACGCTCCCTTCCCTTTATTATATGAAGAGAGCGTTTCCGTGTGCTATTTGGTCTGCGTACTTTCTCTGTCGTTTAAAATTTCCTCACAAGTCTCCTGAAATACCTGTAAGGACTCCAGCGGATGCCCGGTAAAATCAAACAATGCCTGATTGTCCCAGGAGCTTCCACCGTAATATTTTCCCGCATCGTCCGGGTCGTAGGATGCCGCATAGCTGCTCGCCCAGCCGCTTCCGTATGTCTCCCAGAGCTTCTGGTTTGCCGCAAGCTCTCCCGCTTTTCCCACCGGAATCCAGGCACCTTCCCAGTAGAATACGCCGAGCATCTCCTCCCCTGCTGCCGCCGCAGACACCATCACATCACGGATGCAGTCTATCTGCCCCTGTACCGTTGCCGGATACCCTGTCACCGGTTCCGCATCGGAAACGCTGTTTGCAGAGCCGTCCCCGTCCTCCGTCGTATACGGATAGGAGGTCTCAAGCACTGCCGTCTTTTTGCCGTAGGTCTCACTTATCTCCTGCAAAACCCTTGTGAGATTTTGCATACTTCCGTGCCAGCTTGGGTAATAGGACACGCCAAACACATCGTAATCGACACCGTTTTGTTCCAGTGTCCTTGGATAGGTTAAAATCAACGGATATTGTTCCACATTTGTAAAATGAACTGCAATCTGAATTTCTTTTCCAGACTCTGCAGCCACCTCGCGCACTGCCTTTCCTGCATTGCTCAAAAGGGCACAAATCTTCGTCCAGTCCGTCTCACCGCAAAGCCCATTGTTAATTTCGTTTCCAATCTGCACCATTCCTACATCGGCGCCGGCATCCAAAATGGTCTTAAGGCTTTCCTTCGTATAGTCGTAAACTGCCTGCTCTTTTTCCTCCTGTGTGTCATCTGCCCACGCCTTTGGCACCATCTGCTTTGCGGGATCTGCCCAGAAGTCGGAATAGTGAAAGTCCACTAAAAGCTTCATCCCATATTTTGCCGCTCTCGCCCCGATTTCTGCCGCCTTTGAAACATCACAATTTCCACCGCCATACCCGTTTCCGTCCGCGTCATACGGGTCATTCCACACACGCACGCGGATATAATTGATGCCCGCATCGGAAAGAGTCTCAAAAAGATCTGCCGTTTCTCCCGCTTCGTTATAATAAACGACGCCGCTCTCCTCCTCCGCAAGTACGCTTGACACATCCATTCCACAGATAAAATCCGCCGTCTGTTTTGTTGTTTTTCCACAGCCGGTAAATCCAAAGGTAACTGCCGCCACAAGCAATCCCATCCAAAAATACTTTTCTTTTCCCATAACTTTCTCCATTTCTGCCTTCTTCGATACGTTTATTATAGTGGTGCGTTGCGCTTCCCACAAGGAATTTCTCTGTCATTGTTGTCTTAATTGTCAGATTTTTATATATTATTCATTCAATAAGTTAATTTATTTTAAATATTTTTCTATTTTTTCTGATTTAAGTATTGACATTTCGGATAATATGCGTTAATATACAATCAAACAAAGAGATAAGAACAAAGAAGAACAAATACAGAAGAAAGGAAGGTACAAACCACCAGAAACGAAATGATTTACCCCGTAATTTAAGAAAGTGAGGTACAGTCCCATGGACGAAATAGTTTAAAGGCGGCATTGAAAAATGATTTCAATGCCGCCTTTTCATGTCATGTTTTATTCCAGGGATTATTTTCATCCGGGTCTGTCGGATCCCAGCCACGGTTCGGGTCATCCGCATCAATCTTTACCGCCTCCGGTTTGCCGAGCGGTCCCGGGTCTTCGTCATCGTAAATCTCCACCCAGGTTCCGGACGGACAGTTATCCGCAATCCACTTGGCGTCCTCCGTCGTCAACCGCACACAGCCCATGGATGCCTGCTGCCCTAACTTATTGTATTTGTCCGTGCAGAGATTGTCATTTGACTTTGTATAATACGGAACGGAATGGAACAGAATCGCCCCGTGGATTCTCGTTGCATACTGTCCGTAAACACCGCCATATAGCTCCCGCCAGCGGTATTTTGTCGATATCTGATAGGTTCCGCCTGGTGTTGCATTATATAGCCCTGTCGAGCAGACCATCGCCTTACATGGAATCGTGTATTCTCCGTTTTCATCAAGTGTGTAAACCGTAATACAGTTCTGCATGCGATTAATCTTGATATAATAAGGGAACTCTGCCGTAACATCCAGTGTTTCGGTCGCTTCCGGTGTCTCTGTCACTTCCGATGTTTCCGCAGCCACAGTCTCCCGTACTTCTGTAGCGTCCTCTGTTTCTGAGTTTTCCACTGCTTCTGTGGTTTCAATCGCCTCTGTCTCTTTCCCGGCAGTCTCCACCGTCTCCGTAGTTTCCACTTCCTCTGTCGCTTCCACCACTTCTTCCGCTTCCGGCGGTGTCCCATCTTCCCCCTGCTTCGGCTGCTCCAAAAGCTCGTTTTGCGCACTGTCATCCAATGCCAGTTCTTCTCTCTGGTACTCTTTCAGCCAGTTATTTTCCTGCCCGACAAACACGGCAAGAACCGGCACCTCTTCCTCCAACTCCAGCGTCACATACTCGACTGCCGTGAGTGCCGCAAGAAACAGGGTACCAAGAAGAATCAGAATACACACGCACCTGTTCCCAAGCCATTTTCCCATAAATACCCGTTCCTTTTTATAACTGGGTCACAACGAAAATATCATAAATTGCACGGATGGCAGCTTCAAAATCGTTGTTGCTGACACCAATGATAATGTTTAACTCAGAAGAACCCTGATCAATCATCTTTACATTGATATTGGCATGTGCCAGTGCAGAAAAGATTCGTCCGGCTGTGCCACGAGTAGATTTCATGCCTCGTCCAACTACAGCTATCAGTGCGAGGTTGCTTTCCAGCTCGATGCTGTCCGGCTTTGCCAGACGGTGAATAGCAGAAATCACAGACTGCTCTTTTCCCTCAAATTCCGGCTGATGTACAAAGATGGTCATCGTGTCAATTCCGGATGGCATATGTTCAAAAGAGATTCCGTTTTCCTCAAATGCGCTTAAAACTTTTCTTCCGAAGCCGACCTCGGAATTCATCATGTCCTTGTCGATGTTGACAGAGACAAAGCCCTTCTTTCCTGCGATACCGGTAATCGTATACTCTGACTGGTGGCAGGTGCTCTCTACAATCCAGGTTCCAGGAGCGTCCGGGTCATTGGTGTTGCGGATGTTAATCGGGATTCCGGCTTTTCTGACCGGGAAGATTGCATCCTCATGAAGCACGCTTGCACCCATGTAGGCAAGTTCACGAAGCTCACGGTAGGTGATGGTCTTAATCGGCACCGGATTGTCAATAATCCGCGGGTCCGCTACAAGACAGCCGGAAACATCCGTCCAGTTCTCATAGCAGCTTGCGTGAACCGCTTTTGCCACGATAGAGCCTGTGATATCGGAACCGCCGCGGGAAAATGTCTTTACCGTTCCGTCCGGCAGGGAGCCGTAAAATCCAGGTACAACGGCACACTCGATGTTCCCTAACCGCTCTGAGAGAATCTTGTTGGTTTTATCTGCATCAAAGTTGCCTTCCTCGTCAAAGAAAATCACTTCTGCTGCATCCACGAACTCGTAGCCTAAGTAGTTTGCCATGACGATACCGTTCAAATACTCTCCGCGGGATGCTGCGTAATCTACGCCCGCCTTGTTTTTGAAGTTTTCACTGATTTTTTTGAATTCATCTTCCAAGGATAATTTCAGATTCAGTCCGTTGATAATCGTGTCATAACGGTCCTTAATCTTCATGAGCTGTACACGGAAATCCTCCTCTGCTTCCACGAGTCTGTAGCACTCATAGAGCATATCCGTCACCTTGGTATCCTTTGGAGTTCTCTTGCCCGGAGCACTTGGCACAACATATCTGCGTTCTTTGTCAGCGTGAATAATCTTCCCCACCTTTGCAAACTGCTCTGCGCTTGCTAAGGAACTGCCACCGAATTTCACAACTTTTATCATTTTCTCACAATCCTCCATCTGCCTCTATCGTCACTCATGGGCGGCATCCGGCAGTCTGCTGCCGGGCACCGTCAAATTCTTTGGCTAATGATATATATATTATCATAAATGCAAGATACGTCAAATGCTTTTTCGGAAATTTATCGCGCCATCAGCCCCATGGTAAAATGATCCGCCATTTCAATTGCCTGTTTTTCAATGTCACGGAAGGTGTCAATGCTCTGCGCATACTCCCCGTTTATCTGCTGCTCGATTTCCTCTCTTGTCAAATCGAGATGGTTTAAGAGCATATTGCGGGTTTCCCTTCCGCCAAAATACGGGTTCGTATTCGCAAGTAACGCTGCAATCTGGTTTGCATTTGCATACCAGTTTCTGATTAACTCGTCATACCCTTCCATATTGCCGGATTTTAAGCTCTGCATCACCTCTCCGGTCATCTCCACATGCTCAACTAAAAGATTCCGAAGCTGCCTTGTCACTGCAATCGGAAGATATTTTGCAAATACATCTGTGATTTCGTCTGCTGTCTGCACGGCACGCTCGCCAAGTAACTGAACATCCGGTGTGTCGGCAGCAACCGCCATAAGCAGCATCCGCGTCCAGTAGACATGAGACAGCCACGCTAACCGCATATCTTCCCGAAGCGAGTTTTCATTCCGGTTATCGGTATTTCCTCCCGGCATCTGCGTCTGTCCCGACATCGCAGGCTGCCCCGGCCGCACCTCCATCTCATAGTCTTCTCCAGGACACACATTCATGCGCATCCCAATCTGAAGGTTATAAGGATTCACACCCGGATTTCCGAGAATCAATTCATCGACAGTCGTCTTATACTGACGCGAAATCTTATAGAGGGAATCGCCCTCCTGCACAATGTGCACAATTCTGTTCTGACAATACATATCGTCCCATTACCACTTTGTTTCTCCCTATCATCTTATGCGGCTTTTTGCACAAGGTGACTTTCCCGCTCTCTTTAGAGAAAATTTGCAAAAATAGGGGCTGCAACAACCGTCAGAAGTCCTGCCACTGCGATGGAAAGACTGCTCATCGCGCCTTCCACCTCACCGATTTCCATTGCTCTTGCCGTTCCAACCGCATGCGCCGCAGAACCGATTGCAATTCCCTTTGCCACCGGTTCTTCAATCTTAAACAGTTTACATACTGCCTCTGCAATCACATTGCCAAGCACACCCGTCACAACAATCACCGCCACGGTAATCGTCACATAACCGCCAAGTTCCTCCGAAACACCCATTCCAATCGCTGTGGTGATGGACTTTGGAAGCAATGTGACATATACCTTATGGTCGAGGTGAAACAGATAAGAAAGCGCCAGCACGCACAAAACACTTGTAAGCACCCCGGATAATAATCCGGCAAGAATTGCCTTCACGTTCTTTTTGAGAAGCTCCACCTGCTCATACAAAGGAATGGCAAGACATACCGTCGCCGGTGTCAGCAGATAACTGATGTATTTTGCACCCTCATTGTACTTTTCATAAGGAATCTGGAATGCCAGCAGAAAAAGAATGACTGCCACAATGGAAACCAGAAGTGGATTTATAATATCCAGTTTTAATTTTTTCTTTAACAGAACGCCAATTTCATATGTAAGAATACTGATTGCAACGCCAAAAAAGACCGACTCGTTCAAAAATTCCTTCATGACTGCTCCTTTCCTTTTGTGTGACGCATCACAGACTGGGTAACTCTTCCGGAAACTGCCATCACTACGACCGTAGATACCACCATAATCACAAGTACCGGCACAAAAATCGGACGCAGGGCATCCCAGGATTCGATTAAACCAACGCCCGCCGGAACAAACAGAATCGGCATAATCTCAATCAGGAATTTTCCAGTCTCCTTTACCGCCTCAAGCGGAATGATATGAAATTCCAGTGCAAGAAACAAAAGTACCAGCCCGTAGATGCTCGCCGGCACCGGAAGTGGAAGCAGTTCCTTTAAAAGCTCTCCCATAAATGAAATCAGCAGAATAATTAAAAACTGTCGGATGTATTTCATAAAAATGCCTCTTTCCTCTTTTAATGTAAAATTTCAACTCATTATGATAGCAGTATTCGAAAGGATGCACAATGCGTTTTTTCGACAGATTTTTATTTTTTTCGCAGTCTATTTTCGGCAGGATTATCAAGAAGCTCTCCGCACTCGTCAAACCTCGAACCGTGACAGGGACATTCCCAGGTACCATCCCCTTTATTCCACTGCAGGGTACATCCCATATGCGTACAGCGTCTGCTTCCCTTTGGGATTAAAATGCCGCGCATTGCCTCAAAAATATTGACCGCAAGCTGCGGCTTTACGATGTTGCGTGCCGGAGAGAAAAGTCCTGCAAACTCGTTTTCTTTTTCCTGCACAAGGTCGGATAAAATCATCGCCGCAAGCATGGAGCCTGTCATCCCCCACTTGTTATAGCCGGTTGCGACAAACAAGTCCGGCGTAGAGCTTGAGTATCTTCCAATATAAGGCATTCCGTCAAGTGACATACAGTCCTGATTTCCCCACTCTGCCACAACCGTGCTCTCCGGCGCAAACTGCTTTGCGCGCTCCTTTAAGCGTTCCATCCCATTTTCACATTTCCCGGTTCTGTGGCTCTCCCCACCGACCAATAACAGCCCTTCCGCTTCCCGAAATGAAAGCCCCCTCTTATCTTCATCAATATACATGCCCGTAACAAACGGCGCATCCGCAAGTGCGAGGACATAGGCTCTCTGCTGGTACATTTTTAAAAAATAGCTTCCCTTGGTATTGATAAACGGAAAGTGTGTTGCAACAATAATTTTCTCCGCCGCCACGCTTCCGTGTTCGGTCAGTGCAAAATACTCCGTCATTTCCCGCACGCCGGAGTGCTCAAAGATGCGCAGATTTTTTGCAATCGCCGCTGCAAACTGTAACGGATGAAACTGTGCCTGTCCCGGAAAACGAATTGCTCCTACCGTCTCAATTGGAAGATTTAATGCTCCCACAAGCTCCGGCTGCGGCAGGCGCACATTCCCCGCCCCGGCGCAAATCCGCTCCAACGCCCGCAGCTCTTTTTCAAGTTTGACCGTATTCTCCGTCGCATAAACATAGGCATCCTGCTCCGTCATCCCGCAGTCAATCATCCAGCCGATGTCCTTAAACCGCTTGACTGCCGCCTCATTTGCCCGAAAATACCCCTGCGCTTTCTCCATGCCCTCCCAGTTTAACAGCCGGTTGTAAATCAGTCCGTGCTGGGATGTGATTTTTGCCGTCGTCCCCGCCGTAATTCCGCTGCAAATCGTATTTTTTTCCAAAAGGCAGTAATCCACGCCCGCCTGCTGCAAAAAATAAGCGCACAAAAGACCTGTCATACCCCCGCCGATAATCAGCACCGAGGTACGCAGGTCCTTTTCTAATTTTGGAAATTCCGGCAGATTGCTGTGGTTCGTCCAGATTGTTGACATAAGCTGTGATTCCTTTCCCGTTGGTCTCTCCTCATAGCTTTTCCAAATCGGACATTCTTATGCAAGCAAATCTGTCATCTGCGCAAATCTCTCCTCAAACTGCGCATAAAAATCCACATCTTTTTCATATGGCTTTAAATAAAATAATTTGAGGCAAAGTAAATTCACCTGCTTTGCGGTCGTCTCATCCTGCCCTGCTGCAATCTGTTCTAACTTTTTACGCAGATGATGCCAGTCTGATAAAAATTTATGATAGCGCTTTAAATCCGGTGTATCTAACCAGCGGCTCACCTTCATCTTGCTTCCGGTTCCTTTCTTACAGGCGTCCTTCTGTAAAAAATAGGAAACTCCGTCTTCCTCATAAATTCTTCCAAGTGGAAATACCCTGCAAAGGCCGGGACGGAACACATGAATCCCGCAGCGCCCCTCCTCATTTAAAAACGGGCAGGCAGGCACACCGCCGTCTCTCTCTTTCATCCGGATATTCGGAAGAATCACGCCATCCTGCACCTGTAATTCCAGCATCCCGTTAAGCAGTTCTTCCACAGTTTTGGAAAGTCCACAGGCAAGGCGGTAAGTGTCATACGGGTCAAGCACGATGGAGCTGCCCATATCCTCACAGCAGGCATGACAGCCCGCGCAGTCCGCACACGCCACCTTTGCCATATCATTTACCCCGTAAATTTTTCCGTCCGAAATCTCCTGTAAATCCTGTATCATCTCTGCCTCCCGCTCATTCTTTTTGCAATGCAGTCTGCAAGCGTCTCAAGCATTAATGCCGGCTCAATCGGTTTTGCAAGATGTGCATTCATTCCCGCCTCTTTTGTCCGCCTGACATCCTCCTCAAACGCATTTGCCGTCATCGCAATAATTGGTATTTCCCTGCAGTCCTCCCGCTCCATGGCACGAATCTTTTCCGTTGCAGTCAGTCCGTCCATGACCGGCATCCGGATATCCATTAACACTGCGTCAAAATAATCTTTTTCACTCTCACTTAACACCTTTAAACACTCGGCTCCGTTGTCTGCTGTATGAACCTCCACGCCGCTGTTTTGCAGAATCCGCTTGGCAATTAACTGATTTAGCGGATGGTCTTCCACCAGAAGCACGCGCTTTCCACGCAGGGAAACTGCCCGTTTGTGTTTGCGCCGTTCCACGCCCTGAATCCGTTTTCCCGGCTCTGCCAATGGAAATTTCACATGGATGAAAAACTGTGTTCCCTGATTCGTATCGCTTAGCACACGCATATTTCCGCCAAGCTGGTCAACAACCGCCTTGGCAATGGCAAGCCCAAGCCCTGTGCCCTGGGTTGCCGCCACCACTTCCCGCTGCTCCTGGGTAAATGGACGAAACATTGTCTCCTGGAATTTGTGACTCATTCCAATTCCGGTATCTGCGATTTCATAATCCGCGGATAAAAAGCCGTCTCTTACGACTGCACGGCTGCGAAAATAAATCGTTCCGCCTTCAGAAGTAAATTTTACCGCATTGGAAAGAACATTCATCAAAACCTGTTTAAACCGCAGTTTATCGGTATACAATACAGCATCGACTTTCTGGTTTTCCTCTAAAAATGTAATGTTCTTCTGTTCACATAATGGGCGGATGACCGCCGCCGTCTCCTCCACAAAAGTCTGATAGTTACAAATCTCCGGGCGTAACTTTAATTCGCCACTTTCGATTTTGGACATATCGAGCACATCATTAATCAGATTTAGCAGATAATGGCTTGATGCCTCAATTTTTTCGAGATAATCGCGCATCACATCCGGGTGCTCTACTTCCTGCTCTGCCAATGCTAAAAGTCCTGTGATGGCGTTCATCGGCGTGCGCATCTCGTGGCTCATGCGGGATAAAAATTCACTCTTTGCACTGTTTGCACGCTCCGCCGCTTCTCTGGCACGTTCAAGCTGCTCCTGCTTGCGCTTCTCCTCCTGTACCATATCCTCCACATCCCGTCTGGAAAAGGCAATCAGCCCCTCCTCCCGGTCCGCATAGGAAAAGCGCTCTTCTTTTCTCCGGACAGAGCCGTCCGCTTCCCGCATGGAAAATTCCACCACATACTGTTCTTTCCTTGCGAGCTGTTCCACCACATACGGTATCTGCATCTGTTTTATGGTCTCATCAAGATTCTCGCCACAGCCATATTCCCTTAAAAACTTCTCACATTCCGCATCGTAATCGTCACACACCAGCTCCGGCAGCAGGGTATCACGTTTTCCTGCACGGGAAAATACAAACCCGCTGTCCGCAAAAACAGTTCCCACCAGGTCATGGTCGTTCTGGATAATCGAATTGGCAATATTGCGGGTACAGTATTCCTCCGTCACATTGCGCTCATAGAAAAAGGAGACTAAGTCTCCCGTCTCAGGACGCTTTAAAACCTTTGCATCGACGCGGATGCGCATCGGGCGTTTATCCACACTGTTTGTCGCGCTGTACTCAACCGAAATCTTGTTATTTCCGCGTTTATACTCCCGAATCAGATTCTTTGCCTTAAGCTTCTCGTTATCCTCATCCGAGATTCCATCGACCCCTACGTAATATTTCCAACGGTCTTTGTAGTCAACCAGATGCTGTGCCTCCCGTGATACCGGAACCTTTTTTCCGGACACGATTACTTCTTCCACTATCCCCTGGGTCAGATTGGTGCGGCAGGTTGCAATCATAGAAGATGCCGACTCCTCTCTGTAACGCACTTCTTCAAAGTACCGCTGCTCCATCTGCTTTTCATAGGAAATGTCCCTGCCGGAGCAGATGGCACGCACCGGTTTTCCGTCTTTGTCCTTTACCACGGTAAAAATAATCAAAAGCCAGATATATTCCTGTTTTTCCTGTGACCAGACACGGATTTCCGCACTGACCTGTTTTTCTCCTGCATCCACCCGCCGGTACAACGCCTGATACTTTTCGACATCCTCCTCATGGATTGCCTCCGGATTTTCAAGCATCGCTGCGATATCTCCGCTTCCCTGTCCCATATGATATTCAATATTCTTTTTATTACAAATATCGTAGTCCCATACGGTAATGTTATTCTGCTTTAACGTCTGCAGAAGCCGTTTTTCAAGTTCCTCCATATTCTGATCTGTTTCCGATGTGTTTCCGTTCCTCTGTTCCACGTTCTATCTATCCTCATTCAAATTTTCTGTCACATGACATTCTCTTTATATTTTTGCAGCTCTTCGATATAAATCTCCCCAATATGGCTGACTTTTGCCCCCTTGCGCTTCACATAGCCAATGCGCATTTTTTCCGTCTCCACAAGCGGTACTGCCCGGTAATCACTGCCATTTAGCTCCTCACAAATAATTCCCGAACAAAGGGTATACGCATTTAATCCCACCATCAGATTCAAAAGCGTTGCACGGTCGTTTGCCTTTATCAGACGCTTATACTCATACTCACTTTTCATTTCCTCTGCCAGGTAAAGGGAATTCTGCTTTCCCTGATCAAAAGAAAGACAGGGGTAGGCATCAAGCTCGCTCATGGAAATCTTTTCTTTTCCGGCTAATGGGTGACCGCTCCACAGATAGACATAGGTATCGCAGTCAAACAATCCGACAAATTCGAGACCATTCTCATGGATGATTTTCGTCATTACTTTCTCATTGAAGTCATTCAGATAAAGCACGCCGATTTCGCTCTTGAAATTCTTTACATTTCCTATTACGTCATTTGTGGTTGTCTCATGAACGGCAAACTCATACTGCTCCATCCCCGCACGTTTGACCGTCTCTACGAAGGCTTTCACCGCAAATGTATAATGCTGCATGGAAACGCTGAATTTTTCTTTTTTCTTTTTCTCAATGTAGCGGGACTGTAACAGACCAAACTGCTCACTGACCTGCCTCGCATAGCCCAAAAATTCCTCTCCCTCGGGCGTGATGATGATTCCCCGGTTTGAGCGCAGAAATATTTCAAGCCCAATCTCCTGTTCGAGTTCCTTCACTGCCTCCGAAAGGCTCGGCTGCGAGATAAAAAGCTGCTTTGCCGCCTCATTCATAGAGCCGCAGTCCGCAATCGTCAGCGCATATTTAATCTGTTGAAGTGTCATACGTCCCTCCCACGCTTAAAATCCTATCAATACTCCTATTCCGTGCACAAGAAATGCCATAATCCACGCAACCAGGCACTGTCCAACGACAACCGCCACAGCCCATTTTCCGCCAAGCTCCCGTTTGATGGAAGTAATCGCCGCAATACACGGTGTATATAACAGTGAAAATACCAAAAGCGCCGCTGCCGTAAGCGGTGTAATCGCAGCCAGAAGATTTGCAGTATCCCCAAATAAAATTGATAACGTTGATACCACGCTCTCTTTTGCCATAAATCCGGTAATGAGCGCTGTTGAAATCCGCCAGTCTCCGAATCCAAGCGGTGCAAACACCGGCGCAATCAGTCCTGCTGCTGCCGCAAGAAGGCTCTCCTTAGAATCCGTCACAACATTCAAATGTAAATCAAAGGTCTGTAAAAACCAGATGATAATGGTTGCAAGGAAAATGATGGTAAATGCTCTCTGTAAAAAGTCCTTCGCCTTTTCCCACAGAAGCTGTGCTACATTTTTAGCTCCCGGCATCCGGTAATTCGGCAGCTCCATCACAAACGGAACCGGTTCTCCCTGGAATACCGTTTTCCGCATCGCAAGCGCCATTAAAATTCCGACTACAATCCCCGTAAAGTATAAAAGCACCATTACAAGTCCTCCATACTGTGGGAAAAATGCCGCCGTAAAGAACGAATAAATCGGCAGTTTTGCCGAGCAGCTCATAAACGGAGTCAGAAGAATCGTCATCTTACGGTCACGCTCAGATGGCAGCGTCCGGCTTGCCATAACCCCCGGGACGGTACATCCGAACCCGATTAACATCGGGACAATACTTCTGCCGGAAAGTCCAATCCGCCGCAGCAGTTTGTCCATCACAAACGCCACACGCGCCATATATCCACTGTCCTCTAACATGGACAGGAAAAAGAACAGTGTCACAATCACCGGAAGGAATCCCAAAACGCTTCCGACACCGTTAAAAATACCATCTATAATCAGAGAATGTAATACACCGTTTACATTTGCCGCAGTAAGTGCCTTGTCTGTCGCATCTGTAACCCATGCGATTCCCATATCAAGCAGCTTCGACAGTGCCGCTCCGATAACGTTGAACGTGAGGAAAAATACCAGTGCCATGATGCCTACAAATGCAGGTATTGCCGTGTATTTTCCGGTCAGAATCCGGTCAATTCTACGGCTTCTCGCATGTTCCCTGCTCTCCCCTGGCTTTACAACCGTCCGGTCACACACCTTTTGAATAAATGCAAAACGCATATCCGCAATCGATGCTGCACGGTCAAGCCCACGCTCTTCTTCCATCTGTACAATAATATGCTCGATGGTCTCTTTTTCATTCTGCTCTAACCGGAGGGCATCGAGAATCAACTGATCTCCCTCAATCAGCTTTGCGGCTGCAAAACGCACCGGAATCCCGGCACGGACGGCATGATCTTCAATCAGATGCATGATGGCATGAATCGCACGATGCACTGCTCCGTTATGCTCTTCTTCGTCACAGAAATCCTGTCTGCCCGGACATTCCTGATACTGTGCCACATGAATCGCATGGTCCACAAGTTCGTCAATTCCTTCATTCTTTGCTGCTGAAATCGGGATAACCGGTATTCCAAGCATTGCCTCCATCTCATTGACTAAGATGGAACCACCGTTTTCCCGCACCTCATCCATCATGTTCAGGGCTAATACCATCGGAATATCAAGTTCCATAAGCTGCATGGTCAGATAAAGATTCCGCTCGATATTGGTTGCGTCAACAATATTGATAATTCCACGCGGATTTTCCTTTAAAAGAAATTGTCTGGTCACAATCTCCTCACTGCTGTAAGGGGACATGGAATAAATTCCCGGTAAATCTGTCACCAGCGTATTTTCATGTCCACGGATAACACCGTCCTTGCGGTCTACTGTAACCCCTGGGAAATTGCCTACATGCTGGCTTGCCCCGGTAAGCTGGTTAAACAGCGTCGTTTTTCCGCAGTTCTGGTTTCCCGCCAGTGCGAATGTCAGAATACTTCCCTTCGGAAGCGGATGCTCATCCGCCTTTACATGGTATTTTCCGCCTTCCCCAAGTCCCGGATGTTCTGTCACCCGCTTTTTTTGCACGTGTTTTGCATCTTTTATCTCCTCTGGCTTTTCCACCGGACAGATTTCGATTTTTTCTGCATCTGCAAGGCGCAGGGTCAATTCATATCCATGAACACGCAGTTCCATCGGGTCTCCCATAGGCGCATATTTTACAAGTGTAAGTTCTGCTCCCGGAATAACTCCCATATCAAGGAAATGCTGGCGCAATGCACCATCGCCTCCTACGACTGTTACTCTGGCAGACTGCCCTATTTCCAATTCCCTTAACGTCATCTTTGGCATCTCTCTTTCTTTCGTTTTCCGATTCTTCTTATTATAGCAACATCCATCTGCCACGTAAAGAAAAAAAGAAAACTGATGGGAAACACGTTTTTCTCGCATTTTCCATCAGTTTTCTTTTCATTTATGACACGCCGCTCTTAAAGCCGCGGCAGAATATTCCGTACGACTCCAAACACCAGCAGCAAAAGAATGCAAATCCATACTGCGATGTTTTGCACTCGTCCAAGGCGAAAGCGTCCATTCTTCAGATATCCCCAAAATGCCGGAAGAAAAACCGCCGCAAGCACCGGACTTAGCAGTAAAACCATTGGATTTGCCGCAAATGCCGCAGAAATATCAAGCCTAAGCAACGCCGCACACATATGTGTCACACCGCAGCCGGGGCACTTAAAGCCCGTCACAAGACGGATAGGGCAGGGAATCCCGATTCCTGTGTGCAGGAAAAACCATCCATACAAAAGCCCCGCACACAGGAACAAAAACAGAATCCCTGCCGCCTTAAAAACCCGTCTTTTCATCTTAGTTTGCCATATTGTTTAATTCGTTCTGCATCAGTGCCCATGCCACAATCGGTACAAACAGGCACAGAATCAGGTAAAGCACACCGCTGTTGCTTGACGGAACGCCGCGCTGTGTCTTTGCCGCATCAATCTTCTCACCCTGCTTGTATGCCCAGTATAGTCCGTACAGATTACAGGTGATAAGCGTGAGTAAAAATGCCACGCCACCGGAAGTGCCAAACGTATTAGACGCCGTATTAGCGTCATTGGTGAGGCAGATAAACCAGTAAATTCCATAGATGCCGCAGGTCACAATACATAAGATGATGCAGACCGCAATGTTTTTGTCCTTAATCATAACAAAATCCTCCTTTGTAAAAGTCCTTCTTTGGTGAAAGCTTTCTTTTACTATAACTCATATCTGTTGCGTCTGTCTATAGCATTTTCTGATACCATTTGCGCACAACATCCTCTGCTTTCTTCAGATGAATATTAAATCCATCGTCTGCTGCCGCTTCCTCTTTTGTGTGGTAGATGAGTGTTCCCCAGTCCCACCAGAAATAGCCGGCAAACCACTCCTTGTCAGCTAACGCCGCCATGGAGGATTCAAAGAAGTTCGCCTGTTCCTCCTCATTTACCGGGAATTCCGTATGGGTAAAATCCCACGGCATCTGTGCACACCCTAATGCACTGCGGCAGCCGATTTCCATGAAAATAAGCTTTTTGCCAAGGCGTTTGCTGACACCCTCTAACCGCTCTGCAATCTTATCCCACTCTTCCTTCATCTGCTCTGCGGAAGCTCCCGGTGCATCCTCCACCGGATAATATGCGGAAGTTCCCAGATAATCCAGTGCATCATACCATTTTGCCAGCTCTTCCTTGCCGTGATTTGTATTGTATACAAGCGGTCCGTGATAGATTTCCCGCACCATCGCAATCGTCTGTCTCCAGTAAGTCTCCTGCCGCTCCGTTCCGAGCATTTCACAGCCCAGGCAGAACATTTCACAGCCCGTGTACTCTGCAATCTCTGCATAATGCGTCAAAAACGCCTGATAGCTTGCAAACCAGCGGCTCCAGTAATTATCTTCCTCGAACATATTCTGGTCCGGGAAGTCGATTAAAGCACGCCAGACCCCGTCTGCACTGTTAATCATCGGCTTTAAGCATACCTTGATGCCTCTGTCATGAAACCGTTTAATCGTGCTGATAATCTCTAAATCCGGCACATTTTTCCGATAATCAAACAAAATCTCTGTGGAGGTAAATGTCTTCTGTTCCACCGGGAATGCCAGGCAGACCCAGTTGATGCCGATATCCATAAGCGCATCCTGGCTGCGTTTTCCATCTTCTGATACATAAAGCCCCTTTTCGGCATGATAGCCGTACGTATAACCCTTAATTTCCATAAACAAACTCCTTTTCGTTTGTATTTTCTATGATTCCCATACTAACCAAAGGGCGGTGGAAAGTCAATGTCGCAAACGGACTTCTTCCTGTACTATTTTGCATCCTTGCCTTTTCGCCCTGGAAGTGCATAATTTAATTATAGAAAAGCAGATAGCAACGCGCAGCCACAAACCCGTTATGTGTAAATGGCATGCGCAGAAAAGAGGTTTTTTATGGCAAATCAATTTCTTGCACCGGGTGCATATGTACTCGGCGATGTCACACTCGGAGAGAATGTCGGAATCTGGTATAACGCCGTTGTCCGCGGTGATTCCGGTCCCATCCAAATTGACGATGATGCAAACGTTCAGGACAACTGCACCGTACACACAGACCCGGGCTTTCATGTCCATATCGGAAAAGGTGTTACCATCGGGCACAACGCCATTATCCACGGCTGTACCATCGGAGAAAACACGATAATCGGAATGGGAAGTATTCTCCTAAGCGGCGCTACCGTCGGGAAAAACTGTATCATCGGCGCAGGCTCTCTTGTCACCGGCAAAATGAACATCCCCGATAATTCCCTTGCCCTCGGAAATCCGGCACGGATTGTCCGCCCCTTAACCGAAGATGAAATCGAAGCGAACCGCAAAAACGCCGAACATTATGTAATGCTGATGAAAGAAAAACCGAAAAGTCGCCTCAGGTAACTTTTTAAAAATTTAATCCCCCTCGGGAATTGTCCTGTCTGAAAAGATTGTTTAAAATATAACAAAGTTAGATGTTTTTATGATATCTAAATTATTTTAACAAAATTTAAACATTAGGAGGATTATCATGGCAGATGTTGTGGAAAAACAGCCCATCACCGAGGACTATTTAAAGAAAATGGATGCCTACTGGCGTGCAGCCAACTATCTTGGCGCAGCACAGTTATACCTGTTAGACAACCCGCTGCTTCGCGAACCATTGACTTTAGACCATGTCAAGAAAAAGATTGTCGGACACTGGGGAACCGTACCTGGACAGAACTTTGTCTATGTACATTTAAATCGTGTCATCAAAAAATATGACCAGGATATGATTTTAATTTCCGGTCCGGGTCACGGCGGAAACTTCTTCGTCGCAAATACATACTTAGAGGGAACTTACAGTGAAGTATACCCGAACATCGGCGAGGATATGGACGGTCTTAAGAAACTCTGCAAGCAGTTTTCTTTCCCGGGCGGAATCTCAAGCCACGTTGCACCTGAGACTCCGGGTTCCATCAATGAGGGCGGTGAGCTTGGTTACTCTCTCGCACACTCCTTCGGTGCAGCATTTGATAACCCGGATTTAGTGGTTGCCTGCGTTGTCGGCGACGGCGAAGCTGAGACAGGACCTCTTGCAACCTCCTGGCAGTGTAATAAATTTTTAAATCCGGTATCTGACGGTGCGGTTCTTCCAATCCTTCACATGAACGGATATAAAATCAGCAACCCGACTGTACTGGCACGTATCTCTCACGAAGAGTTAGAGCATTTCTTCGACGGATGTGGCTGGAAACCGATTTTCGTAGAAGGCGACGAACCGATGGATATGCACCGCAAGATGGCTGCCGCTTTGGACGAGGCAATGGATGAAATCAAGGCAATCCAGAAAAATGCCCGTGAAAACAACGACACCACAAGACCGAAGTGGCCGATGATTGTTCTGCGCACCCCGAAGGGCTGGACCGGTCCGAAGGTTGTAGACGGAAACCAGATTGAAGGCTCCTTCCGTGCACATCAGGTTCCGATTATGATGGATAAGCCGGAGCATCTTCAGATGTTACAGGACTGGCTGTTAAGCTATCATCCGGAAGAGCTGTTTGACGAGAACGGCAGACTGATTCCGGAATTAAAGGCTCTTGCTCCTACCGGAGACAGAAGAATCGGTTCTAACCCGCATGCAAACGGCGGTAAGCTGTTACGTGACCTGCGCCTTCCAGATTTCCGTGAGTACGGTATCGACGTTCCGACTCCGGGCGCTGTCGAAGCACAGGATATGATTGAGCTCGGTGGCTTTGTCAGAGATATCTTCAAGTTAAACGAGGACGCAAAGAACTTCCGTATCTTCGGACCGGATGAGACGATGTCCAACCGTCTTGGCAAGGTATTCGAGGTGACAAACCGCGACTGGAACAATGAAAAATATGACACCGATGAATTCCTGGCAAACGACGGACGTGTTATGGACTCCATGTTGAGTGAGCATATGTGTGAGGGATGGTTAGAAGGATATCTTCTCACCGGACGCCACGGCTTCTTCGCAAGCTACGAGGCATTTATCCGCGTTGTAGATTCCATGTGTGCACAGCATGCAAAATGGTTAAAGGTCTGCAACCAGCTTCCGTGGAGACAGTCTATCGCTTCCTTAAACCTGATTCTCTCCTCAAACGTATGGCAGCAGGATCATAACGGATTTACCCATCAGGACCCGGGATTTTTAGACCACATTGCAAATAAAAAAGCAGATGTCGTAAGACTTTATCTGCCACCAGACACCAACTGTCTGTTATCCTGCTTCGATCACTGCATCAGAAGCCGTGATTATGTAAACGTACTGGTAACCTCCAAGCATCCGAGACAGCAGTGGCTGACCATGGAGCAGGCTGTAAAGCACTGTACCCAGGGTATCGGTATCTGGGAGTGGGCAAGCAACGACCAGGGCGAAGAGCCGGATATCGTAATGGCATGCTGCGGTGACACACCGACCCTTGAGACTTTGGCTGCTGTTACCATCTTAAGAGAGGCTCTGCCAGAGTTAAAGATTCGTGTTGTCAACGTTGTCGACCTGATGAAGTTAGAGCCAAGCACCAAGCATCCGCACGGTCTTACCGATGCAGAATACGATGCACTCTTCACCAAGGATAAGCCGATTATCTTCGCTTTCCATGGCTACCACACACTGATTCACGAGCTGACCTATCGTCGTACCAACCGCAACATCCACGTTTACGGTTACAAAGAGGAAGGTACGATTACAACACCGTTCGATATGCGTGTACAGAACGAAATCGACCGCTTCCATCTCGTAAAGAATGCAATCAAGTATCTGCCGCAGTTAGGAAACCGTGGTTCTTACCTGGTTCAGAAGATGAACGACAAGCTGGTTGAGCACAAACAGTACATCCATGAGTACGGTCTTGATATGCCGGAAATCCGTGACTGGAAATGGACAAATAAGTAATTTTTGATAAACAGAAAAGCCCCGGCTGGTCTCCGCCAGCCGGGGCTTTCCCGTTCTTATTCAAACATCCTCTTACGAAACTGCGCCGGTGTCAGCTGGTGCCGTTCCGTAAATATTTTATAAAAATATCCTTTATTTTTGTATCCCACTTCCTTGACGATATCGTCAATCGTGTACTCTGAATTTAAAAGCAGCATCTCCGCACGCTTTAAACGCAGATTTTGCAGATATTCCGTGTAGGTCATTCCGGTCTGTGCCTTTAAGAAACGGTTAAAATAGTCTTCCTGAAAGTGAAATTCTTCCGCGAGAAGTCCCACGGACATCCGGTTTAAATTCTTTCCCATATAGTCCGTAATCTCCTCAAACAGCATCCAGTTCATCTTCTTGCGTAACTGCTTGGAGAGCGAGTATTCGTAGCGTGTCCCAAGAATCCAGAAAATCCGAAGGAGCAGTCCCTTACAGATGTAAGTTGAAGCAATATCATGCTTTTGCAGTTCACTCACAAGCGCCATCAGCGCTTCCTCGATTTCGGCAGAATCCTCTCCCTGTGGTTTAAAATGCAGATACTGCTGTAAGGATTTCTGCTCTAAGAGCGCCATATTAAAAAAAGAAGCGATACGGTCGGTCGTGATATTCCGGTCCATAATATCGTTAAACATGACATTCGTAATTCCAAAAAACAGAATCGTTGCCGATGTTCCGTCTAAAATTTCCTGATGCAGACAGTTTCTGTCAATCAGACACAGCTCCCCCTTGTGGAATGTATACTCATTTCCGAGAATCCGCTGTCTGTATTCCCCATCCACAATATAGAAAAATTCCAGATATTCATGGGAGTGCATCTGTGTCCGCATCCCCGGCTCAAAACTTTTTTCATATAAAAAAGGAACTTCCGAGGGTACAATCGTCGCAGAAAGCCGGTTTCCATCGTGAATATCCCAAAACAGTGCAAACATATGCTCATTTTCCGGCAGAGGATAGGGCTTACGCTCCTCCTCATGTGCGGAATACTCCGGGCAGAGAATCCGAAAACGCGCATAAATTCCCGGAATATGCTGATTCTTGTTGTCATAAATCAGATGCTTGGTCATCTGTTTTAAATCCATAACATTATTCCACCTCTGTTCTGATTCTGCGGTAAACCTTCTCCGGCA
Organism: Roseburia sp.; assembly: GCA_050874345.1. GTDB lineage: Bacteria > Bacillota > Clostridia > Lachnospirales > Lachnospiraceae > Roseburia. The sequence goes on along the minus strand of JBNMKM010000031.1, from coordinate 5,374 downwards.
CCCATACAGACACGGAGCCGCCGTCCACGGCAAACTCCCCGGCTCCGGAAGCGTCTAATACCACCGGCGTATCAAAATGTCCCATCACATCATAGAACGCACTTCCGGCAAACCGTTCTCCCACCTGCATCCATTTTTTTCCTGCAACGGAGTCCGTCAATAACACCGCAAGCCCGGAATCCTCGTGTTCGTCATCCCCGCTTCTGGTAAATCCGACAAGGCTGTGGTGGTCAAAATACTCCCTCTGCTCCCCGTAAGCATAATTTTTGCGCAAAAACAGAAGTTTTTTCAGTCCCTCCACCGGTGCAATGTGGTCGTGTGGGATTCCGTAATAATCGCCGTAAAAGACGCACGGGATTCCCTCTTTTCTAAGCAGAATCAGTGCATAGGCAATCGGCTTAAACCATGCCGGCACAAATGAAACGAGTGCCTGTCCCGGCTGCGTGTCGTGATTATCGACAAATGTCACTGTTTGCTCCGGTCGTGCCGCCAAAAGCGTTCCGCCAAAAATCTGCGCCATATCAAAATTTCCGTTGGAAGTTGCCGCCTTGCAGAACTGGAAATGTAGCGGCACATCAAACAGTGAAAGACTGTTTTCGAGCACATCGAGGTAGTGCGTGAGCCTGCCCGTATCCGGCGACCAGTATTCTCCCACCGCAAAGAGATTCTTTCCGGCGTGGGCACGCATCTCCTTTAACCACTCTCTGTAGAAATCAAAACCGATGTGTTTTACCGCATCCAGCCGGAATCCATCCATTCCCACCGTATCAAGATACCATTTTCCCCAGTCAGTCACGGCTTTTACAGTATCGGGATTGTCCGTGTCCAGATCCGCTCCCATCAGGTAATCATAATTTCCGTTCTCGCTGTCCGTCTCGCGGTTCCACACTTTCCCATCAAACCGGAAAATTCCCCCGCGTTTTGCCTTATCATCCCAGTCGGTTCCGCTGAAATTCTCTGCACTCCAGGTAAAATCCGAATATTTTCCTGCACGCCCCGGAAATGTAAAGCGTGTCCATGCGGTAATCTCCTGTTTGCCGCTGATGTCCTGATTGCGGTTTGTGGAAAGCTCCTCCTCCACTAAAACCGTCTCCGTATCATCCGCCCCCATCATGTGATTTAATACGATATCAGAAAGAACTTCGATGCCGTTTTCCTGCAAACATTTTACTGCGTTTAAGTAGGCTTCCCTGGTTCCATATTTCGTGGCTTTCTGCCCCTTCTGGTCAAATTCTCCCAGGTCATAGGTATCGTATACGTCATAGCCGACACTTCCTGCCCCTGCTGCCCCCTTGTATGCCGGCGGCAGCCACAGCATATTGATTCCCGCCTCTTTTAACTGCTTCGCCTGCCAAGCCGCACGCTCCCACAGACATCCGTTTGCAGGCAGATACCACTCAAAGTACTGCATCATCGTCTTATTATCCATCTGTCGTATTCCCCCTTCTTCTTTGCGGGTTAAAATTCGTATCTTAAAATCTCACAATTTTTGATTCCAAAAGCTGCAAATTCTTCATTTGTCATATCATAAAAATAGGACTGCACAATTCTTGAAATTCCGTTGTGCGCCACTAAAAGATATGTCTTTTCCTCCTGTCTGATATCGTCTAACAGGTTATAAATGCGCTGGCTTAAGTGCAACATCGTCTCTCCGCCGTCATAGTGGCAGATAAAACTTCTCTTTGCCTGCTGAAATTCAGCTCCGTCCCGTGGTGTCGACTCGTATCTGCCAAAATTCTGTTCCGTAAGCCGTGGCTCCACGCGGCAGCTTATTCCGGTCACCTCCGAAATATGTCTTGCCGTCTCCGCCGCACGAATGAGCGGAGAGTAGAGAATCTCATCAATCGGTAAACCCTCGCTTTTGATTTTCTCTCCCAGTTCAATTGCCTGCGCATGACCAAGCTCTGTGAGTGCGATGTCGGTTGCACCGCAGATTTTATTTTCTACATTCCAGACCGTCTGACCGTGACGGGTAAAATATACATAAGACATCTGTTTCTCCTCTATGGTCTTCTCAATATGATATCGGTGCACAGCTTCAGTCCGTACTTATCCACGATATCCATACATTTGCGGTAATTTTCCACATTTCCGACTTCTTCCCTGCGGTGTGCATCAAGTCCAAGCACCACATCATTTCCGACTTCTGCCACAAGCTCCCAGAAATGTTCATTCGGGTAATGTCGTCCGGTTGTCATTCCAAGGATATTGATTTCAAGTGGAATTCCAAGCTCCTTCATTGTGGTACAAAGCCGCTTCATTTCCCGGTTGTAAATTGCCTCTTCGCCGACATAATTGAGGATATCCGGGTGTGCGATATAGGTAAAGCTTCCGGTTTTTGCCCCTGCAATCACCGTGTCGACGTAGCGGATAAGCATTTTCTCATCCTCCGTCGGCGTTCCGGTATAAGGACCCTCTTTCTCATTTCCGACAAAATGTTGTCCCATAATCAGGTAGTCAAATCCAATGCTTCGCACCATCTCAATCTGTTCCTCGTAAAATTCCGGAATGTACTCTGCCTCAAATCCAACGTAAAGTGTAATCTGATTTTCATACTCTTTCGCAAGACTGCGGATACAGTCATAATATCCTTTTGCCTGGTCCATCGTCATGCGGATTTTTGAGACATAACCGTCTTTAAACGGACACGGGATATGATCCGAAAATCCAAGTTTTTTGATGCCATAACGGATTGCTTCTTCAATATATTCCCGCTCTGTGCCGGTTGCATGAAGGCAGCGGTAGGTGTGTGTATGATAATTTGCCGTTAAAAAATCCATGTTTCCTTCCTCGCCGGAATCTTTTGCAAGATACCGGTTCATCTCCTCTCTGATATGTAAAAACTGTTCTCTTGTGACCGGATTTTCTGATTCAAAATTCATCAGCTTATCCAGATACCCCTGTTTCTTCATAATCCTTCTGCTCATCGGATATTCCAGCTCATAAGTCAGCGAAATATGCCCGACTGCATGGTCAATCGCCGTTTTCTTTAATGCCCTAAGCACCGCATGGTGCTCGTCAAATGCCTGCATGACCTCGGGCGTCACCTGGCTGTTTTTTAATTCTTCCGTGGTGACATTGTAGATTTCTTCCATCGGTGTATCCAGATTGACCCGTAAAATGTCTATCTTGTCCGCATCCCGCAGAACCTTACAGTACATGGCTGTTTTTTCATCCAGATTCTCCGGGAGCCTGTAGCTGCTGTGATAAAAAATTGCGGTACCGATGACCTCATCCCATTCTGCCGGTTCTAAGAAGCTCCTGATACTGCCGCCTTTCGCATTTTGCGGTACAAACACCCTGCTGCCGTTCTCTTCACGGACGGATGCTTCCCCGAATAAAATCGTCGTACTGAGCAGTGCATGGTCGATTGAGACGGCATCCTGAAAGGTTCCATAGCGTCTGATTTGCTCAAACCGCCCGATATCGTGCAAAAGTCCGCACATCCATGCCACATCCAATGCCTCACCGGAAAGCCCTTCCGATGCGCCGATGGTATCGCAAAGCTCTGCTACGCGGTAAGTGTGCAGAATTTTTAATTTTATCTTGGGGTCCTCACTGTTATAGTTGTCCACATACGCAGCAAACGTTTCTTTTGCTTTTGTTCTGTCAATTCTCGTCATTTGTCATTACTTCCTGTTCTTCCAGATATTCCTTTACCTCCACCAGATTGTCAAATCTGGCAAATAAAAGCTGCATGGTCTCCTCATCGGGCTGCCACAAATCCGGGATCATAATTGGCTTACAGCCCGCCGCATGTGCCGCACGAAGCCCACTTTTAGAATCCTCTAACACATAGCAGTCCGCCGGCTTCTCTCCTAACAGCTCGCATGCTTTTTTGTAGATTTCCGGGTCAGGCTTTGAATGTTTTACCATATCCCCGCAGACAATCACCGGGAAAAATTCATACACCCCGGCATCCTTTAAGTGATGCTCCACTTCCCACTGCGGTGAGGATGACGCAACCGCAAGCTGGTATCCGTGAATTTTCAGATAACGTAACAGCACGTACAGCCCATGTTTTACCGGAACTTTATTCTCGGTATAATATTTTGTCAGAAATTCCTTTGTATAGCGGCGCAGCGCCTCTTCGTCATAGCGCTCTCCAAATTCCTGCTTCCACAGTTCCCTCGACGCTGCAATGTTCATCCCCAGTGTCTTTAACGTCATGTAGCCCGCTTTTCCGATTCCAAGCCGCTCTCCCGCGTAATCCCATGCCTGCACAAAGACCCGCTCTGTGTTAAACATCAGCCCATCCATGTCAAAAATAACTGCTGTCATCTGCTCACTCCCCTGCGTATCTGAAATGTACTCTTTCCTATTATATTACATCCTGATAAGTGTTCTATTTTATCGCAATGATTTCAAACATTGGTGTTGCGGAAAAATTAATCTGTTCCTCCTTCGACCAGACTTTTTCCCAGACTGCTTCATCGAGAAAAACCTTTTTTGCTCCGGCTTCCTTTAAAATCTTCTCATCCCACTTTGGTCTTATGATTCCGGAAAGCGGCGCCTTGCGCGCAATCGCCTCCATCGCATCAATGTCCGTTCCCTCATACTCATCCTTGACGCCAAGCTCTGCGGTATGCAGCCTGTCCTTTTCGTAGGCATCCCGCTTGGTCTCATCATAGAGATAGCCATACCAGTTTGCATCATAGACAAGCAGTGTACCGCCTTCTGCAAGCACCCGAAGCCATTCGCGGTATGCTTTCTCCGGTTCCGGCAGATTCCACGTCAGATTCCGCGACACCACAACGTCAAACGTCGCATCTGCAAACGTAAGCTCTGATGCATCCATTTCCAGAAAGCATGGATTTTGTCCGTATTCTTTCGCATTTTCTCTTGCCTGCTCTAACATATGCGCAGTATAGTCAACCGCCGTCACCGGATACCCCAGCTCCGACAGAATAATTGCAAAAAATCCCGGACCGCATCCCACCTCAAGCACCCGGATTTCTTCCCTGTTTTTCCCCGGATGCTGCGCGCGAATCTGTGCATCCAGATGCGCCTGCCATCTCTTATGCTGTGCAGTGTGAAGCTCCGTCTTGTTCACGAGGGAATACCCTTCTGCACGGTTCTCCCAGTAACATTGGTTTTGCGTTCTATAATCCATAAGTACGATTTCCTTTCCATCGGAATTCGATAATATTATATCGTTTCTGGTCAATCTTTACAACTGTCCACGCCCGATCGGTGCTCGCGCAAACAGAACACAAGTGTGCGCATATTGCCCAGAAGGCTTTTTTGCTTTATAGGATTTTCCTATAAAGCAAAAAACCTCAGCAGATTTCTCTACTGAGGTCTCATTAGCAGGGCTACAAGGATTCGAACCTTGAAATGACGGAGTCAGAGTCCGTTGCCTTACCGTTTGGCG
>JBNMKM010000030.1:0-40144 GCA_050874345.1 Roseburia sp. | reverse complement strand
GTGCCATTTCCCTGCGCATCTCCAGCTTTCTCTGTGTTCCCGGATTCCGCCGCGTCACCGGATAGCTCCGTATTCTTAGACATCTCTGTACTTCCAGAGGAAACCGCCTTGTCCGATGCTTCCTTTGAAGCAAGATGGAAAAACACTGCCGTAAGTCCCCCTGCCAATGTCAGAATTAAGAGCACATACAATAAAACTACAATATATTTTTTCATTCGTCGCCCTCCAGATAGCTATGCTTCCTTCATTTTAAAGCCTGCCATGCGTTTTGTCAAAAAAGAGACACCGGAAAACATGTTTTCCGATGCCTCTTATCTCTGTAACGAACTTATTCAAATTTTACGGTAATATTTCCCATGTCGCAGCTTAGCTCCATGTCAGCCGAGGCTCCTTCATTTTCAATCACCGTTTTTCCGTCGTAATCGCCATAATTTTTTCCATTCACCTTCACGGTTCCCATATCGCAGGAAATATCATAATTATATGCCTTGTAGGAATTAGAGATAAACAAATCAACGTTTCCCATATCCGCTTCCGCAAAAAGCGTCTTCGATGCACTTCCATAAAAAGTGATATTTCCCATGTCCGCCGTCGCAGAAAGCTTTTCCACATCCGCTCCCTTTATACTGATATTTCCCATATCTGCGGTAAGCGTCATAATCCGGCAGGAAAGCACATTCTTTTCTATCGTAATATCTCCCATATCCGCCGTAAGCGTTGCCTCCTCAAGTGTAAAGTCCTTTGGAACGGTCACAGTAATCTCCGGTCCCTTCTTTACAGAACTGGTCTGTTCATATGAAATTACAAGTGTATTTCCATTCATTTTGCAGGAAAAAAATTTTTTATATCCATACTCCATGGAAACGGTCACTTTGTCCGTTCCTTCTGCCGTCTTTAGGGTGATGTCCGCCATATCCGCCGACAATTCCAGAAATTTCATTGCATCCGCATCAAATGTCTCCTCAGCAGACTCATTTCCTCTTTCCAGTTCCGAAATCTCATAACGGTCACTGTTCTTTATCTTTACCGCCTGTGTGATAAGTTTTCCAAGCCAGTTATCCGTCAAACCGATATGAAATCCATTTTCCTCATCATAGACGCCCGTCTCTTCGAGTGCCTGTTTTACCTCACCCGGCTTGCTTCTCATTCCGGCTGCCCCGACAATCCCACAGAGCAATATTCCAATTCCACCTGTCACTGCCGCGATAATCAGGCATATTTTTGTAAATTTTTTCATTACGCTTCACGCTCCTCTCCCCTGCCAAACAGCTTCCTGCACAATTTGGCAATTTTTTTCGCCAGCCACGGGAAAAATCCGCCGCAAATCCAAACAACCGCCACCAGGGAAAGAACGCCGATAGCAATCACGATAAAACCTCCTCCAATCAGCCCGAGTCCAACCATCGGATGTGCTGTCACAAGACTACCAATACCGACTCCCGCCAGAACCACACCTGTTATCAGCAATGCAGCCATCGTTACAATGATTGCAACAAAAATTCCAAACAATGCTCCAAGCACGCCAATCCAGATAGGACTTGTAAGTACCAGCACCAGCACACCAACAATGATTGCCATCGTATTGTCGTTCTGTGTGGCTGCTGCCGCCGTCTTTTGTGCTGCGCCTGCACCCGCATTGGCGCTATAAGGTGCTGCCACTGCAAATGTTCCTGTTTCCAGATTCTTTTTAATATTTTCTGCTACTTTCTTCGGGGATTCGAGCTCCTCTAACACCGCTCTTTCATTGCCCTCTCCGGCATCCTCAAAATAACTCCTGTAAAATGCCATCGCATCCGCCCGCTCTTCTGCGGATATATCTTCAAGAAGCAGTTCTAACTGCCTTAAGAATTCCTCCTTATTCATGCCATAAACTCCTCTCCCATAAATAACTTTGTAATATTTGTCGAATACGCCTGCCATTCCCTGCGATACTCTTCTAATTTCTTACGCCCTTCCTCGGTAATCCGGTAGTAGCGCCTGTTGCGTCCACCACATTCTACATCATAGACGAGCAGACAGCCGTCCTTTTGCAGTCTCCGCAATACCGGATACAGAGTGGATTCAGACACCTCAATGGCTTTTCTCACATCCTGGGTGATTTTATAGCCATAGGTACCCTCCTCATCCTTTGACACGACCGCTAACACGATTGCATCAAGCAGTGCGGCACCTGTGTTAAATACCATATGCTCACTCCTTTTTATTTTTTGTAAAATAATATTATTTTCTTTTCAATACTATATATCATATAATATTATTTGTCAATAATTATTATATCAGAAATTTCCATAAAAAAACTGCTGCATGATCCTTTTCATCACACAGCAGCTCCCTGTTTTCTTTTGAAACCTATTTTTATGAATATTCTTTTTCCTTGACATAGACAATCTTTAACAGCTTATTATGCGGGTTCGGAATTGCCTTTGTCTCAAACGCGTCAAACGATTCAATCAACTGACGCAGTTTCTGGTACTTATAATTTCGCGGGTCAAAGCCCGGCACACGCTTCGACAGCGTAATTCCGACTTCAGAAAGATTGATCCACTCCTCCTCTGTCTTTGCTTCAATGATAGCACGAATCTCACGTTCAATTTCTGCACGACTCGGAATTCCGTTGCTCTCTTCTTTTATCTCGCCCAAACGGCTCTCCTGTGACAGGCTTCCACTCTGAATGACACTTCCACTCTCCTGTGACAGAAGATCGAGATATTTGAAATTCTCACAGGCTGACACAAGCGACGACGGCGTTTTCTGCTCTCCCATTCCAATTACCATCATGCCGGACTCCCTGAGCCGCATTGCCAGCTTTGTAAAATCGCTGTCTGAGGTCACCAGACAAAATCCACTGACGTTTTCCGTATACAAAATGTCCATCGCATCAATAATCAGTGCCGAATCCGATGCATTTTTCCCTTGTGTGTAATTATACTGGAATACCGGAGTAATGGCATATTCCTGAAGTTTTGAAAGCCATGATTTCACGCTCGGCTTTGTAAAATCTCCATACAATCTCTTGTATGTGGCAACTCCGTAGCTTCCGACCTCATCCATAATTAATTTTACATATTTACTCGACACGTTCTCTGCATCAATCAATACTGCAATTTTATTCTGTTCATCCATTTTCCTGTTCTCCCTAAAAATCTCCCCTCTCTGGCAGGGGCTCTCCTAGTTTCCATTGTACGTTGTATCGCAGATACTTGTCAAATCCTATTATGAAAATTCATGTTATATCTTGTCAACAACCAGGAATAATCTTATAATAATTAGTACAAATGTACCAGAAAAAGAACCAGGAGGCGTTTATTTATGTTACATACATTTCAGCCACTTTCCATTGATGCGGTCGAATTTAATCCCTTTACAAGACTTGGCAAGGACTGGGCGCTCGTTACCGCCGGCAGCCGCGCTGCTGCAAATGCCATGACAATAAGCTGGGGCGGTGTCGGTGTCCTCTGGGGCAAAAACGTCGTCTACATTGTTGTCCGTGATTCCCGCTACACCAAAGAATTTCTTGACCGGGATGAATTTTTCTCCGTCACCTTCTTTGACGGCTCCCACAAGGATGCACTCAATTACTGCGGTTCCCACTCCGGCAGGGAAGAGCCGGATAAACTGCAAAAAGCAGGGCTGACTTTAAATTACCGCCACGGAATTCCTTACGTGGACGAGGGCGATTTCGTATTTCTCTGCCGCAAGATGGCAGCCACAAGACTGACCGAAGACGCATTTCTTGTGCCGGAAATCAAAAAATGGTATGAGGACGGCGATATGCACACCCTGTATATTGCGGAAATCATTGACCTGATGGCACGGTAGGTTTTTTCCTACCCCCGCAGATTCAAAAACGCCTGATACACGTCAAGCGTTCCATACCCCCACTCCCTGTTCGGATAGCTTCTCTCATTATCGCGGTCTGCGCCCCGGATGAGCATATTTTTGATGCCGGCATTGGAAAGCCTTGGCTCATTTAAGTCGACAAATCCCCACTGCATAATCTGGGCGCAGGCGCCTGCGGTTATCGCGGCTGCCGCACTCGTTCCCGTGTAGGTGACATAATTCTGCCGCAATCCCGGTCCGTACACCTCGACCGCCGGGGCGACAAAATCCGGTTTCACTTCCCCATCTATCGTATATCCCCTTCCGGAATTTAAGTATAACGCCCCGTTTGCAGCATTATAACCGCCTGGGGTAATCACCTGCGCAGCAGACCCCGGGTCTGTGACCGTCATATCGGGATTCGAGCGCAGGAAAAAGACTTCTCCGTCTGTCATCTGCTGCATCGGAAGCCACATATGATAATTTCCGGTTATCACATTCTGCGGAAATACACGGACAATCCAGATGCCCTGCTTTGGCTCCTTAAACCGGAGATAGACAAGCTGGCTTGCCGTTTCCCTCGGTTCTGACCAGTAGTCAATCGACACTATCGTCTGTTCAAACACAAACCGGAACTCTAACGAAGCCCCAACGCGAATCGGAATCCTTGGAATCTGTTCTCCCGTCGGAGAAACGACCGCCACCGCATAAAGCTCCGGTGCCTTCGCCCACAATTCCACGTAAAATCCACGCATATCCTGCTCCACATTAATCTGCACGTCCTCGTAATTCATTCCGGCAGACAGTTCCCCTTGAAAATGTCTTCTGGCATTTGCCTCGTTTCCTGCTGCCGCCACCACGCATCGTTTTCTTCTACCACATATATAGTTTAAATAAGTAGATACCGCTCCGGTTCTCCCATGGTTTCCCATGCTGCTTCCAACGCCAAGGCAGATAACAAGCGGCATATCATAAATCATCGCAAGCCCGTTTAAATAGGAAACTGCCAGCATAATATCATTTTCCTGATACACCGGGACTCCGTCCGGAATAAAATAAAAATCTTTTAGATACTGTTTTGCTTCCTTGAGCTTCACCACCGCAATAGAAGCCTCCGGCACAGCCCCGATAAAATCCGCCCGGACATCCTCTCCCCCCGCCGCAACACCTGCGAGAAAGGTTCCATGACCATTTTCATCTCTGCTTGGCACAATCTCATAGGGATTGTCAGACAAAAGCGCCCGGTCAATTTCCTCCCTGCGGTACTCCGACCCGTACAAAATTCCCTGCGGCGGCGTCCCGGACTGAAGTTGCTGGTCCCAGATGCTTAAAATCCGCGTGCTTCCGTCTGAAAACCGGAACAGCGGATTCGTGTAGTCAATCCCCGTGTCGATAAATCCCACAAGAACCCCGTTTCCCCGAAGCCTTAATGCCGGCTGGTTCTGCATCCGAAGGATTCCGGATGCCTCAAGCGCTGTCTGGTCTAACAGTCCAAAGCACTTCGGTATCACTCCATAAGAGTATCCCCCAATATTCAGTTCTGGAAGCCCCTCCCTCGCATAATAAAAAATATCATAATCCTCATCAATCCGCTGGATGCAGTCGCTTGTAACCGTTATAAACGGCGTATCCACATAAGAGATGATGAAGTCAAAAAAGTCATTGGAAACTGCCTGTTCCCTGCAATCTGTCATAAAAAAATACTCCCGCATCTATCATTTCTAATAGATGCAGGAGTATTTTATTTTATTCTATTATTTCGATTAATTTCCTGCTGCCTGTGTGGCATTTGCCTTCTGTTCCAACATTCCACAGCCCCGCATGGTGATTAACGGACCGCCTTTTTGTTCCACGTATTCTCCTGTAATGGTAACCATTCCGATGTTATCATCTTTTGGAATCTCATACATGATATCGAGCATAAACTCCTCGATAATCGAACGAAGTGCTCGCGCGCCGACTTTCTTTTCCTTTGCCTTTTTGGCAATCGCCGCTAATGCTTCATCCGTAAATTCAAGCTTCACCTCATCCATCGCAAGAAGCTTCTGATACTGTTTTAAAATCGCATTCTTCGGCTCTTTTAAGATGCGGACAAGCATATCCTCCGTCAATGCTTCAAGTGAAAACATCACCGGAAGACGTCCCAAAAACTCCGGTATCATACCGAATTTGCGCACATCCTCCATTGTCACTTTCTGCAAAAGATTTTCGTCGTTATCGTATTTGTCCTTTAAATCTGCCTTAAATCCAATGGATGCTTCTTTGTTCAAGCGCTCCTTGATAATCTCTTCGATATCCGGGAATGCACCGCCGCAGATAAATAAAATATCTTTTGTATTTACCATAGTCATCGGCACCATGGCATTTTTACTGCTCGCTCCGACCGGAACCTCAACTTCTGCGCCCTCTAAGAGTTTGAGCATTCCCTGCTGGACAGATTCTCCACTGACATCACGCTGATTTGCATTACGCTTTTTGGCAATCTTATCAATCTCATCAATGAAGATGATACCATGTTCGGCTTTCTCCACATCGTTGTCTGCGGCTGCAAGCAGCTTGCTGACAACGCTCTCGATATCATCACCTATGTAGCCTGCCTCTGTCAGGGAAGTTGCATCTGTAATCGCAAGCGGAACATCTAACAGCTTCGCTAACGTCTTAACAAGATAGGTTTTTCCACTTCCGGTCGGTCCAATCATAAGCATATTGGATTTTTCGATTTCCACGCCGTCTTTGTTGTCGGAGGCAATCCGCTTGTAGTGGTTATAGACCGCAACAGACATCACTTTTTTGGCATATTCCTGTCCGACCACATATTCATCTAACGATGCCTTGATGCGATGCGGCGCCGGAATCTTATGAATGTCAATCACCGGCTCTGTCTTCTCCTTCGGTGCTTTCTTCTTTATCTTCTGATTATTCGGCACCCCGAAGCCGCCAAAGTCAGACAGATTAATCATCCCGATATTTGGCATCTTTCCCATGTTCAGATTCATCATATCATCCATGGAAAATGGTGCGTTATTCATACTGTCAAACGTGCGCTGCATACAATCCTGACAGATAAAAATATTGTTTGGTATCTTAATCATCTTTCCGGCGATATGCTCCGGTCTGTGACAGATATAGCAGATTTCTTCATACTGCTCTTTGTCGTCTCCGTCTTTTTTCTCCTTCTCCACATCGTCCGTTACCATCTCAGCGATTGCGTCTGAACCATCTATAATTTCTCTATAGTCATTATTATTTTCCATAAAATTCTCCATTCTTGCACAAAGAACATTTTTATAGTTCCTTATTATAATTCAAAAGTTCTTCAATCACAAGAAAATTGCGAAAATTCATTTTTATTTAAGAACTTTTCGAATCCGTTTATATTCCTGCGTTTGACAGCAAATAAGCTCAGACCGCAATATCATGGTCTGAGCTTATTTTTACCATCTTCTGCTAACGTGCTCCGTCCGCAGCCGTATTTCCGGTTGTGTTGTTATTATTGTCGTTTCCGGTCAGGTTCTCAACGCCATCTTCAATTCCGTCGATAACGTCCTTTCCGGCATTTCCGACACCATCCACAACATCGTTTACCGCATCCCCGGCATTCGTGGTACCGGTTGTGTTGTTCGTGGTAGCATCGTTATTCATCGTTCCATTGTCAATGGTTCCGTTCTCGGTATCATCCACACGGTTGTTTCCGTTTGTATTCGTTCCGTTGTTTGTCGTTCCATTGTTTGTCGTTCCGTTGTTTGTGGTTCCGTTTTCGGTCGCTCCATTGTTTACGGTTCCGTTTTCGGTTGTTCCGCCGTTTGTACCGTTATCATTATTCGTTCCACAGGCGGTCACTGATCCAAGTGCCATGGTTAATACAAGACCTGCCATGACTGCTTTCCACTTTTTCATGGTCATACTCTCCTTTTGTTCTCAAATTTACTTCGGGATTAGTATGACCGTTTTCACAAAACTTATTCTTTTTATTTACTGGTAACTTCCCAATTCTCTTGAAAGTTCCTGCTGTACTTTTTTGACATCGACTGCCAATTCTCTCACACGTTCTTTTGTCATGCGGCTGACCGGTCCTGAGATACTAAACGCATAGCGAACCTCACTGTGGTAATCTTTAAGGCTCGCTGCAATACAACGCACGCCCTCCTCATTCTCTTCCTCATCAAGCGCATAACCGTTTCTTCTGACCTCTTCGAGCACAGAAAGCAGTTCCTCGTAATCCGTGATGGTATGCGGCGTCTTTTTCTCAATCACGCTCTCATTCCAGATTTGTTTTACTTCCCGCTCCGGCAGTGTTGCCATAATTGCTTTGCCGACACCGGAACAGTACATCGGATGCACCATTCCCACATGAGACACCATGCGGATACTTCCCACCTTCGCCTCTATTTTGTAAATATAAAGGATGTTGCTTCCATCCCTTTGTACCAGGTGAACCGTTTCGTTACTCAAATCAGAAAGCCGCTCCATATAAGGCTTTGCTACCTGTAAAATATCCATGCGGTCTAAAATTTTTCCCGCCATATTTACAATTTTGCACGAAAGGGTATATTTCTGCGTTGTCTCGTCCTGCTTTGCATATCCCATATAAATTAAGGACATCAAAAGTCTGTGTACGGTACTTTTATGCAGCCCAAGTGCCGCACTGATTTCCATCAATCCCATTTCCCCGTTCTCGGCAAGCATCTCCATCACCTGAAAAATGCGTTCCGCCGACTGCACGGGATTTTTTGTTTCTTTTTCTTCTGCCATGTTTCTTCTCTTTCCGGTTTCATCATGCAATCTCACGTTCCGTATTGTGAAACTTTTATTATCATAGCATATCCAATAATGGAAAGTCAAGCAATGCTCCCCTGCGCCATTTTCCGCATGACTTTTCGCAGTGGCTTAAAGAGAACCATGCACAGTACAAAATTCGATGCACCGTGAAGCAAATCATAGGGAATCCCGGCAACCCACCAGGTAAATGCCATATTCGCACCGCCCACAAAGAAATAAGGAATCGAACAGAGCGCTCCAAACAGCAGCCCAAATACTCCGGAAAGGATACCAAAAACCCAGACAGATTCCTGCTTTCGGAACAGCCACGTGAAAAGAGCAAGAAGCGGCCACACATAAAGATACATAATCCACCAGATGCCAAACCCGTGCAGACAACCTTCAATCAAATCAAATGCTGCAATGACAAAGAGAACTTTTTCCTCAAAGAAAAGTGTAAAGAGAATGATAAACAACGTCACAAGCTCTACATTCGGCACAAATGCCAGTGCATTTTTCACCGCCTCCAAAAGCGCAATCATCACACCAATCCTTGCGATGTCTCTCACATTTCCCTTTCCCTGCATGCTGTTCCTCCTGTGTTATTCTGCAATCGTGTATACAAGCTGGTAGGTATGTCCGTCCTCCAACGGCTGTGCATCAATTCCGTAATTTCCATAACCGCCATCCACATAGATTGCCCAGTAGGCACCGTCTTTCACATAATCTGCCGCAAGTCCGTTGACAGACTCTACCATAAAACCATACTCGGACTCTGTTCCGTCATAGGTCAGCCCCTCCGCTTCATCCATGGCGCCACGCAGATACTCTGCATCTGTTGTCACTTCATACGAAGCTGTCTCACCCGCATTATCTGTCACCTCGATGGTTACCGTTTTGCTTTCCCCAGATGCATTCGGTGCAAACTGAAAATATACGGCGCATAAAACAGCCACAAGAACTACTGCAATTCCTACACCAAGTGTAATTTTCTTTCCATTTTTCTTTTCCATCTTTTTCATCCTCTCTAAAATACATTTTTAACGCATTTCAATTTATCATTTTAGCCCCTCTGTTGCAATTGGTTTTAAGAAAAAACATGATTTTCTCGGTTATTGATTGACAAGCCATTTCCAGATGTTATAATTAATATGTACCGTTTTATGAAACATTGTTTCGCATTACGGAACATAATCAGATTCCAAAATAATTATCATAATAAAGGAGAAGAAACATGAACAAAGTTTTAGAAGAGTTTTCCAAAATCGGTATTATCCCAGTTATCGCACTTGACCACGTAGAGGACGCTGCTCCTCTGGCAAAGGCTCTTTGCGATGGTGGTCTTCCGTGTGCAGAAGTTACTTTCCGTACCGATGCTGCTGAGGAATCTATCCGCATCATGTCCGAGCAGTTCCCACAGATGTTAGTTGGTGCCGGAACCGTTCTTACAACTGAGCAGGTAGACCGTGCTGTCAACGCAGGTGCAAAATTCATCGTAAGCCCGGGCTTAAATCCGAAGGTTGTAAAATACTGTGTTGAGAAAAATATCCCGATTACACCAGGCTGCTCAAACCCAAGCGACGTTGAAGTTGCCATTGAACTTGGTCTTGATGTTGTAAAATTCTTCCCGGCTGAAGCTGCAGGCGGATTAAACATGATTAAATCCATGGCTGCTCCGTACACCAAAATGAAATTCATGCCGACCGGCGGTATCAATGCAAAGAACCTGACAAGCTACCTTGATTTCAAAAAAATCATCGCATGCGGCGGTTCCTGGATGGTAAACAAAGACATGATTGCTGCAAAGGACTGGGATGGCATCACCGCTTTAACAAGAGAAGCTGTTTCCACCATGCTTGGCATCCAGTTATTACACGTTGGTATCAATGCTGATTCCGAGTCTTCCGCTGTTTCTGACTGTGAGAAACTTGGCGCTCTGCTTGGACAGACCTTAAAGAACGGCAACAGCTCTATCTTCGTTGGTTCCTTAATCGAAATGATGAAGACTCCGGGTCGTGGCAAGAACGGACACATCGGCTTCCAGACGAACTACCTTGAGCGTGCTATCTATCACCTTGAGAAACGTGGTTTTGCATTTGATGAGTCTTCCTTCAAATACAACGAAAAAGGCGAGTTAAAGGTTGCTTTCTTAAAGGATGAGATCGCAGGCTTCGCAATTCACTTCAACCAGAAATAATGGAGATTGCTATGACAGATCAGAATTGTGCTTATTGCATGGAGGGAGAACTGGTTGCCGCTTTTGGAATCAAAATCTGCGAGCTGCCGACCTCCAAAGTATATCTTTTTAAAGAACAGAGTCACAAGGGACGTGTCATCGTGGCTCACAAAAAACACGTCAGCGAAATTACGGAACTTACCGCAGAAGAACGCGCTGCTTACATGGAAGATATCAACCATGTTGCAGAAGCACTTCATGCAGCGTTCCATCCGCAGAAAGTAAATTACGGCGCTTATGGCGACACCGGACACCATCTTCACTTCCATCTGGTACCAAAATATACCGATGAGTACGAATGGGGCGGCGTATTTGCCATGAACCCGGGTGAAAAATTTCTTTCTGATGACGAATATCAGGTATTAATTGAGGAAATTCGGAAATACTTATAAAGGGATTCCCCTATATTCCTTCCTATATTAATATCCCTAAAACAGCCTCGCCGGTTTATCCGGCGGGGCTGTTTTGATGCTTCATGCAGGCACCGCAGAAATCTGTCCTCCGTTATTTTTTCATTTTCGGCTGAAAAATCAGACTGGCAAGATATCCAAACACCAGTGCTGCAGAGATTCCGACTGCACTTGCCTTTAAGCCGCCCTGAAAAATTCCAAGAAAACCGTTCTGGTCAATCGCTTCTTTGACCCCTTTCCACAATAGATTTCCAAATCCCAGCAACGGTACACTCGCCCCTGCTCCGGCAAATTCCATAAACGGCTCATATATCTGGAACGCACCGAGAACGCAGCCCAGACATACTAACAGCACCATAATTCTGCCCGGCAGCATTTTCGTTTTTTCCATCAGAACCTGCACAAGTGCACAGATGAGTCCCCCCACCCAGAATGCGTTTACATAATCCATCTCTTTTTGCCCCTCCTCTTACTCTGCATATTCTATGACAACGCCATGTGCGATTCCTGGCACCGTCTTTCCCTCATTAAAGGAAACGGTCGAGAGCAGTGCTCCGGTCGGCACAAATAAAATTCGCCGGTAAGCGCCGGTTTCAATCTGTTTCAGGTAATGTCCGGACAGCGTCACGGCCGAACAGCCGCAGCCAGAGCCTCCCGCCCCGGTTCCCTGCTCTTTTGGCGCATAAATCTGAATGCCGCAGTCCTCGTGCCGGTCTGCAATATCAAATCCCCTTTTTTCTACCAAATCAAGCAGTATCTCGCGCCCCACCGCACCAAGATCTCCGGTTACAATCCGGTCATAATCCTGCGGCTTCGTGCCAAAATCCGCAAAGTGCTGACAAATGGTGTCTGCTGCAGCCGGTGCCATCGCGGCTCCCATATTCATGGAATCCTTGATTCCATAATCCACGATTTTCCCAGTGGTAATTCCGGTAATTCTGATGCTGCTTTTCTGTTTTCCCAGAACAAATGCCCCGCTTCCGGTCACCGTCCAGGTTGCAGATTTCGGACGCTGATTTGCATATTCCAGCGGAAAACGAAACTGTTTTTCTGCACTGGCAAAATGGCTTGAGGTCATGGACACCACATAATCCGCATATCCTGCCGCAACACACATCGCTCCAAGCGAAAGTGCCTCCCCACAGGTCGAGCAGGCTCCGTAAAGCCCAAATAATGGCACCTGGTAGTCCAACAGTCCAAAAGAAGTTGCAATGTTTTGCCCTAAAAGGTCCCCTGAGAACAGGTACCGGATTGTCTCCTTCTGAAGTCCCGCTTTTCCAACTGCCATCAAAAAAGCTTCTTTTTGGAGCGTGCTCTCCGCTTCCTCCCAGGTATCCTGTCCAAATTTATCATCCTCTCCCACCACATCAAAGCAGTCTCCAAGCGGTCCCTCGCCCTCTTTTTTCCCAACGATGCTGGCACTGCTTATAATATAAGGCGGTTCTGCAAACCGAAGACTCTGTTTTCCTACCTGCGTTTCCATACTCATCCATCCTTTTTCTTTTTAGTATGGACGGGATGTTTTCCTCTTATTCGCCTGTATTCTCCCGGATGGCTCTGGAAATATCTTCCGGCTTCAGGTGCAAATGCACACAAAGACGTAAAAATTCGTCCGCATCTAACGGATGCTCGTATCCTTCCGACAGCTTTTCTGCCTCTATTCCGGTTTCATTTGCTATCTGCCATGCCGTAATTTTTTCTTCCTTTAAATAGGAAATGATATAATCCGTCACTTTTGATGTCATTCGTATAATTCCTCACTTTTTTATGTATACTATCTATACTTATATACTATTCTCGTAATTTAGGAATTGCAATCTATTTTTTCTTGTCATTACAGAATCTATTGACTACAAATACCACTTAATCTATGATAATTTCACGAGGTATACGGAATGGCAAATGAAATTATAGCAAAAGTACTTAAAGAATATCGTAAGAAAAATCATTTATCTGTCACGGATGTAGCGCTTCGCCTGCAAGAGCAGAACATCGATGTGGCAACGAAAACCATCTATGGATGGGAAAGCGGACAGGCAAGACCAAATGCCGATATGCTTTTAACGCTCTGCGAGCTTTATAATATTACAGATATTTTATCCGCTTTCGGTTACAGGGAACAGGAAGCATTTCACATTACTCCTACCGAACAGCGCCTGATTGAGTCTTACCGTGCACATCCGGAATTACAGGATGCCGTCAACATTCTGCTACTTGGCAAACGCCGCTCCCAGAGAAATGGAGCCGCAAGACCTGCAAGACCCGGAATGTCAGGAAAATCCGGAACACCTGCAAGACCGCAGGGAAACGGAAGCATGCCAGGCAGATATTAATCCGACCTTCTTATCACACACGATATTCTGTACGAAAAAACACAGGAGACAAATGTCTCCTGTGTTTTTTATCATGCACAATCTCAATCTTCAAATAATTCTCCATCCACGATTCGCACCACTCTGCCGGCGTGCTCTGCGACGCTCAAATCATGTGTAATCATGATAATGGTATTTCCCATGCCATGAAGCCGTTCAAACAGCTTTAACACCTCTTTACCACTGTTTCTGTCAAGTGCTCCGGTCGGCTCATCAGCCAGAAGAATTGCCGGCTGGCCGACTAATGCTCTGGCGATTGCCACACGCTGCTGCTGTCCACCGGAAAGTTCCCCCGGTTTGTGATCCATACGTTCGGAAAGCCCCAGCATCTCAATCGTCTCTATGCTGGCTTCCTCCGCTTCGTGCAATGACATCCCGCGCATTAAAAGCGGCATTACAATATTCTGTCTGACATTATAGGTCGGGATCAAATGGTATTTCTGGAAAATAAATCCAATTTTTTGATTTCGAATGTTGGTAAGCTCCTTTTCCTTTGCCTGTTCCACAGCAACGCCATCCAGATGATATGTACCGCTGTCCATCACGTCCATACAGCCGATAATGTTCATCAGCGTACTTTTTCCGGAACCGGACGGTCCTAATATGGCAAGATATTCACCCTTTTCCACCGTAAGGCATACATCCTTTAAAACATGGAGTGGGCTGCCCGCCATCGCATAGGATTTGTTAATCCCCTGCATTTCAATGATACCCATACGTCTGCCTCCTACTGTAACATCCAGATTTCCACGATGACTTCATTTCCGTCCGCATCTGTTTCCAAAAGAATCTTTAAGAGGTCTCCGCTTGCAAGTCTTGAAAATGTAGTCTCCGTGTCTGCTGCCGTATGTACGGTCACGCCCACCGGAATTGTGGCTGTTACCGTCTCTGTGCTCGTGCCAAAATTCATACTGTTTTCATCCGAGCTGCCCCCGCCCGGCATTTCTCCGGATGACGCATCTCCCGATGGCATTTCTCCGGATGGTGCATCTCCGGATGGCGCATCTCCTGACGGCATTTCCCCGGATGGTGCATCTCCCGACGGCGCATCTCCTCCCGATGGCGGTGTTCCTCCATCTGACGGTGCATCTCCCGACGGTGCGTTCCCTCCCGATGGCGGTGTTCCTCCATCTGACGGGGCATCCCCGGACGGTGCGTCCCCAAACGTTGCTTCCGTAGAATCGACCTCCTCTGTTTTCTCGGTATCGTCTGTTTCCAGAGCGGCGGTTACCACGGATTCTTCGACCTCTACATAAGTAATTTCATTTCCTTCAATATCTGTCACATAAGCGTAGGCAATTCTCTGGTTATCCGCAAGTGTTGTCGTCTCTGTATCCTGATTCTTTCTGTTAAACCAGACAAATCCGCCTGTTCCAAGAAGCGCTGCCGCCACCACAAATGCTGTAATGATAAGTACTCTTTTTTTCTTCATGTCCGTCTCCTATTCTGCTCCTAATGCTTCTACCGGCACCAGTCTTGATGCTTTAAACGCCGGATAAAATCCAAAAATAGTTCCCGTTGCGATTGCAAATACCAGGGCAATCACAAGTGCCGATGCGGAAAGCTCCACACGGATTCCAAAATGCGTGACAATCGGTGTCACAAGAAAACTTGCGCCGACACCAAGGATACCGCCGATAAGACTGATTGCCGCCGCTTCGAGTAAGAACTCAAACAAAATTTCTCTCTGGGAACAGCCAATCGCCTTTAAAATACCGATCTCATTTGTGCGCTCTTTTACCGACACAAATAGTACATTCATGATTCCAATTCCGCCGACCACAAATACGATGGCAGCCATTGCAAATAACAGCATGGTCAGAATCTGATTTGAAGCAGAAGCTGCTTCCATTTTACTTCCGGCATCCTCAAACGTAAATTCTGCGTTCGGATAGGAACCTGCCAATACATCGGTAATCTGTGAAATGACATTGTCCACCTCATCCACATCCTCTGCTAAAACCGTTATCGTCGGATTTGCATCGGTTCCAACCAGATATTTCACGCCCGTTTCATAGGGGATAAAAATAGAATCGTCCGGGCTGATTCCGGATGCGACCGTACCCATTGTAAGCAGAACACCGTTGACTACATACGGTCTGTCATCGATATAAATGATACTTCCATACGCATCAATCGCACTTCCGAAAATTTCTTCCGCTACCGATGCGCCGAGAATACAAACTTTTTCCTTATTGTCATCGTTTGACTCCGTAATAAACTCGCCGACTGCAAGCTCCAGATTGCTGATATCGGCATAATTTTCCTTGACACCTGCGATTGTATAGGTACCTGCTTCGTCGAGGTCACCGCCATCCACCGAAGACTTGGTCGTGTAGGAAATCGTTGCTGCGGAAATGCCCTGAACAAATGTTTCGATATCATCCACGTCGTCTTCCGATAACGTAATATTTTCCTGATTGATGCGGTCCTCCATATCCGTACCGCCGCCCATCAGAAAATCTCCGATGGAAAAGCCGTCCATTCCGCCGCCAGGACCTCCGCCCATGTCACCACCAGGTCCTCCACTGCTGTCTGAAGAGCCACCTCCGGGAGCGCCGCTACTGCTTCCGCCTCCAGGCATCATCATGGCACCGCCTCCGCCGCTCTCATCGGATGAATTTCCACCGGGGGCAGAGTTCCCACCGTCATAAGAAATGTCAATCGCTCCTGCATTTAAGTTTTTAAACTGGTCCGCTACATCCGCCTGCCCGCCTTTTCCAATTGCGATTACCATTACAATTGTAGCTGCTCCCACGACAATTCCAATGGAAGTCATAATTACTTTAAATTTATTCTGTGTGATATTTAACCACACCAGACGTAATAATTCATTTGGTTTCATGATTCTGTCACCACCTGACTTTCTATCAGCACCGTATCGCCTTCCTCCAGACCGGAAGTAATCTCAACGTTAATTCCATCCGAAAATCCTGTGACAACCTGTACCTTCTGGATGACACCGTTTTCATCCTTCATCTTTACGTAATAAGAGGTTCCCTCGTTGATAATTGCCTTGTTGGAAACATAGAGCACATCCTGTACCTGTTTCTGGATAAACGTAACATTTCCGGTCATATCTCCATAAATTCCGGTCGTATCTCCGCTAAAGAGCACTGTAACATTATAGGACACGGTAGAAGAACCGCTTGTCGCAGAGGTGTCAATGCTCTGCACTGTACCTGTAAATACGGTATCTTCATAAGCCGTCAGTTCAATTTCCACTTCATCCCCGACTGCTACCTGTGAAATATCCTCCTGTGAAACAGAAACGGTAATCGTCACCGCAGACGGGTCGGAAATCGTTATGATACTGGTATCGCTTGAAAGCTCGTCGCCTGCTTCATATCCGATTTCAAGGATTGTTCCGGAATCTTCCGCATAGATAGTTCCGTCTCCGATAAATGCCTCGAATTCCTCAAGCGCTTCCTGTGCCTCCTCCAAAGTGTCCTGCGCTTCTTCCTCACTGTCTGAAATGCCGCTTACATCAACAGAATACTGCCCGCCTGCATTCTGGTATTCAAGCAGTGTCTCTTCATATTCTTTTTCTGCCTCTATGGATTTTGTCGTATACGTGTTCTGTGCATTCTGCAATTTTCTGCTCAGGGTCGCATAGTTCTCCTGTTCCTCTGCCAATGCCGTACTGTAATCATATCCAGCCTCTATCTGATCCTCATAGTACTCAATCAGTTCTTCGGAATTGTGCACCTTTCCCATGATGGCATCAATGTCATCCTGAAGCTCTGAAAGGGTATTTTCATACACGTCAAGTGCTACATTTCCCTCGGCGATGCTTAAATTATAAGAATAATCCGCCTCTAATTTCTGCTTTGCCGCGCTTAATTTTGCCTCGTTTAAATCTGCCTGCGCCTCTGTGATGGCTTCCTGCAAATCATTCCGGTATTCCGTGATGCTCTCCTCAGTCAGCTTTAACAGTGCGTCTCCCTCGGAAACCTTCTGCCCAACCGTGACATAGACCTCCTCCACTTCAAGTGCCGCATCGCTTGAGGAAGAAGAACTGCTGCTTCCCATCTGCTGTGAACTTGAGGAACTTGAAGAACTTTCCTCATAATCGACATCCTGTGTGACGGTTCCAAGCGTAACGCTGCCGCTCTCTGTCACACCAACCGTAAGATTTCCTCTGTATACACTTGTTTCCTTATAAACGGTTTCCACATCCTGACTGCTGTTTCCCTGATATGCCCACACGCTGATTCCCATAATCATTACCGCAGCTGCCGCCACACCTGCTACCGCTGCTTTCTTTCCTTTTTTTGCCATTTTAATTTTCTCCTCCTGTTTCAATCAGACAGATATCTCCTTCTGACAATCCTTCTGTCACAATCACATAGTCATCTGTGCTTTCACCAATGGTTACCGTCTGTTCCGTGACCGCACCATTCTCATCATACATAAGAACTGTTCCGGTTCCATCTGCGTTCTGTGTAACGGCATCTGCCTCCACATAAATGACATCCGGATATTCTCCATATTCAAAGGTAAGTTCTGCGGAAGAACCAGATGACAGCCTTCCGTCCGTATTATCAATTGCTACAATAACGGCATAAGTCACATTTGACACGCTTCCTCCGGTTGTTGCAGAAGATGCAATCGACTGAACCGTTCCTGTCAGACTGTCTCTGCTTCCGGAGACTGCTACTTCCACTTCGTCTCCAACCTCAACGTTTGCAATATCTGCCTGATCAACCTCTACCGAAATCGTGATGGTTTCCGTGCTGTAATAGCTGACGACTGCCACATTGGAAAACAGGGTATCTCCCGCCTCATAGGTAACGGAGGCGAGCGTTCCTGCCTGTTCTGCTGTAATCACGCCATTTTCTAAGGCAAGAAAAGCAGCCTGCTCCTCTTTTAATTCGTCTAATGTTTCCTGCGCTTCATCAACTGATGCCTGTAATTTTACTAACGTTGCCTGATAAACGCTCTCTGCGCTGTTGCCCTCAAGGACTGCCGCATCGTAAGTATTCTGGATTGCAAGTTTTTGTGTATCATAGGCAAGCAGTGCGGTGTTATATTTTTCTTCTAACTCTGTGACGCTGGTACTTAACTCTGTCACCTTCTCTTCCGCTGTCGTCTGGTTCTCTTCATATTCCTTCTGTGCCGCGGTCAGCGTCTCATTTGCCTGCTGCAATGCGTTTGATGCGGCAGTTGCTGTTTCACTTGCCGTGTCGTAAGTATTTGCAACACTCTTTAATGTCTCATAACTGCTTGCAAGCTCTGAAATTTCCGACTTTAAATCCGAGACATCATCACTGTCGCTGTTGTTTAATTTATTAAGCAGCGTTTCAAAGTTCTCTGTTGCGCTCTGATAATCCTCCACAGCATCGGAAAGTGTTTTTTGTGCCGTCTCATTGGCTTCCTCAGCTTCGCTTACCGCTTCCTCCTTTGACTCGATACCGGCATTGGTATAATACGTATTATTTTCAAGATTGCTCTGGTAGGTCTCTAAGGATTCCGATGCTTCCTCATACGCCTCTTTTTTATCTGCCAGGTCAATGTCAAGATCACTGATTGCTGTATTATACGTTGTCTCTGCACTCTCTAATGCAAGTGTAGAATCCTGTTTGTCATACTCAGCATCAAGTTTTCCGGATTCATAATCTGCCTGTGCTGTCGTAAGCGCACTCTCTGCTGATGCAACTGCCTTTTCATAGTACGCTGTCGCTTCCTCTACGCTCTCGTCCGTAAGTTTCAACAGGGCGTCTCCTTCTTCCACGGTATTCCCTGCTTCAACATAGACTTCGTCCACAATCAATTTGACCGTGCCGACATTAAATTCCGGTATCTGGCTCACGGCAGACACCTGTGTCGTGCCTTCTTCTTCAAATGTAAGTTTTAAATCTCCTGCCTGTACTGCTGTTTCCCGGTATGCTGTTTCTGATGTCGTCTGTTCTGCACGCAAAACCGTATATCCGGCGCCTCCTGCTGCAAGTACAGCCGTCATTGCCACTGCTGCGGCTATGGTAATTTTTTTCTTCTTCCCGACCATAATGCTCCTCTTTCCATACGATATCCATTTCGTATTCTAAAGAGATTCTAGCAGGGAAAGTTCATGGTTATTTGAGGGAAATGTGATGAATACGTGAAAAAACCACCGCACTTAAAAAGTGCGGTGGTCTCGTTTTTGATTTGTTATTAAAGAATCTCAATGCCCCGTTTTTTGCCATCCTCCATATTCTGGCGGACGCCCTCACAGCAGGCAATAAATTCATCATGCTCTTCCGGTGTCAGGTCGAGTTCGATGACCTTCTCAACACCATTTGCAGAAAGAAGTACCGGAACTCCCACATAAATGTCATGCTCGCCGTACTCTCCATCAAGAAGCATACTTGCCGGAACAATCGCACGCTCATCGTGGAAAATGATGCTTACCATGCGTGCAAGCGTGGAGCAGATTCCATACTCCGTGCAATGCTTTCCATTATAAGTTACCCATGCGTTATCATGAACCATGTTCTTTGCTTTTTCTCTGTCAAACCGGAACTTCTCATCGGAAGCTGCCATGGAATCCAGGCTCTTGCCGCCAAAGGAAACATTTGACCACGGAACCATCTGTTTTCTTCCATGCTCGCCGAGTACAAATCCATTAATGCTCTTATGGTCGTAGTCGGTCAATCCCGCTAATACGGTCTTTAAACGTGCGGTATCAAGTCCGGTTCCGGTTCCGAATACATGTCCCTTCGGAAGCCCTGAAAGCAGTGCCACCTGTCTTGTTACGATATCACACGGATTTGTGATATTAATCCAAATGCCATGGAATCCGGCATCCACGACCTTCTTCACATAACTGTTGACTGCCGCAATGGTGAATTCCATCTCAAGCACACGGTCTCCGGAAGCAATCATCTCAATCTGTCCGACTGAATTTACCAGGATATCGCAATCCTTCAAATCCTCGTAGCTTCCAACTCTTATCTTGCAATTGTGCGGCATATAGGCAAGACTGTCGTTTAAATCCTGACATTCGCTGATTGCTTTTTTCTCATTCATATCCACAAGAATCAGCTCATCCACAATTCCCTGTACCAAAAGACTGTATGCACAGTGTGCTCCTACATGTCCCAATCCGATAATTCCAACGCTTCTTTTCTGAATTCCCATCGCGTTCACCAACCCTTTCCAGTATCTGTCCTTTTTTCCTATCATAATACTGGGATTTTTAGAAGTCAATGCTTAAATCACAGATTTTCTTAAGCTGTTCCAAGCAAAAGGTTTACGGCTTCCTCCCGCTCCTTCCAGAACTTTTCAAAATGCTCGACCGGAAGCGGCTTTGAGTAGTAATATCCCTGAATCAGCTCGCAGTTCATCCGCTTAAGTTCCTGCTTCTGCGCCTTTGTCTCGACGCCCTCCGCCACAACAGATACGCCGATTGCCTGGAACATCTCAAGCAGTCCGCCGACAATCTTTTTGCCGCGCTCCTCATTCGGAAAATCTTCTTTAAAAAAACATTTGTCCAGCTTTATCGTGTCAAATTCCAATTCCTGTATCACATTTAAATTCGAGTACGCTTTTCCAAAATCATCCATGGCACAGCGTGCGCCTTTTTCATGAATCCACTGTAAAATCCGCTGCATTTTGGGCATATCCGAATAGGTCATATTCTCGGTAAATTCAAGTTCCAGATACTGCGCAGGTGCACCGGTTTCTTCCATAATCCGGTCATACTCTGCAAGAATTCCGTCATATTCCATATCCGCCTTCGACACATTGACCGAAATCACAATCGGTTCGATGCCTTCACGTTCCCAGCGGTGCAAAAGCTCGCAGACCCTGCGGAGCATATAAAGGTCCACCTCTACAATCAGTCCGCAGTGCTCTAACAACGGTAGAAACTGATCCGGTGATATGGTTCCATATATGGGATTTTTCCAACGAATCAGTGCCTCCGCTCCGCCAATTTTGGCGGTTTTCGGGCTCACCTTGGGCTGCAAATACATCTCAAACTCTTCTTTTTCCAGCGCTTCTCTTAAAATCCGGTAAAATTTATCTTTTTCCCGCACTTCCATACGGTTCCTTCCTTTCCATCCTTCGTCTTCGTTCCCCATGTTTATTGGATACTACAACAGTATACCCCCAAAAGATGAAAATATTGTCGGAACTCGCCGATTTTTAACCCACTTCCTGTTTATCGCAGCTGTAGGTCAACGGAACACCATAGGTTTCCTCATAAATCTGCTTCCAGACCTCAAAATTCTTCTCCATCATCATCCTGACATTCTGTGCCCGATTCTTCTGCGGGTCCGGATAAATCGGCTCTGCGACATGAATCGTATATTCCTGCACATAAAAGCCGTCATCCCCTAAAATGTCACTGTCTTCCATTGTAATAAAGCAGGGAAGTACCGGTACGTTGCTGGTCACTGCGAAGGTAAAGGCACCTTTTTTCAAAGGCTTTGGCTTACGGTAATTCCACCACATGCTCTGCTCCGGATACACCAGAACAAAGTCTCCTCTCTTTAACACGATATCCATACAACGGATAAATTTTTCCATCGTGTCCTTATTGGAGCTTAATGGAAATGTATTGCAGTTGCGCATCAACATTCCGTAAAATCCCGGGAAATTCGTATAATTTCCCTCCCGGATGACACGGTAAAATTTACGTCGTTTCTGATTGGATGCCTCGTAAGCCATCTGAATGGCAAAGCTGTCAAACGCATTAAAGTGGTTGCAGGTAATGATTGCACCGCTGTTAAGACTGCTGAAATTCTCAATCCCCTTAATATCCTTTACAATCATCTGCTTGTTTTCCAGAATCGTATTAAGAAAATTTCTCGCTGCGGCGTAGGTAAGCTTGCGTTTAATCTTGCTTGTAATCTTTTTGCGCAGATAGTCGATATCCTCCGGGTGAAGCTCCTTTGTAGGCGGGTCTTCCTCAACGTCCACATCAAAGCGTCCCTCTCTCTCTAACTTTGCAATCCGCTCAAGCACCTCTAACCGGTCCTTTGCTTTCAGCTTTCCGTTTTTTTTTAAATTCAGGTAGTTATTCTCTTTGGCAATCTCATCCTTTGCTGTCTGCAACAGTCTGTCGCAGGAAACACTGTCCTCATGCCGCTCCTCGTCCGTATAAGCCGTAAGAATCTGTCTGATTTCGTCATAAACTACCGTATTCTTCGCATATTTCCAGAAATGTTCTCCCAGTCTGCAGTCCTCATAATGCCATGGCTTGGAAACCATGATATAGTGCAGCATGTTCACCGTCTCAATCGGATAGGCAATCTCCCCGAAAACCTCAGTGTTCCACTGCTGCTTAAGCCAGTGGACACGGTTGTGGCAAATCAGGTTCAGATAATCCTCATCCTGTGTTACTACAAAATTATAAACGTGCAGCAATTCAATAAACTGGTCGAGCACTTTATTTTCCCGGAACTGATTACAGTTTATCACCAAAAGCCCCGCATTGAAATAGTTATTCCGCTCTATTCCAAGCACTTTTTCGACATATTCCCCGTAGGTATCCACCTGAATCATGACCTGCTCATGGGCAGCCCCTACATAAGAATCTCCTAACTCTTCCAGGTAAAGTTTGGAAATATCTCCTAACACAATCGTATCGCTGTCAATGTAAATTGCCTTCTCATAGTCCGGAAACATCTCTGCAATAAACATCCGGAAATAGGTCGTTTTGGAATAGTAATCCCGTAACGGCAGCTTATCATTAATCGACTTTAAATAATCGGTCACATCTTCAAAGCAGATTTCAAAATTGTCGTCTGCCATATTGCTCACTGCGCACTTCATTTCCTCGCAGATATCCGTATTTAAAATATGAATCCGGTACTGATATTCTTTTGATGCATTTTCCATCATGGATTTCAAAGAGACGATGGTATATTTTACAAAATTATCATCACAGGCATAAAAAACAGGAATGATTTTCTGATTGTCTTTCATCACAATTCTCCTCTATTTTCACTCTCGTATTTCTTCTTCAAATAGATATAATCATACAAAATATCGTCAAACACATAGTAGCCAAAAACCCGGTGGATATCGCTTACCATCCACTGTTTGATGTTTGCGGTGTGCGGATAAGGCAGATAAAAAAGCCTTTTAGAAAAATGACGCACTACCGTGTGCTTATGTAAAAACTTCTGGTCATTGAACCGCTGCGGCAGCATTTTTTTGCGTGTGGTACAGCGTAAAATCGCACTCTGGTCTGCGAACACGAGCTTTTTTTCCCGAAGCAGCGCTCTTGCACGCTTTAACAGTCCGGTCTTTCGCATTTCCTTCATATTAAAGAGCAACACACCCGCATTGATATAATTCGGCTGAATCAGATATTTTCCATAATGGTCTCTCGCCGCTGCATATTCGTAACCGCTAAGCTCCGTATCATAGAGCAGCGTGATATCCCGCTGGAACAGAATATCTGCATCCAGATAAAGAACTTTATCCGGTATCTCCGGAATTAAATCCGCCAGAAGACGAATCAGCGTATATGGCGAACAATAGGCACTCTCATTCGGACAGCCTGCAAATTCCTGTCTATAAAGCTCCGTCACATCAATCGGTATCACACAGTTGTCCGGGTGATATTCCTTCAGCACCTGCTCTAAAAACCGCACCTGGCTGTCTGTAATCACCGTATATTCCGGCTTGATATGGCTTACATCCATCGTAAAGAGGAATACACGGAATGGTTCCTTCGTCGTGGTTCGTTTTACAATGGACAGCATACAGGTAAGCACCCCATCAAATACACGTCCATTTCCACAAAATAACAGATTAATCATTTTCTTTTTCCTTCTCATACCGGATGACAGTGACATTACTGTTTCCGGCGCGCTCCTTCATCCTCTCATACACTTCATCCCGCAGTTTTTGCTTCTGCTGCTTCATCGAAAGTGTACTGTCCGGATAAAATGGTCCATCGATATATGTGACAATCCGGGGTCTTTTGGAAAATCTCCGCTTCTGATAGGTATTCGTCAGACAAAAAACCGGTGTCTGATACTGCACCGGATACCGGAACGACAGTTCCCGAAATGGTCTGATTCCCGTGTAGTACGGCCAGATATGCGCCTCCGGGTAAATCATGACACATTGTTTCTTCTCTATTCTATGTTCAACCGCCCGCATAAAATTCCTGGCAGCGTCCATATCATCCGGGAGCGGCAGTGCACCAAGGCTTGGCGTAATCGCACCTAACACCGGCATCGACACATTGTTTGGATGCACGATTACCGAAACTGTGCGTGGTATATTCACCATTGTCGGAACCAGTGCATCCGCCAGATTATGCGTGTGATTCCCGTACATGAAATATCCTTGTCCCTTCGCCGCTTTTAAAACATCCTTATTCACAATTTTATGGTGAAAATACAACTTCATATACAAAAAAGCCAGCGGTGTCGCTATCACCCGATACCAGAATACATGGCAGATGCGTCCGAATAATCCTTCCTGTTCATACCGGTAACTGCCATCTATCTTCTTTGCGACAATGCTGTCTCCCGCAAATTCATCGTTCAATTCATCCCTGTAGTAAATAACCTTCTGCTCTTTTTTCATTCCGAAATCCCCATATTTCTGCCAAAAATATAGTATAACATTTCAGAGACGTTGTCAATGCTTTTATGTAGTTTTGAAAACTATGTGTTGTGTTTTAGCTTTGTTTTAAACACAAAAATCCCGGAACCGCGTCTTCCGTGATTCCGGGATTTCTCTCTTAGTTTTTCAATTATCTCTGTACTCGTGCGCCTGCGCCGCCCATAATAGCTTCTACTTCTTTCTTGCTTGCCATTGTGGTATCGCCCGGAGTTGTCATTGCGAGTGCACCGTGTGCTGCACCGTAATTTACAGCGAGCTCTGCGTTCTCTGTGGTCATTAAACCATAGATTAATCCAGATGCGAAAGAGTCACCACCGCCGACACGGTCCATAATCTCAAGACCCTTGTAATCCTTTGCCTTGTAGATTTCGCCGTCTGCCCAGCAGATTGCGCTCCAGTCGTTTACAGTAGCAGTCTTAACTTCACGTAAGGTTGTAGCAACAGCCTTGAAGTTCGGGTAAGTCTTTGCTGCTTCGTTGATCATCTTCTTGTATCCGTCAAGATTTAATTCTTTTAAGTTCTCGTCGTTTCCTTCGATTTCGAAACCAAGGCAGGCTGTGAAATCTTCCTCGTTACCAATCATAACGTCAACATATTTTGCGATTTCTTTGTTTACTTCCTGTGCCTTTGCCTGACCACCGATTGCGCTCCACATGGACGGACGGTAGTTTAAGTCGTAAGAAACGATGGTTCCGTATTTCTTTGCAGTCTTGATTGCTTCGATAACGGTCTCGCAGGACTGCTCAGATAATGCAGCGTAGATACCGCCAGTGTGTAACCAGCGTGCTCCAAGCTCGCCAAAAATGTAATCAAAATCAAAATCAGCCGGTGTAGCTTTGGAAATTGCAGTGTTGGCACGGTCAGAACATCCAACAGCACCACGGATACCAAATCCACGCTCTGTAAAGTTTAATCCGTTACGGCAGATTCTTCCGATACCATCGGTCTTCATCCATTTAATAAGGGAAGTATCCACACCACCCTGAAGGATGAAGTCTTCCATCAGCATACCAACCTCGTTATCAGCAAATGCAGTGATAACTGCGGTATTCATACCGAAGCATCTTCTGAGTCCACGTACTACGTTGTACTCTCCGCCGCCTTCCCATGCACGGAAAGAACGAGCAGTACGGATTCTGCCCTCGCCCGGATCAAGGCGTAACATAACCTCGCCCAAAGAAACTGCATCAAATTTACACTCACTTGCTGGTCTTAAATTTAAATTCATTGTTTTCCTCCATTTTCTGGTCTCCAGGATTCCGGCAGACCGTTTCCAAAATTCAGATTTCTTTTATTATAACACGTCCTGCCCCAGATATTCAATATCCATTTTGTAATCGCTTACATTGTTTTTCAAAAAATCCAAGATTTCCCGGCTTCACGCACCAGTTCTTCCAGAATTTTCCGGCTGTCCTCCTCCACACGGAAAGAGAATTCCGGATGCCACTGAACTGCCCACACAAACTGTTTTTCCGGCATACAGACCGCCTCCACAAGCCCGTCCGTCGCATATGCCATTGCAGAAAGCTTCGATGAAAGCGCTTTCACCGCCTGATGGTGATAGCTGTTGACCGAAAGCCGTTCTTTTCCAAGCAGTTTATAAAGCGGGGAATCCTTCTCCACCACAACCTCATGCACTGGTCTGTCATAAGGCGGCGTCTGGTGGTAATTCAGTTCCGACGGATATTCACTCGGCAAATCCTGATAAAGGGTTCCCCCAAGCATGGCATTTAAAAACTGGATTCCACGGCAGATGCCAAGCAGCGGCTTATCGCGCTTCAACACCTCTTCTAACAAAAGCTCTTCCATCTTATCCCGTCCGGGGCAGGTCTGCCCGCACTGTGGCAGACGTTTCTGCCCATAGCACTCCGGTGCCACATCCTGTCCCCCCGTGAATAAAAATCCGTCAAATTCATCCGCCATCTGACGGATATCCTGCATATCGGTCACAAGCGTCAGCATCACAGGGATTCCACCTGCCATCGTAATGCCTTCCATATATCCCGGCAGCATCCAGTAGCTTTCTCTCTCTTCGTCCACAAGCGGAACAATTCCAATCATCGGTTTTTTCGTACTCATCCTTTATACACCTCCAGAAAACTTTGTTTTATCAGCTCTGCCACATCAAGAAACAGACGGGAATGGTAGCGCTCGTTTTTATACACGACTGCAATCGTGCGCAAAAAGGTGCTTCCAGCAATCCGGTAAAAATGAATTTTCGGCGAATCGAATGTCTTCGATGCAAAAAAATCCGGCAAAAGTGCAATTCCAAGCTGTGCCTCCACAAGGTTTCGCACCGTCTCGGAAAACGTACATTCGCAGAGAATACGCGGCGTAATCCCCGCCAGTTCTAATGCTTTCCTGCTCGCTCTTCCGAAATAAGACTCCTCCGGGAGCATCAGAAAGCCAAATTCCTGCAGCGCAGAAAGTTCTATCTCCTCCCCGGCATCTAAAAACGGTGGATTTTTGCGGTAGGAATCCGGCACTGCAAGACACATCCCTTCTTTTACAATTTCTTCATTGCAGTATGTCACTAAGTCTGTCTGCGGAATATCGACAATAAGGTCTAGTTTATCCTCATCGAGCAATGCCTTTAACTCGTTTGCCGGCTTTTCCGTGAGCTGCACCTCGCACATCGGGTACGCGCCATAAATTTTTTGCAGCAGAACCGGCGTCACAGCCGAGCTGCGGTGCGGACTGATGCCAATGCGGATGCGTTCCCGCTCTCCTGCCTTTATCTCCGTCAGCCGGTCGTTTAAAAACTGCTTTGAAGCCAGCACCGTCTTCGCCCACTCGTAAAAAAGTGTTCCCGTATATGTCAGCTTCAGTCCGCCGTTCTGTCGTTCAAACACAGGACTTCCAAGCTCTTTTTCAAGCTGCGATAAGCTGATACTGAGCGATGGCTGGGAAATAAACAGACGTTTTGCTGCACGTGTAATATTTTTTTCCTCTGCTGTCACTACCACATATTCAAGCTGATTCCAGTTCATAAATCCCCCATAAGTATAGTTATATACTATCATTTCTATAGTAAATTATATATTTTACTTATTATAAAAACAAGTATATGATAAAAAATCGGTAGAAACGAAACAACCCTTTTTCAGGAGATTTAAATATGAAAGAAAAATTAAAGACTTCCCTTGATTTGTTCTGTTTTTTTGTAAAAATCGGATGCTTTACCTTCGGTGGCGGCTGGAGTATTCTCGCACAGATGGAGGATGAATTTATTAAGAAGCGGCAGGTGCTCACCAAAGAGGAGCTGCTCGATATCACTTCCGTTGCCCGCTCCCTGCCCGGCATCATGATTACAAATATTTCGATTATTTTCGGTTACCGCATGGCAGGCATCCCGGGTGCCATTGCAGCGACCTTTGGAATGGCGACGCCGTCTGTCCTCATTCTGACGGTTGTCACCCTGCTTTATAACCAGATTCGGGACAATCTTTACGTCGGCTACGTCATGAAGGGCATCCGCTCTGCGGTCGTTCCCATCATCGCGTCCTCGGTTTTAAGTCTGTGGAAATCCGCCGTCAAAGATTCCTTCTGCGTCTGTTTTTGTCTGGGGGCTTTTGTCTTAAGCGCCTTTACAGGCATCGGAAATATCGAGATTATCCTGCTTGGACTTGTCATTGCTTTGATTCTGACTGGAAGGAGAAAGAAAAATGGAATTGCTTAGTCTGTTTCTTGTTTTTGTAAAAATCGGTTTTACCAGCTTTGGCGGAATGTCCATGGTTCCGGTCATCAACGAGGAAATGCTCTCCCACGGTTGGATGACCACAGAGGATGTCAGCAACATTCTCGCCATCGCAGAAATGACGCCGGGACCGCTCGGCATCAACTGCGCAACGTTTGCCGGGATGCAGGTGGGCGGATTTTTCGGCGGTCTTATCGCAGTGCTTGGCGTTCTCGCCCCTGCCTTCACCACAACGCTTCTCGTCGCCGTCTTTTATCAGCGTTTTAAGGAGACAAGCATCATGGGAAATATCCTCTACGTCATCCGCCCGGTCTGCATTGGTCTGATGATCGCAGTCATCTGCTCCATTGGCGCTACGACTTATTTTACGGCTGGCTTTGCGCTCGACTGGCAGAGCATCTTCATCGGTGCTGTCTCCCTGTTTTTGCTGCTTTTCCGCAAGAAAAACGTCATCACGATCATCTGTGTCGCCGCCGTGCTCGGTCTTGTTCTCGGGGTATGTACCGCGCTTTAAAACAGGTATCAAAAAAGGTGGAAACCCTTTTTCGGATTTCCACCTCTTTTTCAGACATTCTGCTGTCCTTTTACTTCTTTTCCCACTTTGCGTAAAGTGTTACATTTCCTGTACTTCCGCTCTCTATGGTTTTTACTCTGTTTTTGAACTTGCTGTCAGAGTACCAGCCCTTAAACTTGTATCCCTTTCGTGTCGGGTCTGCAAGCTTTATGGTCTTTGTCTTCACCGTATAAACGGTCGGATTTTTGCTGCTGTTCTTTCCGCCATTTAACTGATACGTAATGTCATAGTCTTTCAACTTCCACTGCGCATAAAGCGTAATGGTCTGCCCATTCTTAGCAGTCAGATTCTTGACGGATGCCTTGTTCTTATAAGATTTTCCGCTTCCGTCCTTTTTGGTGTTCCAGCCTGCAAAATCATATCCGGTACGCTTGAAGCCGTTCGTTGTCAGTTTTACTTCTTTTCCATACTTAATGGATGTCATCTGCTTTGTAGAACCACTCTTTGCTCCGTTTGCATCAAATTTAACCGTGTACTTGTTTGCCGTCCACTTTGCATACAGAGTCTTGTCTCCACTGGAGCCTTTGGCAATCTTTGTCACCTTATTCTTATACTTTTTGTCAGAATACCAGCCAGAAAAAGTATAGCCCTTCTTTGTCGGCGCAGAAAGTTCAATCGTCTTTGACTTTGCCGTATAGGAAGCCGGATTCTTACTGCTGTTCTTTCCGCCATTCAGTTCATATTTAATATCGTAAGTTTGAATTTTCCACTGTGCGTATAGTTTTACTGTTGCGCCGTCTTTTGTCGTAAGGTTCTTTATAGATGCCCCGTTTTTATAGGAAGTTCCTTTTCCATCCGCTTTGGTATTCCAGCCGTCAAATTTGTAACCACTCTTTTTAAATGCGTTGGATTTTAATTCATAGCTCTTATCATAGCGCAGCTTGGTCAGCTTATTCATACTGCCCTTGTCTGCACCATTTCCATCAAACTGGACGCTGTACTCAATCGGCTCCCACTGTGCATACAGGGTGATACTGTTTTTCTGTGTACTGTATAACGGACAGAGATTTTTCACTTCCTCCTTATTCTGATAAGAAGTTCCTTTTCCGTCTGCTTTGGTATTCCAGTTTTTAAACTTATAGCCGGTTTTTGTAAAACCATTTGCAGTCAGCGTATAAGAAACACCGCACTCGCGGTCACTCATCGTCTTTGTGCTGCCACCTTTTGCACCGTTTGCATCAAATTTGATGTCATACTTGATGGATTCAAACGTGAGACCGTTATCTTTTGCAAAGGTTTCTGCTGTTGACTTGCGGTATCCGATAAGCTTACACTGTGTAGATTTTTCAAACGCAGTGCTGTTTATCGTCGCAACCTTATCGTAAATAACCACCTTGGTAAGGTTTGCATTGTTTGCAAATGCCTGGTACCCAATCTCGGTCACATTCGTCGGAAGTATCACCTCTGTG
Source organism: Roseburia sp. (assembly GCA_050874345.1). Lineage (GTDB taxonomy): Bacteria > Bacillota > Clostridia > Lachnospirales > Lachnospiraceae > Roseburia. The sequence goes on along the minus strand of JBNMKM010000030.1, from coordinate 9,298 downwards.
ATTCCAGTGCAGGCAGTAAACGCATAGCTGTCAATTGCCGTCACGGAAGAAGGAATCACTACTTCCGTAATAGACGGACTATAATAGCACGCTTTTAAAATTGTGGTCGTTCCTTCTTCAAACACTACTTTTTTCAAAGAATCACAGCGGGAAAGTGCTCCGAATTTTCCTTTTCCATCCGAATTCATTCCTGCTTTTTTGAGCGACTTTGGAATCGTAATCTCCGTGATACTGGTATTTGCAATAACCCCGACTCCGAGTGTCTCAAGTCCTTCCGGCAGTGTAAGGCTTGTAAGAGCCGTTCCCTTGAACGCATCATCATTAATCTCTGTTACATTTTCCGGAATTGTTACGGATGTCAGATTGCTGCACCCACTGAACGCATATGCGTCAATCGTCGTCACAGAAGAAGGAAGTACTACTTCCGTCAGATTCTCACAGACATAGCACACCTTCGGAATGGTGGTGATTCCGTCCTCGAATACGACTTTTTTCAATGTCGTACAACGAGAAAGTGCGCCGTAGCTGCCCGTTCCGTCTGTGGTTCTTCCTGCATTTTTTAATGACTTTGGAATCGTAATCTCTGTCACAGACGTCTTTCCAATAATTCTGGTTCCGAGTGTCTCAAGGGAAGACGGTAACGTTAAGCTTGTGATTCCGGTATTGTAAAACGCATCTGAGCCGATTTCGGTTACAGAGTCCGGGATTGTGATGGATGTAACGGCGGTTTTGTTCTTAAACGCCTCTTTTCCGATTACGGCAACGGTATACCCGCCGATTTTTGCCGGAATGACTACATCTCCGCCTTCTCCGCTATACTTTGTAATCGTAGCCGCACCGCTCGTAACCTGATAGGAGAAATCGCCTTCTGTCCGGGTGGCAGATGCAGATTTCTCTGCATCCTCCACAACCTCTAACTCCTCGACAGCCTCGGTTTCCTCCTCTACTTTCTCGGTGACTTCGGTCTCAACAACTGCTTCGGTCTCCTCAACAACTTCCGTCTCGACAACGGCTTCGGTCTCTTCCGCCTCTTCTGTTACTTCGCTTTCAATGGCTGCCTCGGTCTCTTCCGTACTTTCGGTTTCTTCCACAGCTTCCAACTCTGTATCATACTCTGCGGCAGATACCCCCTGGTATCCGGTTGGCACAACCATCATGGCTGCAAGAAACACTGCAATGACTCTTTTTTTCATTTTCTCTACTCCCTCTTATACCCTACTTATTAATCTTTACCGATTTTACGCTGCTGTAACTTCCGTAGACTTTCTTGTCATTTACCTTCTTATAAGCTCTGATTTTGTAGTAATAGTTTTTTCCCTTCTTCAGGTTCTTGTCCGTGTAGGAAGTTGTCTTGTTCTTTGTGATATCCTTCTCTAACTTGTAGCCGGATGACTTCTTGGTAGAACAGTAAATTTCATAACCGGTAACGTTCTTGTCCCGCTTCCAGGTTACAGTTGCAGTACCTTTCTTGTTGTTTACAGCCTTGGAAATCGTAACCTTTGCCGGTGTAATTTTAAATGTAATCTTCTTGCTACCGGTAAAGTTTCCTTTTCCCTTCACAGTAATGGTTGCGGTACCCATGTTCTTATTATTTTTGTAGGAAACCGTGTAATCGGTATCTTTGGTAAGTTTCGTTCCCTTATATTCTACACTTACAGACGGTTTGATTGCTTTTCCGGTGTAGGTTTTATTTGATACTTTTCCAAATGCTGCATCCGAAATCTTTGCGGCAGTAATCTTAAATTCTACCGTTTTGCTTCCGCTGTAGTCTCCGATTCCCTTAATCGTTGCAGACGCAGTTCCTACCTTTTTATTATTCTTGTAAGAAACTGTGTAGTCCACATCTTTTGTGAGGGTTGTTCCGTTATATTTTACAGTTACGGTCGGCTTGATTGCTTTTCCGGTATAGGTCTTGTCACCGATTTTGGAAATGCTTGCCTTGGAAAGAGAAGGTCCTACAATATTAAAGGTCATTGCCTTATTTCCGTAGTAGTCGCCACATCCAAGGACGGTTACGGAACCCACACCGATGGAATTATTATTTGCATAGGATACGATATAGTCTACATCCCTTACCAGTTTCTTTCCCTGATAGGTTACAACCGGCTCCGGCATAATGTAATCTCCGGTATAAGTCTGGTCTTTGATAGCGGCAATCGTTGCACCTGCGATATTAATTTTTTCTGCTGCTCTCACCACATACTTACCGGTAGAAGAATTGTATCCCGTTACCTTTATGTAATATTTTCCTGCTGAAAGATACTGTTCAAATACATCTGTCACATATTCGAGGTCTCCATCCCAGCCGTTATACTCATCTACCAGCTTTGTTCCCTTGCTGTCATAAATGTAGAATCTGTAATACATATAGGAAGTAATGGTAAAGTTCATAAATGTATCCTTTGACAGGGTAAAGGTCATAATATCCTCTTTATCATTGATTGCAATATGCCCCGTTATATCCTTGTTCAGGGAAAGCTTATAAGCGGATGTAAAATCATCATCCGACTGCGTATAGGTGACATTTGCTTTTTCAAGCTTCATTGTAAAGCTGTAATTGCCGGTAGATTTCGTGCTTGATCCAAAACTCTTTTCTCCATCTATCAGCATATAGTAGGTTCCCGGCGCAAGGTCTATCGCATAGTCTTTCTGAATCATCTTAAGACCTTCGTTCCAGCAGTTTTCCTCTGACTTGTAAATTCTGTTTGCAGAGGAATCGTAAATCGCCATACTATAATAGTTCATATAAGAGGTAATACTCAGCTTGACACATCCGGCATCTGTTACCTGAAATTTAAAATAGTCCTTGTCATCGTTCTTCGCAATCTGCCCTTTTTCTTCAGCCGGAAGACTGATTACTGTCGCACTTGCAAAATCGTTATTCGGCTCGTCAAATGTCTCACCCGCTGAAGTGTATTTCAGTTTCATGCTAAACGTTCCAGTGCTGTAATATACGCTATCGCTCAGAGCGATTCTGCTATGCTGCCCGTCAACTCTTATGTAATAATCCCCGGCAGCCAGATTCACTTCATAAGTTGCCACGCTTTTCTGTGTACTGGCATTCCACTCCGCACGACTATTCAGAAGAGAGGTTCCATCTTCCGAATATAATCTCACACTGCAACACTTCATCCATGCTGTCATCTCGATAGAGAGGTTTCCTGCCTCCGGCAGTGTAAAATGATACAGATTATAATTTCCTTCTACGGAAACAGCTCCTGTATAGGTTCCGTTCGGGCTGACCGTCTGCTCATCTAAAAGTGTATCTGTGACGGTTGCAGACCGGATTTCGTCCTCTACTGCTTCTGTTTCCTCGGTGGCTTCCGTTGTCTCCGTTACTTCTGTAGCTTCCGGCTCCTCAGTGGCTTCAGTAGTCTCTGTCTCCTCTGACTCATCAACAACTTCGGTTGTCTCCGTCACTTCCGCCTCTTCTGTTACTTCCGTATTTTCAATAACTTCGGTTTCCTCCGTAACTTCGATGGTCTCTGTCTCTTCGTTCTGCTCTGTTGCAGCTTCGGTCGTCTCCGTCTCCACGGCGTATTCCTGTTCCGTCGCGTATACACCAACCGGTGGACACGCCAGCGCCGCAGCCATGGCAACGCATAAAATTCGTTTCCAGTTTTTCATAACTACATGCTCCTTCATCCATATTTTTCTGTAACTTTATTTTGTTCATGCAACCATATGGTAGCATTTCGGATAATAATGCAACTATATGGTTGCATTTTAGATTATTATGCCACCATATGGTTATATTTGTCAATAAAGGAGTTGACAAGTATGTATCTGAAACGTCTGGAAGATTTACGAATTGACCGTGACTTAACACAGCAGAATATCGCTGATATTTTACATTGTCAGCGGGAAGTATATCGAAGATATGAGAAGGGAGTCCGGGAACTTCCTTTATCTTATGCAATTATTCTTGCCGATTACTATCATGTTTCGCTTGATTATCTTGTGGGAAGAAGCAATAAAAAATAAGAATTCATGCAAAAAGAGGATGGCACGCCATCCTCTTTTTCATAAAATTCCAAGCATCGTGCCCACCCAGTACAAGAGTCCAAGCACCCAGCTCGTAAAAATGCCATACAAAATCACCGGACCTGCAATCGTAAATATCTTGCAGCCAATTCCAAAGACCTGCCCTTCCTTCTGAAACTCAATTGCAGGAGCCGCCACACCGTTTGCAAAGCCGGTGATTGGCACGAGCGCTCCGGCCCCGCCCCAGTTGGCAAGCGACGGGTAAATGTTAAATCCGGTCAAAAGCACCGACAGAAGAATTAAGAGCATGCTGCACCAGCCTCCGGCTGCATCGGAATCCAGCCCATAGCTTTTTGCCGTGTTTAGGAAAAATTGCCCGATACAACAGATTGCACCGCCCATCACAAACGCTTTTGCCATGTTTGCCGCAAGATTGTGCGTCGGTGTCACGTCCTTTACGTATTCGTTGTATGCCTGCTCCCGCGCCGCTTTCTTCTCTCCATATAAAGTGTCATCCAGTTTTTTTTGCTTTTCCGCTTCCTTATTTGCCATTACCATTCTTCCTCCTGTGATTAGTATGGCAAAAAAGTCCGCCGATTATTCCACCAGAATCTTGCTTAATACTTCGTCCGTAAGTACAAGTTTTTTTGCCGCCTCGCGGTACTGCTCCTCGTGAAGGTATGTATGACGGTGCGGCTTGATGGACGGCGCCAATTCAATCGCCTCAAGAAAATCTGATTTTCTCATTCCAAGCGTCCTTGCATACGCAAAAAATCCGGTTTCTTCCAAAACCGTCTGCACTCTTATGTACCGGTGATTCTGCACCTTGCTCATGATATATGTCGCAATTCCCACCTGAATCCCGTGAAGCTGCGGCGTCTCAAGGATTTTATCGAGCGCATGGGAAATCAGATGCTCACTGCCACTTGTCGGCGCACTGCTGCCCGCAATTTCATTGGCAATTCCGCTCATTGCCAGAGAATCCACTAACTCCTTTAAGAAAAGTTCGTCTTTAATACTTTCATAAGGCGTCCGCACGAAGCTGTTCACCGCTTTTTTTGCAATCATGACTGCAAAATCGTTGACCTCTCCGTAACCGCATTTTTCCTCATAAATCCAGTCGTATATGGCGGTAATTTTCGAGAGCATATCCCCGATGCCGGAGTAGATAAATTTTTCCGGCGCTGTCCTTATCACTCCGGTGTCCACGATAATCCCATAGGCAAGCTTTGCCGGCACGGACGTCCTTTTTCCATGCACATAAAGGGAAGCGCTCGCACTCGAAAAACTGTCACTTGAGCTTGAAGTCGGCACGCTGATAAATGGAAGATTGCGCAGAAAAGCCGCATATTTTCCCGCATCAATCACCTTTCCGCCGCCGATGGAAATAACCGCCTGCGTGCGGTTCGGCATCGCAAATGCCAGCGTAATGATATCGTCAATGTCCACTGTGTCTAACTCGTTATATTCGAGTACCGTAATGCCCTCCTCTTTTAAAGAGTTCATCACATCCATTCCAAATAAATCAATCAGGCCGTTTCCAAAAAAGATGACGACCTGTTCTATCTGCTCTGCCTTAAGATATGTTCCAATTTTCTTTAACGTTCCCTCGCCAACTTTTAAAATAGCCGGCACTGCAATTCCCTTCCCTGTCTGCATTTTTATCTTCTCCTTTTTTTATTTTTGTAGTTAATTTGGCAGTGTCACAGTCCAAAGATATTGCTCACTCTTACCCCAGAGCAAAAGTTCTTTCATCTGCTCATCCCATTCTTCACTTGGTCTGTAGTTTAAAATCATCTGAAACAGATACGCCTCTTTTTCATCCGAAGGCGTAAGTCCCGGAATCTCTTTTGTCAAAAGCTCCAAAAGTTCCATCGGATGTATCGCATCATCAATGGAAATCCCGGACAACTTGGACACAAGACCTGCCGCATAATAAAATTCGTAGTTTCCGGTCAGAACCGATTTTTTCATATTACATTTGATAATCACGCTCTGGCGTGCAATGGACGTAACCATACTTTTTCTTTTTTGCTTCCTTCCAGATTTTTCTTTCCATCCATTCTACCGCCGGTGTGCTTTTCTTGTCAACTTCCCGTTGCAGGAGGCATCGAATTCAGGAAATAGTACAGCGAGCCGCTCATTTTTCCAAGCGCCATAAAAAAGAGCATCCATGCAAGTCCCCGTTTGATATGAAACCGCCGGAACGTGATGGGAAATGTATTGAGGATTTCTGCGAGCGCTACGGCAAGACAACCCACGAACATCCCGGCTGTGAACCCATACAGGTATAAAAACCAGGTTCCAAACGGGAGTTTCAGATTTAAGAATACGGAGATAATATTTCCAAAAATTCCGCCGAGCATAATCATATTTTCAAAATGAATCGTCTCTGCGGCACGGTTGCATTTTCCAATCATGCGGGGCAGGACGCCGAGCACAATCATAAACGCAAAGGTTCCCGCCGACACCGCAAATCCTGCCGTAAGCCCGATAAAGCCCAGAAAGATTTCCTTAACTAACATCGATGTTGTGCCCCTTTCTGCTCGCATTGTCGATAAACGCCGTGTCAATGTCCTTCTCATACTTGCGCATCTCGACCTGAATCGGCGTCGGGTCGGGTGTAATTTTCTTGTGTCCCACATGGTTAAAAAACACGCAAATTCCAACCGCAAGCCCGATGGAATAGCAGATTTCAAGCGGCGTCACCCCGTTCGAGGTCTCGCCCGTCACCTGAAAATACAGCTTGGAAAAGACATCCCCGATGGAAACATCATTGTTAAATGCCATAATCGTAAATGCCGACCCGAAAAACACGATGATGCTTAATAATACTGTTTTTGTAGTCGTTATCCATCTACTCTCTTCCGGCTTTGGAAGATATTCTAAAATGAAATCAGATTCCCCTTCATTTGTGATATCCACGCCGGGATAATCCTGATGAATCAGCTCGATTAACTTTAAAACCGAGAAAACGACACGCTGCTTTTTTCGTTTTCCTTCCGGTGCCTCTTTAAAACTGAAAATTTTTTTCTGCTTGAGCTGACGCAGGATTGCCTGGTCGGAACACTCAAGTTTTGCAATATCCGAAAGTGTCACATGTCGGTCTGTCACAAGGACATTCTGGTCCACCTTCAGATAAACGGTCTGATTCTGGCTGCTCATGCGTCTGCTTCCTCCGCTGTCATCTCCCATACCAGCACGCCATCTGCGGGTGCCTCCTCCTGTTTCCCATGATTCGCATAAAGAAAGATTCCAAGCACAAGTGCAAACACCACCACTCCTACAAGGTACGCTCTGTATTTTTTGCAGTTCATCACCATTTCCTCCTGTTTTTTCTATCTGTGGGAATTATTATGGCAAAATAAACAAATATTATGTATCAGATTGCATTTTCAAATAAAACGTGGTAATTTTTGATAAGAACTATGATTGGAATTGGAGATTTTTATGGCAGTAACCAAAGAAGTATTGACGCTTGCTGTGGAAGTCGGCGATGCCCTGTTACGCAATGGCGCAGAGGTCTATCGTGTCGAGGACACCGTCACCCACATTTTAAATGCGTACGAAATAAAAGACTATGATGTCTATGTGCTTTCCAACGGCATTTTTGCCAGTGCCAATGAAGGTGCAGAAGATGCGTGCAGCGTCATCCGGCACGTTCCGCTCAGCTCAACGCATCTTGGCAGAGTTTCCGCACTGAATCAGCTTTCCCGGGAAATCTGCTCCCACGAATGTTCTTTAATCGATGCCTGGACCCGTCTGGAAGACTGCAAACGCATTCCGGAGGCAAAACCATGGGTTCAGGTCTTTTTTTGCGGACTTGGCAGTGCCGGCTTTTGCTATCTGTTCGGCGGAAATGTGTTAGACAGCTGCATTTCCTTCCTTGCAGGTGTTTTGTTGCAGCTTTTTTTATTTTATGCCCTGCGCCACAAATCCCCCCGCTTCATCCGGCAGATTCTTGGAAGTGCCGTTGTGACCACGGTGAGCCTTGTTTTTCTTATCGCAGGACTCTCTATTCACACGGACAAAGTGATTATCGGCGCCATCATGCCATTAGTGCCCGGTATCGCTTTAACGACTTCCATCCGGGATTTCTTTAACGGCGACTACCTGTCTGGAACCATCCATATGATTGATGCGCTGCTCACTTCCTTTTCCATCGCGGTAGGCGTGGGTGCTGTCATGACCATCTACCGGATTGTGATGGGAGGTGCTCTGTTATGATGTTCATTCAGTTTGTGGTGTCGTTATTTGCCACACTTTCGTTTGCGGTCTTATTCAGCGCTCCGAGAGTAGAGCTTGCTTTCTGTGGAATCACCGGTGCAATCGGCTGGATTGTCTACGTTGCGTGTCTGGGTGCAAACACCGGAAAACCGATTGCAAACCTGATTGCAACGCTTGCGCTTACACTTGTCGCAAGAGTTTTTTCCGCAACACGTAAAAAACCCGCCACCGTTTATCTGCTCTGTGGGATATTCCCACTGGTTCCGGGTGCGGGCATTTACTATACCTCGTATTATTTTATCATGAATGAGATGGATTTATGCGGACAGGCTGGCATGGACACCGTCAAGGTTGCCGGTGCCATCGTTCTTGGCATCCTGTTTGGTTTCGCATTGCCACAAAGCTGGTTTAACGCCCTGGGGCGGCGTTTTTAGCCCCTACCAGTTTTTCTTCTCCTGGCTGCTGTCATGCTGTGATTTGCGTTCTTGTACCATTTTTACAAACCATTCCACCATTGCCGGGTCCTGATGGGAGAAAAATGCACTGGTTGCCGTATCCATCTGTGCAATCTGCTCCATATCCTCTTTTTCGAGCACAAAATCGAACACATTTATATTTTCTATCATGCGCTCCTTGTGTACTGATTTTGGAATGACGATAACCCCTCTTTGAATGTGCCACCGAAGCATCACCTGCGCGGTTGTCTTTCCATATTTCTGACCAATTTTTTTGAGGGTTTCATTTTCAAAAAGCCCGTTTCTGCCCTCGCCAAACGGTGCCCATGCTTCAAGTCTGATATCGTATTTATCCGCCCACTCTTTTAAATTTTTCTGCTGATTGAACGGGTGCACCTCCATCTGGTTTACCATCGGCTTGATTCTTGTAAAATTTGCGAACTCCACCATACGGTCCACGTAATGATTGGAGATTCCGATAGCGCGCAGTTTTCCTGCCTCATAGAGTTCCTCAAGCGCACGCCATGCCCCGTAAGTATCGCCAAACGGCTGGTGCAGCAACATCAAATCCAGATAGTCCGTGCGAAGCTTTTCCATGGATTCGAGTACCGACTTTTTACATTCCTCATACC
>JBNMKM010000029.1:0-42099 GCA_050874345.1 Roseburia sp. | reverse complement strand
GCTTTGAATCTTTCGATTCAAGCGTTCGTTCATCTTTCGATGACTTTGAAATCTCTTTGCGAACTATGTTCGCTTTTTAGAATCTTTCAAGGTTATTCACTGTTCAGTTATCAAAGTTCTACTTGCTTTTAGAAGCAAGTTATTGTCGATGTAGTTCTCAGCGACAGCTTATTTACTATATCACAGTTGAACTCGTTTGTCAACAACTTTTTTATTTTTTCTTTTTTGTTATCTCTCAGAAGTGACAACTCGTATATAATATCATAAGTGTTTGCATCTGTCAACAACTTTTTTCAGAAAAAAATTGAACAACTCATTTTTCAAATAAAGCGGAGAAGGAGGGATTTGAACCCTCGCGCCGGTTAACCCGACCTATACCCTTAGCAGGGGCACCTCTTCGGCCACTTGAGTACTTCTCCAAAGTTCTTATTTGACAATATGAGATTGTTCTGCGCCGTGACGCATAGATAATGATACTAAATAGATTTCGTTTTGTCAATGATTATTTGAAAAAAACTGTTATTTTTCTCTTTTTCCTAAGTTATAGAAGGTAAAACTGCCGTCTATGAGCACTTTTCCGCTGTCATCAGAGATTTCCACACGGATAACGGACACCTTATGTCCATGTCGTATCACCCTCGCCTTGCAGTTTACATACTCGGTATCTTCCACTGGCAACAGGTAGTTCATCGAAGCATTGACCGTTGTTACATATTCTCCGTAGGTTGCGGCTGCAATTCCGGATACGGTGTCCGCCAGCGAATAGGCACAGCCGCCGTGCATCCCGCCATAGATGTTCTCATGCTGTTTTTCAAAACTGATTCTTCCAAACGCATAACCCTCTTCTACTTCCACAAGTTCCATCCCGATGTACGCCGCAAACGGATTCTTCTGTACAATCTGATTCATTTCTTCAAATGTCATGTTACCATTCCTCACCCGGATATTTCATATTCCATTCTTTTCGCAGGTTCGTCATTATCTCCATTACGTCTCTCGTATCAGAAAAACGCATCTGCGTCATGTCACCTGTCTGCACCGCATGTTCCATATCCTGCATTTCATATAGAAGTGCGGATGCTGTTTCCCCTGCTGTTATCTCATGGCTTTTTCCTGTCTCTGCCTCTACGATGACTGCGCGTGCGGCACGCGGGTATTCCATGATTTCAATATATCCACGTTCAAAACTGATAACTGCGCACTTCGGCTGTTTGGAATGAAGCGACAGGGAAATCATCGCCTGCTGCCCTTCTTTATTCATAAAAAGGATTCCAACCTGTTCATCCACTCCGGTCGGCGCATACTTTACCTGGCTTAAAACATTTTCCGGCTGGCTTTCCATGAAACTGCGCGCAAGAGAGATTGCATAGACACCAATATCTAATAATGCCCCACCTGCAAGGTTTTTATTAAAAAACCGGTTTTCCATGTTATATTCTTTGTAGCTTCCGAAATTTAACTGGATCAACTGCACCTTTCCAAGTGCCGGGATTCCCTCTTTTTTGAACTCTTCCGCGTCTGATAAATTCTCGTAGGTTCCCGTTTTGCCAAGCTCTGCGAGTTTCCAGAGTTTTTTGTATAAAGGCATATGCCAGATTGTCATTGCTTCGGCAAACACAACTCCATTTTTGGCCGCAAGCTGCTGTGCTTCAAGCAGTTCTCTGCTGTTTAAGGTTATGGATTTTTCACAGAGCACGTGTTTTCCATTCGAAAGCGCCTGTCTTAAAAATTCGATATGTGTGTTATGCGGCGTCGTGATATAGATAATGTCCACCTGCGGGTCCGTAAACATTTCGTGAAAATCTTTATAGACCTTTGCAACCTGATATTTTTCTGCAAATGCTACCGCCTTCTCATAGGTACGATTGCCAACCGCATAGAGATGTTTTCCCATCATTTCAAGCGCTGCTGCCATTTCATTTGCAATGACTCCCGTGCCAAGAACCGCCCAGTTTAATTCTCTCTGCATTTTATACACGTTCCTTTCGATTTTCGGATTGTTTATCCACAATCATTATTTACTTTTGTGCATATTCTTTAATTGCCGTCTCATAAAGGTTGTTTCCTTCACTGTCCACCACTACGATGACCGGGAAATTTTCCACTTCTATTTTCCGGATTGCCTCTGCTCCTAAATCTTCATAACAGACAATTTCCGATTTAGTGATGCATTTGGATAAAAGTGCGCCTGCTCCGCCGACGGCTGCAAAATAAACCGCATGATTGTGTACAATGGCATCTAACACTTCTTTGGAACGTTTTCCTTTTCCAATCATCGCCTTTTCCCCTAAATCTAACAAAGTCGGGGCATAGCGGTCCATACGGGTTGCCGTCGTCGGTCCCGCAGAGCCGATAGGACGTCCCTCTCTCGCCGGAGACGGTCCCATATAATAAATTGTACTGTCTTTGATGTCGATTGGAAGTTCTTCTCCCCGCTCCAATGCCTCTATCATTCTTTTATGCGCGGCATCCCTCGCCACGTAAATGGTCCCGGTAATGTATACGTAATCGCCGGATTTTAAATCTTTTGTTGTTTCTGCTGTAATGGGTGTTGTTATATGCTTATCCATGCTATCTTCTCCGATTCATGATTCATTTTCTTCTATAAGAATATGTTTCTACAGTTCCCGTACCACATGACGGTTGACATGACAACAGATATTGACTGCCACAGGAAGCCCTGCGATGTGCGTCGGATAGGTGTTGATGTTGACGGCAAGCGCTGTGGTCGTTCCGCCAAGCCCGCCCGGACCGATTCCAAGTCCGTTGATTTTCTGTAGCATTTCTTCTTCCAGGTCTTTCACATACGGAATCTCCGAATGGGTATTCACCGGTCTTGTGAGCGCTTTTTTTGCCAAAAGTGCACATTTTTCAAAGGTTCCGCCGATTCCGACTCCTACAACCATCGGTGGGCAGGCGTTTGGCCCGGCATCTTTGACCGCCGTTAAAATGGCATTTTTGACGCCCTCGATTCCATCTGCCGGCTTTAACATGAAGACACGGCTCATATTCTCGCTTCCAAAGCCCTTCGGTGCCATCGTGATTTTCACTTTATCCCCCGGAACGATGGAATAATGAATGACCGCCGGCGTGTTGTCTTTGGTATTTTCCCGAATCAGTGGGTCTTTCACAACTGATTTGCGCAGATATCCTTCGGTATATCCCTGACGGACACCCTCGTTAATGGCATCCTCAATCGCCATTCCTTCAAAATGAACATCCTGTCCCACTTCTAAAAACAGTACCGCCATTCCGGTATCCTGACAGATTGGTATCATTTCTTCATCCGCTATCTTTAAGTTTTCCTGAAGCTGTCCTAAGATTTTCTTTCCAAGCGGCGATTTTTCCGTCTCTGCCGCCTGTTTCATTGCCGCATCCATATCGCCTGAAAGGTAATGGTTCGCTTCAATACACATTTCTTTTACATTTTTAATAATCAAATCGGTATCTACTGTTCGTATCATATCTTTTATTCCTTTTCATCTGTTTTCTTTTTATTAAAATAGTTTTTGTATTTCTGTAACGTCTCATTCGCTGTGCGGGATGTCATATCCGGGAATGCCTTTACCAGACGCTTGAAGCCAAAACTCTTCTCACGCATAAGCTGCTGGTATTTCTCGGTAAGCTCTGCATATTCGCGCTTCTTCTCCTCCAGATAAACAGCACGCTCGCGCTTCTTTGCCTCGGAGTTTTCGATATGTTCCCGCTTCATGGATTCCACAGATTCGGTAATCCGGTCCTTTGCGGCATCCTTGGATTCCGCCAGGCGCTCCTTGGATTCTGCCAGACGCTCCTTTGCATTTTTCGGAAGTTCTTTGATTTCCTCTCCGGTGTCTGCAATCTTCTCAAGCAGTTCTGCATGGTTCTCCTGGAATTCTTCGGACTTTTCCACAACGCCTGTCACATTTTCAAAAATGTTTTCTCCAATTTCATCAGATAATTTATGAATCTGTGCTGCAACGTCATCCATCAGCTTTAATCTGCGGTTGAACTTTAAGATGGTGGATACGGTAATTGCGCAGTCTGCTGCAAATACTGCCATTAACAGGCTAAGTACAATGACACCGAAGGTGTGTGGAATTAATGTGATTCCTTTATAGATAATCGGGTGGATAACGTCCATGATAAAAGTACAGGCAAGTCCCCAGTAGATAGAGAATTTCAGACAGACATAGCCTTTAATGTTAAACGGCTTATCACTGTAGTCCCACCACTTGTTGTGAAATACTTTTTCCAGGATAAATCCTGTTATGTACTCGAGCAGTGATGTTAAAAGAAAGGATCCGGCAAATAAAATCAGCAGATTGTCTTTTAACGGTGTCAATACGGCGACGACTATCACAACCCCGCAACCGTAAATCGGACAGTAGGGTCCGTTCAAGAATCCACGGTTGACAAATATTCCGCGGTCCACTGCGGCATAGGACACTTCCGTGCACCAGCCAATGAATGCGTAAATGATAAAAATCCATACCAGCTCATAAAAATTTTGCGGCATAAAACCCCTCTTTTCTGCGTACAGACCTGTGCCTGCACCGCTGTTTTTCTTTGTTTATAATAGTACCACACGCATTTTTCTTAGACAAGAGCACTTTTGGTTGACACCGCTGTCTGGATGGGAGTAAGATGGATTCAGAATTTTTACCCGGAGGAATGGATTTATGCACGTACCACATTAATAGAATGAATTTCAGACAGATTTTCATGAGAAGCCTGCAGCCGCAGGTGTTTTTTGGTACGCATAAATTACATTACGAAAGGTTAAGTTTAAAATGAAACGAACAATTCCATATAAGATTCTCTGCTTTTGCAACGGACTGGTGTTTTTTGCCCCGGTCTCTCTGTTGTTGCGCACAAGCAGAGGTGTTACTTTGTCACAATTTTTCTTATTGCAGGCATTATTGTCTGTTGCTATTTTTGTCTTTGAAATTCCCACCGGAATGTTTTCCGACCGCATCGGGCATAAAAAAGGGATTCTTGTTTCCCAGATTCTGCTGTTATGCGCCCGCGCCGTTTTCCTGATTGCGGGAAATATTGGTTTCTTCATCCTTGAGGCGATTTTGGAGGCGCTCTCCTGCTGCTTTATCTCCGGCACTGGGGAAGCATACCTCTATGAATTATGCAAAAATGATTCCGATAGCAGCTCCTTTGTACAGGAAAATGCCAAGGCAGGCGCTTATGGCACTGCGGGCTTTCTTATCAGCACGGTTGCCTATGCCGGATTGTACCGCCTCGTCGGTTTAAACGGTCTTGTGATTGCAACCGAGCTTGCCACTATCGTTTCCATTGTGGCAGCTGTCTGTATGCCGGAGGTTTCCCCTGCTGCCACAGCGGATTCCCCTTTACCCCAAAAAGGAACCGGGTTTTTAAGCGGCATCACGCCGGCTTTGTTTGGGCTTTTGCTTTTAGACTCTGCGTTATGCCTTGCGAGCCTTGTCGTAAATTTCCTTTATGTGGAGAAATTAGAGTGGGCAGGCATTGCATCCGAATGGATGACACCGATTATTCTTGGTTACTCGGCACTGAATCTTCTCGTTCCTTCCGTGCTGAAGCATCTGGAACGAAAACAGGACCATGTGCTTTATTTTGTGTTTTCTCTCATTGCCGCCGGCTTTTTCTTTTTCTTATCTGCGGTAAACAGTCTGCCCGCCGTCGGTTTTATGATTCTGCTGCCATTTCTCTTGCAGATTATGAGCATGATTTTGTTTAAACTGGAAAATGAATATATCGATTCCATCGGAAAAGAGGAGAGCAGAGCTTCCCTGCTTTCGGTCATGAGTATGGGGAATAACCTTTTAGAAGTGGCGTTTCTTCTGGTGTCCGCTTACGTCAGCAGTGAACAGGGGAATGGGATGTTTCTGTTCCTCGGTGTGCTGTTTGTCGTGTTTGCGTTTCTTGGGAATGTGATTCTTAGAAGGGTGGGAAGAGAATAAAACAAACGGTTTTTACTCTATAGGAAACACGGGTTTCATGTAACAAAGTATTTCCTATAGAGTAATCATGTCTGTTTTTACAATTCAAGGGTACGTGTATAAAAATTCAAATCATCTACCGCATCATGAGATATTTTAAACAGAATACACTCCGGGTTCTGTTTTATGATTTCTTTCTCAATGATGTTCCATTTTTCTCTTGTTTTTATGTCAAGCCCTGCGTCTATCTCGTCTATCAGGATTACAGAGGCTTCTTTACAGTACAGTAACAGCTTTGTCATTAACAGTTTCTTTCTCTGCCCATTTGAAAGGTTTTTTCCACTGTCCGTGATACAATCCGTATGGATATCCACATCAAGCTCTTTTAAAAGTTTCTGGTACTCTTCTTTGTGAAACGTTCCACTTCGGATAATTCTCAAATAATCTTCCAACGGTTCATTTAACATGACTTCATCCTGTGCAACAGAAAGGATTTGTTTTCTCAGACTGCTTCCTGAAATGTTTCGGATATCTACCCCGTTGTATCTGATTTCACCCTCTTTTGCAGTTAATAATCCCGACAGCAGCTTCAATACGGTTGATTTTCCACTGCCGTTTTTTCCCGCCACTCTCACAATATCCCCGGACCCAAACTCTGCGTTTAAATTTTTTATGAGACTGCTTTCTGCATTTTCATACCAAAATGAAAGATTTTTGAACTCGATTTTCTTAATCTTAGAGACTTCCATGCCCTCGTCCGGCTTTTCTAAAGCGTTTATCATCTCTATGTTTTCAAAGGACGGAAGCGTTCTATTAATGGCATAAATTGAATTTTCAAATGAAATACTTTTTTCTATGATAATATCGGCAACCATCATAAAGAAAACAATTTGACCAGTGGAATTGCCCTCGGATGCCATCATCAGATAAATTGTAATCCCGATGGAAAATATCTGGTGAAAATGATTGATGAGATTTCTCAGAAAAATCTGTTTTTTATCCACACGGACGGATGTATTGATAAATTTCCACAGGCTGTTTTTACATCTGTCGGTAAAATAATCTCCGACATCGTTCTGTTTATCGATTTCGATTGCATCTATGTACTCGTTCAATACCTGATTGTCACTTTTCATTGCCGCATTTACTTCTCTTGATGACCGGATAATCTGTTTCCGTGACAAGTAGGATATCAGATAACCGATTCCGGCTCCACTTGCAAGTGCAATACCAAGCTTGTAATTTGATACAACCGCAATTCCTAAGAATACAAGCATTATGATGAAGTCGGCAAATGCCTGGATACTTTGCAGTGCTATCGAAGAAAATACATTCAGCGTATCCATGTAGAGAATGTTTTTTAATTTATCCCTGCCAATCGTCAGCAGTTTTTCATAATCCGCGGTTTTTATGGAACGGATTAAGCTTTCTCTCATAGATTCGATGATATTTCCACCGAGCATATCCAGACACATATACCATGCGATACTGATGAGATTGTATCCAAAATACGCCAGTGCATACACGCCGATGGAAAATATCAGTGTCTTTACCATCTCCGTCTCTCCCGGGACTTTATCTAATACCACCCGGATGGAAAGGGTTATGAATCCCTGGACAAATGCCAGCAGAAAGACCAGGAGCACACTTAACATACAGTGCTTCCTGTCTTTCTTTAAAAAGAGTTCTATAAATTTTTTGTATGTGTTCATGTGGTTTTTCCTTTATTTTTTCGGGTATTTTGCCAGCATCGTCGCTTATAATAAATCCTTTCTCCTGAATAAAAGGCATGCCAAAACTGCACACAGCACGGAAAAACCAAACCAGGCTGCGCAGAGTGCGCCGACCGGAGCCGCCCCTTTTAAAATGACCGCTGATAAATTGACGGACAATAACGGTATCATTGCAGCACGGCTTTCCATCTGGCTCTGCGCTGCAAAAGAAAGTAACGGTAAAGCTACGGCACAGATTGCCAGAATTGATTCATTCTTAATCAACACCGCCAATAACATTCCAAATGCCGTAAAAAACAGGACGCCACACACTGCTAACAGAAGTATCTGCAACAGAAAACTCTCCGTCGTAATAATGTTTCCATTGTCGCACAATATTGGGTAATACCGGTTTCCAACCCCAAACAATGTACTACAGATTGCAAAGACGCCAACCGCCGTGACCGTCACAGAAAGAACCTCCATAAGCAATGCCGCACCCATTTTACAAAGCATCATCTCTGTACGGGAAAACGGTGTCTGCAACAGAAGCTTTATTCCTCCATGCAGGCGCTCTGTTATAAACCCAAATGCTCCAAACAGCATTGCCAGCACCGAAATTAAAAACGGAAGAAACTGTTTTGCGTACATCACGAGTACATTCCAGCCATCGCAGGCATTGGACGGTGTTTTCGGTTCCATGTCATGGTCGAGGAGATACTGATATAATTTTATATTTCCATTTATTTTTGGAACGTTAGCTGTAATTCTGATATTTTCTACCAGCCACAGTTCGCCTTCGCCCTGTTTTATGGCAAGCGAGAGTTCCTGTCTCCAGTCCCCGCTCTTTCTTGCATCTGCCATCCCGGACAATAGCTCTAACTGTTCTTCCATTTTTTCTTTTATTTCCTCACTCACGAACTGATTTTTATCAAAATAAGACTGCACTCCACTGGAAATCTGTGCTGCTTTTCTCTGATATTCCTCGCAAATTTTTCTGGTATAGTCTGTGGAAGACTGTCTGATTCCAAGGAAACAAAACCAGCCGACGCAAATCAGAAATGACACAGCGGCAATTGTAAACAAGAATCGCCGCATATTTTTTATTTGAAATAAAAATAACTTTTTCATTTTAAAGCACATCCTTTTTTCGGAAAATAGCAGCCGCAAGCCAGAAGAAAGCCGCAGACCATAAAATCAGCAGCATACAAAACACGATTCCGGAAAAAGCCGTCTTCACCACCATCGTATTGGACGATACAAAAGACACCAGACCGGCTGCGTCATCCTGAAATGAAAAACTTTTCTGATATACTTTTCCCAAACCTGCCGCAAACCCATCTGTCAATGAAAATGGAAGGTACTGTAGAAATCCATTTGCTCTACCGGATGTCATCAGACTTTTTCGCATGACAAATACTCCCCCTGCTGCAAGTATGGTTCCAAAAACCAGCGAAAAAACGCCATTTCTGATAAGCACTCCAAGTAAAAGGGCTAATGCTGCAAAAAACAACAATGCACAAAATGATACGGCTCCTGCCCGAAGCCACAGCTGCCACTCTGCAATATAGATTTCTTTTCCAACAGAAAAGAAGGATTTTTCTGCCAGTATCGGATACCGGATATCCCCGGTTCCTGCGACAACCGTTCCGCCTAAAAATGCTCCGAATCCCGCCACAAAAAGTGCCACCATTCCAAGTAATACACCTGCTATGTATTTATTCCAAAGAAATTTTTTCCTCGAATACGGTAACCCAAGCGGCAGCTTGATGCTTCCCATTCGTATCTCTGTTGCCAGACAGTCGGCAAAAAGCAGCATCATTACAATCGGGAGAAGCAAAAACAGATATTCCTGTAAAAATGAGGTCACCGCCTGTGCGCCATCGCAGTAGGATTCTTCCATATACGGAGAATGATAGAATTTTATTTCTTTTTTAACCAGAATGGAACAGATATCCACATTTTTCTTTGCCCTGTTAAAAGACTCATCGTCTAAAATAATTCCTGCTTTGTTTGATGATACCTCATTACTGCTTTCGCGTAATGTGGCGCTTATAAGTGCTGGTACATCTTCGTTTTCATAAGCTGTCACAAGTTCTGAATATGCAGCAGCCTCCTCTTCGTAATACGCCGCCCTATCCGCATCCTTCTCACTTTGTGCATTTTCAGTTGCACTTATCATAGATATTTGTGCGCTATAAAGACTCATTTCATTGAGCGAAGAAACCTGATTGTTGTATTTTTTTGCACCGTTTAGAGAAATTCCAAAAGCAAATGCAAATATAAAAACCACTATCACCAGAAACTTCCTGTCCGCCTGTTTTCTTAATTCCATGAAAAGCAATTTCAATTATTGGACACCTGCCTTTCCTCCTCTGAAAAAAGAGAACGATATTTATTTTCCAGCTCTTCTTCATTTTCCTCTCTGCTCTCTCCAATCACTTCCCCATGATGTAAGAATACAAATCTCGAAGCAACCTTTTGAAGCTCGGTCAACAAATGTGAAGAAATTAAGATTGCCATTCCCTTCTCTGACGCCTCTTTCATTTTTTCCCGAATCAGAAAGATGCCATCCGGGTCAAGTCCATTCAATGGTTCATCCAATACCAGAAATTGGGGCTGTGCGGCAAAGCATAATGCGATTCCAAGTCTTTGTTTCATTCCGATGGAATATGTTTTTACCCGGCTGTCCAACTGTTTTCCAAAATTGAGCAAATCTGAAAGTTTTTCAATCTCTGTTCTCGGTATTCCGCGCGTATCACAGACCATATGAAGGTGCTGTCTGCCAGTCAGCTGCGGATAAAGTCCGGGTTCTTCCACCAGAAATGACGCGTTTTTCATTGCAGCAGCATGCGCGCTTCCCACATCCTGTCCACAGATTGTAATTTTCCCTTCATCCGGAAAATTGTATCCGGCAATCAGCTTCATCAAAGATGTTTTTCCTGCACCATTTGGTCCCACCAGCCCAACAATCTCCCCAGGTGCAATTGACAGACTGACTTTTTGCAATATTGGTTTCTTTCCAATGGTTTTTGATACATTTTCTACTCTTAAGATATCTTCCATAACTTCTTCTTCTCCATTCATCAAAACATACCCCATTAGGCATACGAAACTAAAAAAGCAAGGCAGTTGTGGTAATTCCTACAACTGCCTTTTATTATAATCTTAGTATGAATATAGTACAACTTATTTATTTGAAACTATATGGATATTCGAAACGTCCTGCACATTTAACGGCAACACCATTATAGGAATTTGTCGTAGAAACTACTTTCGGGTCCCCCACATATACTTTTTTGCCCTTTGGTACTGTTACGGTATGATAAACTACGGGAGATCTGTATACACCACCATCGTTATATTCAACCAAATAAAAATAATATGGTATCGAAACAGATTCGGAGTATACACTGATACCATAATCTAAATTACTTACTGCTGCTACGGACTCTGTTTTCTGAGCCGTTTCTGCCGCAAATGAAGAAAATGAGGCAGCACATACCATCATTGCAACTAAGAACGATGAAACAATTTTTTTTACATTTTTTTTCATAAATCTTCTCTCCTTTTCTTTCGATTGTTTGTTTCGTTACTTTTTACGCTCTCATATTAGTACATCTCAAATAGAAAAACCATGTCAAAACTGGAAAGTATTTTTTTCCAGTTTTGACATGGTCTTATTCTGCACACAGCATTATAATAAAATTATTATTTTTAAGGGGGTACCAACAAATGAAAAATTTTTTTAATCTGCTAAAGAAAATGACTGTCACACTGTTAATTGCGGCTGCCTTAATCGGAAACACAAAAATCTGTATGCTTCCGGATTCTCATCACGAAATCAGTACTTTTAGTGAAGATGATTGTGTCTACTTTGACAAAGATACTACAAAATAATTTCTATTCTCCATAAATTTTTTTGTTCCAGTATTTCCTTGTTACATTACAAAAAACATCCATTTCTTTTGCGGCGGCTGCATAATATGCCCGCCGCAAATATTTTTTTACAAGCATAATATCCTCCATATCCCGTTCCCCTTCTTCAATCTGTTTCATCATATTCCATGCAATGTCTCCACAAATAACAGGGAGCATATGGTCATACCCAATACTCAGACATTCTTCGTAATTTTTTTGTGATAATTCAATTGCCTCCTGATACCGTTTCATTGGACCAAATTGATGACACATATTTCTTGTCACAATCACTTTTAAAATACCGCCATTTTCCGCATCCATATATTCTGCATCGACACACCGCAGCAACATCTGATAAATTTGAATACACTTCTCATTATTTCGTTCATCACCATATCCCCCAGCTATGTTCAAGACAATATATGCCTCCTGCTCTGTAAAAGGATAAATGCCGTCTATGTATTTTTCATAGTTTGGCACAGTCATCGCCAGGGCTTCCTCTAACTCCTTAATATATTTTTTTGTACAGATTTTTTTATTTTCATGATAAATGACGGCTTTGATACGTTTTAAGTGCTGCTGGCTTATCACATCTGTCCCAATCTTTTGTTCCATTTCATGCAGATAAACTTCTGCCCTTTTATAGTCATGATTCACCATAAGATTCCTTATGATAAAATCTTCCTCCAGCAATCCCATATCTTTCGTGGTACAGATTGCATAATTTTTCTCCGGCATCCGGTTCATCCGCTCCATAAGGCGTTTGTAGGTTTCCTTTTTGACCTTATGATGTCCATTTTCAATTCTGGATAGTGTTTCCACGGAACAGATATCCTCGCTTAATTCTTCCTGTGTCATTCCAAGTGCAATCCGGTTTAATCGAATAATTTCTCCTGCTCTGTAATATGCCATCCAAGTTTCTCCTCACAAAATTCCTGTATCTCTTTTTGCTCTTTCTCTTTTCGCATCACGTCAAATACATAATACGCCATCAGACATTCCCGTTTACATTCTGTTTCCTGCGTGCTCCACTCCTCCGTTTTGTGATAACACTCTTCTATGAGACTGGCTTTTTTGAAATGAAGTTCTCCCAGATATTTCATTCTGCGCCCGTTTGCCAACGCGTCAATCGCACGGTCGATATATGTCATCAAAACTTTCCCTGTTTCCTGCTCTTCTGTCAGATAAATCAATTCCATCCAGATTTCTGCCTGTATACTCTCTTTTTCCTCTCCGGTATAGTAATGCTGTGCCACAAATAACAACTGGTCAATGATTTTTCTGTAGTCATTTTTCCATGCCGGATAGCGGAAGTGTATTAATTTTAAAGCGACGTTCATTTCAAGTGGACTGTAGAGCTGTTTGGGTTTTAACTCCTTTTTTGTGCAATGAAATGCTTCTGAAAAAATCTCCCATATTTTCTCTGTGCTCTCATTTTCATGAAGGGCAATGATTCCCTCATAATAGAGATAAAACTGTCTGTGCACATCCGGCAGCTCCACACTCATATTCCGGTAAATTGCAATCTCTTTTTTGGCTTCCTCATAATCCTTCTGCTTCATTGCCTTGAGAAGTCTCATACGCACCTGCCAGCAGACGTAATCTTCATCCCCTAACATCATCTCAAATTCATTGGCTTTTTTTCCAATGCGTCCAAGCAGGGTTTCTCCCACCAGAGAATCCACCTCCCTGCCGCCATTTTCAATTCGATGCAAAGTGGATGTAGAACAGATGCCGTCTATCACCTGCTCCATGGAAATTTTATATTTTGTTCTGTAATAGGATAGCAGGATGCCCAATGTATTCTGTTCCATTTTTTCACCTCGTTTTTCCTATTATAGCATATATCAACTTATTTTTGTAGAAAAGCCCGTGCCGGTTTTATTCAAAACTCAGCACAGGCTTTTTATGAGGTGATTTTTTTGCAAAGAATTCTACTCTTACATGGTAATCTGTCCATGCTTTTCGTAGTTTGTCACCTTTGTCACTTTATTCTGTTCATCTACAAACAATACGGTCGGATGAAGCTCTGCTGCTTCCTCCGGTGTCACCTGGGCATATGCCATCAGAATGATTTTATCGCCGGGCTGCACCATGCGCGCAGCGGCGCCGTTTAAGCAGATGACTCCGCTTCCTCTCTCGCCGGCAATTGTGTAGGTTTCAAACCGGGAGCCGTTGTTCACATCCACGATATGAACCTTCTCATACTCTAAAATGCCGGACTGCTCTAATAAATCAATGTCCACCGTAATGCTTCCGACATAGTCCAATGCCGCCTGTGTCACGGTGGCACGATGAATTTTTGCTTTTAACATGGAAATTGTCATTTTATTTTTCTCCGTTCTGCCATAAAATGGCTCTTTTTTTAAGCTTCCTCTGTCATGAAGTTGTCGATGAGGCGTGTCTTTCCGATATATACCGCAATCGCTGCCAGCACTCCGTGCTCAGTCGTTTCCACCTGCTGCATTGTGGATAAATCCACGATTTTTACGTAATCAATTTTGGCAAGCGGCTCTTTTTCGATTTCTGCGGTCATTGCCTCTTTGATTTTCCGGCAGTCTTTTTCTCCCTGCTCAACCATTTTTTTACCAAGGAAAATGGAGCGGCTTAACACAAGCGCTGCTTTTCTTTCTTCCGGAGAAAGATAGGTATTTCTGGAACTCTTGGCAAGTCCATCCTCTTCACGGATAATCGGACAGCCCACAATGGTAAGCGGCATATTCAAATCTTTTACCATCCGCTTGATAACTGCAAGCTGTTGTGCATCTTTCTGTCCGAAGTATGCCTTATCCGGTGTTACAATATTGAATAATTTTGCCACGACTGTGCACACGCCGCGGAAATGTACTGGTCTGCTTAATCCACAGAGTTCTTTTGTCAGCACATCCATATCCACATAGGAATAAAAGTTATCCCCATACATTTCTTCCGGTGTCGGATGAAAAATCAAATCGACGCCGTGTGCCTCACAGACCTTTGCATCGTGCTCTAAGTCTCTTGGATAGCTTGCCAGATCCTCGTTTGGTCCAAACTGCATCGGATTTACAAAAATGCTGACAACCACTTTGTCATTTTCCCCTGCTGCATCCATGAGGCTTGCGTGACCTTCATGTAAATATCCCATCGTAGGTACGAATCCAACGGTTTTTCCTTCTTTTTTCCACTCTTTTACCTGGGCTCTTACTTCTTCTATCGTTGATACAATCTTCATTGTTTTTTCCTGCTTTCTTTTAATATAATTTTTCAATCACTTCGTCTGAAATCTGGAAGGTATGCTCTTCTCCCGGAAATGTTCCCGCTTTTGTTTCGTCGATATAAGCTTTGACGCCTTCGCGCATTGCCTCGCCCACCTGTGCAAACTGTTTTACAAATTTCGGTTTCATGTCGCTGTACATAGCAAGCAAATCCTGATAAACAAGCACCTGACCATCGCAGCCTGCTCCGGCACCGATACCGATGGTCGGAATATGTAATTCTTCTGTAATTTTTGCAGCAAGCTTCGCCGGAACACACTCCATTACTACCATGCAGGCACCTGCTGCCTCAACTGCCTTTGCGTCCTCAATTAATTTCTGTGCTGCTTTTAAATCCTTACCCTGTACCTTAAATCCGCCAAACGCATTGACAGACTGCGGTGTCAGTCCGATATGGGCAACAACCGGAATCGATGCTTTCACGATTGCTTCAATGTGCGGTGCAAATTCCGTTCCGCCCTCTAATTTTACAGCATTTGCACGTCCCTCTTTCATCAGGCGTCCCGCATTGACCACGGCATCATACACCGATGTCTGGTAGGACATGAACGGCATATCTGTTACTACAAACGCATTTTTTGCACCTCTTGCCACTGCCGCCGAGTGATGAATCATATCCTCCATTGTGACTGACAATGTGTCTTCATAACCGAGCATTACCATTCCCAGCGAATCTCCTACCAAGATAGTATTAACGCCGGATTCGTCCATGATTTTTGCGGTCGTATAATCATACGCCGTCACCATGACGATTTTATCCTTCTGCTCTTTTTGTTTCTGTAATGTAAGTACGGTGTTTTTCATGTTCCCTTAATCCTCTCCAATATCTGTCGACATGAGAAGTGCTCTCATTGCCGCATAGTCTCTATCCGGATTTTTCTGCTCTGCAATTTTTAAAAGCTGCTTTGCATTTTCCAGATATGCCTGTTTCATGCCACCATCCATCGCATCCAAATGTTTTTGAACAGTATTTTTATCGCCGCGCTCCACAGGACCGGTCAGTGAAGAAACACATCCCTGTGTATGAATGTTTTCCAGATTGCCTTTTGCAAGCCGGTACAGCTCTTCCTCTGCTTCTTTTTCTGTAAATCCACATTCAAGAAACAGTGTTTCTGCCATAAAAAATACCGCCGTCATGTGGTTGGATGCCAACGACGCCGCTGCATGATATTTTGTTTTGTCTTCCGCAGAAATAATCCGGGTCCGATTCCCCATCTGCGTAAACATGTTTTTAATATTGGAAATATTTCGCACATCACCCTCAATGGTAAACATTGCGTCCGCAAGCGCCTGCCAGGAATTTTCCCTGCTGCTTACTGCACAAAGAGGATGAATAGAATAGGCCATACTACCAGTACGCTCTATATCAGAAAAGATACTTGAACTGTGAATCCCGCTGCAATGAGCGATTATTTTTTCATGGGCATACGGTTTCGCCGCCTCCCATACCTCGCTGATACAATCATCGGGCACAGTAAAAAAAATCATGTCGCTGCTGCTTATGATTTCTTCTAAATTGTGATATTGTTTTGTGTTGGTGAATTTTGCCGCCGATGCGGCTGACTCTGGGCTCAGACTATAATAACCTCCTACTTTCCTGCCCTTTTCCATAAAATATTTGCCGAGTGACACGCCGACTTTTCCGGCGCCGATAAAACTTATTTGCATGCAGCCCTCCTTGTTTTGCGTTAGCAAAATGCAATTTTACAAAGTAAAATTTGATGAGCAGAGGGGTTCCCTCCTTGTTTTGCTTTCCGGAAGCAGCATACGACTGTCCCATTCCATAACGGATATGAGCGGTTTTTTTGTTTTATACTCTTTTTCTGATAAAAATATGTTCTGGTATGATTTCCTGTGTGTGGAATATCATCCAGAACATACTATAGCACGTTGCAATTTAGGATTCAATATGATACTTATTTTTGTCTGCAATTAAGTTTCTGTAAATCTGTTCTATATCATAATCAGGCTGATAGGGTTTTGCAATATCATAAATGGTTTGGATAACAGATGGTTCCTCCTCTAACATATCTGCTATCTCCTCCACCGAATATCCTTTTGCCATCTTTTTGCATACAAGACTGACAATTTTCTTCTGTTCTCCCTGTTCAAGTCCCCTTTGAATTCCAACTTCAAGAATGTTCATCTGTACCGCCTCCCATTCTTCCGATTCTTTTACTTCTGATACAATTTCATTCAGCTTGATAAGCCTCTCATCCTCTGTTTCTATATTGGGGTTATCAAGTCTGGTGTCTTTCATATATTGTAACAAACTTATCAATTCTTTGGAACCATTTTTACTGGTCATATTAAGAAATATTTTTGTTGTTCCATCTTCTAAATGCAATCCTTTTATTTCCTCGCACTGCTCCGTAAACGTATACTTTGCGATATCTTTTCCAAAAATATCGTCCTGTGTAATAAAGATAATAATGGAAGACGGCAATTCTTTGTATTTTGTACGCTTTCCGGATTTTAATAATGGGCTGTCAAGCAATCCCTGATAATATCTGGAACGTTTCGGAAGAAAATCCGTTTCACTGTCATTTTGCATCTCCATATTAATCTGCCTGTCATCCGTAGTTTTTCCCCACGCATCCAGGCGAATGGCACGCTTTCCATAATGGTTTAAAATAACCTGTTCTACCTTTACCTCCTCCATTTTTACATCCGGTTCATCTAAAATGATACTGAGTGTACATTCATAAGCAGTCTTATTTTTCATCACAGATAAAAATAATGCAAAATCACTCAAATTGAACGCATACCCTGCCGGAAACAGTTCTGTCAAAAACTCCGTATTGTCTTTTGTCATAAAATCCCCTTTTCTTTTTCATAATTTCATGTGAAAATCCAGTGAATACTACACGATAGCATGAATCTGATAAGATTCACATTAGAAGTTTCAAATAAATGATAAATAGAATATTAGATGTGATTATTATAACTACTTTTTTAATATTACACAACCGCTTTTCAATTGTTTTTTATAAAATTTATATAAAATTGGATTTTTAAAGTAACTGAAACGCGGAAGTGTTTTTCTCACACTCCCGCGTTCTAATTCTATCGATAGCATAACGTTTATTATTCTTCCTCGCCATCTTTCTCGGCGCGCTCTAACAATTCTTTCATGAGTTCATCATCCGTCTCGGTAGTTTCCGGATTTGAAACTGCTTTTCTTGCATTCTCTGCTGCAAGTGCAACATTCTTCGCCTCTTCTTCCTCGGTCAGAAGCTCGGAAGTGTCGGTGTTCTCCATCAGGGTTGCATCCTCACGGACCTTTGCAATGCTTGCAACTGTCACATTTTCATCCAGGTTAATCAGTTTGACACCGGAGGTAATACGCCCTAATAATGTAGTATCACTTACTTTAATCCGGATAATGATTCCTTCTGTGGTAATAAGCATCAGCTCGTTATTCTGGTTGACAGCTTTTACACCCACGATATTTCCGGTCTTCTCGGTAATCTTGTAGCACTTCACACCCTTACCACCACGGTTCTGGGTTGTAAATTCAGATATGAGTGTACATTTTCCGAGACCTTTTTCGGAAACAATCATCAGTGCATCACCCTGTGACTCCATCTGCATTCCGATGACTTCGTCACCGTCTGTCAGGTTCATACCGATAACACCCATGGAAACACGACCGGTTTTTCTTACATCCGTCTCCTTAAAACGGATACACTGACCGTATTTTGTTACCAGGAAGATATCCTCGGTATTATTTGTCTTCTTTACCTCAATCAATTCATCGTCTTCCCTTAAGTTGATAGCGGCAAGACCTTTTTTGCGCACATTGGCATATTCCATAATCGGTGTTTTCTTTACGATACCTTTTTTGGTTGCCATGAAAAGATAATGTCCATCGTTAAATTCCTTGATTGGAATGACTGCGGTAATCTTTTCCCCTGGCTGTAACTGCAACAGATTTACAATTGCAGTTCCACGGGAAGTACGGCTCGCCTCCGGAATCTCATATGCCTTCAGGCGGTATACACGACCGGTGTTGGTAAAAAACATCATGTAGTGATGGGAGGTTGTCATCAGAAGCTCTTCGATATAGTCCTCCTCAATCGTCTCCATTCCTTTGATTCCCTTACCGCCGCGGTTCTGTGCACGGAAATTGTCAATGCTCATCCGCTTGATGTAACCAAGCTTTGTCATTGTGATGACGGTATTCGTTACCGGAATTAAATCCTCCATGGAAATATCGTACTCGTCAAATCCGATGGAAGTTCTTCTGTCATCGCCGTATTTCTCTGCAATTGCAGCAATCTCTTCACGGATAACACCGAGCAGTTTTTTCTCGTCTGCCAAAATTGCCTTCAATTCGCTGATTAATTCCTGCAGCTGCGCATACTCTGCCTCTAACTTCTCGCGTTCCAGACCTGTCAACGCACGCAGACGCATATCTACAATTGCCTGTGCCTGTGCATCGCTTAAGGAGAAACGATCCATCAAGCGCTCTTTTGCTTCCGGCGTATTTTTACTGCTGCGGATAATCGAAATCACTTCATCGATATTGTCTAACGCAATCAGTAATCCCTGTAAAATATGGGCACGTTCCTCTGCCTTGTTTAAGTCATACTTTGTTCTTCTTGTTACGACATCCTTCTGATGTTCCAGATAATAGTGGAGCATATCACAAAGATTTAAGACCTTCGGCTGGTTGTCGACAAGCGCAAGCATGATAACACCAAAGGTATCCTGTAACTGCGTATGCTTAAACAGAAGGTTTAACATCACATTCGGGTTTACGTCACGGCGCAGCTCGATACAGATGCGCATACCCTGACGGTCAGACTCATCCCGTAAATCGGTGATGCCGTCTAACTTTTTATCGCGGACAAGCTCCGCAATTTTTTCAATAAGGCGGGCTTTATTTACCATAAACGGAAGTTCTGTTACGACAATCCGGTTCTTTCCGTTTTGCATCGGCTCAATATCTGTCACGGCGCGCACACGGATTTTGCCGCGTCCGGTACGATAAGCCTCGTTAATTCCTGTGGTACCAAGAATCATACCACCGGTCGGAAAATCCGGTCCCTTCACGATTGGAAGCAGCTCTTCAATCGTTGTCTGGCGGTTTTCGTTTACCTGATTATCAATAATTTTTACCACGGCAGCAATCACCTCGCGGAGATTGTGTGGTGGAATATTCGTTGCCATGCCGACTGCGATTCCGGTCGTTCCATTTACCAGAAGGTTTGGATAACGGGATGGAAGAACGGTCGGTTCCTTCTCCGTCTCATCAAAGTTCGGCTGGAAATCTACGGTATCTTTATTGATATCCGCTAACATTTCCATGGAAATTTTACTCAGACGTGCCTCTGTATATCGCATTGCAGCGGCACGGTCTCCGTCGACGGAACCAAAGTTCCCGTGTCCATCTACGAGCGGATAACGGGTTGACCACTCCTGCGCCATATTTACCAGGGCGCCGTAGATGGAGCTGTCTCCGTGGGGATGATATTTACCCATGGTATCTCCGACAATACGGGCACACTTACGGTGCGGCTTGTCCGGTCCGTTATTCAATTCAATCATGGAATATAACACACGGCGCTGTACCGGCTTTAGACCATCTCTTACATCCGGCAGTGCACGCTGGGCGATAACGCTCATCGCATAATCGATGTAGGAGGATTCCATGGTCTCCTTCAAATCGACCTCATTAATCTGGTCAAAAATTTTATCATCCATCTGATTTTCCTCACTTCTTTACAACTACAAATGCCTAGATATCCAGATTCTGCACAAACTTGGCATTCTTTTCGATAAATTCACGTCTCGGTTCTACCTTATCTCCCATAAGCGTACTGAAGGTCACGTTAATCTCGGAAGAATTTTCGTCATCAATCATGACTTTCTTTAAGATACGGCGTTTTGGATCCATGGTTGTCTCCCAGAGCTGCTCCGCATCCATCTCACCAAGTCCTTTGTAACGCTGGATTTTATTATTTCCGTCACGTCCGATTTCGGTAAGAATTGCATTTAACTCCTCATCGCTGTACGCATACCAGATATTTTTATTTTTCTCAATCTTAAACAATGGCGGCTGCGCGAGATATACGTGTCCGGTGCGGATTAAATCCGGCATGAAACGATACAAAAATGTCAGCATCAGCGTACTGATGTGCGCTCCATCGACATCGGCATCCGTCATAATGATAATCTTGTCATAACGCAGCTTTTCGATATCAAAATCCTCATGGATTCCGGTACCGAATGCGGTAATCATTGCCTTAATTTCAGCATTTCCGTAGATACGGTCAAGTCTTGCTTTTTCTACGTTCAAGATTTTACCGCGAAGCGGAAGAATTGCCTGCGTTGCACGGCTTCGCGCTGTTTTTGCGGAACCGCCGGCGGAATCTCCCTCTACGATAAAAATTTCACAATTTTTCGGGTCCTTGTCGGAACAGTCCGCAAGTTTTCCCGGGAGAGAAGTTCCCTCAAGCGCTGTTTTTCTGCGGGTCAGGTCTCTTGCCTTGCGCGCAGCTTCCCTTGCACGCTGTGCAAGCAGGGATTTTTCACAGATACTCTTTGCAATCGTCGGATTCTGCTCCAGAAAATACGTAAGCTGCTCACTTACAACAGAATCAACGGCTCCACGCGCTTCACTGTTTCCAAGCTTCTGTTTGGTCTGTCCCTCGAACTGTGGCTCCTCAATCTTGATGCTGATGATGGCAGTCAGTCCCTCTCTGATATCGTCTCCGGTAAGTGCCGGTTCACTGTCCTTTAAAATCTTGTTGGCTCTCGCATAAGTGTTAAAAGTTTTTGTCAACGCATTACGGAATCCGGCAAGATGCGTACCGCCCTCCGGTGTAATGATATTATTGACAAAACTGTAGGTCGAATCATTGTAGGAATCATTGTGCTGCATTGCCACTTCCACATAAACACCGTCTCTTGTTCCCTCGCAGTAGATGACCTCCGGGTAGAGAACCTCATTGCTGTTATTTAAGTAGGTGACAAACTCCTTGATTCCTCCGGCATAATGAAAATCCTCCGTAACAACCGGCTCTTCGCGGTTATCAGTTAAGATAATGCGAAGTCCTTTTGTTAAAAATGCCGTCTCACGCAAACGCTGTTTTAACGTATTGTAGTCGTAAACCGTATCTTCAAATATCGTTGCATCCGGCCAGAACGTAACCTTCGTTCCATGCTTGTCCGGCTCACATTCCCCGATTACTTTGACCGGCTCCTCCGGTTTTCCAATCTTATAACTCTGACCGTATACTTTTCCTTCTTTGTATACTTCTACGGAAAGTTTTGTAGAAAGTGCATTTACAACAGACGCACCTACTCCGTGAAGACCGCCGGATACCTTATATCCGCCACCGCCGAATTTTCCGCCGGCATGAAGAACCGTATATACCACTTCCAGCGCAGATTTTCCTGCCTTGTGATTGATGTCAACCGGGATTCCACGTCCATCATCCTCTACCGTGATTGAATTATCTTCGTTGATGGTCACTTCGATATTTTTGCAATATCCGGCAAGTGCTTCGTCCACCGCATTATCCACGATTTCATACACAAGATGGTGAAGTCCTCTTGAGGAGGTACTTCCGATATACATACCAGGTCTCTTCCGGACTGCTTCCAATCCCTCTAAAATCTGAATCTGGTCAGCTCCATATTCGTTTTCTACAGCCATAATTAACCTTACCTTTCAAACACTTCCCCATGAATCACCTCAAATACCCGGTTAATCTGAAAACGGTTTTTGACAAACTCGTCAAGACCGGTACAGGTGATAATGGTCTGTGTATCACTTATATTGTTAAGCAGATAATTCTGCCTGTTACTGTCAAGCTCTGACAATACATCATCGAGTAAAAGCACCGGCGTCTCATGGATTGCCGCTCTTACCAACTCGATTTCTGACAGCTTTAAGGACAACGCGGAAGTCCGCTGCTGTCCCTGGGAACCAAATTTTCGGATATCGACTCCCTGAATAGAAAAAGACAGGTCATCCCGATGTGGTCCTACAGATGTCTGACAATATTTCAAATCCCGCTCTTTTGCCCGGGACAGCTCATCAGCAAAAAAGATATCTTCCACGTCCGGCTCATAGCTTAACAGGAGTTCTTCTTTTTCCCCGGAAATCCGGTAATGAATCTGATGGACAATCTCACTGATTTCTTCCACAAACCGTTTTCTTCTTGCAATCACGCGCTTTCCGGTTTCCACAAGCTGCATATCCCAGATGGGAAGCGTGTCCCGAAGTTCCGGTCTGAAATTTAAATCCTTTAACAGCTTATTTCTCTGGTTTAAAATCTTATTGTAATTCGTCAGATCCGCCAGATAAATTTTGTCGAGCTGGCACAACTCCAAATCCAGAAATCGACGGCGTTCCGAAGGTCCGTTTTTGATGATATTTAAGTCCTCCGGCGAAAAAAACACCATATTCAAAATTCCAAACAGTTCACTTGCCTTTTTAAGCGGCATTTTATTGACCGCAATTCCCTTGGCACGATTCTGTTTGAGATGAATATCAATCTGGTATTCCTTCTGCTGCTTTAATACGACAGTGCGAAGATGTGCTTCCTGTTCCCCGAAGCGAATCATTTCTTTATCTTTGCTTCCCTTATGGGATTTGGTCGTACCGCTTACATATGCCGCTTCCAGAATGTTGGTTTTTCCCTGTGCGTTATCGCCGAAGAGAATATTCGTTCCCTCGTCCAACGACAGATTGAGCTGTTCATAATTGCGGAAATTCTTTAATTCAATGGATTTGATAATCATTTTACAATCTTAAGGGTCTCTCCATGAAACGTTACCACATCTCCGTCATGAAGTTTTTTTCCACGCTGGAGTTCTACTTCACCGTTCACGGTAACTTCCCCATCCTGAATGGCAAACTTTGCGTCCACTCCAGAGTCCACAAGACCCGCTTTCTTTAACGCCTGTCCTAATTTGATAAACTCATCCGTCTCACGGATTGTTACTTCTGTCATAGTTCACCTCTATACTGTTGCTGCATTAAAATTAACAGGAAGAATCAGATAAATAAACTTGCCTTCATCATCCTTGATAAAGCATGGAGCTTTTGGATTCACCATGTAAAGTGTTACTTCCTCATCGTCAATGACGCGGAGTGCATCAATGAAGAACTTCGGATTGAATCCAATCATGATATCTTTTCCTTCTTTTGCGATTCCAATCTCTTCTTTGAAGGAACCGACGAAGGAATTCATCTTAAGTTCAATCTTATCGTCTGTGATATTCATGATAATCGGTTTTTTGTCCCCTTCTTTGATTAAAAGGGTGGCACGGTTGATAGAACTTAAGAGTTCTCTCTTGTTTAACTTTACTTTTGTCTCATAATCAGAAGAAAGCATCTGTTCAATCTTGAAGTATTCGCCTTCAATCAAACGGGAGACAACTGTCGTATTATCAAATTCGAACAGAATATGATTGTCAGTTAAGAAGATATTGACGTCTTCGTCTGCATTTCCAGGTAAAATCTTGCTGACTTCCTGAAGTGTTTTTCCAGGAACAACGATTTTACGGTTATTGTAGTTCTGTTTTAATTCAATATTACGGATTGAAATACGGTGTCCATCGAGAGAAACAACTTTCAGTTCGTTCTCGTTGATTTCAAATAATTCACCGGTCATCAGTTTGTTATTATCATTGTCAGCGATAGAGAAAATGGTCTGACGAATGACTTCTTTTAATGTAAACTGTGAAATACTGATTTTTTCGTCACGTTCAATATAAGGAATGTAAGAAAAGTCTTCACCGGATTTTCCAATAATATTGAAATTGGATTTTTCACAGGTAATTGTTGTTTTAAAAGAATCGTCGGTTTCAATCACAACATCACTGTCATCCAGGTTACGGATAATCTCGGAAAAGATTTTGGCATCGAGAGCAATGATACCGCGTTCTACGATTTCGCCATCGATAACTGTTTCGATACCAAGTTCCATGTCGTTTGCCATCAGTTTAATCTCATTTGCGGAAGCGTCAATCAGGATACATTCCAGGATTGCCATTGTCGTTCTTGTCGGTACAGCCTTTGAAACAATATTGACGCCATGTAATAAATTTGCTTTGGAACAGATTAGTTTCATTTTGTGAATAACTCCTTCCTGTTAATAACGTGGTGGCAGCCACAACCGCCATATATAGAAATATAAAAAGATATTAAAAGTAATCTTCTTAGGGGGCGTTTATAAGTGAATAACTTCCAGAGCCCTTGAAAATGAAGCGCTTCAAGAAAATTTGAAGCTGTATAACTATGTGAAAAGGATGCGGATTCGGGTTGGACAAGTTGTGAATAAAAAATTATGTAAACCAGAGGTGTTCTGGAACTTAAGGTTTACATAATATAGTTGTCCAAGGTACTTCCACATCAGACTCACGTGATATCAACAGAATATCAACATCAGTTTGGGTTAATCTTTTTCTTGATGGTTTCAATCAGATTCTTCGTTGTTTCGTTGGAATCGTACTCGTCTGCGATTTTTTTGATACCATGAATAATCGTGGAGTGATCCCTTCCACCAAGCAGGGAGCCGATAGAGTCAAGCGGAATATCGGTCATCGTCTTGCAGAGATACATCGCAATCTGTCTTGGTCTTGCAATGTCGCTGCTGCGGTTCTTTGAAATCATCTGGTCAAGTGAAATCTGGAAGTGCTCAGAAACGACCTCAATAATTAACTGAGGTGTGATTTCTTTTGGCTTGTCCGGCGTGATGATATTCTGAAGTTCTTTCATGGCAATTTCCATGGTAATCGCAGTTTTTTCAAGGTTCGAGTAAGCAAGGAGTTTGTTCAAAGCTCCCTCTAACTCACGGATGTTTGATTTAATGTTTGTAGCGATATAGTTTAAGATATCATCGCTTAAATCCATATCATCCGCATCGACCTTGCGGCGTAGAATCGCCATTCGTGTTTCGTAGTCCGGTGTGCCGATGTCTGCCATCAGACCCCATTCGAAACGGGAACGGATTCGCTCCTCTAATGTCTCCATCTCTTTCGGCGGTTTATCGGAAGTTAAGATAATCTGCTTGCCGGCAGAGTGAAGTGCGTTGAAGGTATGGAAAAATTCTTCCTGTGTACTTTCTTTTCCTATAATAAACTGTACGTCATCGACCATAAGAACATCGATGGTACGGTATTTCTCACGAAACTTATTCATAGCGGAAGCGTTACCACTACGGATAGACTCGATAACTTCGTTTGTAAATTCCTCGGAGGTAACGTAAAGCACCTTGGCATTCGGGTTCTTTTCTAATATGAAGTGACCGATGGAGTGCATCAGGTGGGTTTTGCCGAGTCCCGGGCCCCCGTAAATATAAAGAGGGTTGTAGGCTTCACCTGGAGATTCTGCAACTGCGAGAGAAGCAGACTGGGCAAAACGGTTGTTGCTTCCGACGACAAAAGTATCGAAGGTATAGTTCGGATTAAGGTTTGTTTTGCCGGCAGAGTCGGTAACGACAGACTTCTGCGGTTTATTCTTTCCGAGACTTAATGACTTGGTATCTTCCGGCTGAATGAACTTAATCTCATATTCAATTCCGCTGATTTCCGCAATCGCAACTCTTAAAGGAAGATAGTACTTCTTGGAAATATAACTGAGCATAACCTGCTCGGATGGCACAAGTATATATAAGGTATCATCTTCCACACCATAAACCTGCAGTGGTTTAATCCAGGTATTGAAAGCCACCTCACTCATTTCATGCTCTGTTTTGACGGTTTGTAAAATTTCGTCCCATTTTTCAAGAATGATATCCATGTCAACGCTCCGATTTCTAAAAGTATAAAAAATCCTACACCTTTTATAGTACAACATTTAGGCGCTTTTATCAATGAAAAATTTAGACAGGGCGGGTTTGAATGGGGATTTCTTTCAAAAATCGAAATATGGGCATAATACGGACTTCACAAGTAGGGAAAAATGGACAGTGTGAATAACGTAAAAAAAGTTATAGACCTGGAAAATAAACGTTTCGCGTGGATTATTCACATATTATCAGATTTTTATCCACAACTTATCAACATTTTGGGGATAACTTATGTAAACTTGCTTTTTCCACACGTTTTTGAAAAAAGTTATCCACAATCTGTTTACCATATATAGGGATGCAGTAGTTTCTTCCTTATATATATAGTGGTAAAATCTGTCCACAAGTTATAAACGCCTCGCAAAAGCCCAAAAATCAACAAAATAGTATCTTGACTTCACGCTTTTTTCTGTTATAATCAAGAATGATGTTCTTTATCGTAAGGGAGGTGGAAAGACGATATGAAGATGACATTCCAACCAAAAAAGAGACAGAGATCCAAAGTTCATGGATTTAGAAGCAGAATGAGTACTGCAGGCGGAAGAAAAGTATTGGCTGCAAGAAGATTAAAAGGAAGAAAAAAATTATCAGCTTAGGCCACATTCATTGTGGTCTTTTCTTCTATATGAGAAGATTCAAGGGAATATTACATGAAATATTCAGACTCATTGAAAAAAAACAGAGATTTTCAGAAGGTATACCGGCAGGGAAAATCCTATGCGAACCGCTTTTTTGTAATGTATGTCCTTTCAAATGGGACAGAGGAGAACCGGCTCGGTATATCCGTAAGTAAGAAAGTTGGAAACAGTGTCGTAAGACATCATGTGACCCGGCTTGTCCGGGAAGCGTACAGGCTGCAGGAAGAGATGTTCAATAGTGGTTTGGACATTGTAGTCGTAGCCAGGGCGACAGCGAAGGATGTTTCCTACCATCAGGTAGAGAGCGCGCTGGTGCATCTTGGCGGTCTTCATAAGATTCTGAAAAATAGCTAGAAAAAGAAGATGGAATCGTTTTGAAAAAAATTTTAATTTTCCTGATTAAATTTTATAGAAAATATCTTTCACCGCTTAAGACAACAAAGTGCCCATATTGTCCCACCTGTTCGACCTATGGACTTGAGGCTGTGGAAAAATATGGTGCAGTCAAGGGAGGCGCGTTGGCGCTGTGGAGGATAGTCAGATGCAATCCTTTTTCAAAAGGTGGATATGATCCCGTTCCATAATGGAGGTATACTTAAAGTGTCAGAAATATTATTGACCACATATAACGGTGTAATTTTAGGACCGATTGCAAAACTGCTCGGATGGATTATGAGCGGTATCTACTATCTGATGGAGTTAATCGGTATTCAGAACGTAGGTTTAACGACAATTCTTTTTACAATTGTCTTTTATCTGTTTCTGTTTCCGCTGACCTATAAACAGCAGAAGTTTTCCAAGCTGAGTCAGAAGATGCAGCCGGAGCTTCAGGCAATTCAAAAAAAATATGCCGGAAAAAAGGACCAGCAGTCCATGATGAACCAGCAGGCAGAGACGCAGGCGGTTTATGAGAAATATGGCGTTTCCATGATTGGAAGCTGCGGACAGCTTTTAATCCAGATGCCGCTTATATTGGCATTATACCGCGTGTTCATGAATGTACCGGCTTATATTTCCAGAGTAAAGGCAGAATTTATTCCACTTACAGATGCCATTACCGCAACAGACGGTTATCAGGATAAGATGGCAGCGATTGTGGAGCAGTTTAGGATTGTAGGTTCTACCAAGATTGATTTTACTGCAACCGATACGACTGCACTTTACAATAACGTTATTGATGTATTAAACAAGTTAAATTCATCCGGATGGGATGCGTTAAGAGATAGCTTTCCGTCCCTTGGAGATACCATTTCCTCCACTTATGAGAGCGTGTCACATCTGAATACGTTCTTATGCTTCAATATTTCAGATACACCGTGGGGAATTATCTCAACCAGCATGGCAAATCATGCGTACCTGTTAGCATTTGCAGCACTTTTGATTCCGGTTATTTCTTATCTGACCCAGGTATTAAACATCAAGCTGATGCCGCAGACACCTTCTTCTCCGGCTGGAGAGAAAAACGAGCAGGCTGATGCGATGGCAAATCAGATGAAGATGATGAACAAGATTATGCCGTTGTTCTCACTGATTTTCTGTTTTACCGTACCGGTTGGTCTTGGTATTTACTGGATTGCAAGTGCAGTGGCAAGAGCAGTACAGCAGTTCTTCTTAAATAAGCATTTTGATAAGATTGACTTAGATGATATCATCAAGAAGAACCAGGAAAAGGCGAGAAAAAAGCGTGAAAAGATGGGAATTTCCGAGAACCAGATTTACAACGCTGCACGTATGAATACAAAGAATATTGACAGTCCTGCCAAAAAGCAGATGTCTTCTGCAGAAAAAGAGCTTGAACTTGAGAAGGCAAACGCAAAGAAATCAAGTGCAAAAGCAGGAAGTATGGCTGCGAAGGCAAACATGGTCAAGGACTTCAATGAAAGAAATACAAGGAAATAACAAGCAGGAAAGGATATGGGTGGTTTAGTATGGAGTTTATCGAAGTATCAGCCAGAACAGTAGACGATGCAATCACAGAAGCTCTGATTAAGCTTGGGACAACCAGTGACAGAATCGAGTATGAAGTAGTCGAGAAGGGAAGTTCCGGAATCCTTGGAATCGGAAGAAAAGATGCAGTCATCAAGGTGCGCAAGAAATATTCACCGGAAGATGATGCAAGAGAGTTCTTAGAGAACGTATTTAAAGCAATGAAACTGGAAGTTGAAATCATCATTGATAAGGATGAGGAGAGCAACACCTTAAACATTGACTTAAAGGGAGATGACATGGGAGTTCTCATCGGAAAGAGAGGACAGACCTTAGATTCCTTACAGTATCTTACAAATCTTGCAGTAAACCGCCGCGCAGAGAACTTTGTAAAGGTAAAAATTGACACCGAAGATTACCGTAAGAGAAGAAGAGAAACCTTAGAGAACCTTGCAAGAAACATTGCATATAAGGTTAAGAGAACAAAACGCCCGGTTGCCTTAGAGCCGATGAATCCATTTGAACGCAGAGTGATTCATTCTACGTTACAGAATGATAAATTTGTCACCACACATAGTGAGGGAGAAGAACCTTACAGACATGTGGTTGTCACATTAAAGAGAGATCGCTAAAGGCTGTCGCATTCGAGAAGATGCCACCGCATAGTCCCTTGCAGACTGTGAGGTGGCATTTTTAGGAGGAAAAAAAGATGTTTCAGACAGATACAATTGCAGCAATTGCAACTGCCATGACCCCATCCGGAATCGGAATTATAAGAATCAGCGGTGATGATGCTGTTTCTATCACGGACCGGATTTTTGAAGCGGCAGGAAAAAAGAAGTTAAAAGATTTACCAAGCCATACAATTCACTACGGACACATTAAGGACGGAGAGGATATCATTGATGAAGTAATGGTTCTTTTGATGCGTGCTCCCAAAAGTTATACCAGAGAAGACACGGTGGAGATTGACTGCCACGGCGGTGTCTATGTCATGAAGCGCATTTTAGAGACGGTCATCAAGTATGGCGCAAGACCGGCAGAGCCGGGAGAGTTTACGAAACGGGCGTTTTTGAATGGAAGAATTGATTTATCGCAGGCGGAATCCGTCATTGATGTGATTCATGCAAAAAATGAGTTTGCACTGAAAAGTTCGATGAACCAGTTGTCCGGTGCATTATCGGATGAGGTAAAAGAGCTTCGCGGACAGGTGCTTCATGAAATTGCATTTATCGAATCTGCATTAGACGACCCGGAACATATCAGCCTTGAGGGTTATCCACAGGAGTTGGAACAGAAGGTAGTCTCTATCCACAGCCGGATTGAGACCCTTTTGAAAAACAGTGAGAATGGGCGGATTTTAAAGGAAGGAATTTCAACGGTTATTGTTGGAAAGCCGAATGCCGGAAAATCGTCGCTGCTTAATACCTTAGTGGGGGAGGAGCGTGCGATTGTTACGGATATTGCCGGAACTACCCGGGATGTATTAGAGGAACAGATTAACTTAAACGGAATTATTTTAAATATCATTGATACGGCAGGAATCCGCAGCACAGATGATGTGGTCGAAAAAATCGGTGTGGATAAAGCGCGAAAGTATTTAAAAGACGCCGACCTTGTCATCTATGTTGTCGATACTTCAACACCGCTTGATGAGAACGATTTTGAAATCATTGAGCTGTTAAAGGACCGCAAGTCAATCATACTTTTGAACAAGTCTGATTTGTCACCGTTGATAACTTCATCGGAAATGAAAGAAGCAGTGGAAAAACAGAATGGAAGATCCGACGAACCAATCCGCATGATTTCCATTTCTGCAAAAGAGCAGACCGGAATCGAGGAATTACAGCAGGCAGTGCAGGAAATGTTCTTTTCCGGGGAGGTCACATTTAATGACCAGGTGATGATTACGAATATCCGGCAGAAAGCATCTTTACAGGAAGCACTTTCTGGGTTAGAGTTAGTATTGCAAAGCATCCGGGACGGAATGCCGGAAGATTTTTATTCCATTGACCTGATGAATACGTATGAAGCGTTGGGAAGTATCATCGGAGAGGCAGTGGAAGACGATCTGGTGAATGAGATATTCAGTAAATTCTGTATGGGAAAATAAAAAGGGAGGATGGATAGAAAATGGTAAGACATATCTGTATGTTTAAGTTAAAGGAAGAGAATAAGGAAGCAAATTTAAAAGAGGCTTTAAGCCGGTTAGAGGAAGTAAAAAAGATTCCGATGATTTCTGAGGCTTTGGTTGTGACAAATATGGAACAGGCACCGGAGAGCAATTACGACTTTTCTCTTATCTTTGATTTCAAGAGTTTCGAGGATTTAGAGGCATATCAGGCACATCCGACACATGTGGCATTTGGAAAGTTCATTACGGCAGTGAGAGAAAACCGTGCCTGCATTGATTATGAGTTTTAGAAAAAGGTGTGAGAGATAAAAGAATGGATACCAGCAGAAATCGTTTGGAAGAAAATTATGATGTGGCAGTTGTCGGAGCCGGACATGCGGGCTGCGAGGCAGCACTTGCCTGTGCAAGACTTGGGCTTGAGACAATCATGTTCACCGTGAGTGTTGACAGTATTGCAATGATGCCCTGCAATCCGAATATCGGCGGAAGCTCGAAGGGACATCTGGTGCGTGAGATTGATGCGCTCGGCGGCGAGATGG
Source organism: Roseburia sp. (assembly GCA_050874345.1). Lineage (GTDB taxonomy): Bacteria > Bacillota > Clostridia > Lachnospirales > Lachnospiraceae > Roseburia. The sequence goes on along the minus strand of JBNMKM010000029.1, from coordinate 10,253 downwards.
GAAAAAATATCGACAAGACGTTTATTCAGTCCAAGATGTTAAACCAGTCCAAGGGACCGGCGGTACATTCTCTGCGTGCGCAGGCAGACAAGGTAAATTACAGCATGGAGATGCGAAAAACCCTGCAGAATACAGACCATCTGACCATCCGTCAGGCGGAGGTTTCTGAGATTATCACGGAAGGTGATAAAATTACGGGCGTAAAAACATTTTCCGGTGCGACGTATCACTGCAAAGCGGTTGTACTGTGTACGGGAACCTATCTGCGTGCACGCTGTCTCACAGGTGAAATGATTACTTACACCGGACCAAACGGTCTGATGGCGGCAAATCATCTGACAGATTCGTTAAAAGCACATGGAATTGAAATGTTCCGCTTTAAGACGGGAACACCGGCGCGTGTGGATAAGCGTTCCCTGGATTTTTCAAAGATGCAGGAGCAAAAAGGGGATGAGCGTGTTGTGCCGTTTTCTTTTACGACAGACCCGGAGAGCGTACAGATTGATCAGGTTTCCTGTTGGCTGACGTACACAAATGAAAAGACGCATGAGATTATCCGTAACAATCTTGACCGCTCACCGATTTATGCCGGAATTATTGAGGGAACCGGGCCGCGTTACTGTCCGTCCATCGAGGACAAGGTGGTCAAATTTGCAGATAAGGACAGACACCAGATTTTTATCGAGCCGGAAGGTTTAAACACCAATGAGATGTATGTCGGCGGAATGTCTTCTTCCCTGCCGGAGGATGTGCAGCATGAGATGTACCGCACCCTGCCGGGACTTGAAAACGTAAAGATTGTGCGCAATGCTTATGCCATTGAGTACGACTGCATCAATCCGAACCAGCTTTATCCGTCCCTGGAATTTAAGAAAATCAAAGGACTTTTTTCCGGCGGACAGTTTAACGGAAGCAGCGGTTATGAAGAGGCTGCCTGTCAGGGACTTGTTGCAGGAATCAATGCTGCAATGTATCTCCTTGGAAGAGAGCCGTTTGTATTAGACCGCTCAGAAGCATATATTGGCGTGCTGATTGACGATCTGGTGACAAAGGAAAACCATGAGCCTTATCGTATGATGACATCCCGCGCGGAATATCGTCTCCTGTTGCGTCAGGACAATGCGGATTTGCGTCTGACAAAGAGAGGCTATGAGGTTGGACTTATCTCAAAGGAGCGCTATGACTGGGTTTGCGAGAAAGAGCGTTTGATTGACGAGGAAACAAAACGTGTCGCAAAGGTCAGAGTCGGTGCAAACCAGGAGGTACAGGCACTTTTGGAGAGTTATGGAAGTATCCCGCTGAACACCGGCGTGACATTAACGGAATTAATCCGCAGACCGGAGCTTGATTATGCAAAGCTCGCACCAATTGACCCGAACCGCCCGAAGCTTCCGGATGAAGTAACGGAGCAGGTGAATATTAACATTAAGTATGACGGTTACATTACCCGTGAGATTAAGCAGGTAGAGAAGTTTAAGAAGTTAGAGCAGAAAAAGATACCGGAAGATTTTGATTATGATGAGGTACCGTCTCTTCGCATTGAGGCACGTCAGAAGTTAAAGACCTATCATCCAATTTCGATTGGACAGGCGTCCCGAATTTCCGGGGTATCTCCGGCGGACATTTCGGTATTGTTAGTATATATGGAACAGTTGTATTACAAAGAGCGGCAGTAAAAGAAAGGCGAAAATATATGGCGTATCAGCTTGATAAATTTGAAAAAGGATTGGCAGATTTGGGGATTTCGTTAAACGAAACCCAGATGAAGCAGTTCTTAGACTATTATGAGCTTCTTGTGGAAACCAATAAGGTAATGAACCTGACAGCAATTACGGAATTTGATGAGGTGATTGAAAAGCATTTTCTGGACAGTCTTTCCCTGTGCAGAATTTATGATTTGAATCGTGAAATCCGTGTGCTGGATTTGGGTACTGGAGCTGGATTTCCGGGTGTTCCGTTAAAAATTGCGTTTCCACAGATTCGTCTGGTGCTTGCAGATTCGCTCAACAAGCGGATTAAGTTTCTGGAAAATGTCGTAGGAGAACTCTCTTTGCAAAACGTTTCCTGTGTTCACGGAAGAGCAGAAGAAATGGGCAGAAATAAAGAATATCGGGAACAATTTGACCTATGTGTGTCCCGTGCCGTGGCAAATTTATCCTCTTTAAGTGAGTACTGTATTCCGTTTGTAAAAGAGGGAGGAGCCTTTATTTCTTATAAATCCGGTGAGATTGAGGAAGAGGCAGCTACTGCAAAAAAAGCGATTTCTGTTTTGGGCGGCGAATTGAGAGAAATCTATAAGTTTGATTTGTACGAGCAGAAGCGTTCTTTTGTCATCATTGATAAGAAGAAGAAAACGCCAAAAGCGTATCCAAGAAAAGCAGGGACTCCTACGAAGGAGCCCCTGTAAAAAATGTTATTGTTCTGTTAAAAGCATCTGAATCACATCGTATAACCGTTCCGGAACTTCCAATTGCGGGAGCAGTTTTGCATTGGAAATAGTAGCGGTTTCAATATGAGAGTTCTGTTTGATATAGGTTTCCGCATTTGCGGCTGCAGTGGAAAGCCCCCGGCTTGTGATAATCGAAAGCGGGCTTTCCATTTTCTTTAACGCATGGGCAATCGCATTGTCTGTATAATTTCCCTCGATACTTGCCATCAGATATTTTCCATGGCTGTGTTCCATATGAGATGCTTCAAAGTATGCATCTAACATTTTGGAGGAGACAAGCTGTGGCTTTGCAAAATATTCGCTTGCAAATCTGCGTTCAATCATTTTCTCATGTGTGCGCAGATTATAAATAAAAGTACCAACAATCGGGCTCTCCAATAAGAACTTGCGGATAGAGGAAGACTGATCCGGTGTATGATTGAATTCTCCGACAGCAGGCGGGTTAATCGCAATCACCCGTTTGATCAGATTCGTGTTCATGTTGGAAGCGAGCACAACAAACGAGATGGAGTTGCCGCTTGTGATGACATCGGTTTTTTCTTTGATGATGTGCTGGATAAAATCCGTAACAAGCTGCACGTATAAATAATTGGTATAGGTCAGGTATGGCTTTTCGGAGCGACCACATCCTAAGAGGTCAAGTGTGTATACCGTGTGCTCTTTTTCCAGTTTCTTTATCATACGATTCCATTCATAAGAGGAACTCATTGGATCGAGTTCATGAATCAGAAGGACAGGGGAACCGGTTCCGCGCTTCGTATAATAAATCTCTCCATTTTTCCAATCATAAAAATTGCCGTTTTCAGATTTTAAAATATTTTTTAATTCCGCAGCCATGTCAACCACACGATTCAGTACGTGCACGGTTCCGGCGGCGAGTGCTGTCAGCAGGAAAAAATGTCTGATATTTTTGGAAATATGATGTTCGTTATTTTTCATGATGATGCCCCTCCCACTTAATTCATAATAAATTGTTCCAATTCACATATCCTACTTTTATTATAGCCACTTTTGATGCCAGATACAAATTAAATTTTTCTGTAGAGAAATTTAATTTGTCAGATGGAAAATTTTACTTCACTTTCACAGATTTTTAGTATAAAATGAGAATGGTGTTTTAGAGAATATTACAAAACATATGTTCGAGAGGAATCTATGATTAATTTTTTGGAAAAACTTCAAAATGAATATCTGGAAGAAAAAGTTGCGATTGAAAAGGAACTTGGAAATCTGGAGATACACCGAAGAGAAAACATAGAATTTATCCGGCTTCTGGAAGAAAACAGCGATCCGACATACGAATCTTTTACGCCGAGAGAGGTAAATGGAATCAACAAAAATCGTATTATGGAGCTGAAGGAAGCTGAAAAAGAGCTGACAGAGCAGATAGATGCTGTAAAACAGAAATACCAGAACTGCCTGGACAAGCTGGATGAATTGTCAGCCGTTATCAAGGAGACAAAAGAGCAGCTCGGGGAGAAGAAGGAAGAGGAAGACGATGAATTTTATCGTTTGACGCTACTTGAAACGCAGGAGAATGAGAGACAGCGTATTTCGAGAGAACTTCACGATTCCACGGTACAGAATCTCACAAGCCTTGTTCATAAGACAGAGCTTTGCAGTAAACTTGTGGAGCTTGATCCGGTTCGCTGTAAACTGGAACTGAATATGATGTCGAGAACACTGCGTGACATTATCAATGAGACACGTGAGATGATTTACAATCTTCGTCCAATGTCATTTGATGATATCGGTCTGGATGTGACAATTGAGCGGGCATTAGACAGACTAGAATCCAGTGAATCGAAAAAAATCAGTTTTTCCGTGGAGGGAACACCTTATCAGATTAATCCGGTCATTGGAATTACATTGCTCCGAATTATTCAGGAGGCGTGCAGTAATTCAATCAAGTATGCGCAGGCTTCATTGATTCAAGTGGTGCTTCGATATGAAGAAAAGAAAATATGCGTTTCAATCACAGATAATGGAGACGGGTTTGATATAGAGCAGAATGATGGAAATCCCAGACAGGATAATTCCGGGTTTGGGTTGTCTATGATGAGAGAGCGGGTTTATCTTTTATCGGGCAATATCAGTATTGATTCTAAAATAAATGTTGGAACAAAAATTGTGGTGGAAGTTCCGATTGTCAAAAAGGAGGCAAATTAATTATGGCAGTGAAAGTTATGATTGCAGATGACCATTCGATGATTCGTGAGGGATTGAAGCAGTTATTGGAGTTAGAGGGAGATTTTGAGGTAATTGCTGAGGCATGCGACGGAGTTGAGTGTCTGGAAAAATTATTGACGGTAAAACCGGATGTATTGCTCTTAGATATCAATATGCCGAATATGAACGGACTGGAAGTTCTTCAGAAAATGAAAGACAAACGAATGAAAGTAAAGGTGCTTGTACTCACCGTTCATAACGAAGTAGAGTATCTGTTAAAGGCAGTTAATATTGGTGTCAATGGATATCTGTTAAAAGATTCCGAGTCCGCAGAATTAAAGAAAGCAATTCTTGCAGTGGTAAATGGAGACGATTACATTCAGCCAAGTCTGATTCCATTGTTAAATGCCAAGATGATTGATATTGATAATGACAGTGTCAAGATCGAAAAACTGACCAGAAGAGAATTAGAAGTATTGAAGCTGCTTGCAATTGGTAAATACAATAAAGAAGTAGCGGAAGAGCTTGAAATCAGTGAACGTACTGTTAAGAACCATGTATCCAACATCTTTAAGAAGATTGGTGTTACAGACCGTACACAGGCTGCTGTATTTGCAATCCGTAATAACCTGATTACAATATAATCAAAAGACAGAAAATCCCCCGGATGTTTCACGTGAAACATTCCGGGGGATTTGTTTTATACGAATAGCGAGAAAAAATGTTTCACGTGAAACATTTTCTATAGCAATCCGATGTTAAGCATGATATAATATCAAATAGCAACGAGCAGTGCCAAATAAGGATGAAACAAAAATGACCGCTAGCGGGCAATTTTTTGTTTTAGCCTTATTTGATAGGGCGACTGCCCGACAGCCGCAAAATCATAGATTTTGTGGCTGATGCACTGCGAAGTAGTCTTGAATGTATGTGGCAGCACGGGGATGATAGGGCGACTGCCCGACAACGAGAAAATGCGAAGCTTTTTCGAGTTGGCACTGCGAACGTATTGAGACTAAACACTGCGAAGCACCTCTTGCATTTATTGCAGGACAGTCCGGAAATAATAGGGCGACTGCACACTGCAAAGTATCTTGTTTTTTGAAAGACAAATCCAATTTATATAAAAGAAAGGTTACAAAATGAGTAGAATCATAGCAATTGCAAATCAAAAAGGTGGAGTCGGAAAGACAACAACCGCAATTAATTTAGCATCCTGTCTGGCAGAAGCCGGTGAGAAGGTTCTGACAATTGATTTAGACCCACAGGGCAATATGACCAGCGGACTTGGTGTAGACAAGAATGAAGTGGAAAACACCGTCTATGAACTGATGTTAGAGGAATGTTCTATCAAAGAAAGTATGACCGATACAGTAGTAGAGGGAATGAAGATTATTCCATCGAATGTGAACCTTGCAGGTGCAGAAATTGAACTGCTCGGAATTAACGAGAAGGAATATATCTTAAAAAATGCCGTAGATTATATCAGAGATGACTATGATTTTATTATTATTGATTGTCCGCCGTCCTTGAATATGCTGACAATTAATGCCATGACAACCGCAGATTCTGTCCTGGTTCCGATTCAGTGCGAGTATTATGCACTGGAAGGATTGAGCCAGTTGATGCATACCATTGATTTGGTACAGCAGAGATTAAATCCGGAGCTGGAAATTGATGGGGTTGTGTTCACCATGTATGATGTGCGTACAAATCTTTCCAACCAGGTTGTAGACAATGTGAAGACAAATCTGGATGCAAAAATATATGAGACGTTGATACCGCGAAATATCCGTCTGGCAGAAGCACCGTCCCACGGACTGCCAATCAATCTTTATGACAGCCGGTCAGCCGGAGCTGAAAGCTATCGTTCACTCGCAAAAGAAGTAATGGAAAGGAAAGGAAGATAATATGGCAGCAAAGAAAGGTGGACTTGGAAAAGGACTTGATTCTCTGATTACGGACAAGGTAAGTAAGACCGCAGCAGCAAAAACGGAAGAAAAGAATGAAAAAGCGGCTGATGGAATTATGGTCAGTATTAGTAAGGTAGAACCAAACCGTGAGCAGCCAAGAAAAAATTTTGATGAGGATGCATTGGTAGAATTATCGGAATCCATCAAACAGTTTGGTATGTTACAGCCGCTCATTGTGCAGGACAAAAAAGATTATTACGAGATTATCGCTGGAGAACGCAGATGGCGTGCTGCAAAACTTGCCGGACTCAAAGAAGTACCGGTTATCATAAAGAATCTTACGGAACAGGAAGTTGTGGAAATCTCCCTGATTGAGAATATTCAGAGGGAAAACTTAAATCCGATTGAAGAAGCATTTGCTTATAAGAGACTGCTGACAGAATTTAACTTAAAACAGGATGAGATAGCAGAGCGCGTATCCAAGAGCCGTACCGCTGTCACGAATTCCATGCGACTGTTAAAGCTGAATGAAAAAGTACAGCAGATGGTAATCGACGATATGATTTCCACAGGTCATGCAAGAGCGCTGCTTGGAATTGAAGATTTGGAAGTACAGTATGTGACGGCACAAAAGATTTTTGATGAAAAACTCAGCGTGCGCGAGACGGAAAAACTGGTGAAAAAGATTCAGCAGCAAAAGCTGACACCGCCGACGGTGAAACCGGAGAATGAGGATAAAAAGCTGGATGCCATTTTCCATGACTTAGAGGAAAAAATGAAGGTCATTCTTGGTACCAAGGTTGCCATTCATCCAAAGGATGATAAAAAGGGAAAAATTGAAATTGAGTATTATTCTATGGATGAACTTGACCGTATTATTGATATGATGCGTACAATTCAAAAATAGAACGTATGTTTACAAGGAGAACAAATAATGATAGAACAATATTTAGGATTTGATTCCGATTATGTGATTATCGGGCTTGCGGTACTGGTTATCATTCTTTTGATTGTCACCATCGCAAACAGCGTGCGGATGAAAAATCTCAAGAAGAATTACAAAATTTTTATGAGTGGAAACAGTGCAAAGAACCTGGAGGATACTCTTATCAAACGTCTTGAGCAGGTGGATTTCCTTCTCGAGGCAAACGAAGCGAATGAAAAGAACGTGAAGAGTCTTTCTAAAAAAATGAATCAGACTTATCAGAAAATGGGACTGATAAAATATGATGCGTTAAATGAAATGGGAGGTAAGTTAAGTTTTTCTCTTGCAATGCTGGATGAAAAAAATGATGGTTATATTATCAATGCCATGCATACAAGAGAGGGCTGCTATACTTACATAAAAGAAATTGTGGATGGAAATTCCATTATTGTATTATCCGAGGAAGAACAGAAGGCATTAAATCGCGCAATGGGGAACGAAACAGAGGAAGCATAAGAAGCTGGGGTTGAGCTATCGGGAGAGTATATGAGGATACGGCTGATAAAATCATTAAAAGGCGGGGAGACTTTAGCAGAACCGGTCATTACAAAAGAAAAAGAAGTATTGATTTCCAAAGGAACTGTATTGAAACCGGAATATCTTGACTTGATGTCCTTTTTGGGAATTGATACTGTTTGTATCGAGGACCCTTATGAGAGTTATGAAGAAGTACACCAGATATTAGACAGAGAAATTATCAATAACTACATCGGTAGAGTACAGACAATTTTAGAGAGTCATATTTATCATGGAGAGAAGTCGTTAGAAAAAATGAAACCGCTGTCGGAGGAGCTTGTCAAGGATGTTTTAAATGCGGAGTGCTCCACCGTGATAGATATGGGCGAGCGGAGCGGCAATCTGTATGAGCACACAGTGAGGGTGACAATCCTTGCATTATTGCTTGCAAAAAAACTGAAACTGAAGGAAGATGCACTGTACCGCATTTCGCTGGGATGTCTGCTACATGACCTGGGAATACGTTACATTACCGTGCCGTATCTCAACTGCGATTTTGCAAACAATTCGTCTGCACAGGCTTTTGAATTTAAAAAGCATACAATCCTGGCTTATTCGGCACTTGAAGGAGAAACCTGGCTTGGACCAATCGAGAAAAAAATGATTTTGTCCCATCATGAGAGAAAAGATGGTTCCGGATTTCCGCTGCGACAGAAAACAAAGGAAATAGAATGTAATATCTTACAGGTCTGTGATGCATTTGACTGCATGATTTCCGGAATGGAGTGCCGCAGAGTGACCGTACAGCAGGCGTTAGAGTATCTGGTGGAAACATCGGATGTCCTTTTTGAAGCAAGGATTGTAAAAATGCTGCAAAAGAGCGTAGCACGTTATCCGGCGGGAACGGTGGTCAGACTAAATACCGGTGAAATGGGAATTGTCGTTTCGCAGAGTAAGGACCCCATCCGCCCGGTGGTGTTGATTCTTGACGACGAAGGAAATGTAACAGAGAGACGCTGCTATCTGGAAAAAGAAAAAGATACGGCGATTATCCATATCGAAGAATAAGAGTTGCAAAATAAAAATACTTATTATATAATGAATTGTTTTTATGACAGTCAGAAAGGCGAAAGGAGGAGCGTATATGCACAAATTTTTAAGAGCAGTCGGATTTTCGGATATTTCCAAAGAAGAGATGACAGAGCTTATCGAAAAAATTGTGGAACATCCTACAACCGAGAAGATTTCCAGAGACTCCGAAGGAAATGATTTTGCAGAGATTACGAAGGAGTTCGGAGAGATGTTTGGCATTTCACTTCGTGGTACGTACAATGAAGAAAATGTGTTTGAGATGGAATATTACTATCCTTTCTTTTGCGGAAGAGAGATATCCACGACAGAAATCGCAGATGTGGAAAAACATGCAGAAAAAGAATCTTATGCGGGAGTATGCGATGAGGTCCGGATTGGTGTAACGCTGATTTTTTATCTGCAGAATGTGGTAGACTATCTGGCAGTCAGGGGAGACAAGGCATACCGGAATCAACAGCAGGGCATTATTCTGGGTGCGTTATCCACAGAGGGAAAAATTCTGCTTCCTATCAACAAGACGGAACACCGCCAGACACAGCCGCTTGAGAACGGCATGGACAGAAACCGTCTGATTGCGGCAGCACGCGATGGCGATGAGGATGCAATCGAGAATCTGACGCTTGAGGATATTGACACCTATTCGCTTCTTTCTCGCAGAATTACGCACGAGGATATCTTAAGCATTGTGGACAGCTATGTGATGCCATATGGAATCGAGAGCGACCAGTATTCGGTTCTCGGCGAGATTATGGATTGCAGAAAGTGCCAGAATGAGCTGACTGGTGAAAATGTTTATGTAATGGATATTTTGTGCAACGATATCTATTTTGGGCTTTGCATTAATGAGAAGGATCTTGTGGGCGTGCCGGAAGTCGGCAGACGATTCAAGGGAAATATCTGGATGCAGGGCAGTATAAATTACAAAGATTAGCTATGGCTTTTTATCGTACAATATGATAAAATAAGTAATGGCGTTTGTTTCCTTAGTTAAATGGATATAACAGCCCCCTCCTAAGGTTCAATCATGGTTGAGACTTATGGAAGTTGGAAAGTGATAAGTCAGAGTTCGATTCCAACAGGGATTGACCTGAATGTCAAAATAAGATACAATGGAAATTCATCACAAGAGTGATTGAATTCATAGATATGGCAGCCGGAGCCAAAAGAGCTGAAAAGCCCGAAAATACGG